>JBKOUZ010000144.1:0-10321 GCA_046723715.1 Acidobacteriota bacterium | reverse complement strand
TGATTGGGCACACGGATGCGGGGCGGGCGTGGTCGGCGAGATTTCTCGATTTTCCGCAGCATGTGCGGCCAGGATTACAAACAAGGCCAAAGAGGTCAATGTTACATAAGTGTTGCCTACACCGAGTCCCTATTCAGGAGTCGCGAGATTACCCGTCCCATTCGATTCTCCAGATGGTTCGCGCCAATTTCCCATTTTCAGACTTCATGGTCGTATCCCCATAACAATCGTCAGATACGGTGGCGATACACCAGACGACAACGACAAGTTACTTCAGCGGAAAACAAGTTAAGCGGTCATACCATTAAAGCCGACTGAAACTAGCAGTGATAAGTGCTGCTAACGTGGCAAGGAAAAGCGTCGCCCTTTCGGCGGGGCCGTTTACTTTGAGGACCATGGACCAGAAGACTATTCTCTCGCTCAGCCCTAGCGCCGACGCCTTGCGGTTGCGGCAAGCAACGCTCTGGAGTGGTCGGGTAACGAAAGACTTCGCATCTGCCCATCTCAATTTCAAAACGAGCCTGAATACGACTTTGCGCTGAGAACACGTTTAGAGGCCAAAACGCAAACACTATTGCCTCGGAGTCGAGTGGTCCGGAACTAATCCTCGATATACTGAACGCTCCACCTTCCGCATCACCACGCGCCCTCTGAACAAAGCCAATTCGCGTAGTGTTTCAGAATTCCGGGGATCCGCAGAAGGCGCGGACTCCCCGGTTTCGTAACAGTTCAGGCCGCTTTGTCGAGCGCACCCATCACTCTGCCGATCTTCTGCTCCGTCTTCTGCAGCATTTCGCGAATGTCTTGCTCCGAGGTAACCCAGAAATCCTCATGCAGATCAGTGACGGCTTTTCGTGTGCCCTCAAGATCGTGACGTAGGTTCCGGAGTCGAGTGCGGGATATTCTCGCGCCACGGTATTTCACCTCGGTTTGCGGTCTCGATCTCTTCACGCGAGATTGCTTCGATGTCGAGTCTTGAGGTGATTTAAGGTTTTTCTTGCGATGCATTGCTCTTCCTCTGGTTCTTGTGGTATCACTTGGCATCAGCCACTCCTGTGCCTGCAGACAACGTGAAGCAACATTGCCACGCTGAGTCTGCAGATTTGAATGCTACTGAGATTCTGGCTGAAGTTTTTTGGGTTGCAGGCAATCGCTACGCCTTCGTTCGAAACAGCGTGAGAGTTGAATTTCTCAACACACCGTCTGTTCAAAAATGCGAGCGGTCAACAGCACAACGCAAGCATGTCCAAAAAGAAATGTGGGCTCAACGGGAGAGTTATCGAGATGTTTTCGGGCGAAGCACGATGAGCTTTCGTGCAACTCCTTCGAAGATATCCCCGCCTTCAAATGCCGCCTCAGCGACAGCGACCATCACAATACGTGCGAATTTCATCCCGCCTTCCTCGCTCATTTCGCATCCAATTGCCGCCGCGAAAATCTTCACTGCTTCGTGAATTCTGTCGTGCTCCTCCTTCGCGTACTCGAACGGGTCGACCATCGTCTGCGTCCTCCTCTTGCGTACTTGCGACGTGCCAAGAGGGCCGTCTGGCCTCATTGCATCCCGAAGCGCCCCGAGTAGAGTAGCGAGAGCATGATCAACTTGCCTTCGGTGCTTGCGTGCTTAAATGAGATGGCTGAGTGCCGCATTTGTGGGTCTGGTTACACGCAATTGCTTGATCGGCTGCTGTGGCCTGATCGGGTGCCATCAGTTCGCATTCCCAGCCGCACGTCTGGCAACGGTACATGAACTTGCCGTCCTCGGTTTCTCGTAGGCTGAACGTAAGCTCTCCAGAACGCTGAATAGAGTCTGCATTCTGCTCCGCGACTTTGGAATGGCTCGGCTGTTGGAGGCACAGACGTAACCAACCCCGATGTTACCGAAATGAATGTAACTGCGCGGCCCTTGGAGTGTTCAGCGGATGCCCAGAGTTGGCGTTGCTGAGGCGTTCGGGGCTAATGTGGTGGCCGCCGAGTGTGAAAGGCACGGCCCGAATGGGCCTGCACATTGAAACGATCGCGGCTCGGAAGGTACATGACGGTGATGACTACTGCATCACTCCTCAGTAGAAATGCGAGAGGTTGGTCGTTGTTAGGTTGACTTCGTTCCAGTTCAGTGTAAATTTACTTGGGATTCCATTCGAAAGGGCGCGGTCAACCTGCCACTTTGGCGGCACAAGAGTCGGGCGTGAGCACGACACCGCCGGCCCTGTGAAGCCGCTCAGCGAGGTCCAAATGACCCAAGACTTACTACAAGACTGGCAAATGCTGTACGCCATTGCGGTATCCGAAGGTGAAAGCGGTCAACTCGGCGCAGCACTCGAACAAGCTGAAACAGCGATTAAGCGACGTTTCGAAGAGGAGTCAGACACACTATCTGCCTTGGAAGAAGCAAAATTGTACTCGGCACTACGGACTCTACAGCGTCTGAAAGCGCAGGTTGTGAACTCGCCCTGAGGAACAGCGGCTGCGAATTGGGGCGGCATGCGATTCTCTCTCATAATGACTCTGAGCAGTCCACCTCTTCACGAAATCAGCAATGTTGGTGAATTCTGGTTCTTGTCCTCAGAAGCCGCGAGTTGCTCGCATGGAATGCTAATTGGTTTATATCCATGGTTTGCGGGGAGCAACTTCTTTTAAGGGGGGAATATGGTCCTTAGGCCAAACCGCGATCGTGAACGTATGTGACGTCCCAATTGCAACAGCCTTTTGGGAGCAAGCTATTTGCAACGGGGAGCGATCGCCGCCATCAGACCTTTTCAACTGTCTGCTGCTACGAATTGATAGCAGGTCCCCTGAAAGCGGAATATACGCCCGAGCGTCAAGGGCACACACGTTGTTGTGCTGCGTAACAAACGCCCGTCGACTCCTCCCCCGAAGTGTCGACGAGCGTTTGAGAAGCCTTTCGCTTCTCAATGAGCGGGTTGCGATGTTAGTCAGGATATTGACACAGTCAATCCATTTTTTCGTTCTGTTTCCTTACGTTTCAGATCGGATAAACGTTTTTTCGAATTCGACCTACACGCAATCGCCAGCGAGACGCTCCGCTGTCAAGGAAATAGGAATTGTGTGCTTTGCCTAGCGGGAGAACTTGAAAATTGAGCGCGATTGATAGTGAGAGGATCGCCGTTACGTTTTCCGCTTCAGAATTCTCCAAAATTTCGGCCCCCGACTAGCGGTCGAAGAATACAGGCCGTCTGTTCCAGTCGCCTCTGAGACGCTAGCCCTCGAGCCCTGTATTGAGGTCGCAGGCGGGTTCTCTTCATCGAAAGGCACTTCCTCCGCAAGTAGCGGCGCGACAATTTGTAGGCTCTCGATTTCGTGGCGGACATGGGCTAGCTCATCTTCTTTGTGGTGCAAACATTCATATTTGTGGTGCAAACATTCATACGCATCTCTCCAGTTTGATTCATTGCAGAATAGAGGGCTGACGATTTGCAGGTTCTTAATTTGCGTGCGAACCTGGGCAATGTCCGCCTCCGTCTGCTGCAAAACCTCATAAATGTCCTTCATCTGTACTCCTTAGGGATGGGGAATTCGCAGGTTCTCCATTTGTTAGACGCTTGCACCCGAGAAACAAAGCGGTCACAAACTGAGGGTATTGGCAGGCGCAGAGAGGGGCGAAAAGACCTTTCCGTTACGCAGCTCTGGTCAAATTTCATCCAGCTTTCTTGGCAGCACGGCCGTCGCCCTTTTCTGGGGTTGATGTGCGGTGCTCCTGCGTCTTAGTAAATTCGTGTGGACGGTCGCGACTGACCCCGTCCTGTTCATCGTTAGGCCATTGACCTATATGGTAACGACGCAAGACGGATTCGACCAATTGCTCAAACAACATGATCATTGATCCCCGACGAACTCGGCGCTGAGTCAAGGCCGAAAATGCTAATCCATCTTTCGAATCATCGTATGGCCTCTGCAGCACTTATCGTTCATCTTCTGGGCCCTTTCAACTTCACGCAAAACGTAACCACAAAACTGGAATTTACACCGACTGAAAGGCACCGTCGGTCGCTTACCCGACCAAGCGAGCTAAATTGTCACATCGAGTTGAACACGCCCAAGCCGTGCACTTCGGCAGTGGCCCTGTTGAATCGTGGGCAAAACGTGTAGACACAAGGTTCAAGTGCACGCTTGACTCTACGCGGTTTCCGCGCATAGTATTCGGCTACCGCCTCTTTCCGCAGTGATACCGATGAGTGCCGTACCAGAATCTTGCTTTCCACCCGCCGATGCCACCCCTGTCAGGAGAGAGATTCAGCGGTTGTCGCGGGAGCAGAACAAGGCACTCGAAATTGCTATGTACGTAGGTTTGAGTCCTACGGAGCAGAACCAATATGATGATCGTCAGCGACAAATTGCTGAACTCCTCAGGCAGATTACTGCCCTAAGTGCCGGGGACGTTTCAAAGTTGTCTGCAAAAATGGTCGAACTCTCGCTACAAGAAGCTCAGCGCGATCCAACCCTGCCGGACATTGTTCCAGAGGAGCGTGATACTGTCCCATCATGCTCACGTTGGTCGCCCGACGACGTTCGGAGGACGGCACGCTCATCGTTCGAGAACGCCGGAAGAACAGAATCGCTAATGCTGGAGTCCGCTGCTGCAGACACACACCTGAATCGTCAACGGGCGGACAGGTCGTCACCTGGCAGAATGCATCAGTTGTTCTTCACATGCGGAAACCGCCTTCTTGGCACCCTCACACTCGCGGCAGAGCGCAGTGTTATCGGGCAGCGCACTGCGTCCCTGATTAAACAGTTGAGTAGTCGCAGTGGAAGGGCAGCCCAGTTCGTAACAGACCGAATCGCAGCTACGAACGTATATCGCTGCCGAGATTGTGGTAGAGAACTGGGTTTCCGGTCACGCCCACGCACAGTGGTCGAGCGCTATATCCTTCCGGTGCTCCTGATTCAGCCAGTTCGCTGCGCTGCGTGCTTCCGAAGAGATTACTGGCTGATTTTTACGATGGTACGCGAGCGCTCACATCGTGATCATAAAACTGTCGACCACGATCATCGAAAGGCTGCATAGTAACTCCTCGTGATGACCGCTTGACTGAGCGCGCAGTAAACCTTCCTTCGATTCATGGCCGCCCTTTTGGCCCTTGGCAGTCTCCTGCCTGGACTCATCGAGAAAGAGTTTTGATTTCGGGCTAGGTTTTGTCGGACCTCGACCACCCGCCTGACTACGTTCCCCGACGCCCCGATGCCGTTCATTATTTCCTAGATAATCGGACTCTCACCGCAGCTTGCCAGACGCACGTAATCGAGCGTAGTTCGTCCTTGCCCATCCTTGAGCGAGGAATTCACCCCAACTTTTAGTGCCGAAGCGACCTCGTCTGCTCCGAATCAGACGCGACCTCACGAAAGATGAAAACAAATATCAAAACACACACCCAATCAATTTTTCGGCTAAAGCGTGAGATGACTATGACAAACCCAAACTTTCGGCTGCCATATCGACAATGGCTTTGCCGATCATTAGAGAAGCCGTGGCTGCTGGGGACGGGACATTTATCACGTGCAGTACTTTGCCAGATGGCACGAATTGGAAATCATCTGCCAGAGAGCCGTTTGGTTTGAGGGCTTGAGCCCTGACCCCAGAAGTCCCGGGCACTAGATCAGTGCTATTGATCTCCGGAAGGAGGCGCTGCAAAGCTTGCACGAACGCTGCCTTCGAAATTGAGCGATGCCATTCGCTGAGCGCATTGCGCCAATGCTGGCCCGCCATCCGCCAAAATCCGGGGAACGAAAAAAGCGAAGCGATATCGTGGCCATTGATATCGGAATGCCGATAACCCTCGCGGGCAAGCGCAAGAACGGCATTTGGTCCGGCATCAACTTTGCCCGTCACGCGCCGGGTGAAGTGCACACCGAGAAATGGGTATCGCGGATCAGGCACGGGATAGATTAAGCTACGCACCAGGGGAGCGCGCTCAGGTACCAAGTCGTAGTACTCGCCACGGAAAGGGACGATCATCATGCCCGGGTCGTCCCCAGCCATGCGGCTGATCCGATCACTGTAGAGGCCGGCGCAGTTGATGAGGAAGTTCGTCGAGAATGCACCTCGAGGAGTTTCGACCACAATTTCATTGGTTTTTCGCATGATTCCACGGACGCCGGCCGAACTGAGAACGGTGCCGCCGTTGGCCGTGATCAATTCAGCGTATTTCTCGCTCACTAATGCATAGTCGGTTGTGCCCGTAGAAGGGACAGCCAATGCTCGCAATCCCGTAGCATGCGGTTCGATTTCACGCAATTGCTCGGAGCTGATCACCCGGAGCCCTTTCAGTCCATTGGCTTCACCACGGTTTTTGAGTTCGGCAAGCCCGGAGAGTTCTTCTATCCTCGTCGCGACAATTACTTTGCCGCAGACATTGTGGGGAATGCCGTGCTCACGACAGAATTCAACCATCGCTGCCGCGCCCTTCACACAGAGACGGGCTTTCAGCGATCCAGGCTTGTAGTAGACCCCTGAATGGATGACGCCGCTATTGTGTCCGCTCTGATGACGGGCGATGCCGTTTTCTTTTTCCAGAACGAGAAGGCGCTGGCGCGGAAAGCGGCGCGTGATTTCGAGCGCAACACCCAGGCCGACGATGCCAGCGCCGATAACGATGACATCAAAACGCGAATCGGTCATGCGCGAATTTCTGCAAGAAGGTCTGGTGTGTCACGAAATCGCTCACGGCTTTTAGAGAGGATCCGAGAGATTTTGTTGGCCCCGAAGATTATATAGTTTGATAACGCTCACGAATTCTTTTCATTCAAAATTGCACAAATCTTGTCCGCATCAGGAGACTGTGGATTGATTTGTAACGTGCGCTGCGAGTGCTTCACTAAGGCCTTTGTGTTCTTCGGCTTTTGATGCACCCTTTCGATGTGGTACTAGTACGTGGCATTGTCAGGCATCCTCTGAACACTTCCTAGTCTATGGAAACGGAACGACGACCTGTACCTGATTCGAATACGAACTCTCGGCTCCGGCAGAATCCACTGCTGTGGTTGCGTAGTAATAGCCTTGGCCCGATTGCACTGTGCTGTCGCTGTAGCTCATTGAAGGATCCAGCGAAGAATTAATTTTCGAGTAGGGCCCGGCAGCCGAGATGGAACGATACACGTTGTATCCAGCGATGGAGGTGGAAGTGCTCGCATTCCACGACAAGTCGACTGTATGCTGGATGGTGCTACCGGAGCCACTAGCCGTCTCTGATGCCGAACTCGAAGTGCTGATGAAGAACGAAAGTGTCGCTGAAGCGCTTCCGCTGGTCTTGGGAGCGAAGCTGACAGTGAAAGGTATCACCTGCCCGGCCGCCACCGTAACTGGCAGAGTAAGATTGCCAATCGCGAAAGCAGAGTTGCTGGAACTAGCCGAGGACAACGTTACGCTTGCCCCGCTTGCAGTCAAACTTCCACTTTGAGTTTGAGTTGTCCCAATCGTGACCGATCCAAAACTCATGGACCCTGGCGTGACGGTTAAGGTGCCGCTCGTGGTCGTCGCACTGCCCATAAGAGACACGGAAACCGACGGATCGGAAGCGTTGGATGTCAGGGCAAGCGTCGCGGTATCTGTTCCAGACGTGGTGGGGGCAAAAGTTACAGAAAGGCTAGCGCTAGCTCCAGCCGGCAGGGTGTAGGGAAAGGCCAAGCCGCTCACCTTGAAGCCGCTCCCGCTCACGCTCGCACTGGAGATCGTCAAGCTTGAGCCGCCCGAATTAGAGAGTGTCAGTGCTTGCGTCTGACTGCTGCCCACTGTAATGGTTCCGAGATCCATGCTTGGAGGAGCGTTCAAATAACCAGGCGTGGGCGTAACGGTGTACCCAGTACCGGAGAGTGCAACCGTCGTGCTGCTCGAGTGGGCTGTGTTATGACCACCCCAGGAAGAAGAATATGAAACGGTCAGACTGCCACTGATAGCTCCATTCGTTTGTGGAGAGAAGGAGACAGACAAGCCTGCACTTTGCTGTGGAGACAACGTAATGGGGAGAGTGGGACCGACAAACGCGAAACCCTTCCCGGAAACTGCAGCTTGAGAAATAGTCAGACTTGACTTGCCCGTGTTGGTGACTGCGACGGGGATGATGAAACTGCTGCCGACCTGTACGCTTCCAAAACTGACGCTTGAAACGGAAAGCGCCATCTGGGCGGATACGGCAATTGAGGCCGAGAAGAGTGAGAAAAGCAAAAAAAGCCAATACGCTGGTCTTTGGGACGAGCCAAAATAGCTCATGGGTAGCTCTCTTTTCACGTGCTCGCTGAGCACGGCGGGGGAATGGCAGAGCTTTGGTCCAATACGCCCGATCGACGAGGCGACTGCACCAGTCATCTCATTATTTTTTCTCGAACGGATTGCTGGTAGGTCACCGAGGGACTAGGCTATCTGTGTCCTAAAGGACAACACGCCTTCCGATGTGGCTTTAAGACTTTCAGTACACATTTGGTTCGGGAGATGGTACGCGCACAATCTCGCAGCGACGAAATCAGCCGGTGCTATTGGAATAGCGACTTTTAGCCGAGTCAGGCTTTTCATCGCAGCTAGGGATGAATTCTTATATCAATCGACATTCGAGTATCAGTTTATAGCGGATAGGAATTATACCGGCATACGAACGATTACTGCTGCTTGGGGACAGCAAGAAGCGCCATGCAAACAGCCCGAAAAGCTTGCGTCATCGCCAGATAATGCTGATGAACCTGCCCAACTCAACGCCAATCGCGGGTGATGCACACAGCAGAACGACGATCCCTATGGTCGTAATTACTGTCTCAAGAGGACGCTCTTTGGGCATCGTAGGACCCCGAGACGAAGAGGCGGCAAAACAGTATCACAACTCGCGGGGTAACGAAAGCTCGAAAATCCGCCATAAGTTGCCGGCCAAGCGTACAGAAAGAGAATGACTGACCTGCTTATGCGCAAAGTTGCTAGAAACGAAGATGAAGCAAGTATAGGAGGAGGACCCGCCGCTTGCGGGGTTTATGTAGGAGGGGCTTTGTCAACTCTGGAGAGAGAGCGCCGGCCATAGATTGCATCAGCCACGCTCTGCGGGGCACGAACTTCCGCCTAGATTTTGAGCGTTCTGCCGTGAGCTTAACAGGATAAAGCCGGGAACGCCGTCTACACGTTGTTCAATCTTCGCAACGCGGAGTTGTCATTAAGAATCAGACTTTTCGATCACCCTGATCGTCGCGCAGCCAATGTTCCTGACGAATTCGGTCTCATTGAACATCATGGGCGGGAGCGAGATTTCCGATATTTCCAGCTCAATGACCACGGTTGTCAAGGTGCTATCGTATGCGATTACAGTGGGTGTCGCCCGTCAGGAGTGGACTAGGTGGCGCGCTTCGTGACTTTGCGGCCTTTGTGCTCGATTGAGCAGCCGAAAGGATCCTTGACGTGGAGATAAGCTTGTAGTCGTTGCTGGCTTTCCGTGTTTAGACCGACAAATTCAATACCCATGCCAACTCTGGGATCACTGGTTCGCACCAAAGCGCGTGTCAAAATTTTCTCGGGCCCAATCCACAGTTCCGCTCCCAACCCTTTTCCAACAGGAAATGGCGAAAGCGTTTCCACATAGCAGCCGCTACCGCTGATATCGTTGGCTGTGATGCGAATCGGTACCGACGTCCGTTCATCGTACAGAGCTATCAGCATGGTGATTTTATGCCGTTCCCACCTTCTAGCCCCAGGCGACAGCAAGGGCGCATGCACTATCGGGAGAAAAGCCGTCCAAGGGCATTCCAGTCTGCTCACAAGTTGTACGCCCACTTGGCTCTTCGGACCCAACCGAGTATGCGTCGCCCACACTACTTTGCATCTCGCTTTCTTTCCGCCAGCACTCACTCCGATCGTGTCACCAATGTTCAGGTCATGTTCGATTCCACAGAGCAATGCACCTCCGGCGCTGATATTGTGAGCGCGAGCATGCTGTGAAAAAGCATGTCCATCCGCTCCCATGCCCCATACACGCATGACTAAATCGACTGGGGAGCGCTCTTCCGGACGGGGTAGGTGCATGGCTTTAACTCCATATTCTTTAATTGTTCTCAAAAGAATAAAACATGTGGCGGACTTGTTTATGATTACCAAGGTCGCTTTGCCGAATATGCGGACGTCCGAGTTGTACTCGACCAAAGGTACTTTTCCAGACACGATTTGCGGCGCGCTTCGGAGTAGTGCGAATCTCTAGGCCAAATTGTGCACCGCACGAACGGAGTGGTGAGCGATTCGCCGGAGTTGTCACGAGCCATGAGCAGATGATCGTCCGACATTTCCGTTCTTTCTGAATTGCGCGCTCAGGACCAAGGCTCTTAACAGTCTCAACCGAGA
>JBKOUZ010000139.1:0-9079 GCA_046723715.1 Acidobacteriota bacterium | reverse complement strand
CTTGTGACAAACAACCTTTACCCAGAACTCACGACCGCAGAAAATATGCACAGTGCACATCACAACCCAGCCGAATCAGCCCGTAATGCACACGAATCACTCGTGGCAAGCCCGCTTCTCAGTTATGCACAGCACTCCTAGGATCAGCCCACCTCCAAGCTTCCCGGGTAAGTGCTTATTCCCGAATACTTTACCTCTAACTGCTTTCATTCTAAGACTTTGCGAGCCGAGAAGGGGATACCTAAGTCATAACATCCATGTTCCCAATACTTTGAGAGATCAAGTCCAAAAAAAAATACACTGGCATAAGTCGGCACTGTCTCGCCAACCGTTTGCCACGCGCTGCAACGATC
The DNA here is from genome assembly GCA_046723715.1 of Acidobacteriota bacterium. GTDB lineage: Bacteria > Acidobacteriota > Terriglobia > Terriglobales > Acidobacteriaceae > Sulfotelmatobacter. The sequence goes on along the minus strand of JBKOUZ010000139.1, from coordinate 8,726 downwards.
CGCATTGGCGAACCGCCGAAACTTGATACCATGATCGGCTCTTGCTGAGTGGAGGCCACATGATCAATCGTCGCAGCTTCATCATTACAACGGGAATGACGGCGCTCGCTGCCACGCGCGTATTTGGCGCGAATGAAAAAATTCGGCTCGGGCTCATCGGCGCCGGAGAGCGGATGAAAGGGCTCATGAACTCCGCCGACAAGGCTGCCCCTTGCGAGATCGTGGCGGTCAGCGACGTGTACGCGCCGCATCGCGATATGTTCAAGGAACGCTCGGGCGGACTGGCCACCGTTCACCTCGATTATCGCGAGCTTCTGGCCAACAAAGATATTGATGCGGTGATCATTGCATCGCCCGATCACTGGCATGTGCGCATGGCGTCAGACGCGCTGGCGGCAGGCAAGGACGTCTATCTGGAAAAACCGGTCACCCACACGCTGGAAGAAGGAGCGGCGCTGACCAGGGCGGTAAGGTCGAGCAAGCAGATTCTGCAGTGTGGCATGCAACAGCGCAGCTGGGCCCATTTTCGCGATGCTGTCGACCTGATTCAAGCAGGAAGTCTGGGACGCGTTGTGCAGGTGCGGACTTACTGGTGGCAGAACTATCACACGAACTGGCCCATGAAGCCGGTCGATCCACAGGGACTCGATTGGAAGGCATGGCTGGGATCGGCCCCGGAGCAGGCGTTCACCGATGAAAAGTTCAGTCATTGGCGCTGGTTCTGGAATTTTGGCGGAGGCGCCATGACTGACTTGTTCACTCACTGGATCGACGTCGTGCATTGGGCGATGAAGGTCGACCAGCCGCGGCACGCGCAGATGCTCGCCGATAAATATGTCTTCCAAGAGTGGGATTGTCCCGATACCATCCAGGCGGCGTTCCGCTACCCGGGCTTCGACGTTGTCTACGAGGGCATGATGAATTCCTCCATCGACGATGGAGGGCTGGAATTCCGCGGCACCGAAGCCACCCTCAAAATTGACCGCAGCGGCTTCACCCTTCATCGCGAAGGCGCCGGCAAGGACCAGAACCCGGTCCTCACCGAACGCAACTTCCGCGATGGCACCATCACCCACATGGAGAATTTTTTCGAGTGCATCAAGACCAGAAAAGAACCGAACGCTCCGGTGGAAACCGGAGTGGCGGCCGCGCGCGCGGGACATATCGGGAATTACGCCTATCTGCACGGCGGGCAGTACTCCGCAAAGGCGTGATGGCGAGCGCCCTTGCTGCTCGTGAAGTGTGATGCGCAGCGCCGCCCGTGCGGAGCGATGCGGGCACTGCCGGAGTCCAGGAATCTCTCTACTTCTGTTGCCTCAGCATGTCGCAGTTCGCAGTGCACTCGTTGGCCTGCATCTCAATTTCGGCTTTCTTGTGCGGAACTTTTCCGCGATCTTCCGGCAATACCACCAGCGACTCGCGTCCATCGGCCAGGTTGACGTTGCAGCTGAAATTCAGCGACTGCACCCCCCGCTGCTTGCAGCTTGTGCTCTCCAGCGCCGCCGACAACGTCGAGGGGTCATCATAAATCCTGTCCGCCATGGCGGAGGGCACCAGTGCTACGGTCATCGGCACCGGCGCCTTGATGCGAATCCATACCGGCTGGCCATCGCGGTCAGGCGTCAGAATGCTGTAGACCTTGGGCGCGGTCGAGAGCTGGTATTTCTCCTTCACCAGTACCGACCATCCAAACTCCGGCTGGATGCAGTTCTGCACGCAATCCCAACGGTAGTAGGTGATATTGAGATCGTTGGGCGAGACGAAGCGTTTGGCGCCGTGGCTGAACACCGCCACCACGCTCTGCACCGAAATACGGTCAGGAACCCGTTCGTCGCGCACCAGCAGCACCATGGGACGTCCGTCGAGCAAGTGGCATTCGAACGTCGTGTTAAGTACATGTTCGCGGGTGCAGATCAGTTCCAGATGCGCGGGCTGCTCGGGATGCTGCGTCACCGCCATCCATTGATCATTCGGAGCCATGGCCACGGTGACCGGCATTCTTGCGTGGATGGTGACATGCATATTTCCGCCGCTATCCGCGGGATGATAGACGCGCCCGGCGTGGTAGTCCATGGGATCGAGTTGCGCAGCTTCGTCGCTGGCCTTCACCCATTCGAAGATTTTCTCCTGCCCCGCCGATGCCGACGCCAGAGCCACTACGACCACAACCAGCCAGTGCAGTCGGTTCATAAGATCCCCCAGATTATTGAAACGGCAGCGGAGCAAAGGGACAACGGAAATCGCCGGGCGGAGGTGACGGGAGTAATTTGACCGGAGCCTCAGCGGCTCGCAGGCCCTCGCGTGGTTGTTTTTGCAAATATATTGGTACCGTGGTACATTGGTACGAATGGAACCTTCCAGGCTGGAAATTGAGCGAGTGCAAACCGGAGTGCGGATCGAGAAGCGCATTCTGAAAGTGCTCAAGGCATTCGCGGAATATCACGATATGACCCTCGGAGACGTGCTCGAGGGCATCGTGCTGCACGCCTTTGACGGCAAGGCACCCTTCAGCCCCGCGTCGCAGCAGCGCATCCGCGAGCTGAAGAAGTTTTACGGACTTGACCTGGATTCCAGCGCCAGCCACCGCCTCAAGGAGATCAAAGGCAAGCCGGAGCGCAAGAAAAGGGAGAAATAGGCGTCATGGTTCTCAACGCGAAATGCGGTTTGATTGCGCTGAAATACGCTCTGGGAATTGTGATCCTGATTGAGGCGATCCTATTTGTATTGCCGGACGCGGCTTACAGTTTCTCGCGCACGCACATGCCGGGTTTTGTGCGCATGATTCTGGGCATTGGAGAGATCTTCGGGTCTGTGCTGCTGCTGATCCCGCGGACAACGGTTCGCGGCGCGTGGTTGCTGCTGGCCGTATTCGTGTTCGCGATCCTGCTGCACTTGCTGCATGGGATGTATGGGATCGGGAATCTCGTCGTCTATGCGGCCGCGGCCTTTGCAATCGCAGTGGGGAAAGGCTGAGACCCGTGAGAGTCGTTAACCCATCTGAGAGTGGCATGACCAATCAAGAGTTCATCCGACATTTTGAAACCGATACCCTCGCAGGCGAATTTCATCATGTTGACCATGTGCGGCTGGCGTTCGCTTACCTGTCGGAGTACGCCCCATTCGAGGCACTCGAGAGATTCTCGGTTGCACTGAAGCGATATGCCGCTGCGCGCGGAAAGGCGCAGCTTTACCACGAGACCATTACCCACGCCTATTTCTTTCTGATTCGCGAGCGGATGGTCCGTTATGGCAGCAGAGACTGGGAGGAGTTCTCACGCGAAAATCCTGATCTTCTGCTCTGGAAAAATGGCATTCTCACCCGCTACTACAAAGAAAGCACCCTGCAATCCGACCTTGCCAGGTCCCTTTTTCTTTTTCCCGACAACTGCCGTTGATCCACCGCAGACCAACTCGTCGCAGTTCTTTGCTATCCTGCGTGCGCCAAGTCTGGGCCGAGAGGACCCGATCTATGAAACGAGTCTCGCTGGTTGCGGCCGTCCTCAGTTTGAGTTTTGCCCACGCGCAGCAAATCCGAAGCGGAGTAGATCTCCTACGCGCCATGCATGAGCGCTACCAGGACACGTGGTATCGAACCCTTACCTTCACACAAAAGAGCACCACGTATAAACCGGATGGCACGAGCAGTGCGGAAACCTGGTATGAAGCTGCGTCAATTCCGGGGAAATTGCGCATTGACATTGGGCCGCCCACGAGCGGAAACGGATACGTCTTTATCGACGGCGACATCACGATCATTAAGGAGAACAAGGTAACGGCGAAACGGCATTCGGTGAACATGTTGCTGGTGCTCGGGTTTGACGTGTATAGGCAGAAGCCCGAGATCACGGCGCAGGTTGCGACACAGGAAGGCTACGATCTATCCAAAATTCGCGAGGACACCTGGGAAGGTAAGCCGGCCTATGTCGTGGGCGCCGGAACAGGCGATTTGAAATCGAAGCAGTTTTGGGTGGCGAAAGATACTTTGCTTTTTGTGCGGGATATTGAACCGGCGCGGGGCGATCCTGAGAAAGTCGAAGACATCCGCTTTGTCCATTACCAGCCGCTGGCCGGAGCATGGATTGCAGCGGGCGTCGAAGTGTACTCAGAGGGAAGGAAAGTGTTCTCAGAAGATTACAGTGATATTCAGGCAAACGTGAAACTCGACCCGGCGGTGTTCGATCCGCAGAAGTTCGCTAGCACTCATTGGGAGAAGTGAATCGGTTATAGACTTCAGGGCTGAGGGATCAGGCCTAGGCGCCTTGGCTGGTTTCGCGACTACCGGTCCATTCGCCTCACATGATCCGTGCCCGGCGGAGTTAAAATAGGCATACTCTTCAACTCAAGGTCAGGAAGTGCCCCATGGTTCATCTCAAAGTGAATGGCCAAGCACGAAGTTTTGACGGCGATCCCGAGATGCCGCTGTTGTGGTATCTGCGCGACATTCTTGGAATGACGGGAACGAAATTTGGATGCGGAATGGCGCTCTGCGGCGCGTGCACGGTGCTGGAGAATGGCAAAGCCGTGCGTTCATGCTCCACACAGATGGGTAAGGTGGAGGGGGCGGAGATCACTACGATTGAGGGCATCTCGGCTCATGGGCCGCACGCAGTGCAGAAGGCCTGGGAGCAGGTGAATGTTCCGCAATGCGGATACTGCCAGCCGGGACAGATCATGCAGGCGGTTTCCCTGCTCTCCTCGAAACCACATCCGAGCGATGCCGACATCGATGAGCAGATGGCGGGGAATATTTGCCGCTGCGGGACTTACCAACGCATTCGGGCGGCCATCCATGCGGCCGCGAAGGAGACCGCATGATTGGCGGAGAAAAGAACCTCATCATTGAAAATGTAAGCCGGCGCAATTTCCTGCAGGGAATGCTCTCGGCCAGCGCATTCGTGATATGCGCGCGCACTTCCCCCCTGCTGGCAACTGCAGGCAGGAGTGGGACACCCAGGGCAGGAGTTGCTCCCAGCATTGAGGGAGCTGCGTTTCATCCTGGCGTTTATTTGGGCATCAATCCGGATGGAACGGTTGTCATTGTTGCCCATCGCACGGAGATGGGGAACGGAGTACGCACCAGCCTGCCGCGCATTGTAGCGGATGAACTGGATGCGGACTGGTCGCGAGTCACTGTGATCCAGGGAGATGGAGACGAGAGGTACGGATCGCAGGATACGGATGGGTCGCACTCGGTTCGCGAGTTTTTTGATCCGCTGCGCGAGGCCGGCGCTACGGCGCGGCTGATGCTGATTCGCGCTGCCGCAGAGAAATGGGGGGTTCCCGCAGATCAGTGCGTGGCCGATCCTCCGCACGTGGTTTCGCATAAGGCTTCCAGTCGGAAATTTGGTTATGGAGAACTCGCTGCGCTGGCCGCGAAACAGCCGGTCCCGAAAAAAGAAGAGTTGAAGTTGAAATCACGCGCGGAATGGCGGTATATCGGCAAGCCGGCGCCCGGGTACGATGTGGACGGGATCTGTTCGGGCAAGTCCATGTTTGGAATGGACGTGCGGGTGGATGGCATGCTGTATGCGGCCATTGCGCATCCTCCGGTACTGGGCGGGAAAGTGAAATCGGTTGATGATTCTGCGACTCGGAAGGTAATGGGAGTCAAGCAGACGATTCCTATCGATCCGTTTAAACCGCCTCACGCTTTTCAGCCGCTCGGGGGAGTCGCGGTGGTTGCGGACAACACCTGGTCAGCGTTCAAAGGACGCAAGCAACTGAAGATCGACTGGGACAACGGCGCGAATGCAACCTACAACTCGGCCGAGTACAAGAAGCAGTTGCAGGAAACGGCGCGGCAGCCGGGAAAACGGGTGCATTCGTGGGGCGATGCGGATGCGGGATTCTCGAATGGCGGAAAGATCATCGAGGCTGAATATTTCGCGCCGCATCTGGCGCATGCTTCCATGGAGCCGCCTGCGGCCGTGGCTGACGTTCGCGGTGACAAGGTGACAGTGTGGTCGCCGACACAGAATCCGGTCGGCGTACGCGAAGAGGTTGCCAAAGCGCTGGGGTTGAAGAAGGAGGATGTTGTCTGCCATGTGACCTTTCTGGGGGGAGGCTTTGGGCGGAAATCGAAACCGGACTACGCCGTGGAAGCGGCCGTGCTATCGAAGAAAACAGGAAAGCCGGTGAAGGTGGTGTGGAGCCGCGAGGACGACATTAAGTTTGACTACTACCATTCGGTGGCAGCGATGTACATCAAGGCGGCGGTGGGCTCGAACGGCAAGCCGACGGCCTGGTTGCAACGCTCGGTGTTCCCGCCGATCGGATCGAGCTTCGAAAAAGATTCGTTGTACGGCAGCGCGGGAGAAATGTCGCTTGGATGGGATGTGATTCCCTTCGATGTAGCCCATTTCCGAACGGAGAATGGTCCGGCAGCGGCGCACGTGCGTATCGGCTGGCTCCGATCGGTGGCGAATATCTATCATGCGTTCGCGGTGCAGTCGTTCGCCAACGAACTGGCGTCTGCGGCGAATCGCGATGCTTACGAGTACCTGATGGAGTTGATTGGGTCGGCACGCGTGATCGAGGGACCTAAGAGTGATGGCAACGAGGAAACAGCGAAAAAATATCCGTATGACACAGCCCGCCTGCGGCATGTGGCTGAGTTGGCCGCCACTAAAGCGAATTGGGGTAAGAGGAAATCCGGCAATGGATGGGGCATGGGAATCGCGGTACACCGCAGCTTCCTGACTTACGTTGCGACCGTGGTCGAGGTCGAAGTCGACGGCCAAGGAGCGGTGCGCATTCCGAACGTGTACACCGCGCTCGATGCGGGGATTGTGGCCAATCCTGATATGGTGCGCTCGCAATTCGAAGGGGCGGCTGTGTTTGGGACCAGTCTCGCCCGGAGCGGCGAAATTACCGCTACGAACGGAGCCATCGATCAATCGAATTTCTTTGATTACCAGGTGGCCCGGATGAATGACGCTCCGAAGCATGTGGATGTGCAGATTGTGGAGAGCGATGCCCCGCCCGCCGGGGTTGGAGAACCTGGGGTGCCGCCGTTTGCTCCCGCATTATGCAATGCAATCTACGCGGCCACGGGCAAGAGAGTACGGGAACTGCCCCTGACGCGGAATGGATTTGCTTGAGGCTGCTGCCGAGCCTCCCTCGGCCGGACAGCCGAAGGGCGGCTATTCCTACATGGTGTGATGCGCTGGCCGGATAGATGCGCTTGATGCGCTGCTCCATCCGCGCTAGGATGGCATGCTGCTTTCGGTTACGTCTATGCCGCAAAATTACGTCCCGATCTTTATCTTTATTGCCATCGTTGGGTCGCTGCTGCCGATCACGCTGCTGATCGCGAAATTGGTCCGTCCGGAGAATCCGAGCAAGACAAAGCTGATGCCGTATGAGTGCGGCATTGATCCCGTGGATAGTGCGCGCGGACGCTATACCGTGCGCTACTACATCATCGCTATTTTGTTTGTGGTGTTCGATGTGGAAACGATTTTTCTGTTCCCCTGGGCGGTTAAGTTCAAAGCGTTCGGGCTGTTCGGGCTGTTGGAGATGCTGATTTTTCTGGCCATCCTGATTGTGGGATACATCTGGGTCTGGAAAAAAGGGGCGCTGGAGTGGGTGTAAGGCGCTAGTTGTGGCCGTTCCTGCGTGGGCGGCTGCCTGCGCGACTGCCGGCAGCATGCTGGCGCTACATTGGATGACTGCGGCGATTGACAATCCGATGGACTCTTCACCGGCCGAGATTTTCACTGCTTCGCGCTGGACCCAGGGGAATTTCTTCTTTCCAACCAGACTCACCGTGAGCCCGCAGCGAGTGATCCGGACCAAGTCACGGCTGTTCGGGTCGAATGAGGAGAGCATTCCCATCTCGAAAGTGGCCTCGGTGCACATTTCTACCGGAGTTTTCTGGGCGGAGATTGTGATTGAGTCCACGGGTGGAACAGACCCGATTACCAGTCACGGACATCGCAAAACAGATGCGCAACGCATTCGGGACCTGATCGAAACCTATCAGGTGCAAACGAACTGAGGATACTGACGATTAGGGATTCTTCGACTCCGTTCTCGCGTCGCTTCGCCACAAATCTACTCTGCTCGCAATGAGCCATCAACGTGCTCTGCCTCGTTGACACCACTCCTTCAAGCTGATAAAAGTTATCGTTCTTCTCGTACGCAACCTGCGCCGGAGTTTGTGCCGTCGCCCTATGCCGGACGAAACGAAATCTTCCTCAACGCCGCCGCCGGAAGGGGACAAGAAGCCGACGGCGGATCAACCCGCGGTGCCGGGCGGAGTGCAACCTACACCCTCCGGATCAGTTCAGTCAGAGACAAAGACCACCCCCGGCAAGCCTTCCCCTCCGTCTGAAACTTCTAGTCCATCGAAAGCGCCAGGACCTCCTCCTGCAAAACAGGAGACACCGGGTGCTGCTCCGTCAGCTCCACCGAAAGTTGCTGCGGCGGCCGGACATCCTCCTCCGCCGAAGCCGACGGGGCCAGTTCCTACGCCATGGGATTCGCCCCTGGTGGCGAAGTTCAAACGATCGTACGGATCGGGTATCGAGGCTCTGACTCATCTTGGACAGAACTACATGGTGGTGGATCGATCGTTGATTCCTGAACTCTTGCAACTGCTGCGGGAAGAACATTTTGATTACTGCGTGGACATCACGGCGGTGCATTATCCCAAGCGCGACAAGCAGTTCGATGTGGTCTGGGTGCTGTATTCGTTCGCGCGCAATGAACGCATTCGCGTGAAG
>JBKOUZ010000146.1:0-6822 GCA_046723715.1 Acidobacteriota bacterium | reverse complement strand
GCCCCCATGGTTTCCATTCCCGGTGGCGAGCCCCTGATGCACCCACAGATCGGTGAGATCATCGAAGGCCTGGTCGCCCGCAAAAAGTACATCTATCTCTGCACCAATGACCTGCTGCTGAAAGAGAAGATCCACCACTTCAATCCCAGCAAGTAACTGACCTTCAGCGTGCACCTGGACGGTCAGCAGGAAGAACATGACGTCGCGGTTTGCCGGGAAGGCGGTTACGACATCGCAGTTGGCGCCATAAAAGAGGCCCTGCGTCTGGGTTTTCGCGTGACCACCAACACCACGCTTTTCGATGGAGCCAATCCAAAATCGGTGAGAGCGTTTTTCGACGAGATGATGGACCTCGGCGTTGAGGGCATGATGCTTTCTCCCGGCTACTCCTACGACAAAGCCCCCGATCAAAAACACTTCTTGGGCCGCGCCCGCACCCGGCGCATGTTTCGCGCGATTCTGTCGAACCGCAAGAAGCGCTGGCAATTCAACCTCTCGCCGCTATTTTTGGAATTCCTGATGGGCAAGCGCACCTTCCCCTGCACTCCCTGGGGCATGCCCACCTACAACATCTTCGGCTGGCAAAAACCTTGTTATCTCCTGCAGGATGGCTACGCAGAAACTTTCAATGAGCTGATGTCCGCGACCGAATGGCACAATTACGGCACCGAGTCGGGCAATCCCGCCTGCGCCAATTGCATGGTCCACAGCGGCTACGAAGCCAGCGCAGTCAATGCCACCTTTAGCTCGCTCTCAGGATTTCTGGCCACCGTCAAAGCCACGCTATTCTCTACGTACAAAGACGAAGAAGCGCTGCACATGCTGGAAGAGCCGCCAACCCCGGTTCACCCGCTAATCCAAATCACCCCAAGCTCGCAACCCACGTAACCACGCGGATGCCGCCCTTCCGGCGTTTTTTCGCGGGAAGGTGGGGAATTTGATTTTCTGAATTTGACTTCGTAAAAAATATGACAGGCAAAGAAGCCGGCCACACCGAGCAACACCCGCCCCACATCACGAACCCCGACGCCTTAGAAGTAGCCCCCGGCGCAGAACACGAGCAATTAGAAGGCTGGATCCCCAAGCTAGCCTCAGAGGAAGAACTCCGCCAAGCCCTGGAGAAAGCCTTCGACTACCGCGGCGACATTACAATCACGCGCAAAGACGGCAGCAAAGTGGAAGGCTACCTTTTCGACCGTCGCACCGGCGCCACATTAAAGGATTCCCTGGTCCGCCTCTATCCGAAAAATTCAAACGAAAAGATCTCCATCCCCTATTCCGAAATCGCCGCCCTCGCCTTCACCGGACGCGATACCGCCGCTGGCAAAAGCTGGGAAGCCTGGATGAAAAAATACGCCGAGAAGAAAGCCGCTGGCGAAAAAGACCTAAGCCTGCACCCCGACCCCCTGGACTAGTTGTTGTGTAGGGGCCGGAAGCCTCGTCCGCCCCCGCCGCAAAGCGGCGTAAGAACGCGCATGCAGCACAAGCCCGCCAGAATTCATCGCCCCGCAAAACTCACCCCATCAATCAACTCCTCTACCTCATCCTCCGTCCCGCCAATCACGGTGATAGACACCACGTACCCATGCGAAAGAAAAGCCAGAGTAGACTGCCGCATTACCCGGCTCCCCACATCCTTGTGAAAGTCCCCACGCACTAAATTTCGGGATCCCAACGCAAACTCATAAGGCTCCTCATCAACCGAGAACCCCTGAGCCTTAGCCACCTCAGTCAGCGGCCCAAAATATTGCGCCGCATCCTTCAGCCCGGGGTACTTCGCAACACTCTCAGCAGCAATCAAAATGGAAGAATTAACATCTTCCCCCCGAGCCTCAGGAGGTCGCGAGAACGCCGCCACCAAAACTGTACTGCACCCAGACGGACAGCCCTCGGCAGTCCGGTCGGGCGCTGCCCCAATCTGCGCATTCTCTCCCGCTCCACTTTGCTCCTCCCGGGAATTCATCTCCTCAGTCCGCAATACCCAGCCCGCCGGAATCTTGCCAATCAACCCGAGCGACTTATTGCGATAAACCCCATTCACCACGTCCCCAGGATCAAGTCCACTCTCGCCAGCCGCAGCTCGAGCCCCCGGTTTCACGTGTGACTTGGACGAACTCGATGAACCCTGGGCGCCAGTCTGCCCATAAATTCTCCCGCCACCGAAACCACTAATGAGCAAGAGAACAATAAGCACCAGCCAGGAACCAACGCTCATAAACCTATGGTACTCGAACGAAAAGAAGGGGAATGATCTGGGGGGGTACCCCACCTTTCCCGCGTGTTTCGCGGGAGGGTGGGGATTTTGACTTCCTTTAGTCAGACATGACCGTCGGTGTCCGAAGAACTAAGCCACCCGCGCCATCACCGGCTGCGTGCACTGCGAACACCGCTTAGCCTCAATCGGAATCTCGCTCAAACACTCCGGGCACTTCTTAGTAGTAGGATCCGGCGCTTTCTCCCCGCGATGCATCCGCGCGATCAGCGCATTCACCGGAACCACCACAAAAAAATAAACTGTCGCGGCAATGAGAATAAAGGAAATGCAAGCGTTGACGAAATCCCCGATCGGGAACTCGGTTCCGCGGACAAAAAATTTCAGGCTGGAATAATCCGGCTTGCCGACGATTGCCGCGATAAGCGGTGTAATGAACGCCTTGCTGAGCCCCGTAACCACGCCGCCAAATGCCGCGCCAATCACCACGCCCACCGCCATATCCACAACGTTTCCACGCAGAATAAACTTCTTAAATCCGTCAAGCATACGTGCCCCCCGCAGATTTCAATTCGCCGCCAATGTAAGCCAGGGATGGAACTAGGTCAAGCTTGTGTAGGGGCGGACGCCTCCACCGCCCGGCGCTAAGCGCTGTGACAACTCAGCTAGTCAAACGTCCGCACTGATTGGGCAAGAGGTGAGTGGAAGAGTGGCCCGGCAAGGCCACATGACGCAGGTAGGGAGGTGGCTTGAGCCCCCATGCACACTCTCAAATGCGCATCGGCATCACAATATACCGGTATTTATAATCATCCCCCTCAGCCGGACGCAGTTGCCCCGCTGACTGCGGATCTTTCAACTCCAGCCGTACATCCGCCGTCCCCGAAGCCTTCAGGAAATCCACCAGGTAGGCGGCATTGAACCCGATGGTCAGCGCCTCGCCGTTGTAAGCGCATTCCAGCGAATCCTCCGACTCGCCCGCCTCGGTGGACGAAGCCGAAATCTTCACCTCGCCCTTTTCCAGCCGCAGGCGCACCGCGCGCGATCGCTCATCGGCAAACTGCGCCACGCGCAAAATCGCCGCATTCAGGTCATCCGCATTCAGTGGAACAACCTTGCTGTTGTCCTTGGGCAGCACAGCCTCAAAGTTGGGGAATTGCCCGGTAAGCTGACGCGAAGTCATCAAGCGCGATCCAATGCGGAAGAACAGCGTCGACTCATCCTTGGCAAACTCGACCGTCTCCGCGTCAGTGGAATCCAGCAGCGACTTCAACTCATCCATCGCCTTCTTCGGCACCAGCGTCTTCATCTCGCCCGAGATGCCGTCAAACTTCTCGCCGGCGCGCTCGCAATGCGCCAAACGATGCCCATCGGTCGCCACCATCGTGATCGATTCCGGCTTCAGCAGCATCAGAGCGCCATTCAGCGTGTACCGCGACTCCTCATTCGAAATCGCAAATCCCGTCCGCGCAATCAAGCCCCGCAAAACCTGCGCCGGAATCGAAACCACACCCGCGGTCGGAAACACCGGCAAGCTGGGAAAGTTCGACTTCGCCATCCCTACCATCTTCGTATTCGAACGCCCGCATCGAATGCTGACCCAATGATTCTCCAGCAGCTTGATCGTGATATCCGCATCCGGCAGCAGTTTCACGTAGTCGTGCAGTTTGCGCGCCGGAATCGTGCAGGAACCGTCCTTCTTCACCTTCGCGGCGCACGAAGTCCGCAGACTCAGATCCAGGTCGGTCGCCGTGATCGACAACCGGTCTCCCGCCGCCTCAAACAAATAATTGGATAAGATTGGAATCGTGGTCTTGCGCTCGACCACTCCCTGTGTGGCGGTCAACTCACGCAGCAATTCAAACTTGCTGACCGTGATTTCCATCGTCCCAGCGGCAACGGCAGCTTCCACCGGCATAAGTCCTTCTCCCCGAAACACGGCTTGCCATGCTCGAATCGTCTTGGGTTCCCACAGTCGGGACTTTCACCACCGATGGAAGGACACGGCTTTAACCGTGCCGTTGACCTCGAGTCCTGACTGGGGCGTTAGGCGCCCAAAATGTCCGTGCTACTTCTGGTACTACCTTATATCAAATGCAAAACCTATAAAACCAGCAGTAACAGTAGGCCCTGCGGAGAAGTGGAAATCTCGACCAAGCCACCTCTTCTCACCAACTTCCCGGCCCACCCTTGATGTGAGTAATCGCTCCCGCCAACCTCGGAGCCCTCACTAGAACTCGCCCGCTATTCCGGTTTCTGCCGTGCCTTGCACAACTTCCACATCTCATTCACAGCCAGGTACAAGGAAGACTGTATTGCAAAGTGGAAATCGGTACACGCCCCGCGTTTTATCCGCCTAATTGCTCAGTCAGTTTGTTGATGAGCCTGTTCAAATCTTTATCGTTCTTGCGGACTCCATCAATCTTCTCGACCGAGTGCAGCACGGTGGTGTGATGCTTTCCGCCAAACTGCCTTCCAATCTCCGGCAGCGACGCCTCGGTCAACTGCTTCGCTAGGTACATGGCAATCTGCCGCGGATACACAATCGCCCGTGAATTGTTCTTCGCCTTGATCTCCACCAGGCGCAGCCCGAACTGCTCGGCCACCATCTTCTGGATGGATTCGATGGTGACCTTTCGCGCCTGCGAATCTATGAAATTCTTTAGAACCTGTTGCGCGTACGGCAGAGTGATCTCGGCCCCAATCAAGGAAGAGTGAGCCACCAGCCGGTTGTGCGCTCCCTCGAGCTCGCGCACGTTCGAGCGAATATTGGAGGCAACATAGAGAGCCACGTCAGTCGGCAGCGTGACCTTCTCCTGCTCCGCCTTCTTCTGCAGAATGGCCACCTTGGTTTCAAGATCCGGCGGCTGAATATCCGCGATCAATCCCCACTCGAAACGGCTGCGCAATCGGTCTTCGATCTCCGCCAACTCCTTAGGCGACCGGTCGCTCGCAATCACGATCTGCTTCATCGACTCGTGCAGCGCATTGAATGTGTGGAAGAACTCTTCCTGTGTCCGCTCCTTCTGCGCCAGGAACTGGATGTCGTCGATCAGCAGCACATCGACTCCGCGGAAGCGGTCGCGGAACGAAGTCATCTTGTCGTAGCGCAGCGAGTTGATCATGTCGTTGGTGAACTTCTCGCTCGACACGTAGCTGATCGCCGCCTGCGGCATACGCCGCTTGATCTCATGCCCGATGGCCTGCATCAGGTGCGTCTTGCCCATTCCGACGCCGCCATATAAGAAGAGCGGGTTGTAAGCTTTCGACGGCCTCTCTGCCACCGCCTGGCAGGCCGCATGCGCAAACTGGTTTCCGCTGCCAATCACGAACGCATCAAACGTGTACCGCGGATTGAGTTGCGCTGCCCCGTCCCAGTCGAAGCGCGACTGCGAAGGCGCCGCACTGCCTCCGAGCCCGCCGTCATGCCGCACAGGCGTCGCCGCGGGATCATCTTCCGGCGTCACAAACTTCACTTCATTGAATCCCAGCCCGAGCACGTCGACTGCTTCCTGAATCAGATCCGCGTACTTGTCTCCCGCATGGCGGAACTCCACCGTGGGCACGCGCACAAACAGAATGCCGCCGCTGGAATGGCTGTAGCGCGTAGGCTTCAACCACGTGTCGTAAGAGTGCCGGTTGATTTTCTTTTCCAGCGCATCAAGGATGCGCGCCCATGGGTTCGGGGACAGAGTGGTTGTGCCTGAAGCTGACATATATGAAATTTCTTCACCGCGCGGCGCCACGGCGGCTGGTATTCGAGCGCCTGTTTAAGACTGCCGTGTTGAGTTGCGTGGAACGTCTATTTTACTGCGGAATGTGTCCGATTGTTCGTGGCGCTGAAAAAATTAACGAAGCTCAAATCCAAGACCAGTCCGGCATACTAGCACAAATTGTTTTTTGCGTAAGAAAAACTTCGGCTGGATTTCTTTCGTGATCCCCTATTCAGAACCATTCCAAACCTCGTGTCAAGTGCCCACTTTCTAACTGCCGCAAAGACTGTGCACACCAGCCGAGGAATTGACTTTCAAGAAGTTGATCGCAACTCCGAAATCACTTGAGGAAGGACTCGAACTCAACTCTTCTTCCTCTTCATCTTCGCGCCCATCTTCAGCAACTTCCGCACTGTGCCAGTAGGCAGCCCCTTCAGCTGATCATGCAACTCAGTCACCGCCTCAAAGAATCCCGCCATCGCCTCCAGCCTCTCGCGCGTGTAATCCGCCCCCGCCTCCTTGGGATCCAGATCTGCCAGGCACCGCCGCAACATTTCCCGTGTAGGATCAATCTCTCTCCGCTTTCTCTGCTCGATCACGAGCCGGAACATCTCCCACACGTCCTTCATCGATTCATAGTGTTCACGCCGGTCTCCCAGCACATGCACCGCCCGCACGATCCCCCAAGTCTCCAACTCGCGAATGGATGTGCTCACATTCGATCGTGCCACGCTTAAAGTTTCCGCAATCTCTTCCGCCGGCAGCGCCTTCGGCGACAAATACAGCAAGGCATGAATCTGCGCCACCGTCCGGTTGATCCCCCACCGCGTCCCCATCTCCCCCCAATGAAGAATGTACTGCTTCTGCAATGCAGTCAGTTCCGCCATGTCAGCCCTT
>JBKOUZ010000093.1:0-12262 GCA_046723715.1 Acidobacteriota bacterium | reverse complement strand
TCCGGCTGTTCCCAAGGTGAATAGTGGCCCGCTTTGGAGATGACTCGCATTTGGCTGCCCGGAATGTGCTGGCGCATTAACTCGGCTTCCTTTACTCCCGTCATGGGATCTTCGTCTCCGGTCACGAGCAGTGTTGGAACGTTAATTGTCTTCAGGGTTGGAACTGAATCGGGGCGATCTGCCATTCCTCTCTGCACTTGGGCGACATCTTCCGGGGACATCTTTTTCATCATGCGCAGGGCTTCACGCACCAGGTCAGGACGCGATTCCCGCGTGTTGTTTCCCAATAGTTTGTGAATCATGGATTCGAAAAATGGTTCGGTGCCGCGTGCTAGAACATCATGGGCAGCCTGGAGGCGTCCGGCACGCGCGTCCGCGTTATCTGCAGGAGCTTTCGTATTGCAAAAGCCGAGCGCCGCCGCGCGACCGCGGTAGTTGCGCCAGAATTCAAATAGCAGGTAGCCGCCGATGGAAACGCCGATGATCGGAGCACGGCCTATGTTCGCGTCGTCCATCACCGCACGGAGATCTGCAGCATGCTTCTCCATGGTGGCGGGTCCCTCGCCAAGGCCAGAGTTACCATGTCCGCGTAAATCAGGCATGATGAGGCGGTATTTCGAAGCAAGGGTGTCGGCTACGGGCAACCAGAATTCATGATGAACAGGAAACGGATGAAGAAGGACAACAGGCGGGCCGTCTCCAGAAACCCAGTAGTGTATCTCGGCGTCGCCGCTCTGGATGCACTGGAAGGGCTGCTGTCCCATGAGTGGATTAAACCACAAAGGCGCATTATGCCGAAGCTGCCGCCGCGGGGCGGAGAGGGGTCCACAAGTCCGGTTCTGAACTCCGGTTATGAGTGCGTTGCTTGCGGGGACGCCATTGGCGCCGGCAGCAGCGGTGGCTCTTCCGGCATTATGATCCACGCAATCGGATATGAGAGAAAACCGATTCCGGTCATGAATGCAACAATTAACCAAACGACACGCACCAGCGTGACGTCTACATCGAAGTACTCGGAGAAACCGAGGCAGACGCCTGCGATCTTGCGCCCCAAGCGCGGTCGCATCAGCTTTCTCCGAGCCAGGCACGAGCCTACCCTGACGCCACAATAGGCACAGACTGCGGCATCATCCTGTATCACTTTTCCGCAATGGTTGCAGTACATAGTTCTACCCTCATTAGACAGTACGGAAATATTCCGGGGATGGTTCCCTCACTCGCGGTACGCTTCTTTGATGTAGCGCCGGGCCTGGTCTGCCGGACCTGTATTCGCGTTTCCCGCGAGCACGGTTTCGTATCGCTTCATGGCCAAATCCCGCTGTTGCATCAGGTCATACATCTCGCCCGCGGCCAAGTTGGCTTTCTGCAGAATGTCGGGATCGGGATTAGGGGCGTGATTCACCAACTCATATGCCGCCGCCGCTCCCGGCAGGTCCTTCTTGCTGCGCAGCAACTCGCCCAAGCCCCACGCTGCTAATTCGTAATGCAGGGTTCCGTATTTGCCGTCGCGTCCGTTCTGCCACACTTTGCGGTAACCCGCCTCGGCGGCAGGCAAGTCCCCGGAGGCGCGTTGCAGGTTAGCAATCTCGGTGGGGAAAAGATGGTTTTTCGGGTACTTTGCCGTGAGCTCCTGCATGTATCCGAGCGCCTCGTCGTACTGGTGCTCGCGACGCAGAAAGAGCGTAAGCAGGACCTTCGCATCGACTGAGTTTTCGCCATCGCTCTTCGCTACTTCACGCAAGTAGGCGAGGCCTTTATCCCTTGATCCACTCAGCCCGGCGATGGCGGCCGCGACCTTGACGCTCCACGGCAGGTTTCCGACAACGTAATTGTGCGTACCCACTACCAACTTTGCGTCAGTGTAGGCGGGATCCAGTTCAAGAACCCGCTCATGATCGTGCCGGGCACCCACTGCGTTGCGCAGCGCAGAGAACCAGGCGCGCTCCACCAGGCCCGTGTACACAGCAAATTGTGCACGCGTGACACCACGACAATAAAGAGCGTTGACGTCGTTGGAATTCTTCTTCAGTTGCTGCTCTTCCAGGCTCTGGGCGCGTTTAACCAGCTCTTTGATCCGATCCTTGATCTTCTGATCTGTCGGCCGAGGGGTTCGTCCGATAAAGCTGTCGTTGGCATAATCGCCGGTGTTCATGGACCCGGTGTCATACAAGTCGTGCATCAGGACAGCCGTGAGCAAGTGATTGACGGCAAAAGGGTCGTCCGGACGCTTCTCGACAATGCGCTCAAACTCCAGCGTGGCGCGATCGTAATCCATGTTGTAGAAATGCTCGAAAGCTGTATCCGTGAGGGGATCGCTCGGAACTCCATGCTTACCTTGGGAAGCCGAATCCGGATTGTCGCAAACAGCGAAACTGGAACTCAGCACAAGCCAGAGAAGAAAAAAGCAGATGGGAAGTCTACGATCGCGTACAGATTTCATGGGAACTCTTGAGCTCGAACCCCGGTGTGTCTAGTTTAAACGAATCTTGACGACTTACCTGAGTTTTCTGCGACGGACTTGCGCATGGTTCGTGAACCAGGAACGTCAGCGCGGTACTCACTCCGTCACCTCCGGCAGCAGTAGCGCAAGCCCTATAATGCGAAGTTCCACTGCACTGTTGGCTGTCTCGCAGCGCGAACTCGATAGTTGGAAAGCAGCCCTCCCCTGCTGGGTCATTGTCTTTTGTAACCGAGGCATCTTTACTCAGTTGGACAAGTAATAATTTCCGCGTTCTGCAAATGCAGGATTCAGGCAGCGGCCAGCAAATTGCTGTTTGCAAAAGTACTTAGCTGCAATAACCATTTGGATATTGGAATGCGAATAGGGTTTCAAAGCTCTCCCCCCAGTTAGGATTGAAAATGGCAGAAATGGCGCATAGTACGCAGCCAGAGTTCTGGAGTCCTCCAACTCCCAAGCTTCAGGACGACGACATGGCGGTTCCTGTTTCCGCAAGCAGCATGGCTGAAGCTTGTCCGCGGTGCGGCTCCGAGTATCTGCTGGGATCGCATTTTTGCCATTCCTGTGGTGGACGGCGGCCCGAAGCCGCATCCCTGGATTTGCCAGCAGACCCTTCTGCCCTGAACACGCTTTGGGAGCAAACAGTTCGCCTTGCCAGGACCACCGCCTCGAACGTTTCGCTGGACCGCGTAGGGGCTCCCTCGTGGCTGCGCTATCTCTCGTTCCACGAAATTAAGAGTTGGATCGGGCTCTCGACCGCGTCATTCGTTGCATTCCTCATTGGCTTGGGATGCGTTGGCGGAGCGCTGCTGGTGGGCTTTCTCAACGCCAAAACACTGGTGGACTGGCAAGCCATCCAATTCTATCGCGCGGAATGGCTGTTGGCAGCGACTGCCGCATTTGTCGCCGGCATCTTGCTTAAAAGGGAATCTCCCAAGGACAGCCGCTAGTTCGGTTCGCCGCCGCTGGTTGTAGCCCGGCGTTGCTGGTGCATCCTGTAGAGATGATGTACAGAACCTGTACCCTTCCCCAGAGTTTGAGCATTCATGATTGCTGCACTGACGTATGTTTTTGCCAGTAGCGTCGCTTCCGCTACGCCGCGGTCGAGAGCAAGATGGCAAGCCATGGCGGTCGCAAAAGCGCACCCGGTACCATGAGTCGACTTCGAGCGCTGACGCTCGGCCTTAAAAACCTCCTGCTCGATTCCCCTTTTGGTTTGGAAACTCAATAAATCGATAGCTTTCTCCAGATGTCCCCCGGTTATTACGGCAGACGAGGCTCCCATCTGATGCAGCTTGGCGCAGGCTTCCCTCATCTGCTCCAAATGCGTGACTTTCAGGCCCGTCAATGCTGACGCTTCATCAACATTAGGCGTAATAACGTCTGCCAGTGGAATGAGTCGTTCGATCAGGAGCCGGGTTCCGGGCAGGTCAAGCAATTCCGCTCCTGAGGAAGATCTGAGGATTGGATCCAAAACAACGTTCGGGAGACGAGCTCTCCCGCTCTCCCAGGAAGTATTTCTCGCATCCGTAGGCTGCAGAAAATCGGCAACAACCTTGACCAGCTTCGCCGAGGCCAGCATCCCGATGTGGACGGCAGCGATCTCAACGTCGGAGTCCAACTCTTCCAGAGTTTCCTTCAACAGGGTTGGATCGATGGGCTGGACTCGGCGCACTCGGGCGGTCGATTGAACGGTCAGCGCAGTAATTCCGGCAACTCCATAGCAGGAATGGGCGGCAATAGTCTTTATATCCGCCGAGATACCGGCTCCTGACGAGGGGTCGAAACCCGCAATTGTGAGAACTACAGGCGGTTTCTGAGCCATGAGCTTCGACGATAGTACCCCGTTTGAGGTTCCGCGATCACCCTTGGTTTTGAGGAGAGGGTTACCGCCGGGAACGTGCCGGTGAAAGTCTTTTTCGTATCACAAGCCGTGGGCCCACGGCGTAAATAGATGATTCTATGTAGGTTGCAACCGTCGTGCCGGTAAGTCATTGATTCCACCCCGGTTGTAAATTCTACCTGTTCAGGCCCAACGGGCCATTTACTTCGTGGTAAATATGTAAGCTACGCGAAATAAAGGGCATGGTTCGCATCTCGTTAAATATGAAGGAGATTACTTAAGACTTATATTACTAGGACGTCATCGAGAACCCCCGATTTCGCCTTGACACCCCTTTGGCACGCCGATAGCATCTGGGAACTGCAGGAAACAGCCTTAAGGCCAAAGTAACTTTTGAGTATGCGAGGAGAACTGAATGCGACGACGTATAGCTCATGGACTGGCGATCGGTTTTATGATCGTTGGCCTGGGAGCGGCTCAGGGACCGAACATCTCGGAGGCGAAACCGGCTCCAGTTAGTTCTGTTCAAGCACGACTACTAGAAGTCCGCAAACAGGTCAAGACGAAACCGTACCAAGTTGGGACAGCATCCTGGTATGGGGAGACTTTTCAGGGCAAGCCTACAGCAAGCGGCGAGCCCTATGAGATGTACGATATGACTGCCGCGCACCTGAGCCTTCCTATGGGAAGCTATGTGAAAGTCACGAACCTACACAACGGCAAGGCCGTGATCGTAAGAGTGAACGATCGCGGTCCGGTGGTTCCGGGCAGGATCATCGATCTGTCCTATGGGGCCGCACAGGCGCTGCAATTCCGCCACCGTGGTCTACAACGCGTCCGCCTGGATCTGGTTGACCGTCGCGAAGTATCGGCTAATTACCAGTCGCTTGCCTATAACCACCCCCCCATAGCGCAACTTCCGTAAAACCTTTACACTTGCCGGGATGCTGGCTGCACTGCCGAACCGCATCCCGGGTAATAGCTTGGGCTATTACGTTGATGATCCGCGCCAGCGGCTGATCGTTGCGCTCGACGTTTCTACCGCCGCCGCCGCACAAAAGATTGTGGCGGCGGTCGGTGATTCCGCCTTAACCTACAAAGTCGGAATGCAACTCTATACTGCCGAAGGCCCGCAAGTGGTGCGGGATCTGTTGGCCTCTGGGCGACGCGTATTCCTTGACCTGAAATACTACGATATTCCGAATACAGTGGGTGCAGCGGTGGCCGAGGCGGCGAAGCTCGGAGTCAGTATGCTGACGGTCCACGGCTCCGGCAGCCGCAAAATGCTGAAAGCCGCGGTGGAAGCGGCCCAGTCACGCCCGAGCCTGATGGTGCTTGCCGTCACGGTTCTTACGAGCATGGACGGCGATGACCTGGAAACGATCGGAATACGCGGATCAGTGGAAGACGCCGTAGTACGGTTGGCGACCATCGCTCTAGCCAACGGCTGCCAGGGAGTGGTGGCATCCGCGCGGGAAGCCTCAACCCTACGCGCGGAACTTGGGAACAAGTTTGCGATCGTCACCCCGGGGGTGCGGCCAGCGGGAACTCATGCCGGGGATCAAGTGCGAGTCGTAACCCCGGCCGAAGCCGTAACGTCGGGAGCTAGTTACATCGTTGTGGGCAGACCGATCACCGAGGCTGCTGATCCGGCGGCCGAAGCGCGCGCCATCCTGAGCCAAATCGGCTCCTAATTTCCATCGTAGTTTATAAATTTCCCACTCCAGCCAAGAGTCGGGCTTGAATGGGGTTCGGTACAATCGTGGCTCCAAGCAGCGCGTCAACGACGTGCTTTGTCAGAACGCCACCCTCTTGTGCCCGCTCATGTTTTGACTATTTATTTGGACTATGGTCTAATAGAATTACTATGAGGGAAATGGCGATTTCGGAATTCAAGGCCAAATGTCTGGCGGTGCTGGATGAGGTCCACAAGACAAAGAAGCCCATCCTGGTAACGCGCTTCGGCAAGCCTGTGGCTGAGGTTATCCCTCCTTCGTCTAGCGTCGTTCCGGGAAGTTGGATCGGCTCGATGAAGGACTCGATGAAAATTTTGGGCGATATCGTGTCTCCGGCAAGCGATGAAAAAGAGTGGGAGGTTCTGCACGGTTGAAACTGCTCCTGGACACTCACATCTGGTTGTGGAGTTTGAATGAACCAGGGAAGCTGGGGAAGAGAGTCATGCACGAACTTAGAGATCCGCAGAATGAAACATGGCTTTCTCCTATAAGCACATGGGAAGCGCTCACACTTAACGCGAAAGGAAGAATTCAATTGCCTGCAGACTTGGCCGAGTGGGTAAGAAGGGCCACATCCCCGCTGCGTGAAGCGCCGCTCACCCACGAGATCGCTTTGCTAGCCCGGCAACTCGTGCTGCCGCACAACGATCCAGCCGATCACTTCTTAGCTGCAACTGCGGAGTTGCTAAAACTGACCTTGGTTACCGCTGACGGACATCTGCTCGGACTGGGCAATATCTCCACCCTAGCCAATCGCTGAGTAATTGTCCTAAAAACCGCAACGTCTTGGCCCGGCCGGAAAGCTCGAGGGGCGGTCCCTCATGGTCTGTCGTCGGGCGGAAGTTTCGTAAGGTCAGAACCGGCTAAAGCTTCTCAAAGAATTCGCACCCCGAGCACGAGATGTAAATCCCGCCCGGGACGCCGCGCTCGCGGTCCTTTACTCGTTTCACAATGCGCGTGGGCTTGCCGCACTTGGGGCAATCCGTGCTCTTGGTAGTATCCATGACCTTCTTGCGGTCGGCTGTCTTTGCGATCTTCGCGCCTACTGCCATAAATGAGTTCTCCTGATGGATCAATGTTTGCGCAGCAGTCCGCAAATTCACCGCGGGCCGTGGTGGATTGAATTTGATTTGAAATCTTCGACCCGGAGCTTGACTCTGCGAAACCGGGGATCCACTGGGAAGAGGTCGAAGCTGCGTCTAATGCTCTTCCGGCGTTCTCAATTTTACCGTAACGTTGGGCTGGGTGTCTTGCGAGTCAGTGGAGGGTGCAATGAGAGGTGCGTTCTGGCCCGTGTTCAACACGATCCTCTTCACCATCTTCGTGCCCGGTACAGTAGCTGTCCTGATTCCGCTTTGGCTGGTTGGCGACATGCATTGGCAGGCGAATGCTCCGGCAACCTGGATGGGAGCCGTTGTCGCCGTATCTGGCGCTGCAATCTATTTGCGATGCGCCCGGGAGTTCGCTGTGAAGGGCCTCGGCACTCCAGCCCCGATCGCTCCCACAAAGTTTCTGGTGACCACTGCGCTGCACCGTCACGTGAGGAACCCGATGTACATCGGAGTTGCGCTCGTCATTCTTGGGGAGAGTGCGATATTCCACTCGCTCCACCTGGTTTTATACGCCGCTGCAATGCTGACAATCGCCCACCTCTTCGTCGTTCTCTACGAAGAACCCACGCTTCGCCGCCAATTTGGTGAATCCTACGAAGAGTACGTGCGAACGGTACCGCGGTGGGTTCCGAAACTCTAAAATCTGGGGATTTTCGTGTCGGGGCTTTGCCGAAGAACGAATCCTAATGCGATCCCATGTATCTACAGCATTCAGGACACGAAAAAGTTAAGGTACAATGACTGCCGCTCGATGACGGAACCGCTTCACGATCGCCGTCATAGGGCGCAGGCCACGGGAAATGACGAGCCAGACGTCGCCCGGAGCAGGTGCCGAGTCTCCGCTCGCACCGGCTGATGTGGCCAATCTCCTGGGGAATTTCAACGGCCGGGCGTTTGCCGAGTAGAAATTCAGTACCTGGAGAGCACATGAAAGTCTTCAGTTGTGAAATTACCCTGATCGCGGTTGTTCTAGCGACTCAGTTCGCCAGCGCGCAGCGTCGCCTCACACCACTTCCTCACCCGATAGGCTTTCCGCAACATGCTCCGGCGCGCGCGGCGGCGCCTCTATCTTCCGTCGCCTCGCCCTGGACCCCGCTGACGAATCAGCCAACTTTCCTTGTGGATGGGAGTGCCAATCCTATGCTGCTGATGGACGGCTCAGTGCTTGTGCAGGACGCAGGATTTCCTGACTGGTGGAAGTTGACTCCCGACGAGAGCGGCAACTACGTGAACGGTACATGGACGCAGGTCGCGTCACTGCCTCCCGGGTACAGTCCTCTTTATCACTCTTCAGCCGTGCTGCCGGATGGACGTTTAATCGTCGAAGGAGGCGAATACATCTGCAACACGACCACCTGCGATGCTGTGTGGACGAACCTGGGCGCCATCTATGATCCTGTGGCGGATACTTGGACTTCAGTCAACCCGCCCGAAGGTTGGTCCACGATCGGCGATGCTCAAAGCGTCGTTCTGTCCGACGGCACCTACATGCAGGCAAATTGCTGCACCACGGAAGCCGCTCTGCTCGATCCCAAGACCCTGACCTGGACACCCACTGGAACGGGCAAGTTCGACCCC
Organism: Acidobacteriota bacterium; assembly: GCA_046723715.1. Classification (GTDB taxonomy): domain Bacteria; phylum Acidobacteriota; class Terriglobia; order Terriglobales; family Acidobacteriaceae; genus Sulfotelmatobacter. Next base: position 3,535 of record JBKOUZ010000093.1, on the reverse strand, counting down.
AATGATGAAGAGGGATGGGTTCTGCTGCCGAACGGGAAAGTTGTGTCGGTGGATGCGTATGTCCCAATCCCTCCATTTCCTTATATTCCTGATGGCAAGAACTTCGAACTGTACGATCCGAAATCCGGAAGCTGGCATGTAGGAGGGACCACCCGCGTACAGCTTTGGGATTCATGGCTCACCTGCGGAGAAACACATCCATCGTTTGAGCTAGGCCCCGGCGTCCTTCGGCCTGATGGAACAGTTTTCTGGGCCGGCGCGAACTCTTGTCCTGGAGCTTCGGGTGCAACCGCGATCTACAACTCGTACACGAATCGATGGAAAGCTGGGCCGTATTTTCCGGATGGAAACGATATCGCGGACGGTCCGGCCGCATTGGAACCAAACGGCAAGGTGCTGATGATGGCCAGCCCCGGCTTCGGAAATGCGCCGGTCACGTTCTTCGAGTGGGATGGCCGCCATCTCGACACCGTGCCTGGGACGCCCAACGCCCCTTACGACTCATCTTTCTTCGGCAATATGCTTGTACTACCGACTGGGCAGATCCTGCTCACGGATTTTTCAAATGATATTGAGGTCTATACTTCAACGGGGCGGCCCGCTTTCGGAACGGTTCCGATCGTGCTGGCCGCACCTAGATCCGTGCACCCAGGCAGAACCTATCAAACCTACGGCTTCCGCTTTAATGGAGTCTCGCAAGGCGCGTTCTACGGAGACGACGCACAAGCGGCAACAAATTTCCCACTGGTGCGCATCACGAATGTCCAGACTGGGCACGTGCAATACAGTCGAGCGCACAACCCCAGCACGATGGCGGTTGCCTCCAACCAGATCAATTGGGTCTGGTTCGACGTACCGTCCAACCAGGAGGCGGGTCTGAGCAAACTTCAGATCGTAGCCAACGGCGTTGCTTCCGCTCCCGTGTACATCAACGTGGGATATGGAGAGAGGGAAGACTAGAGATCGCCAGGCGGTTCTTTCGGCGAAACGCTTCAGAGGCGCCGGGCGGGTCAGCACTTGACCCGCTCGGGCGCCTCGTTTGACCCCGCTGCATTGCCCCTGTTACCGTCATATGTTTGCCTACCGACGTGCAGCCGTTCTGCTTGCGGCAAACCTGACTGACAACTCGCCTGGATCCGGGCTCAAGTTTTAGCGGGGGAAAATCTCATGCCTGCCATCAAATTTCGCGGTGTCGATTTCATCCAGTACGATTCGCTGCTCACTGACGAGGAGAAGCTGGTTCGCGATACCACCAGGCAGTTCATTGAAGACAATCTGATTCCGATCATCGAAGAATGCAACCGCGCCGGCCGATTTCCGCGCGAACTCGTCAAGCCGATGGCGGAATTGGGATTTTTTGGCGCCTCCTTGAAGGGCTATGGCTGCGCGGGAATGGGAAATGTCGAATACGGACTGATGACCCAGGAACTGGAGCGCGGGGATTCCGGTGTTCGCAGCTTCGTCAGCGTGCAGTCCGGGCTAGTGATGTATCCCCTCTATGAGTTTGGCAGTGAGGAGCAGAAGAACACCTGGCTGCCTGCGATGCAAAAGGGCGAAAAGCTGGGATGCTTCGGCCTGACCGAACCTGATTTTGGCTCCAATCCCGGAGGCATGCGCACCCGCGCGCGTAAGGTCGGCAATGAATACGTTATTAACGGCGAGAAAATGTGGATTACCTCCGGCACTATCGCCGATGTGGCCATCATTTGGGCAAAGGTCGAGAATGAGAACGATCGCATTCGCGGATTTCTGGTGGAGACCGATCGCCCCGGCTTTAAAGCGGATGACATCCATGGAAAGTGGTCGCTTCGCGCTTCGGTGACCTCAGGACTCTCCCTGCAGGACGTGCACGTACCCGAGTCGAACCTGCTGCCGAAGAGCGGCGGGCTCAAATCTCCGCTGATGTGCCTGAACCAGGCGCGCTATGGCATCGCCTGGGGAGCAGTCGGTGCGGCAATGTCCTGTTATGACTGTGCGCTTCAGTATTCCCTGCTACGCAAGCAGTGGAGGGATCAGCCCATTGCATCGCATCAGCTGGTGCAGGACAAGCTCACCTGGATGATCAGCGAAATTACCAAGGCTCAGTTATTAGTGCTGCAAGTTGGGCGATTGAAGGATGCCGGGAAAGTTGAACCGCAACACATCTCGATGGCGAAGCGGAATAACGTTTGGATGGCGCTTGAGTGTGCGCGGCTGTCGCGGGATATTCTGGGGGCCAATGGTGTTGCCGACGATTACCCCATCATGCGGCACTTGATGAATCTGGAATCCGTGAAGACTTACGAAGGCACGCATGACGTACACTCACTCATCATCGCGCAGAGCGTCACCGGAATCGATGCATTCTGACGAGAGTTCAGGGTTTTCAAGCAGTGGTAATGAGTGAGAGGAAGAATCTCCGGGTTTTGGCTGCGGTGGGGTTTCTCGCTGGTGTGTTAGCCTGCCTCGACGCCGTACGAGACGCGAGAGTTCTGTGGCCGCCCGAAGCCTTGTGGAACGTTCTGCCGCATCGCCAGCATCTTGAAATGGGGGCTGGGATTGCTGTCATCCTGGTCGCGATCGTGACTAATATCGTCGGCCAAGGCGCTTGAGGCGGACTTTCCAGTCGGCAACAAACGCCAACTGGAAGTTCCCGTCTCCTTATCCGTACAACTCACTCAGCAACTCATATGCCCGCCGGAGATGCGGAATCACAATGCTTCCTCCTACCACGAGCGCAACGTTGAGCGCTTCTTCCTGCTCGGCTCTTGGCACGCCCAAACGATAGGACTGAATGGCGTGATAGAAAATGCAATCGTCGCAGCGCAAAGATGCGGATGCGACCAGGCCCATCAACTCTTTGGTTTTCGCCGACAGCGCACCTTCGAGATAGGTGTTGTGGTCGATGTTGTAGAAGCGTTTGACCAGAAAATTATTGGCTTTGTCGACGTTCGCATTGAGGCGCTCTCGTGCATCCAGAAACTTGCGCGCGAGTTCACTTTTCTCCGCAACATATTTTTCTGTGAACAGGTAAGTCGGCTCCTTGCGTTCGGGACGCTCTGGAGCGGGGCGCTCCACCTGGGCTGGGTGTTCCGTGGTTGTACTCATGAGGCAAATACTAGCAGAGAAAACCAGGCCGGTCCCGCAGCTATGTCGAGGCCTGACCAGCGCTCAGGCAGTCGGTCTATCTCTGGGCGGCTCAACCGCAAGAAATTCCCGGGCGAAGCGTTCCGTATAGCTCTGAAGCAACGCTGGTACTCTCTCAGGATCTTTCGAGCACAGCACCAAGCCTGCATGATGATGTTTCTTAATTCGGAGGCACACCTCAGGATCGTCGTAGTGCGAGGTATCGGGATTCTCCTGACGGGCCAAGGACAGAATGATGCCAGCGTATTCTTCGCGCACAGGCGGCAGCTGGTAGGTGCCATCTCCACCTGAGACTTCGATGCGAGCCCACTCGCGCCACAAATTGATGCCGCTCGCGGCCTCGACCATTTCGTTGATGTAAGCTCCGCCCACGCGTGCGGCGCATTCCAGAAAGTAAAACTCACCGTCC
>JBKOUZ010000157.1:0-16909 GCA_046723715.1 Acidobacteriota bacterium | reverse complement strand
CGCTGTAGTCCGCCCTGCCGTGCTGGAAGCCAACATCGAGCGGGTTGAAGATCGCCTCGCCGTTGTCTGTCCCATTGTCATTGCTGCTGGTGTCATCCGTGGCTTTCCCGAAGGTATATATACCCCTCAGTTGCCACGAATGTGTGAAATGCTTACTCAGCATCAGGGAGGCATAATGACCATCCGCAATACCCATCGTACGGCCGAAGATAATGGGGCCGAAGTTAGGATTCAAGCGGGTCTGAGTGTTCTGGTTGATGATCAGGTCGCCGGGGAAGCGATTCACGTCGGTCTGGACATAAAGATTTGTACTGTGAGAGCCGTTGTAGTCTGCCTCAACAGTGATTGCGTGTCCGAGATCCCGCTGGAGGGACAACATGAAGACGTGCGTACGCGGTTGATCCAGGTTGGACACTAAGCCCGACGTTTGAACCGGCAGGTCTACGATTCCTCCTGCCGCATTCGTCTCGAAGGTAATTCCCGCTGGAACCGGCCAGATGGTACCGGTTGAGTCGCCCAAACCATAGCTGAACGGATGATCTGCACTTTGCACGCTGAAAAATGGGGTGGCCCACACCGGGGGATTGCTGCGTGCAGGGAATGACCACGATCCATCCGCGACATTGTTAAAGAACAGGCCGTACCCACCGCGCAACGAGGTTTTTCCATTGCCAAAAATATCCCAGGCAAATCCGATTCGAGGGCCCCATCCTTGGGGTCGATTATTCGTCACATATGCCTTATCCCCACCGCGGACGGACATGGCCCCGCTAGCGACCTGAGAGGCAAAGTCGCCCCCCGGGCCCAAGGAAAAGAAAGGAAACGGTGTTTGTGAATTGTAGTATGTTCCCCAATGCCCGAAGTAGTCGTATCGAAGACCAAGATTTAGGGTGAACCGGTGCGTCACCTTCCAGTCATCCTGGACGAATGCTCCCCCATAAAACCAGCGCAGGATCTGATACAAATTGCTGGCCAAGGCGCCGTTGGATACCTGCATTGAGGGGCCAGACTGGTCAAAAGGTTGATCCTGGGCGAAGTCAAGGAGATTGGCGAAGTCGAAATTCGGCCGGAGCAGGGGGCTGGTAAATTTGTCGTCGTCATGATGCCGGTCGATGTCAGCTCCTGCACTGATTGTGTGGCTGCCATGCGTCCAGGTCAGCACGTCATGCCAGCTGTAGTTCTGATGCACCCAGCCAGCAGGACCCCACTGTGAAAACCCAGCCTGGCCTGTCAAGAAGTAGGCATTGGGAAGGTTCTGGTTGTTGATTGCACTCGGATTCGACCCGTCGGCGTCGATCCAGGTGAAACTGGCATCATTCAAGAGCCTAGGCGAGAACGTGTGGGTCCAGTCGAGCTTAGCGAAAAAACCATTGTTCGGAATCTTTACTCGATAGATGGGTCGGGGATCAGCTTGCAGTTGGTCTGAGTAGGTCCGGAACCAGTCGAAGAAAAACCGATCTTTAGATGCGTTGACATTGTAGTCAAGGCGCGCGTGCCACTGGTATGCGTTATGGGTCAAACTCAGTGGGAAAGTTGCTGTCCCGAAGGCGACGAGGTTGGGATTGTTTTGAAATGCAGCGCTTGGGGCACCGTAGGCACCTGGCTGGTTGGCCTGGATCTCTCCCACCGTGACAAAATCGGCAGTCGGCACCGACCCAGGAGGTGCCTGCTTGAAGAATGTCGACGATAGATTATTAGGGAAATTTTGCTCGACAAATTGCGCGAACTGAGGTGTTTCGACAGGTGCAACTAAAGTTGTTGCATTTGAGGATCTCAGCACAAAGAGACCGCCAAACGCGAACAATTTGTCCTTGATGATCGGGCCGCCAATGGTGCCGCCGAATTCGTTTCTTCGAAACGCGGGGATTGCGCGGCACCCAACTGAGCCCGGGGGGCAGTACTGGAACTCGGTTCGAGCCGTCAACGCGTTATTCGTGTGGAACTCCGACACTGAACCATGGAAGTCGTTCGTTCCTGGTTTGGTGAAGACTTGGACGTAGGCCCCGCTGTAGCGTCCCTTCGAGGCATCGATCGTCGCTCCGGAGATACGCACGGCCTGAATGAAATCCGGCTCGGGTGACAGGTTAACCACTCCGTCACGAGAAGCGCTTACCGCGATACTACCGTCCACATCGTACTGGTTGTTCTCCTGCCGTTGCCCAGCTGCATTAAGCTGGTACCCTGCTTCCTGCTCAAAACTGTCATTATTGGCCGAGCCAGAACCCAGCGCACCTCCAGCTGGCAGGCCCGAACCTGTCACACCTGGCGCTAATTCGATCATGCTGGTGTAGATATTTCTTCCGAGTAACGGCGCGCCATGAATGAGAGACTCGGAAATTTCTCGTGACGTGTTGCTCTTGTCCGTCTCAACCGCGGCCAGCTCTGCGGTCACTTCTACTTTGACATTCTCGCTGGGCAAAGTAAGGACCGGGTGGACGCTGCGTACCTGGTTGGATTCCAACTGTACGTCCTTCTGCACCCAGGGCCGGAATCCTTCTTTCTGCACCTCAACCGTATAAATCGCACCTGGCAGCGAGGTGATGCGGAAGTCGCCATTATCTGAGGAATTCGTATAGCCACTGACTTGAGTAGCTTGATTTGTGATGACGATTTTCGCGCCTGAGATCGCAGCGCCAGTCTCGTCGGTGACTGTTCCTGTTAGTCCACTGGTGAATTGAGCGCAGGCCGGTACGCTAAAACTGATGAACAAGAAAGCCAGAGTGATTGTCGTTGCTACCAGACGTGATGCCTTCATGGTGTCCATCCCTTCTTCCTCATCTCTGAGCTAACTCGAGACTGGGCTTTTGCTGAGCTTTCAGCTTCTGCGATTCCTGCTGGCGTTTGAAGGCGTCAATTAGAGCCTGTCCTTTTGCTCGCCTTCCCGTTTTCAGGTAAAGACGACCCAGACTGTACTCCGCCGACAGGTGGTGCGGGTCTAGCCGCAGACAGGCCAACAAATTTTGCTCCGCGAGTTTCGGGTCCTTCTTCAAATACAGCTTGGCTAAGTGGTAGTAAGAATCCGCAAAAGAGGGATTCAATTGGATGGCTCCCCTAAACGCTTTTGCAGCTCGCGCGTCGTGGTGCAGCGTTTGTTCCAATGCGACTCCCAGGTAGTAATGCATTTGGGAATTGGATGGGAATTCCTTTATGGCAGAAGAAAGTGTATTGATTGCGTCTTGTAGTTCGCCCGCGTGTGTCTGGATGATGGCAAGGCTCAAAAGAGCGACACTGTTATCCTGCTGCAGTTTGCTAGCTTTCAGCACGATCTTCTCAGCTTCGCCGAAGCGGCCAAGTTTATCGAGGATGGCACCCTTTTGAACCTGTAAGCGGTAGGAGCCGGGGACGTGCGCCAATCCGACATCGGCAGCTTGCAGCGCCAGCGGATAATTTTCATAGTCCATGCAGAGTGTGCTGAAATCCAGATAATTCACTTCTTTTTCCGGTGCGAGCAGCGCTGCCTGACGTAGTGATTGAATCGCTAGATTGAGGTCTCCCGCTCTTTTTGCTACATCAGACAACAGGTTCAACGCGTCAGCGTCAGGCTTGATGCTTACGAGGTTCTTGAGTATCTTCAGTGCCTCATCCGAGCGGCCTAGCTGGTCCAGGACAAGCGCCCGCTGGTATTGCAGCCCGGCCAGCCCGGGATCCACTTTGTTTGCCCTGTCAAAATCCGCGAGGGCTTGATGGTATTGCCGCCGTTGCGAATAGAGATGGCCTGCCTTGAAGTATTCAGCGGCTGTCACGCCGGACATCGCATCGAGGCGTTGCAAAACATCATCGGCCTTCTGTGTCTGATCCAACTCCAAAAGCGAACGCCCCAACGATAGAATTGCCTGCGGATATTGATAGACGACGTCGCCCGACTCTCCCAGGAGCGAAACAGATTGGCCGAAGTTCCCTTGCTTTTCGGCAATGATCCCCAAAAAAAGAAGAGCAACTGAACGCGAGTCTCCCGGCATTTCCTTCAGCTTTTGAAATTCCGTAATGGCGGAATCGTACTTGCCTGAATTGAAATAGTTGATCGCAAGGTTTTTTTGAGCAGGCACAAATCCCGGATCGCTTTGCAGGCATTTGATCAGGTATGTTTCGGCACGGCCGAAATCACCTTTCAAGGTGTAAGTGGCCCCGATCACGTTCAACAAGGTCGTATTTTGCGGGTCAGCTCTGAGGCCGTTTTCAAGACTAGTTATCGCGTCATCGAGGCGCCCCACTTTCACGAGGCTCATACCCGAGCGGTATGCCTTGGCAGCTTCGGACTCACTGGAATTGGAGGACACAGCAGGGGACTGCGCCCAAACAGCCGAAGAAACCAAAAAGACAAAAAAAGCCAAACACAAGGCAATGCATTCCGGCTGCAAGCGGTGCAATAGAGTGCGAAATCGGTGCGTAAGATGAGCAGAGCTTCCTGTCATGTGATTCGGGAGGCTACAGCCCTCGACCCCATGGAATTAGACGAAGTAGTGAACCGAAATAGGGCGAAAACTTAAATCGTTTCAAAATACTTTGTCAAGCACTTTTCTTGGAAAAAACTTGGCTCACAAGCGCAGGCAAAGCCAGAGCCAACTATCCAGAGCCATCTATAATGCTGACGGAAAGTCCGACGAAGCATCAAACCGTTTCAACTAGGCAGAAGGGACATGCTGCGAAGGAGACAACCGTCTTGACCCGTACCCGCCGCGCGTTTATGCGAATTTCTCTCAGCTCGGCGGCCTTCGCGGCGGCTCCACAGCTTTTAGCGCAAGGGGTTGCGACGCACACAGTCAAACCCCAGCGGCGACCAGCGCCTTCGGGACGTTCCTTTGATGCCCATTTCGTGGATATGGCTGCAGCTGCCGGGCTGCACGCTTCCACGATCTACGGCGGCGTGGATAGCAAGAAGTACATTCTGGAATCCACCGGCTGTGGTTGCGCCTTTATCGACTACGACAATGACGGCTGGATGGATATTTTCTTGCTATCAGGAACACGCCTGACAGGGGATCCGGCTGGCGCGACCAACCGCCTTTACAAGAACAATCGCGACGGCACCTTCACCGATGTGACCGAGAGGGCAGGTCTGAAGGCAACGGGCTGGGCCTCCGGCGTGTGCATCGGCGATTACAACAACGATGGTTTCGAGGATATTTTTTGTTCTTACTTTGGGCAGAATCGTCTCTATCGAAACAACGGCGATGGCACATTTATCGATGTGACCAAAAGCGCGGGCCTTTGGAACGAAGAACCGCGGTGGGGAGCGGGGTGCAGTTTCCTTGACTACAATCGGGACGGGAATCTCGATTTGTTTGTTTCCAATTACGTGAATTTCTCTTTCGAGCACGCGCCGGTTCCGGGAGAGAACTCGAATTGCAACTGGAAAGGTATCCCGGTTGAATGTGGTCCCGTAGGGATGCCCACTGGGAGACATTCGTTGTACCGCAACAATGGTGACGGTACTTTTAGCGACGTCAGCCAGCAGGCCGGTATCGCAAAAGCTACAGCATCCTATGGAATGACAGTCGTCGCGGCTGATCTCGACGAGGATGGCTGGACGGACATTTTCGTCGCCTGCGATTCTACTCCGAGCCTGTTATTCATGAACAACCATGACGGAACGTTTCGTGAAGAAGGTGTGCTCCGCGGAGTAGCGCTCAGCGACGATGGAATGGAGCAAGCTGGCATGGGTATCGGCGTAGGGGATTACGATTTAGACGGCCATCTGGATCTCTTTAAGACGCATTTTGCCGATGACGCCAATGGTCTTTACCACAACGATGGTAAAGGTAATTTCGACGAACTCACTCATTCCTCGCTCCTTGCGGTGGAGACCAGGTATGTCTGTTGGGGCGCCGGCATGGTTGATCTCGACAACGATGGCTATCCTGATATTTTCTTGGTTACAGGCAACGTGTATCCCGAAATCGAACACAAGTTGCCCCAATACGCGAACAAGACCCCACGTGTGGTGTTTCGCAATCTGCGCAACGGTAAGTTCGAAGAGCTAGGGCAGGAAGCCGGCCCGGGGGTGATGGAAGCTCACTGTAGCCGAGGCTGCGCATTTGGGGATTTTGATAACGATGGCGACATGGATATTCTGATTGTGAATCTTAACGAACCTCCGTCGCTGTTACGAAACGATCTAAAAGCAAAGCAGAACTGGATCAAAGTCAAGTGCGAGGGAGTCAAGTCGAACCGCAGCGCCATCGGTGCTCGTGTTCTGGTCCGCTATGGGGAGAAGGTTCAGTCTCAGGCGGTTCTTAGCCAGGCGAGCTTTTATTCCTGCAATGATCCACGCTTGCACTTCGGTCTTGGCACTTTCAATTCGGCCGATATTGAAGTCTTTTGGCCAAACGGTCTACATGAGAAGTTCAAAAGGGTGGCGGCAAACCAGTTGGTAATCTTGCGTGAAGGGGAAGGGATTGTGCCTTCCAAAGGCTGGCCAAAAAAGTAACGTTCCGCTGTATCAATTGCTCAAGTGCCTGCCGGCTAACCCACAGGTTTTGCGGATCCTTCGGCATCCCCGATGGTTCTCCTGTGACTTCAGGCAAGCATTTCACAAAACCAGGATAGAGATGTTATGGTCCAGCAACGATAACCGGAGGACCTACAATGCGCATCACGCTGACTGCCTTGACTCTTTGCATCGCACTCTTTCCCAACTTGGCGAGCGCTCAAAACAGTGAGTTGCGACGCCTCTCAAGGGCCACGCTGGAAGACAAGATCCGCGGCGGTTGGGCGGGCCAGATGATCGGCGTTTCGTACGGCGCACCCACCGAGTTTCGTTCTAATGGAAAAATCATGGAGGGCAATCTCAATAAGTATCTTGACTGGTCCCCGGAGAGGCTCAAGAACGCGATCGACCAGGACGACTTGTATGTCGAGATGACGTTTGCCGAGGTTATGGACAAGGTGGGCCTCGACGCGACCACCGAGCAGTACGGAGAAATGTTCAAGAACTCCCTGTATGAATTATGGCATGCGAATGCCGGAGCTCGGCGAAACCTTAATCGCGGCATCAAGGCTCCCATGTCGGGCCATCCGAAATACAACATCCATGCCAATGACATCGATTTTCAGATCGAATCGGATTTCATCGGACTGATGACCCCTGGCCTCCCTCGCGAAGCTAACAAATACGCCGACCGTGTGGGACGGGTAATGAACTGGGGCGATGGGTTGTATGGAGGCATGTTCTTTGCGGGCATGTATGCCACCGCTTTTTTCGAGAACGATCCGCGCAAGATCGTGGAGCGCGGCCTCTTATCAATCCCCGCGGAAAGCGCCTATGCAAAGGTGATCGCCGACGTTCTGCGATGGTCGGCTGAAAATCCCAACGATTGGAAGAAAACTTGGCAACTTATCGAGGATAAGTGGGACAAAGGCGACGTGTGCACCGACGGCGCTTTGGAACCATTCAACATCGACGCCAAGCTGAACGGAGGCTACGTCGCCCTCGGGCTGCTGTACGGCGCGGGGGACTTCGCGAAGACGCTTGAAGTAGCGACGCGGTCCGGCCAAGATTCGGACTGCAACCCCTCGAGCGCCGCTGGTGTGCTTGGCGTGATGCTCGGCTATAACCGCATCCCCGATGTTTGGAAGGCCGGGATACCCGCTATCGCCGACACGCGGTTCTCCTTCACGCAGTACTCCTTTAATCAGATTGTGGCGAGCACGCAGGCTCGTGCTCTGAAAGTAGTGGAAGAAGCGGGGGGCAAGGTGACCGCCACACAAATCGAAATTCCGGCTCAAGAGCCTGCTGCACCTCCCCTCGAGCAGTGGAATATCGATCCACCACGAGAACGGATCGACATAAACCAGCCATCCTGGGCATTCAAAGGACAGTTTGAGGACGGGAAACTTAAACTCGACTGGGGTGAGGACCTCAGATTCAAGGAAACACGAGCCGCCGGTGCAGAGGCAACGCTCAACTTCAACGGTACCGGCGTTGCCGTCGTGGGCCTCTGCAGCCAGGATGGCGGCCGTGCTGATGTATTTCTTGATGGCGAAAAGGTCGCTGAAATCGATGCCTGGATCCCCAAAAATACGACTGATGATGACTACTGGCATGTAAGCGGTCTCGCTGCGGGGAAGCATTCGGTCAAGATCGTGATTCGGCCCGATGCCGACGGCAGATCGTCGGGGAGAAAGCTGCAAATTGTTCGGGCTATTGTTTACGGGCCCAGTTCGGGTGGCCCCATTACGAGCAGCAATCAGCCCTGGCGGTAAGAATCGAGTTAATGTATACGAAGGCCTCTAAGTAGCCGAATCAGCAATTAGAGCCAGGAGTGTGCCGGCGTGTCTTGATCACAATCGTGGCGCCGGTGATGACTACAGGCGAAAGTTGCGACGAAGCCTTTGGTCATTGATTTCAGCAGGCGAGTTGGTGACTTCCAGGGTGTGGCTCCGATTCCTCCAAACCAGCACCGTGATCGGCTCATTCCAAGCTCGGGGGATTGCTATGAAAACGATGTCAACAATGTCAAGCAACAAATCGGTGAAGTTCCTTGCAATACTGGCTTGTGTGGCGATGTCGTTCTCTGCAACGGGAATTGCGCCAGCATCGAGCAAACCGTCAAGGGGCGGAATCATTCTCTCCCGTTCCCTGCCACGATTGGATGGCGCAAACCTGAAGGTGACAGTTGTCGAGGTCACGTACGGGGCGGGCGAATCATCAGCGCCTCACAGCCATCCCTGCCCAGTGATCGGATATGTGGTTGAAGGCACTCTGCGTTCGAAGGTGAACGGAGAAACTGAAGCCACTTACAGCGTCGGCGAGAGCTTCTACGAGGCTCCCAATGGCATTCATGTTATTTCTGCAAATGCCAGCGCCAGCGCACCCACGAAGTTTCTAGCCTTCTTTGTTTGTGATCACGATACGCCGCTGAGCGTCCCGCCTCCGACTGCCGGAAGCCAGCCGGAGACCAATCATGAATAATTCGTTTGGAGCGTTAAGGAGCAAAATAGCGAAACCGCACGAGGTAGCTTGGCAATGGTGGGGAATGCTCTACCTGCGCCTGGCGCTCGGAGCGTCATTCCTTTCTGGGATCGCCGACCGCTTCGGTTTGTATAGGGGCAGGAACGTCGGCTATGGCAATTTTGCAGGATTTATGCGGTACACAGCGCAAGTGAATTCCTTCATGCCCGCCTCAACGATTCCGTTCCTGGCGTGGGTCGCCACGGCTGCTGAACTGGCATTGGGCCTTGCTCTAGTGCTGGGCATCTGGCTTCGTTGGGCGGCTCTGGGCAGTTCTATCCTGCTGCTTTTGTTCGGGACTGCCATGGCAATCTCGTTCGGTATCAAGTCTCCGCTCGACTATTCGGTGTTCTCCGCTTCGGCGGGAGCGCTGGTCCTTGCGATCTACGAGACACGAAAATAGGAGCCTGTTCTCTTCCGCCGACCTTGCTTCCCGTACTGGCATTCGACGGAGCAACTCATCCGCCTTGTCACGATACCTATGCAAGCTCGAAACTGTTCTCCAAAAACTTGAGTGAAGGGGAGTTGAGTGGGAGAGCTATAGGCGAATCCACTAATTCACTGCATCAGGCTCCCGCCGCACCTGAGCATAGACAATCTTTTTGAAACGTTTTATATTTGCCGGGCGAAAATCAGTGTTTGCGGGAGCCCTCATGAAATTCGCGGCTTGGTCCTCCTCCCTCTTTCTATTTCTAGTAGTTCTTACGAACCCGATCTTGGCACAAGACTCCAAATTCCGTCCGGAGCGGCAGCAGATTCCGACTCCGGGTTGTTTGGTGATGAAAGGAGCGTGGGAAGGCGGATCTGCGCCCTGCACACAGAACGAGCACGATGCGTGGCTGGCCGATATCCGGCGTTGGAGAGACGAGCGACGGATCCGCATCGGCTACGATGGTTCTCGCTACGATACCCCCGCACTCAAATGGACGCAGTCGAGTTACATTCAACCGCAGATGATGGTAGAGGATCGTTATTTCTATGACCCAACCGCGCACCGTTACACGGTGGATCGTTATTTAGATGATCTTGAAAAGAGATACGGCGGAATCGATGCTGTGCTCATCTGGCCAACTTACCCGAACATGGGGATCGATAATCGCAACCAGCATGACCTGATTCGCTCCATGCCGGGAGGAGTGCCTGGCGTCCGGCAGATGATCGCGGATTTTCACAGGCGAGGCGTTCGCGTACTTTTTCCCATGATGATGTGGGATCAAGGGACGCGGGATCCTGGCATGCCTTGGCCCGATGCAATTGCCAGTCTGATGGCGGAGATTGGGGTTGACGGTATTAACGGTGACACCCAGGATGGGGTGCCTCTGGCCTTCTCGACGGCCGCTGACAAGATCGGCCACCCACTCGCTTTCGAACCGGAGGGCGGGCCCGCCGATGAAGCCCTGGCGTGGAATGTGATGACCTGGGGTCAATATTCGTATCCCTTCGTTCCCATGGTGGACAAATACAAGTGGCTGGAGCCGCGGCACATGGTGAACATTTCAGATCGCTGGAAGCGCGACAAGATCGATAATCTGCAGTTTGCCTTCTTTAACGGCGTGGGCTGGGAGAGTTGGGAGAACATCTGGGGCATCTGGAACGGAGTTACGCCTCGCGACGCTGAAGCTACGCGGCGCGTCGCCACAATCGAGCGCGCGTTGGCTCCATTTTTAATCAGCACTGACTGGGAACCGATGGCTCCCATGCTCCGCTATGGCGTATTTAGCAGCAGGTGGCCGCTGGGCCGGCAGACGGTTTGGACAATCGTGAATCGAAATGAGTATGACGTGGATGGACCGCAAATCGAATTGACAACTCAGGCCGGCATGCGGTATTTCGATTTGTACCATGGAGCCGAACTTAAGCCGGGCAAAACCGAGTCTGGCCGCGCCGTGCTCAGTTTTGCAATCGAGGCGCATGGCTTCGGAGCGTTGCTTGCCGCTCCCGACGCTCCCGACGTCAGCATTGAAAAATTGATGTCGAAGATGAAAGCGCTGTCCGCCAAGCCCCTGGCGAGCTACTCACACAACTGGGATGTTCTGCCGCAGCAGATTGTGTCCATCCCCGCAGCCAAGGCGCCCACGTCTGCACCGGCGGACATGGTGAAGATCCCGGAGGCAGATTTCGAGTTCAACATTTCCGGAATTGAGATTGAAGGATTCAACGACATTGGAGTGGACGTGCAATATCCCTGGGAAGATACACCGCGCCGTTTTCATCAGCATCCCATACATGTGAAGTCCTTCTGGATTGACAAATATCCGGTCACGAACGCGCAGTTCAAGAAGTTTCTCGATACTGCTCATTATCATCCGCAGGACGATCTCAACTTCCTTCGCGATTGGCACGGCGGCACCTACCCTGTGGGTTGGGACAACAAGCCGGTTACTTGGGTTTCAATCGAAGATGCTCGTGCCTACGCCCACTGGGCTGGCAAACGTCTGCCACATGAGTGGGAGTGGCAGTATGCCGCGCAGGGTAGCGATGGAAGACTGTATCCGTGGGGCAATACCTGGAATGGCCAAGCCGTGCCCGTGCCTGACAAGGGTCGCACCATGAGAGGCCCAGATGCGGTGGATGCCCATCCGCAGGGCGCCAGTCCGTTCGGCGTAATGGACATGGTGGGAAATGTCTGGCAATGGACGGAAGAGTTTCAGGATGAGCACACGCGAGCCGGTATCGTGCGCGGGGGCAGCTACTATCAGCCGCAGGGATCAATTTGGTATTTCCCGCAAGCCTACAAGAATAATGAACACGGAAAGCTTCTGATGACCTCGCCCAGTATGGATCGCTCGGCGGCGCTCGGTTTCCGCTGCGTTCAAGATACGGAGTGAGTTGCGCAGTCGGCTGGAGTTGAGTGAATTTGTGACGCTGCGCCGAACCTAGATGAACCGGCCTGTAACAATGCGGCAAATCGCGCAACGCGCAAAGGTGTCGATTGGCACGGTATCGCACGTGATCAACGGCACCGCCGCGGTCCGAGAGAAGTTGCGCGGCAGGGTTTTAGAAGCGATTCGAAGTCTTGGCTATCAACCGAGCCAGTTGGCTCGCGGACTGAGGCGGAATCAGACCAGCATACTGGTCATGATGATTCCCGATGTAACAAATCCGTTCTTCCCCGCGGTGATACGCGGGGTCGAGGATGTTGCCTATAAGAGCTCTCTGCGGCTCGTGCTCTGCAATACCGACAATGATCCACGTAAGGAGATGTCATATGTGAACGAACTGCGGGCGTATCGTCCGGCTGGGTGGCTGATTATTCCATCGGTGGATAGCGAAATTGCGAATCAGTTTAAGGCGGCGGGCCCTCCGGTTGTTTGCGTTGACCGGCAGCCTAGGGGGTGGCAGGGAGATGTTGTCCTAGTCGCAAACGAGGAAGGCGCTTGTAATGCTACGCGGCACCTGTTGCGAATGGGCCACCGCCAATTGGCGGTGATCACTGGGCCGTTGCATCTGGCTAATGCGGTACAAAGATTAGATGGATTCAAGCGCGCGCTAGCAGAATCGAAGATTCCTATCGAGCCAGACTATATCCAGGAAGCACGTTTTGACCGTGTCAGCG
Source organism: Acidobacteriota bacterium (assembly GCA_046723715.1). GTDB lineage: Bacteria > Acidobacteriota > Terriglobia > Terriglobales > Acidobacteriaceae > Sulfotelmatobacter. The sequence continues at coordinate 4,403 of JBKOUZ010000157.1, read as the reverse complement.
GTTATCACGCGGCTAAGCGATTGCTGCGAATGCTGCCGCGCCCGACCGCGATTTTCGCCTGCAATGACCTGATGGCATTGGGCGTGTTCCTGGCTACTCGTGAACTAGGCCTGCATTGTCCGGAAGAGATTTCCATTGTCGGTTTTGATGATCTCGATTTCGCGGAATTTACGGCTCCAGCTCTGACCACGGTTCACCAACCTGGGTACCAACTGGGTACAGCAGCAGCACGCTGCCTGCTCGAGCGAATAGCTGGCTCGAAAGCGGCGCCAAACACTACAGTATTGCCGACGCAGTTGAAGATTCGCAACTCAGTCGCTTGTATTTCCACTGCGAAGCAGGCGTTGAAGGCCATCCCTGAACCAGTAGAAGCTCACTAAGAACGCCGTGCGGGTAGTGTGATTCCGGTCTTCGGCCAAAACTAAAGCTGGTTTTGCGTGCACACGGTCAGTTCTAGATGAGGAGACGCTTAACTAGTTTGAATGCTTCCAACCGGTGATCTCCCCAGGGACCGAACTGCAGATTCTCGCGGGACAAGCGGCGAATCCTGGTGATCGGAGATCGGACGCGGATTCCACTTTCGAAGCCTCACAGGTCTTTTGAGCCGTGCGGATCTTCTTATTCCGGCATGGCGCTTAAGAGGTTGTCGAAATCGCGAATTGAACTCCACGATTGAATCTCGAACTTTGTCAACGGAAGAATTCTTGAGAAAAGCGGCTGACAGCCGATCAGCCGGCTGTTTCAGATCAACGGATGTAGGGAGCGATATTGGTGTCAACAGTGTGGAACTTCTCCCTTGTTAGTGGTAGCTCCGTGGATTTGTGGTTAATCGACGCTGCTTGAGTTCAGGTTGCGGGTGTCCGTGCTCCATTAAGAATTTGGAGATGACAATCCCGCCGATCAAAAGAAAGATTCCGAAAAGCGGGAGGATCCAATTTTTAAAAGCAAGCCGCGGATTCGGACGTGCCACGCTAGATATTCGTCCTGATTCACTGGCCCGTTTGAGCCGCTTGAGATCGGCGCGAATGTCTGCCGCGCGCTGGTATCGGATCTCCCGGTCTTTCCCAGCGCCTTGTCTATGATCTGCTCCAGCTCCGGTAGGACCTGTTGATTGCTTTTCCGCGGCGATTTAGGCTCACGATTCAAGATCGCATCGAGAATGACACCCGTCGTGCGACCCGAGAATGCATAATGGCCAGTGGCCATTTCATAAAGCACTGCCCCGGAAAACAGATCCGCGCGTGCGTCGAGCTCCTCACCGCGTGCGTGCCTGCAATTTTCAGCTGCACGCCACTGAAAGTTTTGGATTGGGGCCGATTCGGCAATCGATAGTCATAAAGGCGTCTCTGGGTTTACCCATGCTGAGGTGTCAAGATGTTTCCATTCGACGAAATGCAGCAGCACCTTTGAACTCCAAATAGTTTGATTTGGTACAACTTGTTACGTACACCGTTTCGAAGTTCAGGCTCTGCAATTTGTTCGGGAAAAATCGCTTAGTGAGAGAGCAGCCCCGGAACCAGAAGAGACCGGAGAACTCCCCCACAAAGCGGAACTACATTTCGATTTGTGGTGCCGTCTGTGATGGCACAGTGACATCGCCCTGCCGCTTCTTTGAGCCAATCGGCACGAGCATCGGCACGCGACGACGATACTCGGCGTATTCGGCGTGCAAGCGGACCAGATCCCGCTCCTCGAACTGGATCGCCAGCAGAATGTAAGCGGTAGTTGCGATAGCAAAGACCAGGTGCGCTGCTGTCATCAGTGAGGCTGACCAGAATACGAGGAGCCATCCCACGTACAAAGGGTGCCGGACAATCCGATACAAGCCCGGAGTCCGGAAACTAAGCGGGGTGTAGGGGATCCCGCGCAGGTAGAGCCAGACTTGGCGCAATCCGAACAAATCGAAGTGGTTGATGAGAAAGGTAGCGACGAGAACCGTTATCCAGCCCACTGCGTACAGGACGTACAGAAGAATTTGACCGGCGCCGCTGTCCACATTCCAAACCACGCGGCCCATCGGCTCCCATTTCCAGAACAACACCAGTAAAGCGACGCTCGAGAAGAGTACATATGTGCTGCGTTCGACCGCAGCCGGTACGAGGCGTGTCCAAGCGCGCTTAAACCATTGGCGCGCCATTAGGCTGTGCTGGATCGCGAACAACCCGAGCAATGCAGCGTTAACCCCTAGGGCGTAGGTGAACGATCGGTGCGGCCCGGAGTCAATCGACTTCGGAACGACAAAGTTTCCTATAAAGCCGATGGCATATAGGAAGGTTGCAAAGAACGCCAAATAACAAACAACACCATACAAGAAAGCTACGATTCTTCTGAACATTGTTTTTCTGGGCCTCCTGCCCTCCGAGACAGCGCGCTTCATGTTCTTTCGGACGACTGCCTCTGCTAGAATTTCGACCACTTGGCGTGCGAGGTTGCCTGTGCACCACGTGGGCGACTGTGATTTGGTATCCGGAATGGCCGCAGGATGTCTTCAAAGCCCAATCAAATCTTTTTGAAATCGCGATAAAACCGCTATGTTGCAGTCAAGACAGGTGTTATATGAGTTTGGCCCCTTCCGGTTGGATCCATCTCAGGATCTGCTGCTAGAAGGGACGCGCAAGATTCCCCTGACTCCTAAGGCCTACCAAACGCTGCTGGTCTTGGTGGAGCACCGTGGTCGTACCCTGGGCAAGGACGAACTGCTGCAGAAAATCTGGCCGGATGCCTTCGTCGAAGAGGCCACTCTGGCGCAGAACATCTTCACCTTGCGCAAGCAGCTTCGCGATGACAGGGACACGGCCCTGTATATCGAGACTGTGCCCAAACGTGGTTATCGATTCGTAGCTGAAGTACACGAGGTAAAGCCCTCAATTTTCCCCACTCAGCCCCGGCCCAGGATGTCCAAGCCGACGGTCGTAACTGTTGGGGTCGTGGCGGGGGTCATTGCCGCTGTTCTGGCCGGATGGTACTGGACTCGATCAAAGCCGCCGAGCCAAGGTCCCTCGCACGGAACAGATCCAAAGCCGACAACTCTGGCAGTCTTGCCGTTTCGTAGACTTTCCGAAAATGCGGGGGACGAATCGTGGGGCATCGGTATGACAGATGCCATCATCACGCGCCTCACATCATTGCGAAATCTTGCTGTGCGGCCAACCGCGTCCGTATTGAAGTACAGCAAGAATGCCATTGATCCGGCCCAGGCCGTGCAGGAATTGGGAGTGGATTCGGTGCTCGACGGAACCTATCAGCGCGCTGGCGACAGAATTCGTATCTCAGTTCAGCTGATCGAAAAGAACCAGGCAACACGCTGGGCTGAACATTATGACCTGAAAAGCAAGGACCTACTAAATTTCCAGGACGAGGTTGCTCAGAAAGTGGTAGACGGTCTACGTGTGGAGGTCTCCGGTCACGAGCGAGACCTGCTGGCTTCACCCTCGACCAGTTCCGCGGAAGCCTACGATCTTTATCTACAAGGGCGGGTCTATAAGAACGACTATTTCACTCGGACGCAGCTGGACAGCCTGCGTCGTGGACAAGAAGCCTTACAGCGGGCTTTGAAGATAGATCCGTCGTTTGCAGACGCGCACGCGTTGCTGGCAATGATGTACTTGCTCGAGTGCGCAAATTTTCGTGAGAACGCAGCGGCCAACTTGTCACAGGGAGAAAGGACCGCCCGGCGTGCTCTCGAATTCAATCCGAATTCCGTAGAAGGTCTGCTTGCGCTGGGTTTTGCTCACGGGCAAGCCGGACGAAATGCAGAAGCCATTCGCAGCTTGCGACAAGCTGTCATGGAAGCGCCAAATTCTGAATTCGCATGGGATCTACTGGGATACGTCTACCACTATGCCGGGCTCAACGACCTTGCTGAGCATGCGTACCGACGAAGCTTGGAACTCGATCCCACGACCCCGCGCATTTACTGGATGCACTCCCGCATGTTGCTATATCTAGGAAAAGTGCAAGAAGCGGAGCAGGGAGTGCGGCAAGCATTGCTAATGCATCCAGAGCAGTTCAAGGCGATGGCCTACCTTGGCGAGTTTCTTTATTACCAGGGAAAGTTTGAGGAAGCTGAGCCGATCCTGCAGCGCGCAGTCGAATTAGGACGCAACAGCGGAGATGCAGCGCCGCTCTTGATGTCGGCGTTCCTGTATGCCGCGAAGGGGCACCGGGCTAAGATTGACCACAACATTCTCCGAGAGAAACCAGAAGAGGTCGCTGACGGTGACCGGGCATATTGGATAGGCAGTATCTATGCGTTACTTGGCGAGAACGCACAAGCCGTCGCGTGGCTTCGAAGGGCGATCGATCTGGGGAACCACAACTACCAATGGTTTGCGCGAGATAAAAACTGGGACAAGTTACGCGGTGACCGTCAGTATGAGCGCATACTTGCGGAGGCTCAGAAC
>JBKOUZ010000129.1:0-31246 GCA_046723715.1 Acidobacteriota bacterium | reverse complement strand
GTGGTCGACGGAGCGATGCTCCATCTGATCAAGATGTGGCTGGAAGCTCCCATCGAAGAAACGGATGAGCGTGGAAACAAACATCGAAGCACACGAAATCGGGATGAAGGTCGGGGCACGCCGCAAGGATCTCCGATTAGCATCGAAGTTTCCGAACCAAAATTCGAGGCGTCACAAAGCGCAACGCGGATGGTGCGTATCGCCAGGACATCATCTTGACTTGCTGCCAGTGCGGCGATGCGCTGTTCTTAGAGCGTGAAGCGAACAATCCCGTTGATGGTAACGCTATCCGCGTGAGACGGATTGTCTACACGGATGTCCCAGACAAACCGCGACTCGGGCAGCAACTCGGTTATCTCTCCCGCGAGCTTGCCGCAGATCTGGCGCCTAGCATGGATAAGCATGGATTCGTTCTCTTCGCCAAGATTATCGAAGTGACGGGTGGAGAGAACGGCGAGAGCCTAGGCGTAAATATTCAAGTTGAAGAGTACAAACCCGCCGGACCATCGTAGGACATCACAGTTTTACTTCTCTTTTCGCTGCCAACCGTCAAATTTTCAGCTCACGCACACACTCACGGCCTAAACCGTCCACCCGATATGCTAAAACCGCCAGCAGCGTGCGCCGGCTTGACTTGAACGTACGTCGCACGCGATCAACTCAAAGCAATCAACCACGACGTTAGACGCCACGCCACGCCCCGCCAGATGACGCGTTCAATTATGCCATGCACGGCCTGTCCCCCCACTTTGAACTTTCAGCGAGAAAGAGGAAGCATGTCTGCACCCCCGGTATGTTGACCCCGCTGTAGATCCGTGTCGGGCTATGATATACGGAAAGCGGACTGGGATAGGCAACAACACGATTCCAGGCTCCCCTAATGGGACTACATCTTGCCCATTCCGTACAGCCCAGTCTCATTCTCCATGAGAGGCGCGGCATCGCTAGTGTTGCCTCCAGGCGAGACTGGAAACGCCTTCACTGGATCTGCATCAGCGCTGCCATCGTTTCGATTCCATCCCACAAGTTCTTTAACCGGATATTCTCATTTGACGAGTGCTGGTTGTTGTCATGATTTGCAATTGGCACCGTGATCGTGTGAGTATCAGCAGCCCGTTCCATAGCTCCAAGCGGAACACTCCCTCCCATGGTGGGCCACTTCACAACCTTTCCTCGCGCACTCTCGACAGCGGCGATGACCTCTCCTGCTATCGGGAGGTCCATGGGCGTGCGAACAGCGTCGTAGCTGAAATCGTCGCCTTTGACCATTGCAACACGCGGGTGGGCTAGTAGAACCTCACGCGAGGGTTCGGAATCCACGACGAAGTAGCCTTGTGAGCGAATGTGTTCGATGACCCGTTTCTGCTGCTCTTGCCAATGCTCTCCTACTACCAATCGAAGATCGAGGTCGGCAACGGCGCGAGAAGGAATAACATTATTCGCACGAGGTCCTACGTTCGCCGCCGACATTCCATTGATATTTAGGGTGGGGAGATTCAGCAGTTCGAGAAGCTTTTTACCCCCACCCTCCACGTGACCCAAGCCAAGTTCCTGACGTAGCGAGTCGTCGTTAACGGGGGCTTCGGCGATTGCTTGTTTCTCTAAAGGGCCGAGAGGTTCTATGCCGTCGTAGAAATGAGGAATAAGAACTGTGCCATCGTTATCCTTCATGCCCGCAAGTAGCTGAGCCAACATCATCGCTGGATTCGGTGCCCAATTGCCGTAATGCCCGCTGTGTAATCCACGAGTGGCACCGAAAAGTGTGATCTCAAGATGCGTATCGCCTCGTGCCCCGAAGACGACAGTTTGTTTGCCACTCTGGTCCACCGGTCCGTCGCAAACCAGCCATACGTCGCCATGAACAAGATCACGATTTGCGTTTAGGATGGCTTCCAAATGCGTCGACCCTGCTTCCTCCTCGCCTTCCCAGATGAACCGAATGTTCGAGCGAAGTGGGATTTTTGCAGCACGTAAGGCGTCGAGAGCAGCCAGCTGTGCCATGATCGCGCCCTTGTCGTCCGATGCCGAACGCGCGAAGATCCGATCTTCTCCATTCACTTTGCGAATGACTGGAGTGAACGGCGCGTTGTTCTCCCATTCTGTCGAAGTTACCGGCTGGCCATCGTAATGCGCATAGAAGACGATTGTGTGTTTTGCATCAGGAGCCTTGATCTCGCCGAACACGACTGGATTGGAGCCTTCGATTTTCAGAAGCCGGGAATTAACGCCGCGCTTCTCGAGCATCGACACTAGGAGGTCGGCAATCCGCTGGATGTTGTCCCGATCACTGGCGACATTGGGAATCGACAGCAGCGCTGTGAACTGATGGATTACTTCAGCCTCGTGGGCCTTCCGCCATTCACCAGCACTCAACACTGACCGTTGTGATTGCGCCTGCAGGGGAAGGGTGAAAGAAGCGACGGTAAAGAATATGACAGCGGGAATTTTCATGAGCACAGTTTAAGAACAGGCGAGCAGTAGGGTCAAACCTTAGATGGAAGAGCGGGATGAGACGGTCTGTCCCGGCGAAATCACTCGGCCTAGTTGTCGAATTCTGGGACACATTCCCCGGCGTTCATCAGGACATTAGCGTCGAAGTTCCTTGCATCTTTGGACGATTCATCGATCTGTCGGACCTTGTCATACCCCAAAAACCGAATCACTTCGTTCAACCGCAAGCAAGATCCTGAAAAAGTCGGCCTCCGCAATTCCTCAAAAACTCGTCTTCTCCGTTCTTCGGACGCAACAATAAACAAGGGATAGTTCGAGTTTGGAGCCTCGGCCCTCAAGTCCGACAGCCGTAAGATTCCGGAATAAATCGACGTCGAATGTTCGATCTCGAAAGCCGATTTAATCGAATATGGGCCAAACTTCCAGACGACATCAATATTCTCAATGCTGCGGGGCACATCGATTGTCTCGTGAAACTCATGCAGCACGAAATCCCGGAATTGATGTCCGTCATACTGCTTCGGCTGGTCGTTTTTGGGTACCCAGACGTCACATTTTGCTAGTTGCCCAAGGCGGATCAGTCGCCATTGCCTTTCGTCGTGTTCGGTTGGGACCCGATCAATCCGCTGATCAATCCGAGCGCTTATCGCGGCGTTCCGAGTTGGAATATGGATGAGCTGTTCCCCTTGTTCCAGCGTTTTGAGTACCCCGAGGATGTCCCCATAGTCCTCTGCGAACCTTCGTACCGCGTCCTCATTGATCATTGAAAATCCCTGAGGTCGGTAATGTGCTTGATAACCAAATAGAGGGTTCAGCTTTTCGATCGGAACATCCGTCTTCTCTTCATTGACAATGAAGTACATCAGCTCCCAGGTGCTGCCGCCTTCGTCTTCGCGCCAAAAGTAACGAGCGAGGTCCCGGTTTCTAACCTTCGCGGCAATTTCCCCAGCGAAACGAATACGGCCATTGTTGTAGATGAGCACCACGTCGCCCGGCGTCATCTTCTCCCATCGGTTCTCATTCATCGGGCCCGGAACAGCGCCCCACACAATGAAGTCTGAACCGTGGTAGATCTTCTCTAGGCTGTCTATTTCTCGCGGGGGAAGAAAACGCCTGACTTCGTCGAGGGTTCTCTTGCGTTGAATGGTATCCTCAAAATGTTGTTGTGCCGCCGCGTTCCCGCCAGCCACGACTAGGAAGACTTTTCTGGAGATGAATAAGGACATTGGGCACGGCTATGATACGGCGAATCCCGTGCAGTTCCAAGAAAGCTGATGGCAAGAACTGTTATCTCGCGAGCACCGCAAGCAACGTGGCTGATGCTTTGCAATCCAACGTATGCTCAAGCTTTCACAGAGGCAATCATCCTCACCCGAGCCACCGCATGCCGTTCATTGACTTGCTATTCCTCCGGTCCTAAAAGATTTCAGCCCAATGATCGGGCAGACCATCTCGCACTGTCGGTTTGTCGAAGAGCTGGGCGGTGGTTGTAATCGGCCTCGTCTGTAAAGCCGAGGATACTGACCTTGGACGCTTTGTTGAACAGACGACGGTTGCGCACAACTCCGATGTCGTTTGCGACTGGAAGCCAAAAAGTGCCCGGCGAATGGACTCCGCCGGGCATTAACCTTTGTGAATCGACGCCCATGTTGTCTATTGGCACTCAGGCGGCAGCGCAAAGGACTGATGCACCACTACGATCTTGCCCTTCACTTTGCCGACGGCGCCGACACCCACTCCATAGTGCGCGAAGGCATCCCAGATGAGGCACTCGTGTCCTGAGCCGGAGTTGGCGACGGACTGCAGAATTCCGTCCCGCATCTGCTCGAACGATGGACCCGCCGGGGTGAAGTTCATGCCGTCGATGATGTAGTCGAGCAGAATGTTCTTGGAAATCCCCTGGTTCTGGAAATCCTGGAACATGCGCCAGCCGATGGCGCCGTAAATCTCGCCGTCGCTGTGCACTTCAAATCCAATGTCGCCAAAGCTACCGTAAGTGCGTGGATAGTTAGTGTACGGGAACCTGCGGATGCCGAGCGGATCGTCGAATGCGTATTCGCCCAGGCGGTCATCCTCGTTCATGATGACGGCGAGCACGTCGCTCATACCCTCACCAACTGCGCCGGAGAGCGGCCCACTCATCTTGCCAATCATGCGCCAGGTGAGTCCGTGGCCGTACTCGTGCCACATGATGTCGGAGTCGATGTCGCCATCGCGCTGGAGCGGCGGAGGATCAGTGAGACGAACGGTAGCATTCGCCGGTAGTCCGCCCCGGATCGTAGTCCCATCGGTTTTGCTGATAAACACGGATGGAATGGTGATGGTGCTATCCGTTCCACCCATGGTGATGATGGAATCTCCTGCATTGTTGGCGACGACGGCTGCGACTGCGCCGGCATTTTGCGCGTTCTTGACTTTCACCACGAAAGTGCAACTCCCGCGGTCAAGCAGAGCGATTTTGCCAGTGAGACTGTTGGCGGCAAGAGCCTCGCAGGCATCGGTGACCGTGCCAACTCCATCGTTCACGAGCACGACATCTCCGGTGATACCGGTGGCATCGAGAGGAGGACCGAAAACAGCACCTTGGGCACGATAGATACCCACAGCCGCTCCGCTATTGATGACTACCTGGTGATCACCCTTGCCGGTCCAGAGATACATCTGCATGCGTGGATTGAGACCGTCGACGGGTGTAGCGAAGTTCGCGTTGTCGGTGCCAGAGCCATCCTGAGCTTCCGCGTTGACTGGATCACCATCGCGGCCGCCCCTGCCGAAGTTGTTCTGCTGGAAGTTACCCGTGGCTTCGGTAAATCCGTGCTCGTACAAAGTGTCGTGAATCACGTTGTTGAAGTAGAAGAGGTTCTGAACAGCCACGTTCTGGTTCCGGGCTGTGGTGGGGAAGGTGGTCAGGTCTGCCGCCGCGAGGAACTGGCCGTTGGTCACACGAGTTCCGAATGAATCGGGGTCGTTGTCGGCGTTACGGTCAACATAAGCGTGAACGTTGTTGCCGGAAATGTTAACGCTACCCTGCGGCCCTCCGAAAATCCATCCAGCAGGAGATTCGAGACCGCCGATGCCAGGTCCGGAAACGATCGTTTGGGGCGTCTCGGTCGGGCTAATTGGAAAGATGTTGTATTTGTCGGTGTTGGTTCGCAGTTCCACGGATTGAACTTTTCCAGATTGATCGACCAGCGTGTAGTGCAGGAGGTTGGTGCGCTTGCTCCAAGTTTGAACAAGGAAACCGCCCTTGAGAACTCCGCTGGCGGTGAGATACGTAACGCGTTCCACCGTCGGGGAGGAATAGAAGAAAGTTCCCTTGTCGAAGGTAGTGACATTGTCCTGCAAGCCAATGATGGCTGAGGCTGTCTGCAACTTCGGATACAGCCTGGCCAGCGCGGCCTTGAGAGCTTGTGCTTCGGATGCCTTAGTCGATGCTATCGCTGCGCGCTTAGCGGGAGCAACGTTTTCGATCAAGTGGACCAGCTCTCCACGAGCGTTGACAGTTGCTGTGACATAAGCGTCCAGAACGCGTAAACCGCCGATCTGTTGCTCCATCCGGATGTGGGTCTGTCCGGACTGACCTGCGTGGCGACCAACCTCACGCAAGGATGCAAGCGTTGCGGCATCGATGCCGTGAGTCCCTAAAAACTTGACGACAACGGATTCAGGTTGAGCCTTTGAACTGGCGGTGAGAGATTTACTTAGGAAAGATTGGTAAACATGTGCGCGGCTGCCATCGAATGCGGCCGGTTCGTCCTGCGCCGCGGCCATGACGGTCAAGCCGAGACTAAGGGCGGCGAACAGAATGAGAGTTCTTTTCATAGATGTCTCCTCGGATTTTCGTGTTGGACAAGTCTGTAAGGCGTAAAAGGGGAACTGTTTCGACACTGCGACTCACCTGTAGGAGCCCCAGTCCCGTGTAGGAAGGGATTTGAAAATCATACTTGAGTAAGAAGGCCAGCACTGGGCCTTGGTCGAACGAGCGGTGTCGTTAAAATGCTAAAAACGGCTGAGCGGCTATCCTTAGTGATTCCGGGGCAGCATCTTGGCGCGAACGAAGAGTGTTTGTCAACTGAAAATGGCGGAAATTCAGACTTCTGAACGGACTTCTGGCGGAAAGGGCGATTGCACATCGGCCTCAAAACGTCCCGTCTGCCCGCTCCGTGCTGTTCCACTCCGTGCCTTTTGGGCGGCATCGATCGTCCTTTCATGACGGCGGGCCTTGCCCGAGTTGACGCCTGTTTGCCCGCAGTTCCTTTCATTGACTTGCCATTCCTCCAGGCCTAACATTTCAGCCCGATGATCGGCCAGACCATCTCGCACTACCGGATCGTCGAGAAGCTCGGCGGCGGAGGTATGGGAGTCGTTTACAAAGCCGAAGGATACTGAACTCGGACGCTTTGTCGCGCTGAAGTTCTTGCCTCCGGAAATTGCCAGCGATCCTCACGCATTGGAGCGTTTTCGCCGCGAGGCGCGAGCCGCTTCGGCGCTGAATCATCCCAACATCTGCACCATTTACGAGATCGGCAAGCACGAAGAACACTCGTTCATCGCCATGGAGTTTCTCGATGGCATTACCCTCAAGCACCGCATTGCGGGACGTCCCCTAGAGCTCGAAACCTTGCTGGAGCTTGCGATCGAAATCGCCGACGCGCTCGATGTGGCCCACCACGGCGGGATCGTGCATCGCGACATCAAGCCGGCAAACATTTTCGTTACCCGCCGTGGACATGCCAAGGTGCTCGATTTCGGGCTCGCCAAACTGAGCCCTGGTGCCGGTTCTGCACCGGGTGCGCAAGCCACACGTACCATGAGCGAACAATTAACTAGTCCCGGCAGTGCCATGGGCACCGTGGCCTACATGTCGCCGGAGCAGGCTCTGGCAACGAACTCGACGCGCGTACCGACCTTTTTTCGTTCGGCGCGGTGCTCTATCAGATGGCAACTGGCGCGTTACCCTTCATCGGAGAAACGACCGCCGGAGTGTTTGATTCCATCCTCAACAAGCCTGCCGTCCCGTTGCTCCGCCTCAACCCGAAGATTCCGGCGGAGCTGCAACGCATCGTCAACAAAGCGCTGGAAAAGGATCTCGATCTGCGATACCAGAGCGCGGCCGAGATGCGTTCTGACATTAAGCTCTTGCGGCGCGAAACCGAGTCGGGCCGTTCAGTTGCGGCAACTGCCACTTCAGCAGGGCCAGTCCGAAAGCTTTGGGCGTACATCGCCGCCCCGATGCTCGTGGTTCGTTTCCTGCTTGCAATCGCATTCTTCGCGGCGCATGGGCCATTGCCTCCGCCTCGCCTGCTCTCAGGCACGCAACTTACGAGTGACAACCTACCCAAGGAACAACTTGCGACCGACGGTCCTCGCATTTACTTCGTCGAAACCGAGAACCAGCGTGCGGTGTTGAGTCAGGTCTCGGCGGGAGGCGGCGACATCAATCGCCTCGCGACGCCCTTCGCCAATACCGTTCTTCACGACATTTCTCCGGCGCGCTCCGAGCTTCTCGTCGGTTCGTTCACCGGCGAAGAAGGCTTCATCACTGGCCTGGAGACCCCGAAATGGATCATCCCTGTTCCCGCGGGATCTCCGCGCCGACTCGGCGATTTTGTGGCGCTTGGTGCTGCCTGGTCGCGAGACGGGCAGCAGTTGGCGTTTTCCCGAGGGCACGAGATTTACCTGGCCCGCTGGGATGGCAATCAGCCGCATAAGGTACTGACAATCGCAGGTACCTGCTTCTCGTTACAGTTTTCTCCGGACGCCAAACGCCTGCGCTTTTGGGCCAGTGATCCGGACTTACGCAATGGCCGCATTTGGGAAGTCGACATCGACGGAAGTGGATTGCACCAGGTGCTTCCGGAGAGCTTTCACCAGGACCCGGGCGAATGTTGTGGCCGATGGAGCGAAGACGGTGCTTACTATTTTTTCGCTGTCTTGCGCAACGGCCGTTCCGACATTTGGGCGCTTCGCGAGACGACCAGTTTGGTTCATGCCTCCAGTCGCGACCCGCAGCCGGTCACGGCTGGTCCTCTTCTCCTACTCCAGCCCTATGCCGGCCCTATCTGGCAATCGCCTGTTCGCTATCGGAGAGCAGCAGCGTTCGCAACTGCGGCGCTTTGACTCTAAGTCGCAGCAGTTCATTCCGTTCTTCGATGGTATCTCCGGCGGCGAAATCGAGTCTTCGCGGGACGGGAACTGGGCGGCTTACGTCAGCTACCCCGATTCTCTGTTGTGGCGCAGTCGCAGTGATGGTAGCGACAAAGTCCAGCTCACCTCCGCCCCCACCACCGCCTCTCTGCCGCGTTGGTCTCCTGATGGAAAACAGATCGTTTACCTCTGTACTCTCCCATCAAAACCCCCAGAAGTATGTCTGGTGGCCCGTGACGGGGTTGCCGTTGGGCAGGTCCAACTGCCCGCTTCCAGCGTCCCCGACGATCCGCAGTGGTCGCCTGATGGCAAGTCGCTGCTCATTGCGCTCTATCCGCATGAGATCTCCGGCAAACCCCAGGATTATTCCGTCACGCAGTATGACCTGCAAACGAGGAAATTCACTACTCTCCCCGGCAGTGAAAGCACGGTCGGTCCCCGCTGGTCTCCTGATGGACGGTATATATCTTTACTTTCCGCGGACACTAAGCAGCAAGTACTTCTTCAAGTAGGCACCGGAAAAAAGTCCGAACTGGCCACAGGCAACGTGCTCGCATATCCCAACTGGGGTCGCCCGATAGCAAGTATGTGTACTTCGAGGACATGGGATCGGAAGGTCCAGAGATCGATCGCGTGTCCATTGCCACGCGCAAGAAGGAGCGCCTCGTGTTGCTGAAGGGCATTTCACGGGTAAGCATGCCCGACTCGGGTGTACCTGGGAACGGCGTCGCCCCCGACGGTTCCCCTTTGATCATGCGCGATATCGGGAACCGCGAGATCTACTCGCTGGATTTGCAGCTGCCGTAACCCATCCCTGTGATCAGGTCGTAGATAGTCGAAAGTTGATTGTTCTCGCGTATTGCGAGTCGGCACCTAACCGCGCCTTCTTCCCAGTCTTTAAAGCCCATCGCTCCTTCTGCGTCATAACAATCTTCTCCCCCAGTGCGGCGGCCGGGATCAGATGCCAGCCCTGTTACAATCGCCAACGCGAGGGGGGCTCTAAAAATGACGAATATCGGAAGCGTAGTTAAGCTTTGCGTGCAGAACACACTCGTTTGACCCAACAAGTCAAAGGTATCGCGGCGGCACTCGAAGCCTTTGGTACGACTTACGGAAAACCGAACGGCACTCGAAAGATCTCAGCGGCTGGACGGGCGAGATCGCTGCTGCGCAAAGAGCACGATGGGCAAAGCTTAGAGTTGCCAAAGCGGGCGCGAACGGCTCGAAAAGCTCAGCCAACCCGAAAATGTCGGCTGGCGCGAGAGTAAGGATCGCGGCTGCACAAAGAGCACGATGGGCAAAGGTCAGAGCCGGTAAGAGAAAGGCTGCTGCTTAATGGTGCTCTTCTACGCGGCTTCACGTTCGCCGCCCATCCGCAGAGGTGATCCTCTTCCGGGGGGCTGCAGAGAAAAGTCTCTTCTTTCTGGCCGGAATTGCGTTATAGTTTTCGCGGGCTGAGTTCGGCCGAGCCACTGCCCAAATTGCTCGTGCGCCGCCGCCACATAACCAATTCTGGGCGGAAAGTCTTATGCCGTCGTTCGAATGCGCCGTTGGTCTGCGTGCAATGGAGCTGTGACAGCAAGAGATCCGAGGACGAGAGCCAGGCCGAGGTATTCGGTTACTTCAAAAGGACCGATGCCATTCACGATCCAGTCCATCCTCATGGCCGACACGAGCGCAATCGTGTTGCCGACGAGCAGCGCCTACCACGCCCACACCTCGCCGCGACGGAAGGCGGTGACAGCGATGGCGCTCGTCATCAAGCGGAACACAGCGCAATAGATGCCGTACATCCTGTAGAGTACGATCATGTATCCAGCCGTCAACGGAGACGTGCTCGCGAGTTGCGACCAAGAGCTATGGGAGTAGCCTTCGTAGGCGGCAGGTAAGATCGCCTTGCCACCTGGTCCTTTCAGCAGGTGATCCGGCGATGCGGCCGCCATCACACCCCACACGATGTATGACATATCGACGATGAGGATGAGGATCATGGCAATTTGGCGCCGCTTCAAGTAGGTAGTCCTCCTGTGAGCCTCAGGATCCATCGCATACAGGTGTGCCCGAAGTCGGCGCCAGGACCGAACATCATAGGGCAGGCTCCGGCGATCACGCTGATGTCGTGTTGGCGAGAGGCATCAACAGCCTTCGGCGACACACTTGATCCTTTCGCTATGGACTGATGCATCCAAACGCGCCGAACTCCGGCAACGCTGCAGTCGCGCACGACCTGCTCTGTGGCCTCCGGTCGCGTGACGATCACCACTCCGTCGACTCCGCCCGGGATTGACTGAAGGTTTGGATAGCAGCGATCGCCGTCGAACGTCTGCATATGCGGATTCACCGCGAAGACATCGTGCCCGGTCGTTTTCAACCGGCGATAGATCAGATTGGCAGCGGGGTGGTCTCTATTCTCCCGCGACACGCCCGCAACGGCGATACGCTTGTGAGCCAGAAACTCTTGTATTTTCGTTTCGAGCGTTCTCGTTTTCATGCTTTCAATCTCCAATAAAGATAAACTGGCTGAACTGAAAATAGCCTACTCGTCAGTCCGCTGAAGCAAGGCGAGCGACCCGAACAGCAATGTCATGGACATATGGCTGCCCTGTGCTCTTCGGCTTATCGCGCCGCTGCGCAGATCGTTTGGACATCTTGGGCCGAGAGCCGCGTCTCAGGATGCGGCACGGTGTAGACCCCAGGCATCTTGCCATTAGTCACATCGGGGCAGGACAGAGCTAGCAGTATCCGTTGCTGCTCCTGCGAATATGCGTCCCACTCAGAGAAGTTAACCGCCTTTCGACCTTTCGTCACCCCGTACGCCATGAGCCAAGACGCAGGCGCGACTTGGGTGTACCACGGCCACACAGTCCGGTTCGAGTGACAGTCCCGGCACGAGCGATCCAGAACGGAAACCAGTCCGCTCACCGTTCCGACCCGTGCCTGGATTGTGCCACTTGCATTAATCGGTGGGCTCGCCCGCTCGGGACGGACGAGTTGAGCGGCAGCAAAGATGATGACAACGACAACGGCAGCCTGCTTTAGTGGTCTGCTCATTGCTCCTCCTCGGATGGGGCATGCCTCCCTTCTCCCATTCGCGATATCGGGATGGTTGCTCTAACCCTTGTGGAAGCGCCTGTCTCGGTGAACGAAACAGCAATACCGCAATCCGCCTTACGCTAGCGGCCGGAGACAAAATCGCTCACTGACGTTCTGGCGGTGCTCCACAGTTCATGCCAGCTACATGGTGCTACCGGAATTTGCGGGATTATACTGGATGGCTCCCAGCCCCTGAACGAAGTGAAACCACTTGAAACCAACTCCGTGTGCCTTGAACAAATCGAGCAGAGGCTGTGATGCCTCACCGTACACGGTCATGAAGTGATTGTCAGCGTAGTCTTCGAACAGCTTGGTGCGGGCTTCGAGGATATGGCTGTTGTGCTCGATCAGACCTTCAGGACCGGTGTATGCTTCGTGAACCTCGCACTCCGTGCCCTCGCTTGTGAGGAACCAATCGTAACGCAGTGTTTTTGTGTCCTTCTGTTTCGTGATTCGGATGCACTCAGCTGCTTGCTTTTTGAAGCCTTCCAGCTGTCCCGGACGGACTGTTAAGTGTGCGAAGACCTCAAGGGTTGGCATAAACTCTCCTTTCGGCAGGTGAACAGAGGACTTCGAATTACCCCTTCTTCATTCTCGGAAATCCGCACGGTATCTCTATGCGCGGCCGGAGTCGACCACGTCACATCTAGTCTCTTGCTGTCGCGAATGTCTCAGCGGTCAACGAATCCGCGAAACCTACCACCGCAGGGAGGAAAAGTCTGTGACGGAAATCACAGTATTAAATTTATTTCATGACCAGATCGGTGAGAGATTCACTAGGGTTAGCTAAGTTGTAGCTTCCCAAACAAATTCGAGCACTGATACCGCTAATACCTTTCAGTGGAATTGCAGGACCCTGGGATGGCCAGAGTTCCGATTCCCGCAAGCCAACCGAGCAACCACCGACCACAAAACCCGTGCCGCTTCCCGCAAGCGCTCCCTCCGGCGCCTACGTGTTCTTCTCTAAGGCGAATTCCTTTGTCATCTCGGAATTCGGAAACACAACGGAAGTATCACTGCTTGGGGAAACCTCTCTCCTTCAGACTCGAAAGCGTGCTCTCCACATCCTTTCGGTCAGAGTAAACGCCGTAAATGCAAATATGGTGCATGATGGAACCGGAGTAGCTGGCGACTGGGATATTTGGCAGTCTCCGATTCCGACAGTCTAAGTACAAGAGAGTGCATGCCCGCTCAGCGAATGACGCTTCAGGCGCTCATAGTGTCGTTTCTCGCACGGCGTGTCTTCGTATCGATCAGGAAGACATCGTTGTCTCTGCGCTATGAGTCTGGCGCGAGGAGCGTTTCGTCGAGCGCGCATGTCAGGTTTTACGCGAGGAGCGTCCATTCCACCTTGACCCGCCAGCTGTTTCTCAGAATTGTTTCAGGAACATTTCAGCGGCGGCAAAGGACATGCGCACCGATATGCCGTTAATGTTGCGCCATCTCACCGGGAACCTGGGCCAAAGCTCAGGTCCAGTAAATTCAATAAATGAGGATGGTTGCTATGGGAAAGCGTTTAGCGGTCTTTGTGTATGGGCTGGTCAGCTATATGATTTTCTTCCTGACCTTCGTTTATGCCATCGGTTTTATTGGCAATCTCTACGTTCCGAAGTCGATGGACTCGGCATCCCGTATGGCCTTTTTGCCGGCTCTCGCCATTGATGCTCTGCTGCTGCTGATATTCGCAGTGCAACACAGTCTCATGGCACGACCTGCATTCAAAGAGGTACTAACTCGATTCATTCCACCGGCCGCCGAGCGCAGCACATACGTGCTGTGTTCCAGCCTGTTGTTGATCGCGGTGTTCGCATTTTGGCAGCCTATCGGCGGTGTGGTTTGGAACGTCACGAATCCCACGGTTTGGAACGTCATCAACGTGGTTTTCGGCTTTGGTTTTGCGCTAGTGTTCGTCGCAACGCTCTTGATAAACCACTTTGACCTGTTCGGTCTACGGCAGGTTGCGCTGTATCTTGTCGGGAAGCCGTATACCTACTTGGAATTTCGCACACCGCTGTTCTACCGGTATGTGCGTCATCCGTTGTACGTAGGCTGGTTCATCGCGTTCTGGGCTACGCCTACGATGACTACCGCGCACCTGCTGTTTGCGTTGCTTACGTCCGCGTACATCCTGACCGCGATCCGCTGGGAAGAGCACGACCTGATCATCGTCCACGGCTCGAAGTACCAGGAATACAAGAAGCGCGTCCCGAAGCTGATCCCGTCCCTGGCTCCGTATCGCGCCTCAGACGAGCGGGTCGTACCGGCGCCAAGTTCGGCCGTGTAATGTCGCAAAATCAAAGGGCGGTCCGCGCCGCCCTTGTTTTTTCCAAACGGTGTAGAAATTGCTCACTAAGCAGAGATTCCGCTCATTTTTGCCGCGCTTTCTTGATGCCAGCCCATGAACGCGGAGAACTCCTGGACAAACTGGTCCCAAGCGGGCTCTCCTGGTACGACCATATGGCTGCGGCTCGGCAATTCGACAAAACGAGCGCCGCGGATTCGTGCAGCGATCAGCTTTCCCTCTTGCACTGGAACGGCGCCATCATCGCGCGAATGTAGGACCAGCGTCGGGCAGCTGATCTTCGGCAGCATGTCGAGAATTCTGATTTTAGGAAACTCGCCAATCATCCGCGCGGCATTCTCCGGTGACGACGAGATCCGCTGCAACTCGTTGAGCCAGGCTGCCTCTACGGAATCCGCATCTGGCCGGAACAGGGTGGTCCATAACTGCCGGAACGCCGGATTGTCGCGTCCCCAGCCGGAACGGATAAGAGTGAGCATTGCGTCCAGGTGCTCCTGCGCGCCCGGACCCGGTGCCGGCCAGCCGTTGGCGAATGTTCCGTTAATGATCAGCTTCGTTACCCGCTCGGGATGGCGCACCGCGTATGCGATTCCCACGGCTGAGCCCTGGCAACCGCCCACGATGGCGAATTTCTGCAGACCGGCAGCATTCACCAGTTCTTCGAAATCCTGGACAGTCCGTTCAAAGGAGAAATCGCCGATGTTCCAGTCCGACAGACCGCTGCCGCGCTGGTCGTAGAGCACCAGCGTGTTATGCCGCATGATTTCCGAGAGCCACTGCCGCCGTAACGGGGTCTTCCACTCGAAATCCAGATGATTGAGCCACTGGGTCGTCCGGACCAGTACCGGCCCTTCTCCTCCGATGTTATACGCGATCCGCACGCCATCGCTCGTGCTGAAAAATTGGATGTGTTGATTCTGGGCATCGGAAGTTTGCTTGGCTGGTCCCAGTTGCATCAATCCGCCATGCGGCTTCGGCGTGGTTACCTCGGCAACAAATCGGTAGCCGTGCCGTGGCACGGTTTCGATGTAATTCGCCGGATAGAAGAGTTTTCGAAGCTGCGAAATGCAGTAATCGAGATTGTTGTCTTCGACGATGGAGTCCGGCCACACGGAATGCATGAGAGCGTCTTTCCGTACGAGCTTGCCGGCATTCTCGACCAGCACGCGAAGAGTGTCGAAGAGCTTGCCCCGAAGGCGAACTTCCTGGTTCTCGCGAAGTAGCCTTCTCTCGTCCACATCGAAGAAGTAGTTGCCAAAAAAGTAGTTGGCCATTGTCAAACCGCGGCCGGTGTCGGTGGGCGCACAGGAAAGCCGCAGGTCCCCCACATGACCCGATATTGTACCAGCGGGGTTCAGGGAGTGTAGCAGGGTAAAGATGGAATGAGACGGCGGAGTTGGGGGCAAATGACCCGCTTCGGACGGGCGAGCAGGTGGAGAACACGCTACCGGGTACCCGTCCTGTACTATACCGTCCTCAGTACAACGCGCAGATTTACATCTTTAGCGAGCCATCACACCGTTTCATTGCCCGGCAGGGCTCGCCAACTTAGAAAATCACCCAGCTCCTCTATGAAAATATTCCAGGCAGGTTCGCTTTCCAACATGAGGTGGTTCGCGCTAGGCAAAGAAACGTACCGCGCTCCTGGAATGGCGGCCGCAATCTGCCGACCGCACTCGGGCGGGACCACATGATCGCGGTCGCAGTGCACTACGAGTGTGGGCACGCGCACCAGCGGGAGTAGGGTGCGAACGTCGATTTCGTCGTCGGCTTGCAGCAGCCGTGCTGCGTTCTCTGGTGAAGTTGAAATGCGTTGCAGATCATCGAACCACTTCTCATGTTCGGGGGTGGCATTGGGAATAAATCGGCAGGTGAATACGCGACAGAAGCCTGGATTGTGCAGTCCCCATCCAAGCCGAGTCAAGTCAACCAATGCACGACGCGCATTGATCTCTTCCACACTGCCGCGGTGGTTTAGCCCGGCAGCAAACGCGCCATGGAGGATGAGGTGACTCACACGCTCGGGGTGCCGGACGGCATACGCAATCGCGATCGGTCCACCCCGAGAAATCCCGAGCAGCGGAAATCGCTCGAGTCCGACTGCGTCAATCACGGTCTCCAAGTCTTCAACCCATGTCTCGAAGTTCACACCGGAAACGTCACGCTGTGACATTCCATTGCCTCGCTCGTCGTAACGAACGACGCGGTGGTGCCGGCTCAGTTCTGCCCACCAGTGCCGCCAAATCGGACTCTCCCACTCAAGGTCGAGATGGGTAAGCCAATTCGAAGCTTTCACGAGCGGTGAGCCTTCCCCAATGCTGGCATAAGCCAGGCGGACTCCATCAGCCGTCGTGCAATACCGGATCTCCTGTCTTCGTGGTCGCGCTAGCGGGCCCGTCGAGGGGCGTGAGGGTTGTTCAGCATACTCGACGCGGGCGGCAAAGCGGTATCCCACCCGCGGTACCGTCTCGATGTACGTTTGGCCGGTGGCGTTCTCGCCCAGTGCCTTCCGCAGCACGGAGATGTTGTGGTTAAGATTGTTTTCCTCAACAACAGTATTGGGCCAGACCGCGCTTAGCAGTTCCTCCTTAGTTAGCAGGCGGCCAGCGTTCTCGACCAATACACGCAGGGTGTCGAAAACTTTCATGCGTAGTGCTATGTTTGCGCTTCCGCGCGTTAGCCGACGTTGTGACACATCGAGCCGGAACGGTCCGAACTGATACGTGTCGAGAACTTCTGCCATTCCGCTGGCCTCACAAAAATCTCAGAAAGATTTCAAATCGTCCAAAGGACGGAAGCTACCCTTCTGCGGCCTAATACTGGAGTCGGTTGCGCAGTGGATGCCCCGGATCTGTTGAATGATTTCATACGAGTGGAGCGTCCGCCAAGAGCCGAAATCCAGCAGGAGAAATACAGATGCCACAGCTACTCCCAGATAAAAGCTTTTATCCTTCGCCAGAGATGGCCATGCAGGCTCCAGCGGAAAAGCTGGCCTACATTGCCATGCTGAATCCTAACCCGACAGGCCACGACGGACTAGCCGTAGTGGACGTAGACCCCTCTGCGGGAACCTACGGCCGGGTTCTCCATCGCCTCGAAATGCCGGGCGTCGGTGACGAACTACACCACTTCGGATGGAACGCATGCAGCTCTTGCCTCTGTCCTTACTCGCCCCATCCCCACATGCAGCGGCGTTACTTGGTCGTGCCAGGCATGCGCTCTTCGCGCATTCACATCCTCGATACCAAGCCCGACCCACGGCGGCCACGAGTAGTGAAAGTAATCGAAGCTGACGAAGTGATGCGCAAAACTGGATACAGCCGTCCCCACACCGCGCACTGTGGACCTGATGGTATCTACATCAATGCCCTCGGCGACATCCACGGGCAAGGCCCCGGAGGAATTTTTGTCCTCGATCCCGATACATTCGAGATCAAGGGAGCTTGGGAGAAGGAGCGTGGGCCGCAGTACCTCGCGTATGACTTTTGGTGGCACCTAGGCCACGACACAATGATTACAAGCGAGTGGGGTACGCCCTCAATGGTGGAGGACGGCGTCAACCCCGAATTACTCCTCGGCGGAAAGTACGGCAACTCGCTCCACGTTTGGGATCTTCAAAAGCGCCGCCACTTACAAAAACTGGAACTCGGCCCCGAACATCAGATGGTGCTGGAACTGCGCCCTGCCCACGATCCCGCAGAAACGTATGGTTTCGTGGGTGTCGTAACTAGCTTGAAGGACCTGTCGTCGTCCGTCTGGACCTGGTATCGCGAGGGCAATAGCGGCAATAACCAATGGAAGCTTCGCAAGGTGATCGAGATTTCTGCCGAGCCCGCGACGGCTGAAGAACTACCGCCACTACTCAAGGGTTTCGGTGCGGTTCCGCCGCTCGTCACCGATATCAACTTATCCCTTGACGATCGCTTTCTTTATGTTTCTTGCTGGGGCACCGGGGAGTTGAAGCAGTATGACGTCTCAGACCCCTTCAACCCCGTTGAAACAGGATCGGTGAAACTGGGCGGCATCGTACGCCGACATGAGCATCCCGCGGCTCCAGGCAAGTCACTCAACGGTGCTCCCCAGATGGTCGAGATCAGCCGCGACGGTCGCCGCGTGTACATAACAAACTCGCTCTACCGCACTTGGGATGAGCAGTTCTACCCCGACGGTATTCAGGGCTGGATGGCTAAGGTGGACATCCATCCCGGTGGTGGCATGCGTCTCGACAACAACCTCCTCCTCGAGTTCGATGGTATGCGTCCACACCAAGTGCACCTGGAAGGTGGCGATGCCAGCTCCGATTCATACTGCTACTCGGGGGTTGACTGATGATGCGCGAGATGGCGATGTCCTCGGCTGTGTTGCTCGGGTTGGGTGCGTTCCATGGGATCAATCCCGCCATGGGTTGGCTATTTGCTGTGAGCCTAGGCATGCAAGAGCGCAGCCGCTCGGCGGTGCTTCGTGCACTGCTGCCGCTCGCGCTCGGGCACGCGCTTGCCGTCGCGCTAGCAATTGCAATAGCACTGGCAATCGGAGTGATAATACCGATTCAGTATGTCCGCAGGGCAGTCGCTGTCTTCCTGATCGCCCTCGCCATCTCGCGACTCTTTCGCCATAAGCATCCTCGTTGGGCAAGCATGAGAGTCGGCATGTGCGGTCTTACACTGTGGTCTTTCCTCATGGCGGGCGCGCACGGTGCCGGGCTCATGGTTGTCCCGTTTTTCGTCCGAATGACCATGGCCGGCGGGGGCCACGGTTGTCACACAATCATCGCGGCGAACTCTGGCGCAGGAGCTGCCCTCACTGCCACGTCGCTGCATGCCGCAGGATATCTGGCTGTAACGGCAGTGACCGCGGTGCTCGTGTTCGAGAAGTTCGGTGTTGGTCTGCTGCGGAAAGCATGGTTCAACCTCGACCTCGTCTGGGCAGGTACGCTGCTAGCAACCGGCGGTCTCACTCTGCTATTTTGAGCGTTTCTATGACAGCCTCCGTCGGCTCTTGCCTCGGCGCAGCGGAGGCTGATCTTCAAAGTAACGGGTCGGCCGTTATCTCCAAAACTCATGCCTAGCAAATCGTGGCAATGGACGCAACCATGGGCAACGGGAGGCAGATCGCGGGCAATAAATCAGCTCCTAGGAGTACGCCGTGATACCGCTAATACCATTTTCAGCGGAACTGCAGCACATTGGAGAGACTATAGAAGCTGTAGCCTAAGTTCGAAATCTCTTGTAACTCGCTAAAACGCCGGGTATTATCGCCTAAGTGTAGGAACGACAGCTAGATAGCAGAAACGACGGTAATAGAATCCCTCCCTCTCCGCCAGTTATCTTCTTCTCCTTTCTCACATCTCGTTTGAAACCTGCTCTGATGTCGGAAAATCACTTCCCACCCTGTCTCGCGGAACACGTGGGGCAAGGAAGGGGCACCTCAAACACAAGGTGATCCGACACGACCTGCTGTCTTTGATTTACAGTGCGAACAGTTTTGCACAGTTCGATATTTTCACAGGTGTTTTGCGCAATTCCGTTGACATTACGTGCACATAGGTACACAATTGGCGCGACTGGCGGGCGATTTGACCGAAAGGGGTTACGGTCTTCCCCGTCTTTGTGCGGTATCTGCGCAAGCAGGTTTTCCCCCGTCGCGATTAAATCCTGGAAAAAGAACGTCCGAAGAGGGCTCAAGACAGACATTGAGGGATTGAGCTCCGAGGCTTAGCCGCTGTTACCGAGTTGAGCAATGACGTTCGTAGTCGTGTGGGTGGCGGTCTGGGAGCGATGGGCAGCTTTCAGAGGCTGGTTATTTGACGTCCGGAATCACTCAGAGGCTATCCGAAAACTGGATTCGAACCAACAGACAAACTGCTCTAGCGGAGCGCTGGCGTGAACTGTGCGGACGCCGCGCACGACGGGAGTCGCTTGAAACAAAAGAGAGAAGAGAGGCGATTATGAATTGTAAAGTGCGGTGTTTCAAGGAGCAGATATGACTAAGAGCCCAACGATGATGACCTGCGGACTGCTTAAAAGCGGCCCCGTACGCCAGCTAGCCACCGTCTTATCGCTTCTTATGGCCCTGGCAGGACATGTTCACGCACAGGTAACCAGTAACCCGGTTGATTGGGTTGGCGGAGACGTCTTCGCGGGAAGCCTAAGCACGGCGAACGGAGCCACGTATCAAGTGTGGCACAACAGTCCAGATCTGACGACGGGTAAACCAAACTATGGCGCAGTAGCTGAGCAGACAATCAGCGACAGCTCAGGTGGCAAAGCAGCCGGGTGCGGCTTTGATTTGGCCTACCGGTTCTTCGGTACGAACTTCACTAACAGCCTGGTGGACCGTTATTCCATCGCTAATGCCCATCCAATTGTCGAGCGGATTAACAGCGGCCGCATTCCTCCTGCTCCTCCCGCAGCCACTTCTGTGGCGTTGGATTCCGGGGCAAACCTATTTATCGGTTACGCCGGGGGCGTGACAGGCGGTACAGGGATTATTGAGCAGTGGGCCAAGGATACATCGTTTGGAGGCACGGGGCAGTACACGAGCTTCGTCGCCTCGTTTTCTGTGCCGGTAGACAACAGCGGCCCAGGCTGGATTGATCTGGCCTCGGACGGACACACGATCTTCTACACGTCGCAGGGAAGAAAGATCTACAAGTTCGATACCCTTACTCAGACCGCCGTGGTTTGGGCTGACCTTTCCACGCTTAACGGCAACCTTAAGAACGGAACATTATTTGCCATTCGGATCCTTCCTCCCAGCGGCAATGGCAGCGATGGGGTCCTGGTGGCTGACCAGGGCAACGTGAAACTGGTAAAGGCTTCCAATGGAGTAATAACCGGCGTTACGGTCTTCAAGTTCGGTTCACTGTCCAACTTGCAGGCATTAAGCCTGGACTTGTTCACCAACGCGGCGGGACAAATGGGCTTATCCCCGAGTACGTTCTGGGTGGGCGACGCGACCGCCAGTACCAAAAATCTGCTTCGGTTCAATATATCTACTAACACAACCGAAGTTACCCTCAGTACGGGTGCAGGCGTGGGTGGGGTGTGCGTGGATGGAGCATTCAACGCAGGCCAGTTCGCATTCCAGCCAACTGGTTCCGCTAGCCACGTACCGAATGCTCCGAACTTCCAGACGCAGATCTTCCCGCTTACTCCGTCCAGCAACAGCCTCTCCTTCCAGAGTCCGTTCACTGGCGAAACGTTGACCGCCACTCTGCGGAACCTCACAAAGCCAGTCACCATTACTCTGCGTGACTCCGTCGTTTCTCCATCGGTGGCCATGTCAGACCCAACTGTCTACTTTCTTAATCCGGGCAGCCCCCCGGGGACAACGATTACAGGGAACATGCCGTGCGACCCCACCCTGACCGATCTAGCGTTTTACCCCAATCACCTCTGTGAGGTTCTGTCGTTCGAAGCCAACCCCAATTCTGGCTTCTCCTCGCCCGACATGATCATTGACACTACCCAACTGGAGGACACACCCAATCTGATGGTGCTCAGCAATGCGGCTGACAATGTCACGACCGGCGTAGTGAAGTACCCCACGACGAGTAAGAATTGCGTCTTGACGGTCAACCAGCAGCCTATCGCCGGTGGATTCAATAATCCCACGTATCAAATCTGCAGCTTTTCGCCCACAGATGGGAGCACCTTATCCAAGTCAGCGGGGAATTCCACCATTACGTTCACGTTGAACGTGACGCTTTCTGGTCAGTGCAGCAATAGCGGCAATCAGGGCACCCCTAATTTCCTAAAGCCACTGCTGCTTATTGAGCAACTGCAGACCGATGGCAGCGCGCCCGCCAACATTCAGGTATTGATCGCGGGCAATTCCGGCGGGCCACCGATCATGACATTGAGCGGTAACACCTATCAACTACAAGTGAAAACGAGTGACATGCCCGCTGGATTCACATATCTCGCAACTGTGATTGATCTTTCGGGTACCGTTCCTAGCATCAGTTCGCATGTCACTTTCACAAAATAGCGCGAGAGTTCAGAGAACCACGCCCGACAGGGGCCTGGTTCTCTTGTGCAATTTTTATCGAGACGGGCATTCGGCTCTCTTGAGCACGCCTACGCGAGCGAGACCTGGCCTTAGTCCGGCAGAACGGCTTCGGCATCCCGGCGCTCCAAAGCTGCTCTGAATTGTTCGACTTGCACTCTGACCGCAGTCGATGGAATCGCTCTAGTGCGAGAAATTAGGATTACCGGACGAACGCGATCCGGCCAAGCTCTCGCAAGACTCAGATACGTCGGACAAAGTTGGCGGAAGATCCTGTCTCTGTCCGCCTGACACAGCAGTGGCCAATCAAAGGAAGGCACGGAAGAGTACCCGGGTTTCTCTGAAGTTTGGAAACGAGGTCCGTTACGAGGGCGGATTCCAAGACCACTTTGTCGATTCGGAGTAGATCGGGGCGATATCGGTGCGTCTGAGGAACGCATCGTTCTTTGCCTCTTTGTTTATTTGATCGAGAATTCGACGTGTGTCCGCGTAGTGATGTGCTGCCTCGCTTCCGGTCCCCGCAAGCCGAAGAGACATGGCCAGAAAGTAGTGGCTCCTTGCCTGTAGCACGAGCAGACCCAGTTTTTCGCTGCGCGCCAAGGCGCGGTTAAGTTCCTGGCGGGCTTGCGAATAATCCTTGCCGTTCACCAGGGCCTCACCCGTATAAACCGAGCACTCTACCGAGAGGTACTGCAGACCTGCAGTGTCAGCCTGCTCGGCCAATGTCCGCAGAGTGCCAAGCGCCTCACGCGAGCGGCCCTCATTAACAGCCACCTTTGCCAGGTTGAACTTGGAAATCAACATGAGACGCCGGTCCGTCGCTCGCGACGCCACCTGCAGTGCCTGATCATAACGTGATTTGGCTGCTGCCAGGTCGCCTCGGTAAAAGAAGCTGTCTCCTTGGAAGTTTAGGTTCTGGCTTAATAGATTCTGATTCTTGTTTTCGCGTGCCAGTCCGACTGCTTCATCCAAGGACTTTTGCGCCTCTTCGCCACGCCCGAGCAGGCTGAGCGACTCAGCGTAACCACCGGCCATTTCTGCGATTCCCATTCGATCCTGAACCTCTCGAATGGTTTTCAATGCCTCCGCTTTGGCATCAAGCGCTGCTCCCAGACGGCCTTGTTGCTCGAAGAGATTACCCAGCCCATACGAAGTGAAGGCGGCGCGCCGCTTGTCATTGATGCTCCGCCAAAGCTCGAGGGCGCGGAGATAGTGAGGGAGCGCCTGATCATATTGTCCAAATCTTGCCAAAGTGTCTGCTATCGCGTAATTACTGTCTGCGATTCCGGACGAGTTCTTCAATTTCTCACGCAGCCTCAAGCCCTGATCGAAATAAGTGAGGGCATCCTCATACTGGCCTTTGTCCGCGTAATTCACCCCGATATTGTTCAAACACAAGGCTTCAGTATCCTGATCCCCCACGTCACGCTGAATTTTCAAGGACTCCTTCAGAAGACTCAACGCCGAGTCGTTTTGGCCGCGGGCTTCATAAAAATTGGAAAGATTCAGGAGGGTGTAACCTAGCCCTATTCTGTCGCCGACATCTCGTCGCATTCGCAGCGCTTCCTGGAAAGTTTTCAGCGCTTCCTCTGACTTACCCTGGGCGTCCAGGACCTGAGCCATGACATCGAGAGTCTGGGCGAGGTCATGTTTCTCGTCCAGACGGCGTTGGATTTCGAGCGCCTGCTGGCAATTGCGTAGCGCTTCATCGGGCTTGTTCAACTGATTGTAAACTAATCCCAGCTCATACAAGATCCTGGCCTGCTCTTGGGCATTTTCTACTTCGATGGTGATGGGAAGGGCTCGATTGAGGTATTCAAGAGCAGCTTGCGAGTTGCCAACGTTAATTTCTACAAAAGCTATCCCGTAGAGCGCCTCAACATCTTTGGGATCACGCGACAATAACTTGCTATAAAATTCCCGCGCCTTATCGAATGAGCCAGCTGTACTGTAGAGTGCCGCGAGATCGATCTGAACATCAGAATCCGCTGGCAAGATTTTTGCCAAACTCTCGTAGGCTTCGATGGCTTTGTGAGTATCGTTCCTAGTCTGGGCGTAGATTGCCGCGATCAACTGCTTTTCCTGCTGGGGAAGGGGTTCACTCAAGGCCACAGCTTTGCGCGTAGCCTGTTCGGCTTGGTCACTATGTCCTAAATGGGCGTAGCTCTGACCCAACCTTGCATAAGCCAGAGCGAACTTGGGATCTTCTTGAGTGGCCGCCTCAAGGCTCTTCTGTGCCTCGATATTTTTTCCCTGATGCGCCATTTGCATTCCTTCACTGTAATAGCGCAGTGCTTGAACAGATTGCGAAGAAGGCTTGAGCATCTCCGCCTTAAGCTCCTTGATGGTTTCAGGGGGTAAGGCTAGGCTCTTTCCGACAGACTCAGCTAATTGCTGAAGGACCTTTGGCAGCTCTTTTTCGCTGGTTGCTTCGGCTTTCAACGCAAAATCTCGCTGCCGCTTCAGATCCTGAAGCGTAGCATCGATGCGAATCTGGTCTCCAAGCTTTACGAACTGCCCCCACAGCAAGTGGTCAGCACTGGTGAATTCCGCAATTCGGCGAAGCGTGTCGGGATCAGGGCTTGCATCGGGTGCCACACGCAAATCGTGCAGAATTTGGCTCAGCCGATCTGAGGAAACGGTTCGGAAGGATTCCGATTGCCCGATATCCGTTCGTAAGATTTCCGCGACAGTGCCACCCATCCAGTTGAGGCTTACATCCCCGGACGCGTTGCGAAACGGCAGAATCGCCAGCGACATGGCGGGTCCTGCCGCCTTTTGGCCGGGAGGCCCAAAGAGCTTCCCTCGATAGAAATAGCCCGCGAGGGCCAAAACAATCACCGTAACGATGCCGCACAACAGCGGCCAGGGGATCGTCCGTCCCCAAGGCTCAACTGCCGGCTGAAAACCCAACGTTGCTCCCGCGAGCTTGCCTTGCCAGGCGTCCAGATCGCGCAGCAGTTCGGTGGCGCTCTGGTAACGCAGGTTGGGATCCCGTTCAAGACATTTGCTGACAATGCCGCTGAGCGCAGCTGGGATCGTCTTGTCATGATCGGAAACCGGGATAGCTCTTTCCGAGGTACGGCGGAGCAAACTGGCTATTGCGCTATCTGCCCTGAAGGGCGTGACACCGGTCAGAAGCTCGTAAAAAATCAATCCTACCGTGAAAATGTCGGAGCGCTGGTCCAGATCCTTGGCCAATGCTTGCTCAGGGGACATGTAGTCCATGGTCCCGACGAGCGCGCCGGTCTGGGTCATGCCGTCGCCCTCAATCATGCGTGCCAGCCCGAAATCCATCACCAGAAGGCGGCCGCTCCGGTCGCACATGACGTTCTGCGGCTTCAAGTCGCGGTGGATGATGCCTGTGGCGTGCGCCGCTTCCAGTGCTCTGCAAATCTGCTGGATGACGCCCACCGCCTGTTCCGGGGCGAGTTTCTTCTCGCGCAGGAGCAGGGTGCGCAGGTCTTCGCCCTGCACAAACTCCATGGTGATGAACTTGATACCGTCGGCCTCACCCAGGTCGTAAATGCGGATCACGTTGCGGTGGGTAACTTCGCGCGCCAGCAGCAATTCCTGCTTGAAACGGTCAATGATCGCTTTACTTTTGGCCAGTTCCGGGCGGATGACCTTCAGCGCGACGGGCCGTTCAAGTTCACGGTCGAGAGCCTCGTACACCGCCCCCATTCCGCCTTCCCCAAGCAGCGCGACAATCTCATAGCGCTGTCCTAAAACCGTGCCGGGGGGCAACGCAGGCGCGCTCACGTGGTGATATGTAACCGGAGCCTGACGAGGGGGACGTACCGCGCCGGCGTCCAGCATGGTGGGAGCGTCGGCGGGGGTGACGCCGTGTCCCGTACCGGGAGTTACATCGATGAGGGTAGGGGCGTCGGAGGGCGCTACCGGTTGGCCGGACGCACTTTCGCCCGGTGGCCGACTGAGAACTGCAGTCTTGTCCCGCTCGTCCTTTGCAGTGCGGTCCCCCTCGGCGCCGCCCCCGTCAGGCGGCCACTTGGGTACATTCGACATTCAAAGCCCCAGACTGTCTGTGGTTTCGTAGTATATACCTGTTTGCAAGGGAAAAACCCGCGTCTGTTGCCGAGTTTAATTCGGTTCGCGCAAGGCCCCGAAAGCGCCCTTAGGCCTGCAAAGCCGCCATGAATCTTTGAATGGCTTGCAGGGTGGCGTCAGGCTGATCCCGTTGCGGCGAGTGTTTGCATTCGGACAATGCCAGCACTTGCACCGAACCGCCAGCCTGCCGCTCGATCGCTTCCGCCTGCGCCATGGTTCCGTACTGATCATTCACGCCTTGAATCACCAGGATGGGACACGTGATCTTGGGAAGATACTCCTCGATGTTCCAGCTGCGAAAGTCGGGGTGCAGCCAGATATCGTTCCATCCCCAGAATGTGCGCGCCGCATCGCGATGATAGTTGGACAACCTTCGCGGCAGATCGGTGGTTTCGAACGTCACCTTCGCTTCCGCAATGCTTCTTATGCTCAAATCTTCGACGAACACATGCGGCGCCAGAAGAATCAATCCACGCACACGATCATGGGCTCCCGCGTGAATGATGGCGATCGAACCACCGTCGCTGTGCCCCACGAGCACCGGATTCTCGATTTTCAATTGAGCCAAAAGCTCGGGCAGCACGAGCAGCCCTTCATAGTGCATGTATCGCACGTCGCGAGGCTCCGTCAGCACGTCGGAGTTGCCGCATCCATATCGCGAATACACGGTGACGAAACATCCGGTTGCCTCCGCTACTCGCGCCGGAAAATCACGCCAATGCGAGATCGATCCCAACCCCTCATGCAGTAACACCAACTCGGGACCTGTCGAGCGGAGAGCAGCGATACGCAGAACCTCGATCCGGCGCCCTTGCACTCCAATGTTTAGAATTTGCATCGACAACTTCGTTCCTGCCATGCTGACGAGAAAAACACGTCCTCCTGCATCGAAGCCCCAAGATATCGTAAGCTATTGGAGGAAGGAGAACCTGTGCGCTGCCCTCGTTGCGGCAATGACAATCCAGATAGCATGCGCTTTTGCGGCATGTGCGGCGGTACTTTGCTGGCTTCGACCCCTCCAGCCGCAAGAGCCGAACGTGGCGCTGCCCCGGTTCCGGAGCGTTCCACGCAAAGCACCGCGACGGCAACGCGACCACTCGACCAGCCCCTGACACCGCCCCGCAGCGGAGACAGTTCACCCTCGATCAGCGGGCCATCCTTTCTCGGCCTCGGTGACGCCCCTGCGGCATCGCGCAAGGTCGATTCCCGCGACGCGCGCTCGCGCAACCTCGATTACCTGCTGGACGATGAAGAGCACCATCGCGGAGGAGGTGCCGGCAAATTCTTTCTTATTGTGTTCGCGCTGCTGCTCGCCGTCGGATTGGGATACCTGCGCTGGAAGAATCAGCTTCCCTGGTTGGACGCAATCGTCAAAAAGCCAGCTCCCGCGGCGCAGACCTCGGACCATCCTGCGGCGGAAAGTCCAGCTCCCGCCACTCCAGAGGTAACGCCCCAGTCGCAGAGTGTTCCAAATCAACCTGCGGCCACCAGTTCGAATGCGCCGGCCACCAATCCACCTGCAACTGGGCAGCCGGGGTCCATTCAGCCCGAGGCAGCGCAGCAATCGGCTGCTCCGGGGGCTTCAACCGACTCTCAACCTCCGGCGGATTCGGAACCTCCCAAAGCAGATAACGGAAACCCGCCCGATACCACTTCCGCTGCTAAAACTCCGCCCTCCGCCGATCCGGCAACGGCAGCCAAGAATAAGAGGGCCGCCCCAGAAACGAAATCTGAGGAGTCGAGCGATGATACCGACGCGGCCGCGCCGGAAGAAGATGCGCCGCGACCGAAATCGACTCCGGCAGCCAAACCGAGAGCGGCCAGCAAGCCTGTCGATTCTGTGGCCGATGCCCGAAAATATCTTTATGGGCGCGGCGCCGCCCAGGACTGCGATCGCGGCATGCGAATCCTTAAGCCCATGGCGAATCAGGGCAATCCCAAAGCCATGGTGGAAATGGGAGCCCTGTATTCCGCCGGACTTTGCGCGCCGCATGATCTGCCCACCGCATATCGATGGTTCGCCATCGCCCTGCGAAAAGATCCCTCAAACCAGGCCATTCAGACTGATCTGCAGAAACTCTGGGGAGAAATGACCCAACCCGAAAGACAGTTGGCCATCAAGCTCACCCAGTGAGACTTCGCACCCGCGTCAAGCGACTCAGCCTCGTACTCGTGCTTGGCACGGGTATTGGCTTTGCGCAGGAAACCAAACCCACCACTCCCCCCACGCAGCGCCAAATGGGCAGCCGCAAGGAATATGTCGGCCTGCCTAATTTTGCTCAAGTCTCTCCCCATCTGTTCCGCGGAGGGCAACCCGGCGCCGACGGCTTGAAGGCTCTTAAGAAAATGGGTGTGAGTATCATCGTCGATATGCGAGGCAGTAAGAGTTCGCACGAGCAGATCGCAGTCGAGGAGCTGGGCATGCAATACATCGCAATTCCCTGGCACTGCCCGTTCCCCTCCGACGCGATCTTCGCCCGCTTTCTCAGGCTCGTACACGACAATCCCAACAAGAAAGTCTTTGTGCACTGCCGTCTCGGCGACGATCGCACCGGCATGGCCATTGCCGCTTATCGCATGGCCGACGAGGGCTGGTCCGCCGAAGACGCTCTGAAGGAGATGAGGGAGTTCGGGTTCAAGGGCCCTCACCGCTTCATCTGTCCCACGCTGCAGTCCTACGAGAAGCGCTTTCCCAAGCATCTGAAGGACAACCCGGTGTTCCAGGGTCTGACACGGCCCGCTCCCCAGCAAACCAGGAATTAATCGAGCGCCACACGCCTCACCCTTCGATCACGAAAACAGGAATGTTAGCTGCCAATTTTCGCGGCAGACTACCGACCATACCTCGCATCTATTCTTCGTCTCGAAACAGAAGGAGAAGGAGGTCTCTTATGCCTGAAGCGCCGAGAATCACAGCCGAGGAGTTGAAACGGCGAATGGATTCTGGTGAGGATTTCACGGTCATCGATGTGCGAAATCCTCAAGCCTGGGCCCAGTCTGACACTATGATGCCCGAAGCCATTCGTGTCCCTCTCGACGATTTCGAACATCATCTCTCGCAAATTCCCAAGAATCGCCCCCTCGCTACCTACTGCACTTGACCAAACGAAGGATCCAGCGCCAGTTTGGCGCAACAACTAATTGCCAATGGTTATCAGGCTTGGGCCCTCAAGGGTGGATTTCACGCATGGCGCGAAGCTGGATTCCCAGTCGAATCCAAGAGAAAGGTAGCCTGAGAAATAAAGTCAAAGACCCACTCTGCCGCGGAGATCGCGGCAGGAGTGGGCACCCGCTCTTTCGGAAAAGCTATCCAGCCTATGTCCCGCTAAACCTTTCCAACAAAAAACGAGCACCGAAATGCTCGGGCGGGTTTTCCCGCAGCTTTCGGTGCTTTTCTCCAGAGAAATAAACTCTGTTGAACTTACTTCACAAGAATCTTGCCGTTGGGATCGAGCGTGCCCTGCACGCGCACGCGCTTCCCT
Organism: Acidobacteriota bacterium; assembly: GCA_046723715.1. Classification (GTDB taxonomy): domain Bacteria; phylum Acidobacteriota; class Terriglobia; order Terriglobales; family Acidobacteriaceae; genus Sulfotelmatobacter. The sequence goes on along the minus strand of JBKOUZ010000129.1, from coordinate 1,693 downwards.
TCGAACCGCGCTACATCGGTCTGGTGATCGATGTCATATGTCTTGCCCGTGTCATCTTTCAGCACGTACTTGTCGCCCTGCTTTACGACTGTTCCCGAGAAGGTCTGGGCACCGCTGGCATCGCTGGCCGAGGAACGCGCCGCCGAGTCACTGTTCGACTGAGATCCAGCCTTCGAACCCGATTCCGGAGCTGTTGCATCCGGCGTCTGCGATTGCGATCCGCTTTGCGAAGACGGAGTCTGTGACGACGGGGTTTGCGATGATGGAGTCTCCGACGACGGAGTCTGCTGCTGGGAGGGCGGCATCTCTGGCGCGGGTGGCTGTTGCGTCGAAGGCTGTTGCGACTGCGTCTGCTGCGATGGGGCAGCATCCGGTGCCGAGGTTGACGGTGATGTTTGAGCGCTGGCCCAAGAGACCGTTCCAAGGACTATCGCCAAGGTGGCGAGTGATGAGAGAGACAAAATCTTTTTCACAAATCCTCCAGGAGCCGTTCGCGGCTCTCGTAATGCCTAGCACGAGCCTTGCCAGCCCCTCGTCCCGCAGTTGTGCACGCGCGGGCATTCGTTGGATCTGCAAGAGTTAACGACTACGCATCCCGGAATGCTTGCCCTCGTATCCGATATTTTTCCTTCTGATCTACGCGAAACGCCGTACGTTACGTCGGTTTCCTGCGGCCATGCCTCCGAGCACTTCTTGCGCAATCCCTTGAAAACTATTCCCAGCAACCCTCGCGGCGACCCTTTTCTTTCCCCGTTGTCTCCGTCGAGAACGTAAGCTTCTCATCATCCGTCGCGACGTCAAATCTGCGTAGCTCAAAAAAAAACCGCGACCAAGGTCGCGGCTTAACCGGTAGGTACTGAATTTCACGGAAACCTTTTCATTCCACCTTTCAACTCTTCGCCGGCTCGCACCGGAGCAAGCTTCGAAGACTCCGGTTTTCGTCGCTCGGTCATCGACTTCACCGCAGGAACATTGACCAGGTGAATATTCGCCATCTGCTCCAGGTGAGTCATCAGCGTGCGCAGATTCTCGTCTCCGGAATCTAATACCTTGCGCAATTCCATGCTGGCGCGAGTGGCCTGTTCATAGGCCTCACGAGCCTCAGCCAGCAGGGGCAGCTGTTCAATGAATGCGCTGGCACTCTTGGTGAACTTCTTCACAGCCTCGGTGTACGCCCCGAGGGTTGCCGGGGGAGCTTGCTCGACCTGCGGTTGCGGAATGACGGACTGCTCAGGCGCAATCTCGTTTTGAGGAGGTTCTTCGAACTCGGGGTCGGCATCCTGCTTGCCTACCAGCCATGGATCCTCCAGCGACTCGCTGTCCAGTGCACCATTGAGATTCGGAGCTTGGTTCGCGTCCGCATCGGTTCGTGAGCTTGCAAAATTCTCAAGCTTTTTCCACATCAAATACTCCCTATTTTAGTTCGATTGAAATCGGAGCGGCGTTGGGCTGAATTATGAACTCCACAGCGGGGAGAGTCAAACCGCGGCGGGCAGGTGCATAGGGCGGATCACCCAATCCCCATTGAAATCTGAAGTTTGGATCGGCATAAGGGGACGGGTCACCCCGCCTCCCCTGCCACACCACCGGACATGCGGGTCCGCATCCGGCGGTTCGGCGGATTAAGCTGACCGCACAACCATAGGCGGAAGTCCGAGCTGGGCAAAGTAAGCATTCGGCAAAGCGATGGCCA
>JBKOUZ010000106.1:0-4882 GCA_046723715.1 Acidobacteriota bacterium | reverse complement strand
ATCTTGGGATGATGCCGCTTAGCGCGATGCAGCGTGGGCTTCTGGTCGACCAATTCTTCGGCAGGATTGAAATACAAAACGCGCTGGCATGAGTCACAAACGACGGTTTCCTTGCCCGAGCGCACCTCGTTATAGGTCTGCGGGCGCAACATCACCTGGCAACCCATGCATTTGTGATCGCGAACTTCAACGATGCCGCTGCCACGGAACTTGGAAACGCGCTCGAACTGGCGCAGCAGGCTTTCGTTGATACCTGAGCGGAGCTGGTCGCGTTTCTGTCGCCATTCGGCTAACAGCTTTTCGTCTTCCGCGGTGCGCTGGCGGGCCTGTTCTTTTTCTCTCTCGATCTCGGCGGCTTCTTCTTTCAGTTCGGCCTGCGCGGCTTTGACTTCCTTATCGCGGGTATCGGCATTCACCATTAACTCAAGAATCTTGTCTTCGTTAGCTGAGATTTCCTTCTCGGCGAACTGGATCTCGTGCAGCAGGGCTTTGTATTGCTCGTTGGTTTTTACGTCGAGCGACTGGTCGCGGTACTTGGAAATCTTGGTACGCAGCTCGGTGATGCTGGATTCGTACTTTCTGCGGGCGGCCTCGTCGGCCTTGACGGCGGTTTGGGCTTTTTCCAGCTGGGCTTTGGTTCCGGCGAGTTTAAGCTCGATCGCGGCGACGCGTTTGGGGAGCTCGGCGACTTCGTCCTGCAGACGGCGGATTTCCTTGTCCACGTCTTGCAGTTTTAGCAGATTCTCGATTTCAGGAAGCATCAGTGGTGAAGCTGTATTGATTCTAGCACGCTAGGGAAGCGCGAATGAGCCTCTGCGCCGACGCCGAACGGAGGGCAAAATCCGGCTCGCAGAGACTAACTGTGGGGCTCGGCTGACGAGGGTGTCTGCGGCTACACAGGCTAATTTAGCCCTTGAAGTAAGTAGAGTTCCGAGAGTTGGCGCAGGGTATTGTAGGCGAAGTGTTTACCGTCCGGGGTTGCTACGACGCGAGTGATGCCAAAGCCACCGGTGGGATCTTTCATCTCGAGGGTCTTTATCAGCTGCCGTGCACCGGTGTCGATATTCACACGGTAAACGGCAGCGCTGAGGCCGTTCGTGTTGACCACAAAGGCGGTCTTGCCATCTTCTGAGATCTGGATGGGACGGTCATTCGGCTGTACACCTTTGGGCTGACGAGAGGGGTGTCCGGGATCGACAGGAAGGATTTCGGGCGAACCATTGGCGTCGCGCGCAAGGATAAACTTGCCGTCAGGGGTGGGCAGGCCGCGAACTCCCTCGGGAGTGAGCGGCTGCATTTTCCCGGAGGCGGGATCGAGTACGTAGTCGCGAGGTTGGTGGCCTGGTTCGTTGGCAATGAGGACCACCCGGCGGCTATCCGCGGCAAATCCGACTGGATTTACGTTGTCCACTCCTCCCGGTTTCACCTCGATGCTTTCGCCCGCTCCGGTCGGAATCACCCAGAACTTCGGCGGAGTGCTGGCGGTACCGGCGAGCACCCATTTCTGATCGGGGGAAAGGGCCCGGGCGTAGCCGTCACCCAGTCGAACTGCGGCAGAGCCGTCAGTCTTGCGCAGGAAAATGGTCCCGTAGGCCCCACCTCCTTTTCCGCCTTCGTGAAACAGAACCTGCTTGCCATCTGCGGAGAGCGCCACGAGGACAGCGCGGTCCAGCCAGGTCAATTCCCGGTCCGAATCCTTGGGATCGGCAAAAAAGATTTTTCGCTCACGATCGTCGATGCTGATAACAGCTGTGCCATCCGAGGAAACATCATGCAGGGTGAGATCTCCGGGCGCGGCAGCTAGAAGGCGGAACTGGCCCCCCATCGAAACAGCCATCAAGCGGCGGGCGATCGTGGTCGTGGTGGGGTCAGCGGTGAACCAGACTTCATCTCCCTTCGGCGACCATGCGAGCCCATACAAGCTGGTGAAATCCCCGAAGGACCTGACGTCGCTTCCGTCGACGTTCATGATCGCCACTGAACCGCGGTCGTCGCCGCGAGTATCGTGCTTGCAGAAGGCCACTCTTTTTCCGTCGCGCGAAATGCGGGGCTGGCTGATCCAGGCGGGGGACGCAGCTTTGTAGATGACTTTGCCGATGGGATATTCGATTCGTTCTTCGTTTTCCACCGTGCGCGTAACCAGAAGAACGGAGCCATCCGGCGACCAGTCGGACCATTCCACATTTTCCAGCATCTCCCGCGGCGCCGTTCCACCGGTCAGGGGAGTTCGGCCCAGGGTTCCCTGTGTGCCGAAGAATCCGTTAAGGCCTTGCGGCCGGAGCGACACTGCCAGCTCTCCTTGCGACGAGATGCCAAACAGATCGACTTGACGCAACCCGACCGGGCGTGACTCAATGCTGTCCTTGCGGGTGGAGAAAAGCTCGGGATCGCTCCCACCCCAGGCTGCGCTGTAGATCACCGTGCGATTGTCCGGGGCGAAACGAGCGCTCAGCACGGTTCCCTTGCGGAAGGTCAGCTGGTGATAGGTGACTTCCGAGGACGGTTTGGATTTATGGCCCAGCAGGTAGCCCAGCGCCGCAGCCAGGGCTACCAGGACGACAACGATCGGCACCTGGAAGCGCCGAACTTGCTGCGCGGCTGTCGGTTTAGCGATCCTTTCCGCCGAAGAACCCGAGTATTGAGATAAAGCTTCGAGATCGAACGCCAGGTCGCGGGCCGACTGGAACCGCTGCTCCGGATTCTTCTCCAGGCAATGCCGCGCAATTCTTTCCAGTGCGGGCGAGATGCTGCGGCTGATCTGCGTCAGTTCTGGCGGATCTTCTTTCAGGATCGCAGTCATCGTCTCGGCGGCGGTGTCGCGGCTGAAGGCGCGTTTGCCGCTGAGCATCTCAAAGAAAATCGATCCGAAGCTGAAGATGTCAGAACGATGATCGACAGGAAGTCCACGGACCTGCTCGGGGGACATGTACCCGGCTGTCCCGAGAACCTGGCCGGCTTCGGTGAGGGCCACTTCAGCGGCGGTGAGCGTCTGACCCGAACCTGCGTCCGATCCAGCGCGGGCCACCTTCGCCAAGCCGAAATCAAGAATCTTGACCCGCCCGTCGTTGGTGATGAAAATGTTTTCCGGTTTGAGGTCGCGGTGGGTGATGCCTTTCTCGTGGGCTGCGGCAAGACCGTGGGCGATCTGAATGCCGAATTCCACGGCTTTGCGGGAAGACAGGACTGCGTCCCGCAGACGCTCACGTAGAGTCTCTCCTTCCAGCAGCTCGCAAACCATGTACGGCGTCCCCTCATGAGTGCCCATATCGTGCACGGAGAGGATGTTGGGGTGGTTGAGAGCCGCGACAGAACGAGCCTCCTGCTCGAAGCGGCGCAGGCGGTCGGGGTCGGAAGCAAACGAAGAGGGGAGAACTTTTACAGCTACCGCGCGGTCGAGACGGGTATCTTGTGCACGGTAAACTTCTCCCATGCCGCCGGCGCCTAGAGGAGCCTGAATTTGGTACGGCCCGATCTTTGTGCCAGAGGTCAACGGCATCAGCGCGCATTATAGCCGAGGCACGGCAATGGACCGCATGCCGACGTGCTTGCAGTTACTTTTATTGATCGCAGGCGTCGAACCAGGGTGAGTTTCAGGCTGGAGCGCCTCGCATGCGTTCTGGCTCGCGGAGCAGATTATGAGCGTCAGCGTGGCACCCAGCCCGATAGCAATTGAGACAACGGCGAAATCGCGAATCGAATCGATCGATTTAATTCGCGGCATGGTGATGATCCTGATGGCGATCGATCATGTGCGGGTCTTTTCCGGTGTGCCCGCCGGCGGCCCATTGCCCTCCGTCTTTTTCACCCGCTGGATCACGCATTTCTGCGCTCCGGCATTCATCTTTCTGGCTGGCACCAGCATCTTCTTGTACGCGCGCAAGCACAGGGACGCGTCGCGGTTCCTGCTGATCCGCGGCGCCTGGCTTATATTCCTGGAACTCACATTGCTGCGTCTCGCCTGGACCTTTAATCTCGATTTCCGGCATTACGAGATGGCGGGAGTCATCTGGGTCATCGGCTGTTGCATGATTCTGATGGCAGGACTCGTAAAGCTTCCGCTGAATCTGGTTGCCGCGCTCGGCTTGGTTATCATCGGCACGCATAATGTCATGGATCCGCACGTAGGCAACCTGATCGCAGGCATGGATCAGAACCGTCTGTCCGCACTCTGGAAGATCTTCTATGTAGGCTTTTTCGCTGGGCCCATTCAGTTTGGGGCTGACGGTCCCAACCTCATCGTGCTCTATTCCATCGTACCCTGGATCGGAGTGATGGCAGCCGGATACGCGTTTGGAAAAATTCTGATGCTCGAGGCCGCGCAAAGAAAGAGACTTTGCCTCGTGATCGGCCTTTCAGCTATTGCTCTGTTTTTAGTTTTGCGTGGCTTCAATTTGTATGGAGATCCGCGTCCGTGGCATGCCCCCGTTGCGGGTCAAAATATCGGGCCCTCAATGCCTTCCCTGCTGTCTTTCCTGAACACTACGAAGTATCCGGCCTCACTTTCTTTCCTGTTGATGACCTTGGGCCCGATTATCGCTCTGGTGCCGGTGTTTGAGGGCTTGACTGGGGCACTGGCTCGATGGATCACAATTTTTGGGCGTGTGCCGTTCTTCTACTACATGCTTCACATTCCACTGATTCATGCCTTAGCGCTGCTGGTGTCAAAGATCAGGTTTGGCTATGTCAGTCCATGGCTTTTTGCCAATCACCCCATGGGCAACCCGGAGCCGCCGGAAGGCTATCAATGGAGTCTTCCGCTGCTTTACCTGACGTGGTTGGTTGCTGTTGTGTTGCTCTACTTCGCATGTCGCTGGTTTGCGGAGCTGAAAACCCGGCGAGCGGATTGGTGGCTGAAGTACGTTTGAGATGTAGCGAGTCCAGT
>JBKOUZ010000152.1:0-12562 GCA_046723715.1 Acidobacteriota bacterium | reverse complement strand
GAAGCGGGCATTGAGATGATCCTGGTTGGCGATTCGCTGGCCCAGACCATGCTGGGATACGAAAACACACTCTCGGTCACCATGGACGAGATGTTGCATCACGTGAAGGCTGTGCGACGCGGCGTCAAGAACGCATTGCTGATTGCCGACATGCCCTACGGTTCCTACCAGGTTGATGCCAAAGACGCCCTGCTCAATGCCACACGATTTGTAAAAGAAGGCGGCGCCGAGGTGGTCAAGATCGAAGGCGGCGAGAAGCGCGCCGACCTGATCCGCCACATTATCGACGCCGAGATTCCAGTCGCCGGCCACATCGGCCTGACGCCGCAGTCCGTCAATGTGATGGGCGGCTACAAAGTTCAAGGCAAGGACCTGGGCGGAATCGAGCAACTGATGCGCGACGCGATTGCTCTCGAGCGCGCCGGGGTGGCCTGCCTTTTTCTGGAAGGCATCCCCCGCGAAGTGGCAGCCATGATCACCGCTGAGGTTTCGACCCCGACTATCGGTATTGGTGCCGGTCCTGAGTGCGATGGGCAGGTACTCGTGTTTCACGACATCCTGAACCTGACCTTTGGGACCCCAGCCAAATTCGTGCGCCGTTACGGAGACGCCGCGGCTATGATCACCAACGCCGTACAGGAATTTCGCGCCGATGTCCGCTCGCACCAGTATCCTTCGGATGAGGAGTCTTATCACCTGCCTAAGGACACCAGAGTTGGACTGGATACGGTTCTGGACCGCAAGCGTGCCATGAAGCGCTGACTTCCGTTGCTGCGGAAACTGCGGGACGCGCCGGAAAAGTTTTTCGGAACACGACGGTTTTGTTGTGCGTATCTCCCAGTGAGGGGTAGCTTCTGATCCGCTCAACCCTTCCCCGCACTGGAAGGTGCTAGGCTATAAAAGGGAGGTTGCAATGGTTCTCACCCATCTTTTCTTCTTCCCGTTCTTCGGCTTTGGCTTCGTGATGTACTTCCTGCCGTCGATCATTGCGCTGGCCCGCAGCAAGCGCGACACGCTTGCGATCTTTCTGCTGAATTTGTTCCTTGGCTGGAGCGTGATCGGGTGGATTGTAGCGTTGGTCTGGGCCGCGAAAAGTGATATTCCTCTGGTGGCGAGGTAATCCGGCCCGGTGATCCCTTTGCGCGCGCGGTTCCCAGTGATCGTCCTGAGTACGGCAATTCTGTTTGCCTGCTCGCAGCAGCAAACTCCTTCAACGCCGCCGCCGGAAACCATCCTGCAGGCGATACCTGCCGCAAGTTCCACCCAGTACGACCAGGTTCGCGACATGAAGACATGGCGTAATCCATACTTAATCGTGCGCACCGATGGCGTGGTTCTCTACGATGTCGCCGACAACGCAGAGATCAGATTGAGGCCCGACGAATTGCTGCCGGCTTTGGCGAAACTACCCGCGTCCAATTGGCCGTACGGACGCGTGGTCGCCGCGACAGAAACCAACAGCCGCAACTCGGACCAGGATGCGGTCGCCATCCGCCGCAACAAAGGCATCATCGGGGGCATGCTCCAAGGCGCGCACATCGCGGTCAAGTGGGTGCCCGCAACCTGAGCCGTAGCCGCGATCGGCTGTCCCGTCGAGCGAAGCTCGACTGCCTTGACCAATATTTCCGCTCTTGAAGATCTATACCAACATCGATGAAATGCGCAGCGCCTCTCGCGCGGCGCGGCAAGCAGGTCGGCGGCTTGGCTTGGTGCCCACCATGGGAGCGTTGCACGAAGGTCATCTATCCCTGGTACGGGCCGCCCGCTCCTCAGCGGATGTCGTCGCGGCCTCCATCTTCGTCAATCCGACGCAGTTCGGTCCCCACGAAGACCTGGCCAAGTACCCGCGCTCATTCGAGCGCGATCGGGACTTGCTGCAGAACGAAGGAGTGGAACTGCTTTTTGCACCGTCGGTGGAAGAAATGTATCCCGCAGGCGCGGTCACCTGGGTGACCGTAGAAGAACTTAGCGGTAAGCTGGACGGACGCTCTCGTCCCGGCCACTTTCGCGGCGTCACCACTGTCGTTTCCAAGCTGTTTCACATCGTCGAACCTGACTCGGCTTTCTTCGGCCAAAAAGACGCAGCCCAGGTCGCCATCATTCGCCGTATGGTGCGCGATCTGAATCTGCCCGTCCACATCACTGTCTGCCCCATCGTACGGGAACCGGATGGTCTCGCGATGAGTTCCCGCAACGCTTATCTCGATCCTGAACAAAGGAAAGATGCTCTGGTCTTGCAGGGCTCGCTAGCGGTAGTGCAGCAACTCATCGAACAAGGGGAAAACTCGGCCGTCAATCTAATCGCTGCGGGACGACAGAAGTTTGCGGACAAGCCATCCGTCCGCCTGGACTACTTCGAAATTGTGAATCCCGATACGTTGGACCCAATCCAAGCTATCGAGGATCTTGCTCTGATCGCGGTCGCCGCGTATGTGGGAACCACAAGGCTGATCGACAATCTTCTGATCAGGCGCTAATCGACAGGGGAAATCGATGCAACAGAATCTGCAGCACACGATGGCTCTTCTCGCCCGCACTCCTTCCTCGCTCAATGCGCTCCTGCGCGATCTGCCGCAAGAGTGGACCATGCAAAACGAGGGAGGCGACACCTTCAATGCCTTCGATGTCATTGGGCACCTGATCCACGGAGAACGCACTGACTGGATGCCGCGGGCCAAGAGAATTCTCGAATTCGGCGAAACCCGTGCGTTTGATCCCTTCGACCGCCGCGCGCAGGAAGCCGAGAGCGACGGCAAGCCGTTGGAACAATTGTTGGATGAATTCGCCCGCTTGCGATCAGACAACCTCGCCGAATTACGTTCCTTGAAACTTGGACCAGAAGATCTAAACCGTCGCGGACTTCATCCTGCGCTGGGCACAGTCACTCTTTCGCAGTTGCTGGCCACCTGGGCGGCACACGATTTGACTCACCTGCACCAGATCTCCAGGATTATGGCTCATCAGTATCGCGAAGCAGTAGGTCCGTGGAGCGTGTACCTGGGAGTGATGCAGTGCAACGGGCACAGCGCCTGAGAACTAAACTTGGACAATTTCGCGCGACAGCACTCTGAGCCCGGAGAGCGCGTCTCGGAGTTGCTGGCATTCTTCGGAATTGCCGCCTCGGTTTTGATCCAGATCACGCAGCCTGTCTTCGATCGCGTGCTGGGCTACTTCCACGCGATCTTTTAACTTCGTGCGATCGAACTCCAGCATGGCGCTTTGATACAGCTGTTTCCAGTCTTCGACCGGCTCCCAGACTGCAGCCATGCATCCATCCGGAAAAATCTCGGAGCGATACTGAATGAAGACTGGCTTTCCGCTCTTGTGGCGCAAGATATATTGGCCTTCCAATTTTCCCTTTTCCATGTACTCCTGGAACATTCCATTTACCTTCTGCGGCCGGTAGCTGGCCTCGTCGATGGTCATCCCGGTCAATTCCATGCGCGTGTATCCCAGCAGATCGCAAACGCCGTCCGAGCAATCCACATAACGCCTGGAAGAATCGCTGAATGCCACGTATTTCCCCTCGAGTTGAGGATGCGAGTGACTGCGAATCTGAATCAACGAGTTCAGTTTTTGCGCGAGCAGGCTCGGGGCCTGTGCCTTCAATACCAAGGCATCAACCAGCGATCGGACGTTCTCGGCCATGACTGCAGATTCGGCCAGGATCACCACCGGCGTCCGTGAATTCACTTTTCTGATCGCCTCTGTGAGCTTATCGAGCTCGCGTTCTCTTTCAGCTTCAACCACCACGGCAGCTGGCTTTTGCGATTCAAACAAGGCCAGTGCGTCCTCGCTGGTTTCGGCCGTGATCACGGAAAATCCCGACGCCTCCAGTTCCTGCGTTCGTTTCGGGAGATCAGCAGCGCCTTCGGCGACAATGAGGATCGCTCGCTTGCTGCTGCTCATCGTGCACCTTGACTAGCATTGACATTCGGTCCGGGATTGAAACCCATGCAAAGTTCATTCAGTGAGAGAAGGTCAAGCAAATCGGGGGATAAATCCATTGCGAATTGATTTCCTATGCGGTTCGACACCAGAGGCTTTGCTGCGAGGTTAAGCTGCGGAAAATACTCCGGCGTGAATTGAGGTTCTTACCTAGTCCCAAGTATATACGAGATCTACTGTCCCGGAATCGCCGCCAGGGAGGGAGAAGGCCCGATGCGTTCGCGCACCAACTCATCCACCCGGTTCCATATCCGCGGATCGCACTGGCTTTGAATATGGCTCGGCATCAAGGCGCGGTCAAACCATGAAGTTCCTTCACAATGCACTGGAGTCTCACGGTAGTCAAAGCGGTAGTTGCCTAAAATCTGCGTCCTCGAGTCATCTTCCGCTTTGATTTCAGAACGCCCGTGCACCAGTCCGTGCGGCTGATAAAAGTTCACGGCGGCAGCCACGTTGTCAGGGATCACACCGTCGCGCTGCCACAACTTAGCCACACTATCGACTTGCACGGTCAACAGAACGGGAATTCCTATGCGGTCTAGTTCGCGAGCTAATAGGACGACCGCCGCCGCTCCCCAGCTATGCCCGAAAAGGATGACATGGGCTTGTCCCTTTTCCTCCGTCGTGAGGATTCCATCGTGATTGCGGTCGAGTAGATGAAGGATGGCTTTATACGCTTTCTTGCGATGCCGGTTCTCAAATACCTGCACGAAGGTGCCGGCCGGCGCCTCTTGCCGCAAGCGCTGGGCTAGCTGCACTGGACCGTGGTGCGGGTTGTCGTGGCGAACAAAACCGCCGGCAAAGCCCACCAGGATGTAGTTGATATTCGAAGCAGAATGACTCTCGATAACTGCGTTAGAGGCCAATACCGGAATGCTCAGCACTACGCACAGAAGCCCACCGGTAAACCATCTCCGGGCTCTTACGATGCGGATCACCGAACTCTCCAATCGGTTGAGATGACTCAATGCACGAAAGGGATGCGGTAAAATTATCGCTTGCTCCGTCTTCGCGTGCGTGGGACTGGCAAGGGCCGAAAACCTTGTGTGCTGCCGCTTTCGCACGCCCAGACCCGGACGACAGTCTACACCTGTTGTCAACGGGGCAGTTTGCACTGACCACGAGTCGACAGGTCGGATTGTTGGTCTCGGGCCAGTGCCTATGGTCCTCATCCAGCACCTGGACCCTAACTCTCCAATCTCGACATCGGCTGGTTCTGCGGTAAACATCAGCTGTCATTGCGCCTATCTTGGCCGCAGTTTTAGTCCGGATACGAATCGGTTACCGGACAGCACGTAGCGGAGGGGCTTATCGGCGGCTTTGACGATGCCGACACGGGGGGTTACGACAATCCCCCGAATGCGACATCCATCATCTCCAAGCCAGAGGCTGCTCGCATCCGAGGTCAAATCGCAAGCGTTATCGCGGACGCGGGTGATCCCAAATGCCTCGCAAAGCCTTCCTGGTCCGCTGGTGAGGTTCCGCCAGTCCTTCGAACTGCGCAGTTCGATTCCGCGAAATCGCGCCATTGTCTCGATGCCCGTGAGCGGTTCCACCGCGCGAAACAAAACCGACCCTGCCTTCCCCTCTGGCTCACAGGAGACATTCAGGCAGTAGTGATTTCCATAGATGAAGTAGATATACGCATGACCCGGGGGACCAAACAGCACGGCGTTCCGGAGAGTCTTGCCGGCTGAGGCATGGGCTGCCGGATCGCGTTCCCCCAGGTATGCCTCTACTTCCACGATCCGAGCCGTCAAAGCGCCGTGTTGTTCGCGTCGAACCAGGACTTTGCCCAGCAGGTCGCGCGCAACCCGACGAGGATCTCGGGCGAAAAATGCGCGGGGAAGAGGCCGGAGAGTCGCCATTCAGAGAGTGTAAGCGACGGAACCATCGGATCTGGCGGGTCAGGATGCCCCAATAAGCGAGGACTTGAAGCCGCAAGGCTGAAGCCGAAGCCGGATCTAAATCGGCTTTGGCGCCGTATTCTTGGCGTAGGTCACGTTAGACGGCTTTTCCTCAAAGGACCGCCCTGGCTCATAAGCCCTTTTCTCATGCCTGGTGCCGACTTTGGCGATCACGTCATGCCATCCATCATCCCAGCTGATACGGGCCTCTCCATCCACCAGGGTCCAGGTGCCATGCGGCGAACCGGTGGTCTTCCTGGCGTCTCCATCCGCCTCAAGCGTGATGAAGAATCGGCCTCCCGCGCCATTCTCGACCTCCCATTTGCCAACGTAGTGCGATCGCCCTGGACTGGCCGCGGTCATTCCGGCATCAGAAAACTGGATGTGGTCGATCTCGCCCGTGATCCTTTCACGCCGCCCGTTCTTATAAACGATCGCTGCAGGAGCTTTCAGATCAATACGTTCGACTTCGGCTGTCGCCAGGCTCTGCCGGTGCCCGTCTTTGAAGATAATCACGAACGAATCATGGCCCTCGGCTGGACGAGGCCTCGCTATTACCAGACCTACAGCGAACAGAAGAATTCCGGACACTGCGAGTACTCGAATGAGACCGCGCATTAAGGGACCTCCAGGGAATCCCAATACAACTTCCCCTCTTCTCTTACTACGATAGCAAGCAGGATTTCGTTCCATCTCTGACCTACACCGCGATCTTGCCTGACTCCTTCAAATAAGCCAACACTTCCTCGGCATGGCCGTCGGGCTTCACGTTCTCAAAAATGTGCTGAATCCTGCCATCCGGACCAAGCACGAAAGTTGTCCGCGCCACACCCCAGACTTTCTTTCCATACATGTTCTTTTGTTTCATGACACCGAAAGCCTCGGCGACTTTCTTATCGCTATCGGCCAGCAACGTGAAGGGTAGATCCTCTTTCTCTTGAAACTTCTTCTGTGCTTTCGGGGTATCCGGCGAGACCCCAAGCAGCACGGTACCGGTCTTCTGCATCTTTTTGTATGTGTCGCGGAACCCGCGAGCTTCAATCGTTCAGCCGGGAGTGTTGGCGCGGGGATAGAAAAAGAGAACTACAGTTTTGCCCCGCAGATCTTTCAGTGCGACTTCTTTTCCGTTCTCGTCCTGCAAAGTAAAGTCGGGAGCCTTATCATTGACCTTCATGCAAATGTCTCCGGGATCAAGGACGTCTGGCGCCGGACGTACACTCATCGGGATCTCCAGCGCGTCAACGTTCAGCAGAATTTTACACCTTCACTTTTTCCTCGCGGCACTGCTGGCAGGCCTCTTCTCATGCCATTCGGTCGCTTGGGCGCAGGAAGAACGGCCGCAAATCATTCCCGGGGAGCGGAAAGCGCCTCGCAAGAAAGATGCGGGCCCGCGTGCGGTCGGCGTTTTGCAATTGGCTCCCAATGGTAAGGCATCCTTGGTGCCCATTGCGGTTCTGATCAATGGCAAGTTCTGGGACGCGAGCGCGTATAAAGCAGATCCCGTCCCCATGGCGCTAGATCCCGGCAATGTGTACGAAGTCGAGCAGACCGGCAGCTCGCTGGGCTTGTTTACGGTCAACAGTGCCCTGCACAGCAACGCGCAGAACACCGCCGCTCCATGGCTCGGAACTGGCGAGTGGCGTCCCGCGGGCGGCGACGAGCCAACCAAGGCGGCCAAGGCAGATACAACCCCTGTCGGCATCGATAGCGAAGATGCCCCACCCCGGCTGACTCATGACGTCAACAAGCAAAATGCACCTGCTACTCCCAATGCTGGTAGTGGTTCATCTCCCGCGCCACGGCCCGAATCGAAGTCTGCAGGCGGCTCGAGTTCTGGCGACGAACCGCCCCGTCTGAGCAAACCGAGCGCTCCCACGGCTCCGCCCTCGGATTCGTCGCCGGGAACTCCGCCTGCGCCCGCTCCATCCTCGCCCTCAGCGCAGGGTGATTCGAAAATGAAAGAAGTCAAACCTGAGCAGGCAACCGTGCCCGCGTCCGACAGCGGCACAAGCGAGGCCAATCGTCCGCGCCTGCGTCGCGGCAGACCCGCTGAATCCTTCGGCGATGAGGACGTTCCCGGCTACAGCAAACCAGGGGTGACCGCAAATTCGTCTTCACCGGGTGGCAAGGTGGTTGAAACAGCTGTGGCAAAGCCCGATATCAAGATCATTCCGGCAATCTCGGATGCTGCCGGTCCTCCACCCCACTCTTTCAAGTTCGAATGGCTCAAAGGCGAAGAGGAAGATCGCCGCAAGCAGATGATCGACCTCGCAAAGCAGGAAATCCGCAGTTACGTTGCCGGACGTTCAAAAGCGCAGGTCACGCCGAAGACCACCACGCGTAACCCAGCTAGAAAACCGCAGCCGGCGCCTGAGCCGATCCTGCAGAACGTGCAGATGACCGCCTACGACCTGTGGAACTCGAATCGGCCGGTTATCGTCATGACCGCCACAGCCCACGTGCCCGCATCATCTGCGCCTGCTGCTCAGTCCGAAGTCCAACCCGAGCTTGAATATTCTATCTGCCTGGTCACTTATCCCGATATGTACAACAACCTGCGCAAACTCTACTCAGGTGTTACAGATCGGTTCCATCTCGATGTTACGCCGCAGCTCGAACCAATCGACGCAGTGGATGCTGATGGCGACGGCCGGGGCGAATTGTTGTTCCGCAAAACCTCCGATGTGGGCAGCGGCTGGATCATCTACCGACCCACCGCCGATAAGCTCTGGAAGATGTTCGATAGCCTCAATCCGCAGTAATTCAGCCTGCTACCTGCCGGGACGGAGTTTTCCTTTAGAATCTCTGTGCCCTGAGGGGGGACTATGCGCAAAGCTCTGCTGTTCGTTGTGGCACTGCTGTTCAGTAGCACGTTGGCGACATCCCAGGAGCAAGACTTCAGCAAAGTACAGATTAAAGTCACCAAAGTCGCCGGTAGCGTTTACATGCTGGAAGGAGCAGGCGGAAACATTGGAGCATCCATAGGTGAGGATGGCATTGTCGTGGTTGATGATCAGTACGCACCGCTCGCCGACAAGATTCAGGCGGCGCTTAAAGGAGTTACCGACAAGCCGGTCCGTTTCATCATCAACACCCACTATCACGGAGACCACACCGGGGGGAATGCCTACTTTCAGAAGCAGGCGCCCGTCATCGCGCAGGATAACGTGCGGAAGCGATTGGAAAGTGGCGGGATCGCCGGCAACGGCGGATCGGTACACATGGAGAACAAGCCTGATGCGAAAGAGGCTTTGCCGATCATCACCTTTGACCACGACGTCACTGTTCATCTCAATGGCGAAGATATCCGCGCCCTGTATTTTCCGGCTGGACACACAGACGGTGATTCGATCATCTTCTTCCCGAAATCGAACGTCGTCCACATGGGCGACGATTTTGTCACTTACGGCTTTCCCTTCATCGACGTTGACAGCGGCGGCAGCATCAACGGGATGATCGACGGAGTGGAAAAAGTTATCTCCCAGGTGCCGCCGGACGTGAAAATTATCCCCGGCCACGGTCCCATCTCGAGCGTGGATGACGTTCGCAAATACCTCGACATGCTCAAGGCCACGCGCGATGTGGTGGCTAAGGCGCTGCAACAGGGGCAGACACTCGATCAGATGAAGCGGGCCAGGCTGCTCGATCCGTGGAAAAAGTACGAGGGAGACTTCATCAAGCAGGATACGTTCCTGGAGACGCTCTACAATTCACTCAGCGGGCAGAAGAACGGAAAGTTCATCAAGCACAATTGAGGCAGAGGCTGCGGGCCATTGCTTTTTCAGGGGACCACAATCCAGGTGCGCCGGAGTCGTCGTCAGTTCCTCCAGACTGCGCTGAGTGCCTTGCCGGTAGCCGCGATGCCCGCGCTGTTCTCAGGATGCGGCAGCTCTTCCCCGAAGACGGCTGACTCAAACTCGGCGCAGCCATTCATATTTCCTTCCGAAGCAAGCTTCCCTAAAGGATTCTTCTGGGGCACGGCGACAGCTTCCTATCAGATCGAGGGTGCCTGGAATGAAGATGGCAAAGGCGAGTCGATCTGGGATCGTTTTGCCCACACTCCAGGCAAGATCAAGAATGGCGACACAGGCGATGTGGCCTGCGATTCCTATCACCGCTGGAGTGACGACATTGTCCTGATGCAGGCCATGAATCTGAATAGTTACCGGTTCTCGATTTCGTGGCCGCGCATCCAGCCGAGCGGCTCCGGCCCGGCCAATTCCAGAGGCATCGACTATTACAGTCGGGTCGTGGATGCATCGCTGAAAGCGCACATCCGCCCCATGGTTACCCTTTATCACTGGGACTTGCCTCAGGCGCTCGAGGACGCTGGAGGCTGGCCCAATCGCGATCTGGTGGGCCGCTACTGCGATTACGTGCAACTGGTCACCCGAGCCCTTGGCGATCGCGTAAACGACTGGATGCTCTTCAACGAGCCTTCCGCGTTCGTAGATGTCGGCTACTTGGAAGGTACGCTCGCTCCCGGCCGCCAAAGCATTGTCGATTTCCTGCGCGCTTCCCACGTGGTTAACCTCGCGCTGGGCGAGGGCTTTCGCGCACTCAAAGCGGTCCGTCCTGCTGCGCGGGTAGGTACCGTCTTGAACATGTCGGCTTGCGAGCCCGCAAGTCGCTCGGAGGCAGACAAGCTGGCTGCAGAGCGGGCTCACGCTATTGTCAATACCTGGTTCCTGGATCCCGCACTGCACGGCCGCTACCCAGACGCTTTCACCTTTTTGCCCGAAAGGTTGATGGGCATCAAGTCCGGCGACATGCAGAAAACCCGTGCTCCCCTCGACTTTCTGGGGATCAATGTCTATTACCGCACGATCGCCTCCGCTTCTGGTGCCCTGCACCGCGCGGCTCACGCTCAGGAATGGCTATTCCCCGTGAAGATGGAAGGTGGCCAGCAGGGCCCGAAAACGGACTTTGGCTGGGAAGTCTGGCCCAAGGCACTCTATGATGTCGTGATGCGTGTCACGCGCGACTACAACCGTCCTGTGATTGAGATCACAGAGAGCGGCTGCTCCTACAACGAGGGCCCCGATGCCACTGGCGTCATTCGAGACGGCCGCCGCATTGAGTATCACCGGCAATACCTGGCGGCACTCGCGCGGGCAATCTCCGAGGGGGCAGACGTGCGTGGCTACCATGCCTGGACGCTGATGGACAATTTCGAATGGGCCGACGGTTACAGCCAGCGCTTCGGGCTAGCGTACGTAGATTTCAAGACTCAGAATCGCACCATCAAAGATTCCGGTCGCTGGTACGGGAAAGTTGCGGCTGCGAATAGGGTCAGCTGAAGGCTAACTGTGTGATGGCTGACTCCTCGGCGCTTGGTCCCTGCTTTATTTGCCTTGCATTACGAGCTGCCCGTTTTCCACTTTAATTCCGCCTACGCCGTCGGGCAGTTTCAGCCGGTCGCGTTCTTCAGCCAGTTTTTTCTGTAGCGCAGGATTCACCAGCGAGACTGGAACGCTCAAATCACCCACCTTGAATTCAGTCGGCTCAAAGCTCGCGTAGCCATCTTTGTCTCCGAGATGCCCGGAAACTGTGATCCACACGTCCTTGCCCGCAAGTTGGGTAAGGAACTGCCCATGCACAACATCTCCGTCGAAGGTGACTTGCTGATCCTTGATCGAGGGTGCGCCGCTGCCGATGTTCGAATCGGGCGTCAACTGTCCGACATTGCCAAGAGATTGCGCCAGCACCGCGCCGACTTCATCCGACGTAATGTGCACTTCCGGCTTCGAGATATCCGCCGAGGGAGCCCCTACAGGAGTTCCCGGCAGCGCCACTCCAGTCGTTTGCGTGCTGACGCTCGACTGCGCAACGGCGGCCTGGAACTCTGCCATCTTCTGGTCGAACGATTGCGCGTGGGCCGCAATTGCGGCAGGCGGCTGCGGAACGGCTACAGGAACGGGCTTCTTCAGAACCAGAACAATAGCCAGCACCGAAGCGAGCAGTGTGGCAATGCTGATGATGCGATCGATTTTCAGTTTCTTCATGCTGAATCCGGAGCGGCGGGCCCTGCGCGAACGGACCCACTCTTATCCTAGCCACTCATTCCTGAAAACAGCAGATAACAGAAGTGCCTGTCTAGTGGTGAGAATGGTTACCCAAGTTTCTTCGCCAGTAAGTCATTGACTAACTGTGGGTTGGCCTGGCCCTTGGAAGCCTGCATCACCTGCCCCACGAAGAAGCCCAGCATCGTCTTCTTTCCCGCGCGATACTGTTTAAGCTGTTTGGGGTTGGCAGCAAGAACCTCGTCGATCATCTTCTCCAGGGCGGAAGTATCGGTAGATTGCTGTGGGCGGCCTTCTTCGTCGTAAACGGAAGGGAAATCCTTGTCGCGCTCGAAGCACAAATCATAGAGCTCTTTCAGCATCTTTCCAGAAATCGTTCCTCTCTCCACCAGGTCCGCGGACGCAGCGACCCCGCTCATCGAGATCGGCGACTGCTCTATTTCGATGCCCTTGGCTTTCAGCCTTCCCATTAACTCGCCCTGTACCAGGTTGGCGACACGATTTGGATTTTTTGCCGCTTTGGCGGCCTGTTCGAATTGATCGGCCAGTGACTTTGAAAAGGTCAGCACCTGGGCGTCGTATTCCGTGATGACGTAGTCCTTCACCATGCGGGCGCGGCGCGCCTCGGGCAGTTCGGGCAAGGCACGGGCAATCTCGGCTTTCCACTTCTCATCGACTACGAGC
>JBKOUZ010000142.1:0-24527 GCA_046723715.1 Acidobacteriota bacterium | reverse complement strand
TGCCGAATGCTTACTTTGCCCAGCTCGGACTTCCGCCTATGGTTGTGCGGTCAGCTTAATCCGCCGAACCGCCGGATGCGGACCCGCATGTCCGGTGGTGTGGCAGGGGAGGCGGGGTGACCCGTCCCCCTATGCCGATTTCCGGGACGCTGCCACGGGGCCCGGTGTGAGCGGTGTCGCATATTTTGAATGTTTGGCTTTTCCAGGTGGAAGGGACTACTGCTGAACGGGCATGTCAGTAGGTTGATTCGGATTCCCGAGCCCGTTGTTCATGGGGGAAGGATTCTGCCCGCCCGATGCCGGGCCAGTTCCCGCGCCGCCTGCATTGGGCCCGTTAATCTGCCCGTTCAGGTTTGGCGTCCCCGTAACCCCAAAGCCAATTTGCGGCTGATACGGTGTCTTGATCAGCATCCCGCGATCGAAGGTCGGATCGTACACGAACTGCCACTCGTTATACTTCTTCTTCTTATCGAAGAGCCGGATCGTTGGCTCCTTGCTAAGACTCGCCACGCCAACGATGGGACCTCCCCCGAAAACCTGGTGTGAACCAGAGCCGGAATGTCCGCCACCCGCATCGGAAGCGAGCAGGTTATTGTTGTCACCGGCGGCCGTCTGGGTCGGGTCCGGCGGATTCTGCCCGAGGGACGAGTCGGCACCCGGATTTTGCACGGGAGGCGAGCCAGTACTCGCTCCGAATGCGCTATTCCTCCCGAAAGTCGAAGCCTGTTGTGCGAAACCTGGCGCGCCCGTCAAACCACCCACGCCTCCCATCGCATTCCCACCCGGGATCATGCCGATGCCATTGAGCGAAAGCTTCGCCTCGCCGAAATGCAACAGTCTGAAATCCTTGTTCGTCAGCGGGTCCTTGTAGCGCTTGCGCAAGAATCGTAGTTGGCTCGTGTTCTCCAGCTCATCCATGTTCACGGGGTAGCGCCCGAATTTCTTGTAATAGGCCCGAATTGCCCGCGAATACTGGACTCCACGGTGGATCATCTCTTCCTCACGGTCCCGCTTGATCTCGAAAGTTATCTCCGGGATGATCGCCGCCGTAAAAATCACCATCAGCGCCATGATCAGCAACAAGGTCATCATGACGTAACCGTTCTCAGGATCCCGGCGCCGAATTGGGGAATGGACTTTCATGAGATGGATATTCTTTTTCGTGGCCGCAATAACGAAAGTCTTTCTATCCTTGAGTAAGCGGAATCGTCTGCGGCGGTCCGCTATTGACCACATCCTGAATCTCGACTGATGTGTTGGTGATGCGGATAACTTTGTAGCGGCGATCCACAATCTCACCCTCTCCAGCTACGAATACGTCATCGCCGTTCTTCAGAAAAATCTTTTTCGGCTCCCCAGGAGAACTTGCAAAGCCGTAAAACTTCAAGGGAATCGGCTGCGGGGGCGGCGGGGTTGGGGGCCGCCACTGCGCGTCGGGTTGGTCCGTGACAGCCGGCTTCACCGGTGTTGGAATCTGGACATCCTCGGCTTGCGAAACGAAAATGTTTCTTCCATTGCCTTGATATTCGGTCTTCTCGCTGAGGGCCAGTAAATCGAGGCGCAGGGTGGGATCGAGACTTGCAACACTCGGCAGTTTTTTGGAGCCTTTGGCGGAGGTACCTACCCGCGTGGCTGGTTTAGGCGATGCTGCAGGCGCAATTACGGGCGCCGCGGCTTGCGCGCTCGAATCCGGAGTTGACGATGGAAGCATCAGCGGGATGAACTCGTAGGCAAACGCCAGTAAGGCCACAACACCGAGCCCTGCTGCCCACGTCGCCTTCTTCTTGTTTTCGAGTCCTAGTTGCACTACGATCCCACCCTCAAATATGTTTCCATTTTCAGCGTCAGCTTAACCGGTCCCTGCGGATCATTTCCCAGCGTTACGTTGTCAATGATAAAAAACATGTCATCGCGCTCGACCGCATTGATGAATTTCGCCAGCGCAGTGTAGGTTCCCGCCAGATCGGCATCCAGTTCCTGTGGTTCCAGTCCGGCGACGGTGGGCGCGGTGTCTTCTGTCTTATATCGCTCCTGGTCAATCCTGACGCCATTGGCCGCCGCCAGTTTGCCCAACTCGGTCGCAATTTGCGAGTTTTGGGAAGGGAAGCGCTTCTTGTAAAACTCAGTAATGTCCTGATTGGCCACGACTACCTTGTGCGGCAGATCTTTCAAGGGGGCGACTTCGCGTGTTTTTAACATCAACTCTGTTTGCAGCCGATTCAACTGGTCTCGCCGTGTTTCTGCCGAGCCCACCAGCGGAGAAAAGTACAGCCCGGCAGCCAGCAGGTCCACCGCCGCCATGGCGATCAGTCCGATCTTCAAGTGCTTGCGAGTTTGTCGCAGATCCGGCATCAGTGCTTGGCTCCTTTGGCTGTAGGCTTTGCTTTCGTAGGAGCCTTGGGCGCAGCGGTGTTGCTGGTTGTTGTGCCGCCGGTTGGAGCGCTGCCTGTCTCGGCAGGAGCCTCAGGAATGTAGATGGCCGCGATCTCGACCTGCTCGGTATCTCCGGTCTGTGATTCCGCATGTGCCGCGCGCAGAATTGCGGTCTGGGCGAAGCGCCGCGAATCTTCCATGCGCCGCGCCAGTTCAATCGCCCTGTCCCGCGAGTCACCAGCCACGATCATCTTCAGCGCAAGTTGATTTTCTTCGTCCAATTGCGGACTGATTGAAACAACGTGTACCCGCGGCGGCATCACTTTCTCAAGATTCTCCAGCACTCGCGTCCAGGAGAACGCCTTGCGTTCAATCAACTGGTTCAAAAATTGCGATTCGTCACGCGTCGTTCGGTTTTCGGCGCGGTTGAGAAACTGCTGGGCCTGGGCCCGAATCTGATCTCGCTCTGCTATCAAAGCTCGTTTCTCAGCGATGGCCCTGCGATCACGCCGCGCGTTCACGAATCCCGTGATCACCAGGGTTAGCAAGATCAGCGTGAATAGCGCAAGAGTTCCCGCAGCCGTCCCCCAACGCATCCAAAACTGCCGTGCGTCTTCGTACGGCTGACTCGCGAGATTGATATCCAGTCTCATCTTCCTACTTCCCAAACTCGTGTGCTGACAGATACAGATGCATCGCCTTAAGACACCAAAGCGCCCACTACCCCCGCCATCCGCCACCGCGGTACTGGCCCGCCCTCACTCGCTCCCAGCTGTGACGAGGAAACCAGTTCCTGTACTTCGGCGCCCGTAGCCGCCTTCAGCGCAGGTGCCGCTCCGCCAGTCTCCGGCAGACCCGCCACGTAAATCTGTTCGATATTCAGCTGGTAAGTATCCTGAAAAAACACGATCGAAGGATAAACTTCCTCGGCAAGTTGTTCGCCGCTGATGGTAATCCCGCGTGCATTTTCCAGCGTCCTGAATAACTGCAACTGGTCTTCGTTCAAGATCGCCAGACTGGTCGTGTGCGCATCTACTTTGATGACAAGCGTCGGACGCTTGCCCTCCGCCGCCCCCAGCGCAGCCAAAGTCGAAGGCAGAACCACCCCCGGACTGAATCCAGCCTCATGGAATGCGGCCTCGTAATCTTCAATCACGCTGCCCAGAGCAACTGCCGCTACGACCTTCATCTCACCTTTGATTTTCTGCGAGTGATACGAAACCTTTGCCTTATCCACATCAAATGGCAGAGACTTCTTCAAGCGGAATCGCACCACGCCCAGGGCTTCCTCGTGATCGGAGGGAAGCGTCTCGAAATCAACCAGCATGATGCGGACGGCAGCATCGGGCACGATGGCAATCACATCTTTGGAACGTCCCGCAACTCCGCCCAGCGCAGTCTCGATGCCTTCGCGCACCGCGGAGCGCTGACGCAGATTATTTTCCACCAGGTCGGGAACCACGCTGCCCGGCGCCAGTTCGCGCGCGGCGCAAGCTTCCAGACCTCCACCCTGATCCATCAGGCGGCCTGCCAGTACGCGGTCTGCTGCAATCTCGCAGGCCAGCTTAGGCTTCGCCGTGTTTGCGGTCGGAATCATTTCGCGTACGCACCTGGAATTACCTTAAATCAGAAACTTTTCGGGCCACAAATGCAATAGCCGAAAGGGAACAACGACCGTCGCCTGGGCAAACGTTCCCGCAGTCCAAGCAAGCGCTTATCTCATCGCCTCGATGAACGTTACCTTGTTGATCTCCTTCAACGTCGTCATGCCCATCCGGACTTTATCCAGCGCCGATTCGCGCAGGAACCGCATCCCCTCTTCGCGTGCCGCACGCCGAATCTCTGACGTGGGCTTCTTCGCCAGAATCATCTCCCTTACGCGATCGCTCAAATCCAGCAACTCATGGATAGCACTTCGCCCGCGAAATCCCGTTCCAGCACATTCGATGCAGCCCGGGCCTTCATACAGCGGAACCCTGCCCCATTGCGCCGGGTCTAATCCACTGGCTTCCAGGACCTCTGGCGGGTAATGCACTTCAGTCCGGCACGAATCGCAGATCAAACGCACCAGTCGCTGCGCCAGGATGCAGTTCAGCGCCGACACGAAGTTATATGGCTCAACGCCCATATTTAAAAATCGGCCGATAACGTCCACAACATTGTTGGCGTGCACCGTGGTAAATACCAGGTGCCCGGTAAGCGCCGATTGGATGGCGATCTGCGCCGTTTCTGTATCACGGATTTCGCCCACCATGATCTTGTCCGGGTCGTGACGCAAAATCGATCGCAAGCCGCGCGCGAACGTCAGCCCCTTCTTCTCATTCACCGGAATCTGCGTAATGCCCCGCAACTGATACTCAACCGGATCTTCGATGGTGATGATCTTGTCTTCATCGGTCTTGATCTCATTGACCGCCGCGTAAAGGGTAGTGGTCTTGCCGCTGCCCGTCGGCCCGGTCACCAACACCATTCCGTAAGGCTCTTTGATGTACCGCCGGAACTTCCGCAGGTCCTCCTCATCAAAGCCGACAACGTCAAGAGTCAATGTGCGGAACTTCTCGCTCATCGACTCTTTATCGAGCACGCGTAGCACGGCATCTTCCCCGTGAATGGAGGGCATGATCGATACCCGGAAGTCAATCGCGCGCCCGTTGTACTTCACGCGAAAACGCCCGTCCTGCGGCACCCGCCGCTCGGAAATGTCCAACTCGCTCATGACCTTGATACGCGAGATGACGGTCGAGTGATGCTCCTTGCCAATGGGCGGCATGGCTTGAGTCAACACACCATCAATGCGGAATTTGATCACCACGGAATCATCGCGCGTCTCAATGTGAATGTCGGAAGCGCGCCGCTGCAGTGCGGTAAAAATCGTGGTATCTACCAGGCGGATAATCGGGCTCGTGTCGCCGGTCGCCGTCAGCTTGTCGATGCTCAGCGTTTCTTCGGCGCCGGTATTCTCGTCTTCGCGAATGATCTGGAAGCCTTCGCTGGCCTCCTCCAGGACGCGCTGGGACTGCTCGGTTTTCTTGAGAATGTCGGAGATCTGCTTGAGCGTCGAAACCTTGGTGATGATCCGCTGCTTGAGCAGTAGACTGATCTCGTCAATCATCATCAACTGGCTGGGATCCGCAATCGCAATTGCCAGTCGTCCGTCGCCGGTTTCTTCCAGTGGCACGAAGTTGTAGCGGAACATCAACTCGACAGGAATTTTCTTGAACAGTTCGTGATGCAGTTCGTAATCCGTGAGGTCGATAAACTCACAGCGGTAACGCCGCGCCACGTCCTGTGCGCGCTCGAGGTCCGTCACCGGATTGCCAGTCGGGCTGATTGGCCCGCCGTTCCCGCCGCCCACAAATAGTGATTTTTTATCCGCTGTTGCCATCTACCCGCACCACCTATCCGCAAACTCGCTACTTACGCCAGTCTGAGTCTTCAACCAGCGCGAACAGGTCAAGACCAGACGCCTGATACGCACCCCCTGTACTTGCGGCATCAACGCACTCCCAAGGTGAAGATCGGCAGATAAAGCGAAATCAGCACACCGCCGACAAAAATCGCCATCACGATGAGAATCAGGGGTTCAATCAGCGCCATCGCGGCTCCCAGCGCTGTCTGCACATCTTCCTCATAAAATTCCGCCACGGAATTCAGCATCTGCGGCAGCGCGCCAGTGGATTCACCGACTTCAATCATCTCCACTGCCAGTCCCGGAAAAATCTTCTGTTCTTCAAGGCTGGGCGCCAGTCCCTGGCCTTCCCGCACGCGGGTCCCAGCGCGCATCACTCCCTTTAGGATGCGCCGGCTGCTCATCGAGGAACCCGCGGTTTCCATCGCTGGCACCAATGGCAATCCCCCCTGGAGCAGCGTTGAAAGCATCCGCGAGAAGCTTGCGACCTGATGTTTCAGCCGGATCTCTCCCAGCAACGGAATGCCCAGAATCACGCGATCGATGCGATCGGCGCCGCGATCCGTATCCTTCCAGCGCCACAGCACGAAGGCCATGATGATCAGTCCCACAAACACAAACGGGGCAAACTTCTGCACGTTCAAACCCACATCCAACATGAAGACGGTGATCGATGGCAGCTTCGCGTCCAGGCTGTTGAACAGATCGGCAAACTTCGGCACCACGTAGGTGAACAAGAACGTCACCATGATCAGCACTACGCTGACCAGCAGCGTTGGATAGATCAGCGAGACAAAGAGCTTTTTGCGGAACGTCATGGCGAGCCGCTGAAAATTGATATATCGCGTCAGCACCTCATCCATGTTTCCGCTTTTTTCCCCCGCCATCAGCGTTGTGGTATAGATCTTGGGAATGATGCCTTGCGCCGCGAAGGCGTCGGAAAGTAGCTCGCCACCCTTCACCCGGTCGCGCACGTTCTCCAGGATCTGTTTCAGCGCCGCATCCTTTTGCCGCTTTATCAGCAGTTCCAGAGAATTCAGGATCGGCAAGCCTGCCCGGATGAGAGTCAGGAATTGCTGGTTGAAAACCAGGAATGTGCTTTGCTTCAGCTTCCGCCGGCGCCGCAGCGACACTCCACCAGCGAGCACGCCTTGCGGCTTCACCCAGTAAACTAAATAGCCCTGCGCCGAAAAACGATCGCGCACTTCCGTTTCGGAGTATCCCTGCTCGATGTGCTGGTGTACCCGCCCGCGATCGTCCGCGACTTTGACGACAAATTCAGCCATTGTCTGTTATCTGTTGAAAAATTTGGACCTAACGCTCAGTCTAACATTGCAACTTACCATTCTAGGACCCCGAACCATCGCAAAACGCTCCTGTGTAACACGCTAGTAACATGGTCCAAACGCGGCTTTGAACTGCATCTCGCCGCTTTGACCAAGAGAGGGGAAATTCAAAACCTACTGCTGCAATTCGCCTTCGACGATCTCTGTGCCCGCCGGAGGCTTAAAGGCGAACCTTCCGTCCCCGATCGTGACGTTTTCTTTCTGATCCGAAAACCTGTACTCGGTGGAGGAGCCGTCCACCCCTTGCATCACCAACCGGACAATGCGATTGTCCGGGTTCACTTCTAGTACGATCTCGCCAATCTGCTCCTCAAAGCCCTTCGGAATGCCCCGCAGTACCACATCGCCATCGAGCAGGGGGGCAACATCCGGCGCTAGAGATAATCCGCGTAACTCTCTCTGTAATTTAGACTTACCCAAAAGGAAGGCTAGCGGAGATCGCACGTCGTCCAGGTTCCTGGCCTTCGATTTCCGCGCTTGCCCATCCTGGGGAACGTAAAACCACACGTCTTTTCCGTCGCTTAGGAATAACTTCTCCTTGGGAGAACGGTATTCCCACCGCATCTTGCCAGGTTTTTCCAGCCACAGCGTCCCCGATTCGATCCGCTCTATGCCAGAGCCGCGATACAACTCCGTGAACTCGGCCTGAAGAGAACGCAAATGGTTGTAGTGGGCGTCCACGGCTGCGGCGATTGCCTTGACATCAGCCGCCCCGGCCGAACAGGGAATAACGACCAGCAGCAATGCAATCAGAGTGGATGTCGGAGATCGCACCTCGGAATTGGCCGCCTTGTCGTTACATGCTGCTGTCGCTCTGCAGGGGGGACGTGAACTTACATTCTATTTTAGCCGCTTTTGCATCCATCACGCCCAGAAAAGTTATAAATCGAGATCGGCTCTTTGGGCGGTTACTGGAGGTTCAAAGGGCAGTTTTCGCATGTGATTGTGAGAGTAAGTAAGTTGGTTCTTCCGCAATCGCTTTCTTGCTTTCGTTCGCGGATTGCCTTAGGTTTCGCTGAATAGTCCAGGCAGCGAGGAACACTCCTATGCGGCTTCGAACACTCTTTCTGATTATTGCCGCACTCTGTGCCGCAGGTGTCTTTTACGCAGTTGCTCAAGATTCTGGCAAGACCCGCGTGCTTGCGCTGGAAAACGCATGGAACGAGGCCGAGAGCCATCGTGACGCGAATGCTCTCGCGGGGCTTATCGCGCCTACGTTCGTCTATACCAACGCCGATGGAACCGTCATGGACAAGCAGCAATTTCTCGCCAGCATCCGCGCCACGGGTGCCAGTCAGATCGTGAATGAAGGTATGAAAATGGAATCTTACGGCGACGTGATCGTGGTCGCCGGGTCCTACCGCGAACAGGGTAGTGAGAGAGGCAAGTCCTACAGCCGCCGCGGCCGTTTCACAGATACGTGGGTCGAGAAAGATGGCCAGTGGCTGTGCGTGGCCAGCCAGGAAACTATGATCTCGCACTAGTCAGTGCTGGAAGTTGCGCTTAAATATCAGACGAGGTAGGGCGGGGCTCCGCCATGAGGCCAATGGACACGGCCAGCTCTTGCGCCCTGTGCCAATCCGTCTTGCGTCTCCGGCGTTCCTCAGCTTCCTCGTAGCCCTGGATGGCGTAGTAAATCGCCCGGTCGAAAAACTGGTTCAGCAGTTGCACTAGCTCGAGTTCGGCATGCAATTGCAGGATGCTATCGGCAAAAGCTTCTTCACGCAGAAAACGCCACAGATGATCCCGCGTCAGCATCAAAGCCCAAACCATTTGTTGTGGGCGGATTCCTTCAGCTACGCGTTCCGCCGCAACCGCCTTGAAGCGACTTGCGATATCACTCTCTCTTTTTTGCAGTAACCATTCCCCCAGATTGCGGTACAGGTCGGTCGCTGCAAGGCGCAAGTCTTCTTGCGGGATTTTCTGGAAGTCGGAAGTCAGTTCCGATCTCAGCACTTGCTCCATCAGTTCTCGGGATAACGCTTCCGAGTGCTTCTCGATCAAACGCACCAGCTTCATCGCCAACATCTATGTTTCTCCTGTGCCATCTATCTACTTGTAGAGATGCGCCTGCAACCTGCCTCGATGCATGGATACTATCACGTTTATATCGCTCTACGATATAATAGGCAAAAGGAAGTTCCAGCGGATGGGTGTGGCCGTCGTGCCCTGGTAGATGTCCGGCCCATCATTGAATCCGGCGCGTGATTTCCCCCGCCAATTGCCGCATTACGCTGCTCTGGGCATCACCGCCGGCGACCCTACCACGTCCCTCAGGTGATCGGCCGCGAACGCCGCAAGCACCTCGTGGCGGTCCGTGAATGGCCGTTTCAGGAATGTTCGGGCAACGAATTTCAGATAATCATCGATGGCTCCGCCGAGTACCGTAGCGGCCAACGCCACCGCTCCTTCCCGGCGCACATTCTGGGCGGCAATATCGGCAAGATACGGCAGGATGGTCGCCAACGATGTCTGACGCTCGTTCTCGTGAAAGTAATATGTAATTGGGAACTGGATCAACTCGTTTCTGCTCGTTGTCAATTGGCTCGCCAATCCCAGCAGGATGGAGTGCAGTTCTGACTCGCCGAGATCTCTTAACCGGCGAATACCCTTTTCTTCAGAAAAATGCAGCAGGCTGGCTTCGTGCTCGAGAGAGTTGCGATGTTCGAGTACAGGATAGATGGAAAGAATCCAGGAAACGCTGGCGGTGAGCAAGCCGAACCCGATGACCGCCTCCGTGCCCATGATCAACCCCAGCCAGGGATGTGTCGCGTAGATTCCCGTGGACAAGCTGATCAGGCTTCCGAAGAAGCACTCAGAGCGCCCGCGAAAGATTGGTAATCCGTTCTGTCCAGGCCAGAAGTGAATGTCATGAGGTGCGAGATCTGGGGCCTGTAGATCAGGGCAAAACCTATGATCACCGACACTGTCCAGTAAAGGACCACGCTGACAAACGCGACCGGCCCCGCGTAGTTGAGGGCGCGCGGCAGGATCCTCTTAGTTCCGAGCCATATGCCTCGCGCTATCCATTCGCTTAAATCTCCCTGTTTCGTGGGGTTGAACAGCGTGTGGAATACGTCACGCACAGCTTCCAGGATCAGCACAATTCCCAGGATGGTGAGCGCAATGTTCATGCATTCGACTCGCCATTGAGATGCAAACTCAGCAACCCAGGTTCACTGCATGACAAATGAGAGAAGAAGGCCTGCCCATCCCTAATTTTCCACACTTGGCGGGATTGGGCGGGCTCCCTGACTCCTTTTCGGGGACAGCCGCACGATTTACGGCAGAACTCTCGGACTATTACCTCCGTAACGTTTGAGCCCTTACCATTTCGGCTTACGCTGGAGCGTACAAACGGCACTGTAGGGGGACGCTTATCTCCGGCATAAAGACATCGCAAGGCTCTCGTGCGGCCTCGGCGCAGGCCTTTGTGCACAGCCTCAACATATTGATCAAATACGCCCGGATGTACGGCTTTGATCATAAGCGCACGGAGACTCAGTTCGAAACCACCTGGAATGAGCTGCAAAATGCGCTGCCCGCCGGAGGAGACGCCGGATTCCTCCTTGGCGTCTCCGAGAACAAGCTGCTGCTGGACGGAATACCTCTGGACACGGGGCAGGCCGAAAAGAGTTTTGCGACGCTCCTTACCACCGCCGGATTAGCCAGCCTGCATTTCTCGAAAAACGTGACGCAGGAGGATTTTGTTCGTCTTATTCGTGCGTTCACAGTGGCGGGTTCGAAGGCACAAGATGTTTCCAAGCAAATCAAGGATGCACTGGGCGCAGGCAGGCCAGGCAGCACCATCAAGATCAACGAGGTGAAGTTCGTAGCCGCTGATCCCCTGACTGGTGATGTGAGCATCGCAGCGCAAATTGCTGCTCAGACCCTGGGCCCGGAATTCAAGGCCTGGCTGAACGATCCCCAAAAATTGCTGCAGTTAATCGCCGCCGCGGAGGGGGCTAAGAGTGGAAGCGGCGAATCGGGCCCTGGCGTTCCCATGGTGCCGCTGGGAAGCGTCCCGAACATCGCGATTGGAAATTCAAGCGGGACTCCCGGAACGTATGGCACCGGAGTTGCCGGAACCGGCACAGTCTCGGCAATGGTCACCGGCGCTGCCGCGGCTGCGCCCGCCACTGCTCCTGCCGGAGCCCCCGCGGCTCCCGCATGGGCCGTCGGCATGGTGCCTTTGCAGGAAGCCGAGGTCATTCAGGCCATCCGTCTGCTGACCCGTTTTGGCCAGGTGCAGGAAGATCCCAGTGTCAAGGAAGAGGATTTGCAAAAGGAGTTGACCCAGGTCGATCCGAACACCCGGCTCAACTTGCAACAGTTGCTCGGTAGCCTGGCAGCGCAGGCCAGCACAGCTGACGAAGACGATACACCGCTGCTCATGAAAGCGGCCGAGCACATGGCCATCCGCTTCGCCCTGGAGCGTTACCAGAAAGGCGAAGTCAAAGTGAACGCCGTGCACCAGATGATGGAGCACATGAGCCGCCAGATGGACTCGCTGCGCCAAATCCTGCGCTTGCAGGAAGAGAAAATGAGCAAAGCGGGCATCCTGATCGAGTCCCACGCGGACATCCTCGATCGGATGTTCTGGGCCGAAGTGCCCGAAGCCGGCAAAAAGAGCGTGCTCATGTCTCACGAGGCGCCCTGCGTGCCTGCCCGCAACTTGCGGCAATTTGTTGAAGTATTGCTTGAGCGCGAGGACAAAGAGACCGCCACAGAAATTCTCAATAACTACTCCGGTTGTCTGGCCGCAAAGGATGCCGAGTCCCGCCGCAAGACGGCGATTGGAATCAGCCAGGTTGCGGATCTGTACGCCCGCTTGGGCGGGCAGCCGATGGCGCAGGCTATCCGGAAATTAAGCGAGCAGTTGATTGTCGAAAAAGATGCGGAACTCCAGAGCCTGTTGAGCGCGGCTTTTGTGCGCCTCAGCCAGGAAGCCAGCGCGGCCAGAAACTACTCCGCGGTAAACGAAGTTTGCGCCGGGATGGAATTGATTACCGTGCAGCGTCCCGTTCTGATTACCGAGCTGCGCCCCCGCGTGGGGGTCGAGAATCGCTTGCCGGAATACATCGAAGAAGCGTTGCAGATGGAACAGATCCCGGAGGATTTGTTAGGCGTTTTGCGCCGCACCAGCCAGGCCGGAGCCGAGCATCTGGCCGACCGCTTCTTTCGCTGTATGCGCCGGGACGAATGCGATCGCATGCTCGAACTGGTGAAGGAACTGGGCCCGCCGACTATGCTGCAATTGCGCGAGATCTTGCGCACTGGGCAGCCGCGCCAGGCTTCCGCCTGTGTCGGGCTCATGAGCCGATTCGATGTGGCAACGCTGCTCGAGTTGTTGCCTGCAAGAATGCCAGAATGGAACCGGTTCTATCATGACATCGTGGTTCGCCAGATTGCCTACGGCAACGCATCGGATCGCGGCCGTACGCTGCTCGAACTGGCAGAGGTTTTGGACGTCTTCGTCTTACCCGAAGCCGTAGATGAGATCGGCATGAGCGGCGATTTGACTGCGGCTCCGCCCCTCATCGCCATGGCTCGTCCCGGAGAGGCCGCCTCCCGCTCGCCCTATGTTCAGTTGAAAGCGATTGAGTCGCTCGGCCGTCTGCGCGATCCCGAGGCCGTGCAGATCCTGCGCGAAATCCTGGAAACGAAGAAGACCTTTGGCTGGCTGCATCATCGCGAACTGCGGATCGCCGCGGCACAGGCGCTGGCCAAGACCGATCCTCGTTACAGCTCGCAAGTGATGTCCGACAGCGGTCTGGAAGCCGGAGAGCTAGCCATCGCGCCTCTGGATCTCGCGCCCGCCTGTCCCTGGGTGCGCCAGCGCCGCTATGAGCGCCTTGTCCTCGCCAAAACAGTTTCTGGAACTATTGGCAGTTCCTGGGGCAAGTCGAGAATTTTGATCCGCGAATTGAGCCTCGGCGGCGGCATGGGGACCAAAGAAGACAATCTGCGCATTGGCAGTGAAGCCGATCTTGAGATTCACGTGGGCATGCGCGCCAGGATCAAAGCGCACGTTCTACTGCGTCGCGCGCGAGTCAATGAAGTAGGTTTCGAGATCGTAAACACTGACCTGGAGAGCCGGTACCGATTGCGCCGCCTCCTGGTGGACGCCCTGAACGGCGCTCCGCAAAATCGCGGCCAGGAATGGAGTGGCGACAGAAAAATCTAGCTGCTCGTTCCTATAAAAACCAAAACCTCTGCGCGAGCAGAGGCTTTTTATCTTTAGCGACCTTATCCTCCTTACTTCACTTTCAAGAAAATAATCGCCAGCGTATACAGAGCGAGCGACTCAATCAGCACCAGGCCCAGGATCAGTGCGAACTGAATCCCGGGACGTGCAGCAGGATTGCGGGCCAGAGATTCCGTCGCGGATGCGACAGCTTTCCCCTGGGCGAGTCCGCACACAGCGGACGCAATCGCCATCGAGAATCCCGCGGTGATGGCGACCCAGTTAGTCTCGCTGGCGGTGCCGCCCTGTGCGAATGCAGGCACTGCAAAGCACAGCGCCGAGAGGCTAAGGAAAATACGGCTGAGTTGACGCATGGAGTTGCTCCTTTATGAAATTGCTTCCAGGAGGTGGTTGGCGCCGTACCGTGCAGACGCCCTCACGCTGGAGGCCAGTACTCAGTTCTCCGCACTCAATCCTCAGCAAGAAACGGCTGCTGATCTGACCCAGTGCAGACAACTGAGAGCTGACGAGAACATTTTGAACGGACGCAAGATTACCTACAACAGCTCAGTGCTCCTCCGCGACCGCTCCCGAAACATAGATTATCGACAGCAACATGAAGACATAAGCCTGCAGAACCGCCACGACAATATGAAGCCCGCTGAAGATGATGGGCACGCCAATTGGAATCATGGAAAAGAAAACCAGAGTGATCAAATCGCCGGCAAAAATATTGGCCCAAAGACGAACTGTGAGTGACAGCAGTCGCGCAAAATGACTGACCAACTCAATAGGGAGCATCAGCGCTGCCAATGCCACGCGCGCCACCAGTGGCATGCCTTCCATCGGCGGCCCGAAGAAATGCAACAGATACTTTGGACCAGCATGCTTGAAACCCTGGGTGTGGTAGTAGAGGAACGAGCAGATGGCGCAGCCCAGAGGCACGACCGGCACGCCCGTAGGCGAATCAAACCCGGGAATCAGCCCGATCAGATTGCACACCAGAATGAACATGAACACGATGGCAAAAAAGGGTGTGTAGGGCTCAACGTGGTGGCCGATGATCTCATGACTCTGCCCATGCACGAAGCCTTCGATGCCCTCGAACGCGTGCTGCAAGCCGCCCGGAGACTCCACCGAAAGTCGCGATCGCACTAGAAGAAATACGACAAGCAGGAAGATAAAAACCAGCAACTCCATAGCGAAGGCGTTGGTAATCGGAGCCGCCGCGTACTTCGGCTCAATGTGCAGCATCCGCAGAAAAGCGGTCACCGGCCCGGCGAAGAGATGATTAAGAACGGCGGTGAACCATAGTTGTTCAGGCATATCGACTGTAGTGGTGGCGTTCAGCGGGCTCTCTCGCGGCTTAAACTTGCCGCTTGATTTCCCTGTACAGCTCGTACACAGCTTCGCAAGCGATGGCTCCCACAGGCAAGAACAGGCCCGCAAACAGACCTCTCAGGCTCGCCGGGAAACTGGTTAATATAGCATACGCAGCTACCCCCAACAACAGGTAGCGCAGCAGGAATCGCGCGACAATTCCTTTGCCCGATTGTGCTCTCCCAGTGTTGGTTACGCGGTCGGCTATGCCCGAGACTCCGTTCTTCAACCATTGGAAATTCAAATAAGCAATTACGCATCCCAGCAAAAATCCCAGCGCTGATCGGGTCCCGAATTTAAGCCACAGCGCCGCAGGCAACACCACACCGAGCACCAGCATAAATTTCCGTATGCGGTCCAAAGCCCCGGAGTAAAAAGGTTCAGAATCCGTCCCCTGTTCTTCGGGGCCGGGTTCGGGCGGCACAGGCTTTTCGCTCATGCGCCCTATTCCGTGTCGCGCGAGATTGTTCGAATTAATTCGATGAGCCCGCCCGCAGTACCCAGCAAGAATCCAACTATGCTGATCCACGAAGTATGCAGCCAGCGGTCAAGAAGCGCCCCAACTAGATATCCAGCAACTGTTCCCGCCGGCAGCATGAACGCGAGCTGGCTGTATCGTCCAAATTGAACCCAAGGACTCTTATTCTTTGGATCGGGGCTACGGTGCGTGTCGTCAGGAGCTTGAGGCGCGGAGTCATTGTGGTGGGAGTCGTCACGCATGGAGGAACCCGATAGAGAATCGCTCCGGACGGGCTACTGAAATAGCCCGGCGCTTCAACGCCGGGGGAAGCTGCCGGACTCGTATCAAAAAATTGGGTGCTTCAATAAAACAACTTCGCCACATTCGGATTCTGCGCAATCCCCAGGGACCAGTTCACAAACTCGATGAACCGGTTCGGCATGATCCCAATATAAACTGTGGCCAGCCCCGTGAGTGCCAGCGCCGCCCGCATGCCAAGGCTGATCGGCAGCCGCCCTTCCCCCTTTTCTGGCTGCCGCATGAACATCGCGTTCGCAATTTTCAGATAGTAGTAAAGCCCAAATACAGAATAGAGGACGCCCAGCGCTGCCAATACGTAGTGCTTGGTTTCGATCAGGCTGAGAAAGATGAAGTACTTGCCCCAGAAACCGGCTAGGGGAGGAATCCCAGCCAGCGACAACATGAACAGCAGCATCAATACCGCTTCCACAGGGGCCCGCGAGTACAATCCGTTCAAGTCGTCCAGTTCATCGCCGATCACATTGCGGTGCCGCAGGGAAGTGATTACCGCGAACGCGCCCAGGTTCATGAACGTGTACACGAGAAGGTAAACCAGGATTCCCTTAATCCCGTCCGTATTAAGCTCCGTGGCGGTCCCGGCGATCAGGCCCAGTAGCATGTATCCCACGTGCGCGATCGAAGAGTAGGCAAGCAGTCGCTTGGTATTGGTCTGCGTGAGCGCAGCAAAGTTGGCGCCGGTCATCGTCGCCACTGAGACGAATACCAGCAGCGGAACCCAAGTCGCGCGCATGGGCATCAGCCCCACAACCAGGATGCGCAACAGCATCGCCCATCCCGCCGCTTTCACTGCCACCGACATGAATCCCGTGATGCTGGTGGGTGCCCCTTCGTATGCGTCCGGCGCCCACTGGTGAAAAGGAATGGCCGCAATTTTGAACAACAGACCGGTAATGGTTGTGACTAAAGCGATCACCGCGACCGGCCTGTATTGCGGATCCACCGCGCGATGCATGAGCTGCTGGTGAATCACTGCAAGGTTCGTGCTGCCGCAGAGGCCGTAAAGCAGCGACAGCCCGTAAGCGAATATTCCGGAAGAAAAGGCTCCGAGCAGCAGGTATTTCAGTGCCGCCTCATTCGAGCGCCGGTCTCGTCGTAAAAAACCGACCAGCACGTAGGTGGAGATCGCCATCAGCTCCAGCCCGATGAAGATCAGCACGATGTCGAATCCGCAGGCCATGCACATCATGCCCGCCACCGACAGCAGCATCAGGGCGTAATACTCGCCGTGGCTTTCGTTCTCGGTCTCAAGGTAACGCACCGACATCAGGATGGCGATAGCGGTGCCAGAGAGAAATAAGTAGAAAAAATAAATCGCGAACCGGTCCACCAGCATGGTGTTGAGCATGCCGGGGGCACCACCGGCGGGACCAAGCCACATCTGAATCTTGTAAACGCCAGCCGCGGAGAACGCTACACCGACCAGGGCCGTTACCGCGTTCGCCCATTTCATCTCCCGTGGCAGCATGAAATCGATCAGCAGGATGCCCAAGGCGAACAGCGCCAGCAACGTGATCGGCAGCGCCAGTAGATAGTCGGTCCAGACCACTAGTCTTTCCCCTTGATTGCCGCGGACGGCACAGCTTCAGCCGCATTTGTCTCGGATGGCGTTTGCGCCGCCGCATTGACAGGCGCCCCAGGTTGCGGATAATCCGGCCGAACGATGGCGATGGTGTGGTTCACCGGCTGCTCAAGAATCTGGAAAAACGGCTTGGGATACAGCCCAATCCAAAACGACATGATCAGCAGAGGAACGAAGGTGGCGACCTCACGCGGAGTCAAATCATGCAGCTTTTCGTTCTTCGGATTCGTCACGGTTCCGAAGAACACTCGCTGGTAAAGCCAGAGCAAGTACGCCGCTGCCAGAATGACGCCAGGGACAGCCCACGCGCCCCACTGCCATCTCTCCATGAAGGTACCCTGTAGGATAGAAAACTCGCCCACGAAGCCGTTCAGCAGCGGCAGCCCCATCGATGACAGAAACATAATCATGGTGATGGTCGCGTACACCGGCATGACATTCGAGATGCCGCCGTACTCGGCGATCTCGCGCGTGTGCCGCCGCTCGTAGAGAATCCCGACTATCAGGAACAGCGCGCCGGTCGAGATCCCGTGATTGATCTGCTGCAGCACCGATCCGCTCAGTCCGAGCGGGGTCAGCACGAAGATGCCCAGAGTGCAGAACCCCAGATGGCTCACCGACGAATAAGCCACCAGTTTCTTCATGTCCTTCTGCATGAGCGAAACCAGCGCACCATACAGAATCCCGACGATGGAGAGAAAAATCATCCATCCCCGCACCGTCATGTGCATGAAGGTCGCAGGATTGGACAGCACATTCGGGAAGAAGGGAAGCGAGAACCGGATGAACCCATAAGTCCCCATCTTCAGCAGAACACCGGCCAGGATCACCGATCCGGCAGTCGGCGCTTCCACGTGCGCATCTGGAAGCCAGGTGTGAAACGGGAACATCGGAACCTTGATCGCGAACGCGAAGAAGAAGCTCAGGAACAGCAAAGTTGCCGCGTACGGACCGTAGTCCGCATAAATCTTAGGCGCCGTCTGGTATAGCGCATCGAGGCTGAAGGTGTAAACCCCCGTCGCCGCGTGATGATGGAAGTACAAAAACAGAATGCCCAGCAACATCAGCACCGACCCAGCCAGCGTATACAGGAAGAATTTAATCGCGGCGTATAGCTTGCGTGGCCCGCCCCAGATCCCGATCAGCAGGTACATCGGCACCAGCATCGCTTCCCAGAACACGAAGAACAGGAAGAAATCCAGCGCCATGAAGACGCCCAGCATGCCCGTCTGCAAAAACAGAAACCAGATGTAGTATTCCTTCACCCGATTCTCGATTGCTGTCCATGACGACAAAATCGAGATCCACCCCAGCAGTGTGGTCAGCATGATGAGTAAGAACGAAATGCCATCAATGCCGAGCACATATCCCGCTCCGATGGAAGGAATCCAGTTATTCGGCGAGCCCTCCATAAACTTGAAGCCGGGCTCAAAACGCAGCGCCCAGAATGCGGGCACCAGCGGAAGCGAGATCAGAAATCCGGCGAGCGCGAAGATATTCGCGATCCACCGGATGGCGTCCTTGTTTTCCTTAGGCACAAACATCAGCAGGATCGCCCCGACCAGCGGCGTGAGGAGGATGATGGAGAGTATGTGATTTTGCATATGAGTTCACACTCGCCGTAGAGCCGTAGCTACCCTCGGTTCTACGAGGAGTGCCTAGTGATACACGTAATAAAAAGCAAATCCAACCAGCCCCGCGGTCATGACCAGGGCATACCACTGCACCAGTCCCCACTCGAACAAACGGGCGGGATAGCTCAGCATGCGCGCGAGAATTGCCGGGCCATTAACGCCAACGCCGTCGATAATCCACTTGTCCCACCAGGAGGAGAAACTGGCAGTGGCGCGTGTGAGCCATCCTGCCGCGTTTACTGCGCCATCTACAACATGGGAATCGAACCACGAACTCGCTTCGCCCAAGCCCATGGCTCCGAGTCGCACGTTGCCCAGTTTCCGCCGCCCCGTGAACAGATAGTCGTAGCCTTCATCCACGTAATACTTATTCAGCAGTGTGTTATACACCGGAGGCGCAGCCGTCGCGATCGGCTCCGCGTAACCCTTGTCAGCGGCGCGATACGCGCGTCCCGCCATCAACCATCCAACTCCGGCTGCGGCGACTGACAAAAACATCAGCAGGTATTCAGCTGAATTGGTGTGTTCCTCTTCGTTCTGCCCGGCTGCGAGTTGCCCGGCCTTTCCATGTTCGGTCAGAACCTGAGCCTCGCCGCGAGAAAACACCGGATCAAGGAATTTCGCGAAGCGGTCCGAGCCACCCAGGCTGTGCGGCCAGCCGAGGAATCCTGCAAACAGCGACATCACCGCAAGCACAATGAGCGGCATCGTCATTGATGCCGGCGATTCGTGGATGTGGTGTTCGACTTCGTGACTCATCCGCGGCTTGCTGTAAAACGTGAGATAAATCAGGCGGAACATGTAGAAGGCGGTCATCAGCGCCGTCAGGTAGCCGACTCCCCAAAGAATTCGATAAGCTCCACCCTCGCTGGTCCATGTCTGCCAGAGAATTTCATCCTTAGAGAAAAATCCCGCGAACGGAGGAATGCCGGCAATCGCCAGGGTGGCCACGAACATGGTCCAATACGTGGTTGGAATGCGCGCGCGCAGATCTCCCATATTGCGCATATCCTGCTCGCCCGACATGGCGTGAATGACCGAGCCCGCTCCAAGGAACAGCAGCGCCTTGAAGAATGCATGCGTGAACACGTGGAAGACGCCGGCAGCGAACGCTCCTACTCCCAGCGCCAGGAACATATATCCAAGCTGAGACACGGTGGAGTACGCCAGCACGCGTTTAATGTCGTTCTGAACCAATCCTATCGATGCCGCAAAGATCGCGGTCAGCGCCCCGATAATCGCCACTGTCTTCATCGAAGTCGGCGCCAGTACAAACAGCGCATTGGAGCGCGCCACCATGTACACGCCGGCCGTGACCATAGTCGCTGCGTGGATCAAAGCAGAAACCGGCGTAGGCCCTTCCATCGCGTCCGGAAGCCACACATAAAGAGGAAGCTGCGCGGACTTTCCGCAGGCCCCCACAAACAGCAGCAGGGTCGCCGCCGTGATAATCGGATCCCCAATGGCAAAGTGCCCGGATCGTGCGGCAGCATTCACATCCACATAGCGCAGCGATCCCATGTACCACGCGATGAAAAACGTGCCCAGCAGGAATCCCGCGTCGCCAATGCGATTTGTAATGAACGCCTTGTTGGCAGCATCGCTCGCCGACTTCCGGTGGAAGTAGAACCCGATTAGCAGATACGAGCACAATCCCACCCCCTCCCAACCCACGAACATCAGCACGTAGTTGTTCGCCAGAATAAGAGTGAGCATGGAAAACATAAACAGATTCAAGTAGCCGAAAAAGCGGTAATACCCGCCCTCATGCGCCATGTATCCCGTCGAATAGATGTGGATGAGCATTCCAACCCCGGTAACGAACAGGAGCCAGATGCTCGAAAGCGGATCGAGCAGGAATCCCGCATCCGCCTGGAAGTTCGCCTGGGATCCATCATGCGTGACGTAATTAAGGTGCCCGGTATCGCTGCCAAGCCAGGTGTAGATAATTTTTTCAAAAGGCTGATGATTGTGACTGTCGGCCCAATTCGCGTACTGGATCACAGCGCCACAGGAAAAAAGAAATGCCAGCACCACCGCGCCGACACAGACCGCATTGACCGCGGATTTTTGCATCCGCCGGCCGGAAAAAAACATGAGCGCCGCCCCAAACGCGGGCAGCAGCGGGATCAGCCAGATGTTTTCTAAGAAGGCCATTTAAGTTTTCGTGTCATTCTGAGCGGAGCGAAGAATCTATGCATTTTTTCAGTAGCACCCAATTGCATAGATCCTTCGCTGCGCTCAGGATGACAACTGCGATGTCAACTGCGCTGACGATGACAGTCGTCCTACCACTTCAACAAATTTACTTCATCCACATTGACCGTCTCTTTGTTCCGGAAGAAAGCGATCAAAATTCCGAGCCCCACAGCCGCCTCAGCGGCAGCATCGGTGATGACGAAGATCGAAAATACCTGCCCATGCAGAGCCCCCGGCCCCTGAATGCCTTGCCAGTATCGTGAGAAGGCGACGAGGTTCAGGTTTACTGCATTAAGAATGAGTTCAATCGACATCAGCACAATGACAACATTGCGCCGGGTAAGCACGCCAATCACACCGAGCAAGAACAAAGCGGCGCCGAGAACCAGATAGTGCAGCGTCGAAACATCGAGCATTGCATGCATATAAATTCCGAGAACCTAATCAATTAAAAAAAGGAATCCGAGTTGCGGTACCCACAACTCACAGCTGGTTCAAATCCTCTTCTTCGCCATTACTACTGCCCCGATGATCGCCACGAGTAACAACAGGGACGCGATCTCGAAGGCAAACATGTAAGTTCCCGTCGCGCGATCAAATAGCAGAGCCGCGACCCGCTGGGTATTCTCACTCTCCGGATACGCTAGTCGACCTTCCGGAAACAGGATCCGCCCGCTCGTAGTCGTCGTGTAAACCGCAATGAACAACCCACCCAAGGCGGCTGCGGCGGCGATCCCCACCAGCCATTGTTTATTGAACTGCCGCTCTCTCTGCGTGCGTTCGATCGAAATCAGCATGATTACGAACAGGAACAACACCATAATCCCGCCCGCGTAAAGGATGATCTGCACGCCAGCGACAAACGGCGCATACAGCATCAGGTAAAGCGCCGCCTGGGCGAGAAGGGTCGTAATCAGCGCCATCGCGGAGTGCACCGCGTTCTTGCGCGTGATCACCAGCAAGCCGCCAATAATCATGACGGCTGCCAATAAATAAAAAAAGAATGCAGTCGCGACTGGAGGATTTGCCGGGACCGCCGCGGGGTTCATGGGCGCCACGCTCCTCGTAATTCAGCCAGCAACTCGGTTCGCATAGCCACCACCGCGGTCAGGATCAGCAGTGCCAACCCCGTGGGCAGAAGCACCTTCCATCCCACTTTCATAAGTTGGTCAAAACGGTAACGCGGGAACGTGCCACGATACCAGATGTAGAGGTACATGAATCCTGCAACTTTCGCCGAGAACCAGAAGATGTCCTGTACCCGAATCCGCACGCCCGGAATGAACAGGATCAATCCGATCAGCGCCAAAAGAGCCCCGAATCCAGCCAGCCCCATCGTCTGTATCCGAAACAGCGGATGCTTTGGCATTCGCACCGTGCTGTAAAAACTCATACCGGCAAGAAACAGGAACGTAAGCCCGGGAATCAGAGAAAAGACCAAATCCCAAGTCGGCCCTTGCAGCGCGTTCGGAAAAGGCCGCAGCCATCCGCCCAGCCACAGAGTCACTGCGATCGAGGAAACGGCAATCATCGCCGAGTATTCCGCCAGAAAGAATAAAGACCAGCGGAAGCCGCTGTATTCCGTGTGGAACCCGGCAGTCAGTTCCGATTCAGCTTCCGGCAAATCGAACGGTGCGCGATTCGTTTCCGCAACCATGGCCACGGCAAAGATGAAGAACCCAATCAGCCCCAGCGGGAAAAATTTAAAGATGAACCACTGCGCCTGCGCCTGCTGCGCCTCGACAATCCCGATCATGCTTAACGTGCCTGTGCTGGCCTCGTTCAAACTGGTCATCAGAATGACCGAGACCACCGCCAGCCCCATGGCCACTTCGTACGAGACCATCTGCGCGCTCGAGCGCAGCGCCCCAATCAGGGGATAATGCGAGTTCGAGGCCCATCCAGCCGTCACAATCCCCAGCACGCTGAGCGATGAGACGCCGAGCATGAACAGGATCCCAATGTTCATATCAGTAATGGCGTGCGTAGGCCCAAACGGGACCACCACGAAAACCGTGAACGCAGCCAGCACCACAATGAAGGGCGCCACCCAGAAAACGGTCTTATCGGCTTCAGCCGGAATAATGTCTTCTTTCAGCAGCAGCTTGAGAGCGTCAGCAATCGGCTGCAACAGTCCATGAGGCCCCACGCGCATCGGCCCAAGCCGCACTTGCATGTGCGCCAGAATCTTGCGCTCGAGCCAGTTCATCGCGATGACGGCAATCGAAAGTCCCACGAACACAAACAGGATGTAGACCGTGGCCCAGAAAAAATTTCCAGCCGTCCCAGGCGTCTGATTGCTCTCGAGGTACGACAGAATGTACTGAACGGCCCCGTGCATCAGCGGTCCACCTCGCCCAGAACGATGTCCAGCGTCCCGATCACCGCGATCACGTCCGCCACCAGTTGCCCGCGGCACATCAGATCCAACGCCTGCAAGTTCACAAAACTCGGAGGCCTTACTCTTATGCGATAAGGCTGCGTAGAGCCATCGCTCACGATGAAATATCCCAGTTCGCCTTTCGGCGCTTCGATCGAGTGATAAACCTCGCCCACTGGAGGCTTCATCACCTTCGGCACCTTCGCCATGACCGGCCCTTCGGGAATGCCCTCGACCGCCTGTTCAATGATGCGCAGCGACTGCCGCATCTCCATCATGCGCACCATATACCGGTCATAGGTGTCCCCGTTCTCACCGGTAGGAATGTCGAACTCAAAATTCTTATAGTTCGCGTAAGGCTGGGCTTTGCGGAGGTCCCATTTCACTCCGCTGGCCCGCAGCACCGGTCCGGTCACCCCCAGGGCAATGCAATCCTTTCCGGAAATAACGCCCACGGCCTTCGTACGCTCGAGCCAGATCCGGTTCGTCGTGAGCAACTCTTCATACTCATCGATCTTTGGCTTGACGAATGAGACGAAAGTCTTGACATCCTTTTCGAATCCCTCATAAGCCTCGTACTGCAAGCCGCCGATGCGGAATGCGTGCGTGGTCAGCCGTGCCCCACAGTACTTTTCGAAAATTTTCAGGATCTCTTCGCGGTCGCGAAATGTATAAAACAGCGGCGTAATTGCGCCAATATCGAGCGCGTGCGTGCCCAGCCACAGCTGATGGCTGGCCATGCGGTTCAACTCAGTGAGAATGACGCGAATGTACTGAGCCCGAGGCGGCGCCTCGACGCTCAGCAGTTTCTCCACCGCTTCGCAATATCCCAGCCCGTTCGAAACCGCCGCCACATAATCCATGCGGTCCACGTACGGATTGAACATCGTATACGTGCGGTTCTCGGCAATCTTCTCGACACCGCGATGCAGATACCCAATCACGCACTCGAGCCCGAGAACCTTCTCGCCATCCAGCCGCAAAATCACGCGCAGCACGCCATGGGTCGCGGGATGCTGCGGCCCCATGTTGATCACCAACTCGTTGGCATCGAGAAACGTCTGGTCAGGCGTTTCCAGATCGAGTGGCGAGAGTGAGCTCGGATCCCTCATGGTAGCAGTGGGCTCGTTTCTGTCATGCCTCTATATCGTCTCCCCGAACTGTGATCCTTTTCATCGGTGAGTTGTCGTCCGCCAGTGTCATCCGCAAGTGCCATAGGCGAGTTGTCATCCGAGCGTAGCGAAGGATCTCTGTAATGC
>JBKOUZ010000042.1:0-167922 GCA_046723715.1 Acidobacteriota bacterium | reverse complement strand
GGAAATTCGTTTTGACGAACTCACTCAACGAGGCCTCCGCCGAACTGATGGAGACCATGTAATCAAACCTGTCGCCACGATGGATGTCCATGTAATGGGCGACGGGGCCGAGTCCGTGAGTGGGGTAGACATTGCCGTTCCGCTTCTCATGGGGGACTCGCCGCCACAGGCCTTCGCCTTCACTGGAGGTCAGAATTTTGCGGAGGTCGTGGAGATAAGCTCCCTCGCCGTGCGTGATCGTGCCAAAAAGTCCGTCATGAACCATGGCCAGGACCATCATCTCGGTTTCGCCATAGCAGCAGTTCTCCAGAATGATGCAGTGCTTGCGCGTGGTTTCTGAGGTATCGACCAGGTCCCAGCACTCTTGCAATGTGGTGCAGGCGGGAACTTCGACGGCCGCATGCTTTCCATTTTTCATGGCATCGACGGCCATGGGGACGTGCCAGTTCCAGGGAGTCGCGATGTAAACGATATCGAGATCGAGCTGATTGAGGTTCTTGAAGTCGTGTTCGCCTTTGCTGAAGCCCGCGGGTTCCGGCTGGCCTGCGTTGGTAACGGCCTTCTGAGCGTGCGCAACTTTTTCCGGGACCAGATCGCAAATGGCCTTAACGTCCACCTTTTCCACGGCGAGCAGATCGTTGAGCAAACTCGTACCGCGTCCGCCCACGCCGATAATCCCGAGACGCACGCGTTCTTTGGTCTCGAACGGAACGCCCATCATGGTGGTGTTTCCCCCTTTTGGGGTGCTGGCGAGAACAGCTGGATGTTCAGTAGCGATCACAAACGCCGCGCCGCCGAGCGCTGTGTTCTTCATGAAAGCTCGCCGCGAGATTTCGTTTGATGGCTTGTTGGAGTCCACAGCCTCACCTCCGCGATAATCCAAGATTGCGTTCAGGCGCCAATTCTACAAGGACGGGCA
Source organism: Acidobacteriota bacterium (assembly GCA_046723715.1). Lineage (GTDB taxonomy): Bacteria > Acidobacteriota > Terriglobia > Terriglobales > Acidobacteriaceae > Sulfotelmatobacter. The sequence goes on along the minus strand of JBKOUZ010000042.1, from coordinate 167,003 downwards.
GCCACAAGGTTGGCCTTTTTCGCCAGCAGGGCGTGCGTGAATTGCTGGATCAGAGATGAAGCTATTTCGGGACTTCGAACCGATAGCAATACCGCGGAGCGTCTTCAAGTACTGCGGGTGGCGGCTATCGGGCTCGATCTTTTCGCGCAAGCGGCGGATGTACACGTCGATAGAGCGTGGCGTGACAAAGGAAGTTTCCTTCCAGACAGCATCCAGGAGTTGATCGCGCGACAGGACGCGGCCGCGGTGGTTTGCCAGATATTCGAGCAGCCGAAATTCCCGAACCGTGGTTAGCACGGTATGGCCCTGCACGCGTATGGTCATGGACGAGAAATCGATTTCAAGGTCTCCAAACCGAAGAACCTGGGTTTGTTCCTGAGATTGAGATACGGCGCGCAATACGGTGCGAACGCGTGCGACCAGTTCGCGGGGGCTGAAGGGCTTGGTAATGTAGTCGTCGCCCCCGAGTTCGAGACCCTTGACGCGGTCCGCCTCGGAGGTTCTCGCGCTCAGGAAAATCACAGGGATGGTGGAGAGCGCCGGAGTCTGGCGGATTTGGCGGCAGAGCGTAAAACCGTCCACGCCGGGCAACATAATATCCAGCAAGAACAGTGACGGAGGGTCGCGACCCGCCTCGCTTAGGACTGATGGCGCGGTTGCGAAGGCGTGAACCTGGAATCCCGACGCCTGCAGGTTGTGGGAGATGAGGCGAGCTATGTCTTCTTCATCTTCGACCACGAAGATCAGGGGACGATCAGTTGACGTGACTTCGCGAGCGCCGTTTCGTCCGAAGAAATCACTTGGCTGGTACATGCTGCTACGTCAGGTCGCCTATGCCGCCATGGCTCTCTTGAGCAGGGCAACAGGGTTGCCCGTGCTGGCCGCAGCGGAAATCGCACTTCGTTTGGTTCAGGTGACCGTGACTTGAATGTAGGGGCGGAATGTTGCTGCAGTATTTCGTTTTGGTTAATGAAAGGTGAATTTCGGTGGGGACCTTAAGACGATGCTTTCTTTTTGGGCACATGCCTGAGACTGCGGCCCTCGATGAGGCTATAGAGATCTTCCGCCAGATTGGTGGTGTGATCTCCGGCGCGTTCCAGAGCTTGCGCCATGAGCAGGATCTCAAAGCCAGAGGTATCGCCCTGGGGTACAGTTTCGGCGAGATGTTTTTGGAACAGCCCGTGGCAGATGCGGTCGATGTCTTTATCCATCTGAAGAACCTTGCGGGCGCAATCCAGATCGAGATCTGAAAACCCCTGATGAATGAGATCGAGCATGTCCCGCAGGACGGAAGACATTTCCACTAAATGACGGGTATCGGAGGCAGGAATCTTGGTGGTTCTCGCCTGAAAGCGCAGTGCGGCGCTCATGATGAGGTCTCCGATGCGTTCCAGGTCGGTCGTCGATTTCAGGGTGGAAAGCAACTGGCGGGCACGGGTTTCGTTCACGCGTGTGATGGCTTCCGGCATGCGCTCATCAATCTGGCGTTCGAGCAGATCGAGTTCTTTTTCACAGTCTTTGATTGCCAGGAAGGCCATTCGGGAGGATGTGGTCAGCAGATCGCGAAGGTTGAACGCGGCATCGCGGGCGATAAGGCAGGCTTTCAGTGCCAAACGGACCAGATCGTCTGGGGCAAGGTGCTTCCTTGGCGCGGTCTTGGAAGGGCGCGGATTTACGTCCTCCTGTTCCAGTTCGCTCTTCTGAGTCGTGGATGCTTTGCGTGGCATCAGTGGCTAAGAGATTCAGGCCCAAAGGCCAATCACAGTCTATCTCTGGAATGTAAAAGGACGGTTACAACGTTTTGTCATAAAGTTCGACAGATTACAGTTGCAAAACAACCTGCGGGGTGGAGATACATTCGTGAATGTTTCTGATTATCTTCGGCGCCAGTTTGCATATAACGGATGGGCAAATCGGGAAGTGTTGGACGCGATCGGGGCTGCGGGAGGCGACAAGAAGCGCTCCTTGCAATTGATGTCGCACATTCTCGCTGCCGAGCGAGTCTGGCTGGAACGTTTGAAACAACAGCCGCAAAGCGTTCCGGTCTGGCCGGAGGCGGACTTACTCTGGTGCCAGTCGGAAGCACAAAACCTGGAGAAGTTCTGGCTTGAGTATCTGGCCGCAGTGACGGACCTATCTCAGCCGATTTCGTACAGGAACACCAAGGGTGAGGCATGGACCAGCAGCATCGCGGATGTGTTGACCCATGTGGTGATGCACTCTGCGTATCACCGCGGACAGATTGCCAGCCACATGCGAGAGAACGGTCAGACCCCGGCGTACACGGATTTTATTCATGCAGTGCGGCAAAAGTTCCTCGGCTAATAGAAGGTTCCTAGCGCACACACTGTGGAGAACTCCCCCCGCGTCACTCGATGCGGGCATGCCCTACTCTTAAGAATGCGAAACACGTAATATCGGAGCGATGAAGAAACGTCTTTCTGTGCTGTTCCCAATGCTCTTTGCGCTGCTGGTGCTCGCTGCCGATCAGCCGAACATTCCTCCTATGCCGGACGCGGTCACCAACAATGCCGTAGCCTCGCTAAGAAATGGACTCGAGCTCTATTCGTTGATGGGACTTGGCACGAAGAAGACTTGGGACACTATCACTAACAAGGTATTCATGATGAAGCTTTCCTCGGGGAAATGGATGGAGGAAAAGCCAGTGCCCGGAGTCGCAGGGAGACTCGGCGCCTCCGCCGCAGCAGCCAGGGGACAGATATTCGTGTTTGGTGGATTCGTGGTGGATGGGCAGGGCAATGAACTGACGGTGGGAGACGTGAACGCTTTTCCTCCGGAAGATCATCGCTGGTACCGCGCTTCGGATATTCCCGTTCCGGTAGATAGTGCCGTGATCGGAGTGACGCACGATCGCTATGTGTATCTGGTTGGGGGAAGATCGAAGAACGGAGCTGTGAACAGCGTGCAGGTCTATGACGCCGAGAAGAATACGTGGACTCAGGCAACGGCGATGCCGGGCACTCCCGTATTCGGTCATGCCGGGGGGATCGCGGACGAGACGATTGTGTACGTCGACGGCGCGAAGAAGGAGGGCACGGGGTATGTGGCTTCCGACGAGTGTTGGATGGGGAAAATCGACAAGAAAGATCCCAACAAAATTGAGTGGAGCAAGCTTCCGGCCCATCCTGGACCAGGCCGCTTCGGCATCGTGGCCAGTGGTTGGGAAAGAGAGCATCGGGTATTGTTTTCCGGAGGTACGATAGTGCCGCACGACTTCAGAGGGCTAGCGGCGGATGGGAAGCCAGCTGAGCTTTCGGCGGTGACATTCGTCTATCAACTGCACGGGAATCGCTGGGAAACGATCAGCGAGGACACTTTCGACGTGCGCGCAGATACTCGCGGGATTCTCTTTACACCGCTGGGGCCTTTTGTTCTGGGAGGCACGTTGAAGAACTCTGCCGTTTCCGCGCGTGTATTAGTGCTGCCTAAGAAATAGTGGTGGCCACGGTGCCGGGCGATGGATCTCTGAACGTTTCCGCAGCCGCGAAGAGCCCAAGCACCTTTCGACCTGGTCAGGAACAGGCAAGCTTTCCCCTTTTGGGGAATTGCATGCCGGCGATTTTGTTAAAAAGTACCTTGGTGATCTGCTATTTCTATGCTCGCGGACATAACATGAAATTGTTGTAGCGAGCGAACATCACTCACCTCCTGATGAAGCGGCGGATAGACCGTCTGTCCGCCGCTTTCTTGTTGGAAGCAACCAACTCTTTGCGATAGAATCCGCCTAGGAAATTATCTCCTGGGGACCGGCGGTCATCGATCCATGCAGAGGATCCAAATGTTTATCCCTCGTTAGTTCGCTTCCTGCTCTTGCCCATTGATGGGCTTTTCCACAAAGTTGTGTTTTCGGCAGCGTCATCATCGGACGGCTGCGTGATCGTGAAAGGGAGAGGTTTATGGAAGCGGAATTGATTGTCATTCCGGCTGGGGAACCGCAGCGCTCGCTTTGGTCGTCTTTGATTGAGGCAGTGCGTGGATCCCATCAGGATTTCACGAGCGTCAGCTTGAACCGGGCCATTCTCCTGCTGGCCGTGCCTATGGTTCTGGAGATGGTGCTTGAGTCTCTGTTTGCGGTCGTGGACGTAGCGTGGGTGGGGCGGCTGGGAGCCAACGCGGTTGCGACGGTTGGGCTCACCGAGTCGATGCTGAGTCTTGTATTCGCCGTCGGCATGGGCCTGAGTCTGTCCACGACGGCCATGGTGGCGCGCCGCATTGGGGAAAAAGATCCGGAAGGTGCAGCCGTAGCTGCGGTCCAAGCCATCATTCTCGGACTCGTGATATCGGTGGCGATCGGAGTGCCCTGCCTGATATATGCGCCGCAGCTCTTGAAGCTTATGGGGGCGACTCCGGAGATCGTTGCGATCGGCAGCGGTTACACCAGAATCTGCCTGGGCGGAAGCTGCGCAGTATTGCTGCTGTTTCTGAACAACGCAATCTTCCGTGGCACGGGAGATGCGGCTATCGCGATGCGCCTGCTCTGGGTGTCGAACATCATCAATCTGATTCTCGATCCCTGCCTGATTTTCGGGTGGGGTCCGTTCCCCAAGCTGGGTGTGACAGGCGCGGCTTTGGCCACCTTCAGCGGACGAAGCATCGGTGTGCTGTACCAGTTCTACCGGCTGATGAAGGGGACAGAACGCATCCGCGTGCTGGCGCGGCAAATTCGCGTTCGCTTCGACGTGCTCTGGCGGCTGGTGCGAGTTTCCTTGACAGGCATTTTGCAGTTCGCCATTGCGCACACCAGCTGGATCGGATTGGTGCGGATCGTCAGCACGTTCGGCGCAGCTGCCTTGGCAGGCTATACGATCGCCATCCGCATCGTTATTTTCGTGATTTTGCCGTCGTGGGGTCTTAGCAATGCGGCCGCCACTCTCGTTGGGCAGAATCTCGGGGCGGGTAAGCCGGACCGCGCCGAGCGCGCCGTGTGGCGAACGGGACTATACAACGTGATGTTTCTCGGATCGGTGGGAATCTTTTTCGCGCTGTTTGCTGAGCCGGTAGTGCGCCTATTCATCAGCGATCCCGCAGTGGTGCCCCTGGGTACCGCGTGTTTGCGGATCGTGAGCTATGGCAATATCGGCTATGCCTATTTCATGGTGATGATGCAGGCGTTCAACGGCGCCGGTGACACGATCACGCCGACGATCGTGAACTTTTTTGGCTTCTGGCTGTTCGAGATACCGCTGGCTTATTTATTGGCAATGCCGTTGGGCATGAAATCGAATGGAGTTTTCTTTTCCATTGCGATCGCGGAGTCATCGATGGCGGCAGCCAGCGCGATCCTGTTCAAGCGAGGGAAATGGAAAAAACAGAAGATTTGAAGCTGCTACCGGGCGCGCGCCAGCACTAGGGTTACGTCGTCGGGTTGCTCGTTGTCGCCGATCCAGTCATCCACCGCCATCGTGACGATCTGGCTGATCTGCGGCAAAGGCAGATGGCGGTTGGTGCGCACCAGTTCGATGAGGCGTTGTTCACCGAATTCTCCAAAATCATTCTCCGGTTCGGTGACACCGTCGCTGTAAGCGAGGAATATCTCGCCGGGGTGCATTTCGACGGAGTCTTCGTCGTAACTCATCTTGTCGAAGAGTCCAACCACCGTGCCTCCGGCTTCCAGCCGGCGCACGCTGCCGTCTTTGGCGATCAGGATGGGGGGTAAGTGCCCGCCATTGCTGTACGTGAGGCGATGGGAGTGGCCGTCATAAATGGCCAAAAACAGGGTCGCGTATTTTTCTGGCGGAGTGCTGTCGTAGAGCTGGTGGTTGAGCAAGGAGAGCAGCGAGCCGGGGGAAACCTCCATACCTTCGGGCCAGGTTGCCATTATCCGCCCCGAGCCGCTGACGGCGCCCACTGCTACTGGTTCCCGCATCTGCGGCAGGCTCTCCACACTGTAGGCGCGGACTGCCGAGTGAATGGTCGCCATCAGCAAGGCGGCAGAAATGCCTTTTCCGCTGATGTCGCCCACGGCGAGAATCATTTTTTGCGAACTGGCAGTCAGGAAGTCATAGTAATCACCGCTGACGGTGCGGGCTGGACGGCAGAAGCCGTGAACTTCGAGCGATTCCAGTTCGGAGATCTGGCGCGGGAACAATTGCGCCTGGACTTCCTGCGCGATGGTCAATTCATTTTCCAGGCGCTGCTTTTCTTTCTGTTCCTCGATGAGTTTTTCAATGGAAGCGGTCATCGAGTTAAAGGAGAGCGCCAAGTCTGAGAGTTGATCGTTGGAGCGGATGGGGATGCGGTGGCTGAAGTCGCCGCGATCCACGTGGCGGGTTGCGTTGTGAAGCTCCGCGACCGCTGCCGTGACCGTGCGCGTCATTCGTGTGCCGATGATGAGCGCGACGAGTTCGATGACGGCGAAGACAATAGCGATACCGAGCAGGATGTAAATAACACCGCGCACGAATTCGCCGAGAGCCGCGAAAAGGTGGGCATAGAGGACCGCCGGGCGCGTGGTTACTTGCAGAACCGCCCCCATTTCGGGAGATCCCGTCTTCCAGTCGATCACCGACAGGGGCGTACCGAAAGTGATCTCGCGATCGAAACTTCCGCTAGACTCCGGGATGGCTCCTACGGTGAAGCGTGCAGGCAGTTCTTCCTGCTCACTTTTATTCGATTCTCCCGGTTTGCCCTTGCTGATCACGATTGCGTTCTTCTGATCGGGACCGGGCGAACGGGTGGATGCATCTGACGGGGTTGAACCCGCGGCCGCATTTTTCTTTGCAGGTCGACCAGAATTCATTGACGGGGTATAAAGCGTGATCTCGCCGAGATCAGAGGCTATTTTGCTGACCAGTTGTTTGTCGAAGGGCTCCCCGGTCATCACCGTGAGCTTATTGGCTCCCACCTGCAAGGATGAGCCAACGCGCAAGTAAAATTGATCGCCGTCGCGGACAATGTCGCGGAAGCTGCCCTTCATGAAACCGGGAAAGGTGAGGGACGCCCCACCAAATTCGTTGCAGAGGGATAGCGGCTTGTCCGCATACCAGGCGCACACACTGCGTCGTTGCCATGCAGGGTCGCGTTTGCGCAGGCCGGCCAGGGATTCTGCGGTCGGGACTTCGCCCCGTTCCAGGCGTGATGCCAAGGCATTCGCCACCGCTTCGTTCACAGATTCCATGCTTCTGAGTTGCGCATGAATTTCAGAAGTGACGACGAAGACGGCAAATTGTCCGCCCAGCCCGTAAAGCGTGATCAGTCCCATGGCCACCAGCAGCACTGCGGGAATCACGCCGATGAAGACATAGGTAACGATCAAGCGATTTCGGAGCCGCCACAGGATTCGTCTTTTGACCCAGCGGAAGCCAAGGATGAAAAAGAGCACCGCGGCGATAAAACTGAGAAATCCGACCCAACCTCCTAGGTGCGCGCCCCAGGATGGGGCGAATAGCCCCAGAAGTTTTTGCAGCGCATACAAGACGACCGCTGATCCGGCCAGATAGCAGGCCAGTCGTGCCATGCGACCCTGCGGCCAGAGGTCGGTCTGGATCAGCCTGCGCCGTAACTCGAGGTAAGACCATTGCATGCGGTGTCTTCGTGCAATCAGGAAATTAGGAATTATACGGTGACTTTGAGGTCGCCGCCCGCGCGGGAACGGTGTTGAAGCAGCAGTGCTCAGCGGCGCTGGAAACGTGCCTAAGTCACTGACTCGTCATCACCCTAGATCACTGCGCAGTCAGATCTCCGGATAGAGTTCGAAGAATGCTTCCAGACTGTTGCGCAACTGCTTTTCGATCTCTTCCTTGCTGCCTTCAAGCACGTGCATAGCTACGTGAGCCTCACGGCCGTTGGAGAGCTTGATTAGCGCCTGGCCAACTTCAGCCACTTCTTCCGAGGGCAGCAGCCTCATGCCATAGACTAGTGTCAGATTCGCCATAAGTTGATTCTACGACTTATGGCTGGATGCCTGCGAACCGGCCACCATTTGAGATTTAGATTTATGGGAAATCTCATTTAGAATTCCGGCGTGCCCAGAATCAATCTTTTGATCCTCTGCCATCTTCTTCTAACAGGGATATTTGCCACACAGGTTGGCGCACAACAGCAACCTGCGGAGAACCCTAGTTCCCAGCAGCCACAGGTGAAGGTAAACATGTTAAACGTGTGCACGCCGTCGGCGGAGGAGCAGAAAGAAATCGCCTCGGCTCTGGCGCGGGTTCCCAAGCAGCCGTTGTTTGGCAGTGACTTCGAAGTATCGCGTGGCCGCTCGACCCTGACGGATATGCCGGCGATGTTGCAAGCTGGGGCCCCAGGGCACGTTGCCGGCGAGCCATCAGTTGCCAGCTATGTTCGCATTCGGCGGGAGTTCTCAGTCCAGGCGCTGTTTTCTTTAGTGCAGTATTCCTTCAGCAACGACGGGCAGACGATGGTGGAGACACTGGTGCTGCACGTGCGTGATCCCAAGGATTTAATTCAGGTTGCGCTCGAGGACAGTGCTTCTGCGGTGACGAGTTCCGATGCGATGTTGGGCGCGAACACGCCGGTGAATCGGATACGTCTTGAGCGATTCGGCAAGCCTTCGGTGGCCCTGGCGCGTTGCCAAGCAGCGGACGGTGGGCCTGCACCGGATCAGAGCGCATACGAACCGTTATTCCGAAGTGCATCCCAGGTGTTGGCGACCTACCGAGGCTTGCTGGGAGTGAAGACGGTGGTGCCGGAAGAGCTGGCGAAAATTGGCGGGGCACAAAAAACGGCCTCGACCGCCAGGAAGACGATCACCGGCACCTCGAAAATGAGGAAGACGGTGCCGCCGCCCAAGTGATTGCATTTTGCGCCGATCTCGCGCGTATGTGGAGCTCGAATCAAAATTGCAAGGTTGCCATCTAATCTGCAGACAAAACATCCATGAGTGAAACTCGCAACGTTGTCATCATCGGCTCCGGGTGCTCGGGACATACCGCGGCACTCTACACTGCACGCGCCAACCTGAAACCGTTGATCATTGAAGGCCACGAACCGGGCGGTCAACTCTCGATGACTACCCTGGTCGAGAACTTTCCCGGATTTCCGGAAGGAATCATGGGGCCCCAACTGGTTGAGAATATGCGCAAGCAGGCCGAGCGATTTGGCGCGGAATATCGCATGGCGCACCTCACCAGCGCGGATCTGAGCCAGCGTCCCTTTCTGCTCCACTTGAGCCATCAGGTAGTACACGCTCAGGCTCTCATCATTGCAAGCGGAGCCTCGGCGCGCTGGCTGGGTTTGCCGCATGAACAGCAGTTAATCGGGCACGGAGTTTCCTCCTGCGCGACCTGCGATGGTTTCTTTTTCTCCGGAAAGGAAATTGTTGTGATCGGCGGCGGTGATTCTGCTATGGAAGAGGCTCTGTTCCTGACCCGATTTGCGACGAAGGTGACCATCGTCCATCGGCGGGACAGCTTTCGAGCTTCAAAGATCATGTTGGAGCGGGCACAAAAGCACGAGAAGATCGATTTCCTGCTTGATACGGTTGTCGAAGATGTGTACGACGTCCACAAGCAAGAGGTCACCGGGTTGAAGTTGCGAAACGTGAAGACAAACAAGGTTTGGGATTTCCCCGCGAGCGCGCTTTTCCTGGGAATCGGTCACGAACCGAATGCGAAAATGTTTGAAGGCCAGCTAGACATGGACTCCGAGGGATATTTGAAGACTCACAATTACGTCTTCACTCGAGTACACGGTGTGTACGCATGCGGCGACGTCCAGGACCGGCGCTATCGACAGGCGATTACTGCGGCAGGCAGTGGGTGCATGGCAGCCATGGAAGTGGAGAAATTTCTGGAAGAGCAAGGAAAGTAGATAGCGGCGCGCGCGAAACCAAGCAGTTCTTCAGGGCTTCTTTCAGACATCGCAGCACTATCGACGGCACGCAAGAGTCACTCCCATCTACGTTCTACTAACGATAGCCTGAGTCCTACACACTTCGACTCGGAGCACGTTGGTAATGTTACGGGGGGTTACCTGCATGTTGACTCGCTTCGTCTGTATTGTGATCTTATGTAGCAATTTGTTCGCGCAGCAGTCCCAGCCTTCGCTGACAATCTATAACCAGGATTTTGCGGTGGTGCGGCAGGATCTACCGCTGGATCTGAAATCTGGCGAGAACCAGGTCAATGTCAATGAAATCACCATGCATCTGGAGCCGGATTCGGTTGTCCTGCGCGATCCGAGCGGGAAACATTCCTTGCAGGTACTCGAGCAGAATTATCGCGCGGATCCTGTGTCGCAGATTTCGTTGCTTGCGCTGTATGAAGGTCGGACCATCGATTTCGAGCAGCCCGATCATAACCTGATCAAGGGCAAAGTCATTCGCAGTGGATATGTACGGCCAGATTATTTCAATCCCAATAACTACGGAGCAGGTGCTGAAGAGCCGATCATCGAAGTAGGAGGACAGTTGCGCTTTGGCCTGCCCGGCACACCGATCTTTCCGGACCTCACCGCGGAGACTATCTTGAAGCCGCGGCTCGACTGGCTGATAGCAACGGACAAGCCCGGAAGAGTTCCCGCTGAATTCTCTTATGTAACGGGCGGAATGAGCTGGCAAGCGGATTACAACATCGTCGCTCCGGAGAAAGGCGATGTGGTCGACGTCGTGGGTTGGGTGACGATCGATAACCGGACCGGCAAAGTGTTCGAAAATGCCCGTATCAAGCTTATGGCCGGAGATGTGAACAAGATTCAGAACCCGATGGAGGCGCGGAAGGCAGTGCGGGCGATGGCCATGGATGCCGCCGCCCCCATGGCGCCCGCAGTAACGGAAAAGGCTTTTGACGAATATCATCTTTACACTCTGCAACGCGCGACAACTCTGCGCGACCGCGAGACCAAGCAGGTGGAGTTCATTCATGCAAGCGGGGTAGCCAGCAAACAGCTGTACGTGTACGACGGAGCGAAGATCGATTTCAACCGCTACAACGGCTGGAACTGGGAGAATATTCGCAACGACCATTCGTATGGCACGGAGTCGAACCCAAAGATCTGGGTCATGCGCGAGTTCGTTAACTCGCAGGCGAATCATATGGGGATGCCGTTGCCTAAAGGCCGCGTCCGTTTTTACCGGCGCAACGATGATGGGCAGATGGAATTTACCGGTGAGAACATGATCGATCACACGCCGAAAGATGAAACGGTACGCATCTATACCGGGAATTCGTTTGATCTCAGCGGAGAGCGCCGGCGCACCAACTACACTGTCGACAATAAGCAGAATGCCGGGACCGAAACGTTCGAAATCAAGGTGCGCAATCACAAGAAGGAGGCTGTCGAGGTCCGCGTGGTGGAGCATCTGTACCGGGGGAAGAACTGGAGTGTAGCGGCAAATTCCGACAAGTATGTGAAGAAAGACAGTCAGACAATCGAGTTCCCGGTAACGGTTCAGCCGGACGGCGAGAAGGTCATCACGTACACGGCGCGGTACAGCTGGTAAAGGCTGGTCCGATTTGAAAGCGCAAACTCGGCGGGTGTGCGTCCAGTCATCCCCGCCGAGTTCCACTTGTGATACAAAAATCAGTGGCTTTGATACAGGCGTCCGGCACTGGTCTTCCTCTGTTTTCGGACTTGGCGGGTACTTCATGCTGAGGGCGTTCTTCGTCCATCTGTCTGAGAACCGTTCCCTGCGTAGATTCGCTGAAAATTCATCCATCGGTCGCCGGGTGTCTGGACGTTTTGTAGCCGGCACCGAAATTGCTGACGCCGTACGCATCACGCAGGCGGTGAATCGCCTCGGCATGAGTGTAAGCATCGACAACCTGGGAGAGAACGTCACAAATCCAGATGAGGCTCGCCACAGCGCGCAACTCTATCATCAGATTCTCGATGCAGTTATCACCAATCAGTTGAATGCGAACATCAGTTTGAAGCTCACTCACATGGGGTTGGATGTTGATGAGGCGATGGCGCGCGAGTTAGTCAGCGGGCTTGTGGCTAAAGCAGCCTCGATGAATCCGCCGGGATTCGTGCGCGTCGATATGGAGGGCTCGCCCTATACACAGCGAACCCTGGATTTTGTTCACGAACTACACCGCCGGCCCGGTCACGGAAATAAAGTTGGCACGGTAATTCAGTCTTATCTGAAGCGTTCCGAAAAGGATGTGGAAGACCTGCTTGCGGAGAATATCCGCATCCGGCTCTGCAAAGGCGCGTACAAGGAGCCGGCCACGATTGCCTACGAGAGCAAGGCCGACGTGGACGGCAACTACATCAAGCTTATGAAGGTGCTGCTGAAGAGCGGCGTCTACCATGGGCTGGCCACGCACGACGAAAACATCATCCGTCAGACGCAGTCGTTCGCAACGCGCGAGAAGATCGCACGCGAGTCATTCGAATTTCAAATGCTTTATGGAATCCGCCGCGATTTGCAGCAGCAACTGGTGAAAGAGGGCTGGCGCATGCGGGTTTACGTTCCCTTCGGCACCGAGTGGTACCCCTACTTCATGCGGCGGCTCGGCGAGCGTCCTGCGAACGTCTTCTTCGTCGCCCGCAACCTGCTGCGATCCTAGTTGCTCTCTCGGACGCTTCTAAGGCGAAGGTGCCATGCTCTGGCACGTCCGGGCCAATCCTTTGCCTGCGAATCGTTGCTACGATCGTGCCATGCACTACACCGCTCCGGCCCAACTGCTGGAAACATTCTCCGTCTTCGCGTCGCCCGATTTGGGAGACGAGAACATTGATCTGGTTCGCAGCGCGCTGGTCATAGCACGCACGGAATATCCCGGATTAGAGATTGAAGAGTACGCCGCCCGGGTCGAGACCATGGCGCGGCGAGCGTCTCTTCTGGCTCCGGATCTCGACGCACACCGTACCCTGGCTGCTCTGAACAAGGTTGTCTTTGAGCAGGCGAATCTTCGGGGCAATCGGGAAGATTATTACGATCCCCGCAATTCGTTCTTGAATGACGTGCTGGATCGCGGCTTGGGCATTCCAATTACGCTGTCCATCATTTACATGGAGGTGGCCAAGCGAGTTGGCCTGCCGCTGGCAGGAGTCGGAATGCCTGGGCATTTCCTGCTGAAGCATTATGGCCATGATGGCAACGAGATGCTGATTGACTGCTTCAATCGCGGGGATATCCTGAGCCGACAGGATTGCCAAAGCCGGCTGGATGAAATCTATTCTGGCGAGATGAAGTTACGGCCGGAGTTTCTGCATCCGCTCAGCCGCCGTCAGATCCTTACGCGAATGCTGAATAATCTCAAGACTGTGTACTTGTCGACGCGCAACTTCCGCAAGGCCCTTCCCATTGCGGACCTGATATTGGTGATACATCCTCAATCGGCGGAAGATTTGAAGCAGAGAGCGCTGCTGCGCTACAGCATGGGCCTGCACGGATTGGCTGCGGAGGACCTGGACCAGTATCGGAAGATGTCGCCAAATGCGTCGGATGCCGAGGACATCAAACAGATGTCGTTATCGATCCGGCGGATGCTGGCGTTGATGAATTAAAAACCCTCTCGTTTCGAAGAGATGCGTTGTCGGGTAGCGAAAAATTATTCCTGAGGTCCTTCGGCTTGCGGTGGGGCAAGCGGCAAGCGGGCGGCGCCGCGCATCAGTTCGCGCTCCTGATCTGAGAACATTCCTTTAAATTTATCCGAGTCAATTTCGTGATCGCGCTGGTCTGGCGGCATCGCTCGTAAATCATCAACCGCGGTTTTGAGCATATGCTGGCGGTCCGGGGGAAGCTGGCGAAATTGTCCGAACAGTTGGCGCGCCTCTTGCTTTTGCTCGGGCGTCAGATGCTCCCAGGTTTCCATCCGGTTGAGGATTTTCAGTTGCGCCTCGGGAGGAAGACTGGAAAAATGCTGCAGCCGCTGGCGGTATTTTTGTTGCCGTTCGACCGGTAAGCGATGGAAGTCGGGATCATTTTCCAACGCCTGCTCCTGCTCGTCGGGAGGCAGGTCTCCGTAACGGCGAAGGAAGTCTCCAGCGTGGCCGCGCGGCCGCTCCGCGTGGGGAGCCGTAACTTGTCCCCGTTGCGGCGGGGGTGGTGGTTGGCGTTTCTGCTGTGCCGGAGAAGAACTGGGAAGTGCAATCCCCAGGAAAGCAGTGGCCAGATACACTACGATTTGATTTCTCCGTTTCATCTCTGCACTTCGGTGACTTCGCCCAGTCGTCAGCGATTCGGCGAAACGTAGAACTTACGGATTCTCGGTCACGTCCTGTTGCAGGTCCAGATCATCCAGCAAGTCGAAATCTGCATACAGGTCGTGATTCTTGTCCAATGTCTGCAGATCACTGACTGCAGAGCCTGGCTGTGCAACGTCGGCTACCTGCGTCGGCGGACGGGAAATGTGTTTTCCCTGAGTGAAGAATAAACCTATGCCAATTCCCATCATGACGGTGAGTGCCGCGGCGAGTACGGGTTGCCGGAACCACCGCAGCAGAGAGTTCGTCTGAGGCTGCGCCATCTCCTCCCGCAGACGAGCTTGCAATCGCACATCAAAATATGGGGAAGGTTCCGGTACCTGCCATTCGTCGAGCAGCGACATGGTTTCGCGCATTGCCTTCAGCTGATCAGCACAGCTGGTGCAACTGGCCAGATGATTGCTTTCTGCCGAAGTGGGCTGGCTGACACCAGCGGCCACATCCGGCATCCGTTCACGGATGTCTTCGCATTTCATACCGCTTACCCTCAACTCTCTTCGCCAATGCCGCTTCCAAAAAGTGACGCTAAACAAATTCTTTTAACTGTTCCCGCAAAGTCTCATAGGCCCGGAAGAGGAGTGATTTGGTGGCGGACTCGCTCTTCTTTAGCACTTCAGCAATCTGTTTGTAATCCATCTGCTGGTATTTGTGCATGATGACGGCCAGCCTCTGCTGCTCTGGCAGGGCGTCGACCCTCCGCCGGATGGCTATCATACGCTCTCGACGAACCATGGCCTGCTCGGCATTGAGGGACGCGTCCGGAACTTCGAGCGTCGTCCCGGTCTCGTCGTCCGGTTCGTCCAAACTGACCTGAACCTCTGGCCGTTCATGGCGTGTATCGCGCGCGTGATTTACTGCCAGGTTGGTCGCGATGCGATACAGCCAAGTTGTAAATTTCGCGCTCGCCTCGTAAGTCTGGCGCGAGCGATATACTCGCAGGAAGACTTCCTGCGCCAGGTCCTCAGCGGCTGCGGCGTTGCGCGCCATCCGGTACATGAAGCTGACTATCGGCCGGCGGTACTTTTGCACCAGGTACTCGAAAGCAGACTGATCGCCTGCTTTCACGCGAAGCATGACATCCGCATCGGAGAACGAGCCTTCGGGGGTCATGAGCGAGAAGGCGCCCGGTCCCGGCGAAGCCGTTGTGGCCATCAGCATGCCCTGATTCAGTGCGGCAGTGCTCACATCTGTTTCAACCCCGTCTGGGCCCGAAAGTTGCGTTTCTGCGCAATCCTGCGGTCGAAAGGAAGTCCTGTCTTCTGAATCACTTACGTTGGGTCGCGCTGGCTTGGATTCAAATCCCATGTGATAGGAAAGCGAGCTCGGCAAGCCCGGACAAAATCTTGGTCACAATAGGCTACCACGCGTACGGCGCAAAAAACTCAAACTCCTCGGCAAAACCGGGCCGGGCCTGCGCCATCGTATTGCGGAACTTACCATGCTGGCACTGGCGAGTGACGTTCGCGTATCGAGTTGGTCTGAGCTCCAGTCCAAGCTTTATGAGGGGTCCTGGCAGCCCAACTTGAAGAGATTCCGGTCGCCATTCGCTTTCCGCGGCCTCTCAAACGCCAACTATATCCCGGAAACAACACTGACTCGGCTAGGCGGAGAATATCGCTTGCGGGAACAATCCTTGCTCAGGAATTTTCGGAAGTACGCGCACCGCAATGCGACGGAACGAGATTCACTTTGGAACTGGATTGCGCTTGCCCAGCATCACGGGCTGCCAACCCGGCTGCTGGATTGGAGCTTCTCTCCCTACGTGGCCCTGCATTTTGCGACCGTCAACCGCACCGCATGGAACAACGACGCGATGATCTGGTGCGTCGATTGCGTGAAGTTGAAAAAGCATCTCCCGGCGAAACTCCAGCGGAGGCTGAAGCAGGAGGACTCGGATGTGTTGACGGTTGAAATGCTGGACGAGGTGGCGCCCACACTGGCGAGGTTCGAACGTTTATCCATAAAGCCATTCATTGCCTTTTTCGAACCGCCGTCGTTGGACGATCGCATCATGAACCAGGCCGCCGTGCTATCCGTAAGCTCGAGAGCCGATCTGAGCGTCAGCCGCTGGCTCTACGATCACAAGAAATTGTTTCATCGAATCGTCATTCCGGCGAAGCTTAAACAGGAAATCCGCGACAAACTTGATCAGGCGAATATTAATGAGCGGATCCTGTTTCCGGGACTGGATGGGTTGAGCCTTTGGCTTACTCGTTATTACAGCCCCACGGGAGCGCCAAACGTTGTTTCACGAGATTTCCGTGATGCGAAGCATGGGATGACAGGAGCAGCCAGCCAACCGACAGCGGAGCGTTTCGAACCCGCAAGCACGCAATCTGGCCGCCGAGGATCGTCCGGCTGCAAGCGGCGGGCAGCCTGAGGGGATTGATCCCTCTGCGCAACTTAGACAATTGGTAGCGAAAACATCGTGCAGCGGTCTAACCTAGTGCGAATCCGCAGAGAGTGGACGCGCGGCGAAGCCTACAGAGTGGTTCGGACCCACCGTCTGCTTCAGAAGAGCGGCAATTTGCAGCTCTAGTGTTTGCTTCATGGCCGTGCCGAAGGCCGTGAACCGGAATGGCTGCAAATAGCCCATGCCGCCACGCATGGGAAAGAGCATCTCGGCTTTGCCCTGCAGCAGCCCTGCACCAAGTTGGAAGACCAGCGTCACCCTGCTCCGCTCGTCCACGTAAGGGCCCAATTCCAGAAGGCCGCCGGTAAGCGACAGGCGATACAGATTCGCTGTAAGCTGCCGCTTATTTTCCAGTTGGATGGTGACGGGCACACTGCCGCGCAAGTTCAGCCGGGGAGAGCGTGTGAATCGAAATTCAGTCATATCTGTTTCCGTATATATCCGGCGCGCCCCTAGTGCGAGATGTACTGCAAATTGCTGTCCGGCCCAGGCACATCCGGAGTGAGCACGCGATTGGTGCGTTTCATACCCTCCCAGTCATACTCATACGCAGTACCGCAGCCCAGGCAGATCTGGTAGTGCTGGCCGTTGCTGCCGATGCGCGGCCACGAGAACCGGTGCGTGCAAGTGTGGCGCAGGATCAGTTTCAGGAATTTCAATGGGTCACTCCCTGGTTCCGGCTCTTCCAATGATCGAGCCAGCGCGAGAAAAACGGTTTGTGTTGTCCTTCCAGCAGCCCTTGGAGAGTCGAGAGCAGCATGCTGGGCGGTTGCGACTTCGACAGGAACGTATCCACAGACTTTAGCTTATTGGCCGGAAGCGGTCCGTAGGCCGACAACAACATGATGGGCACGCGGGAGTTAATGCTTTTCATTTTCGCGGCGACCATGTCTCCGCGCATGCCCGGCATCTGGTAATCGAGCACGACAGCATCGACAATGCGCGACCGGAATAGCCTGAGGCCGTCGTCCCAGCCGGTTGCCTCAAGAACTTCGTAGCCGCTCTGTTCCAGCAGCATCTTGCGACCGATCAGCCCATTCCAGTGATCGTCGATGCAAAGAATCGTTGCTTTCGCGCGAGCCATGTACTCCTCACGTTCGGACAGTCCTCTGGATTCAGCGAGTTGGCTTCCCTTCGGAAGCTTCGCTTGCTGGACTACGAAGTGGTGGGCAAGCTGATTTTGAAGCGCGGCACACATTACGACAAATTACCAATGGGCACTTGACTGGCAGTTACCCTTACAGAGTGGATAGCCGCCGCACAGGCGCCGAGCGGGCACCCACGGCGGGGGGGGCGTTTACCGATCCCGCAAACCGACAGCCAATGGGACGTGTTTGAGGCCCTCCGTAGGGGTCTTTATTCCTATGTACTTAAGTCTCTACCACCTTCGTGCCATGCATGGCACAGGGGAGCCATTTACCGTGCCCGAGCCGGAAGCTAGAGTAGTCCTCGAGCAGCACTTGGGGGAGGGCTGATCAACAGACGCCCAAGACTCAACATTGAGTCTGGGCGTCTTGTTTTGCACGAAAGAAATATTATCGCCCCGGACATAAGCGAGCGAGCTTTGCTCGGGCGGACAGCAGTAGGCGGCTGGCTCTACATAAGCCCTGGCGCTTTCCTGGCTGTCTGCTCCTCATCCCTGATTACCCTCGATGCTTTCGAGAGTGGTAGATTTGTTGGCACCCCTTCGTTGGTGACTCGAAGCTGCAAGGAGCCTGAATGCCCACCCCCATCGCACGCCGCGAATTTCTGGCAGGGATGGCTGCGCTGAGTGCGACCCATGCCTATTCCCGTCTTTCGTCCGCAACGGACTCCAGTTCGCCGTTCCGGGTGTCCGTTATCAATGACGAGATCTCCCAGGACTTCGGGCACGTCTGCGAAGTCGCTGCCAAGGAGTTCGGCATGGCATGGATCGAACTCCGCAGCATGTGGAAGAAGAACATCGTCAGCCTCGACGAGAAGGAAGTCGCAGAAGCTCGCCGCATTCTCGAAAAGAACCAGCTGAAAGTCACGGACATCGCCAGCCCGCTGTTCAAAGTCGATTGGCCCGGTGCTCCGAAATCGAAATTCAGCGAAGACAAGAGTTTCAATGCGTCCTTCGACTGGAAGCAGCAGGACGAAGTTCTGGAGCGCGCGATCGAGATGGCGAAAGCCTTCAATACGGAGCGCGTGCGCTGCTTCGACTTCTGGCGACTCGAAGACCAGACTCCTTTTCGCACTCCTATGAATGACAAGCTGCGGGAAACGGCCGAGAAGTGCGCCAAGAACAATCTCCTTCTTGTGCTCGAAAACGAGCCGGCCTGCAATACAGCGACGGGGGCGGAATCGGCCAAGGTTCTGACGGCGGTGCAGCATCCGGCGTTCATGCTGAACTGGGATCCAGGCAATGCCGCGGCGAGTGGAGAAGTTCCATATCCCGACGGTTACAAGTTGCTGCCCAAAGACCGCATTGGCCACTGCCATTGCAAGGACGTGGTGAAGAAAGAGAAGAAATACGATTGGGCGCCCATGGGCGCTGGCATGATCGACTGGGCGGGTCAGTTTCGGGCATTGAAACGGGATGGGTATCATTTCGCGGTGAGCCTTGAGACGCATTGGAATGGTGGCGGCTCGGCCGAGGAATCGACTCGAAAAAGTTGGGCCGGGATGAAAAAGAGACTGGAGCAGGCCAGCGCGCTCTGACATTCGATTTGCATGACAAGTTGAAAAGTTTAAGGGGACGTGGGCCGACGCTTCGTCCCGGGGCTGCAGGGAGGATTTATGAGGGGTCAGCGGAAAAGGTGAACCGGTCAAATGGTGAATCGACCAAAGGCGAGAGTCCAGATCAAGACCCCATGAAGAACTGGGCTGACTGCATTTGCAGCCGGGGTACTACCAACGCTCCGCCAGAGATTGGCTACCGTTCCGCCATGGCCCTGCATGTGGCGAATCTCTCCTACAAGCACAAGAAACGCATGACGCTGGTACACGCGCAATCGATCCAGCCGGAGTATGCATGATCGGAGCCGTCGACATCGGCGGTACCAAAATCGCAGTTGGCATGGTCGATGATAGCGGCAAGGTGCTCTCCCGTATGGAGGCGCCTACGGATCCCAATCGTTACTCCGACGGAATCGAACTGATCGCGCACATGCTGCGCAAAACGGCGCAGAGAGCAGGGTCAGATATTACCGGCATCGGAATAGGATCTACCGGCCCGGTCGATCCCATGCGCGGAGAGTTCGGCGATGTCGATTTTCTGCCGGGGTGGCGCGGCAAGGGCCCGGTGAAGGATCTCGCACAAGTTTTCAGTGTGCAGGTCGCGCTGGAAAATGACGGCGACGCCGCTGCCCTCGCCGAAGCCGGATGGGGCGCCGGGCGTAATCGAAGCCGGCTGATTTACGTTACCGTGGGAACCGGGATTGGCGGGGGCATTATTGTTGACGGCGAACTGTACCGGGGAGTTGACGGAGCTCACCCAGAAGTTGGACACCATGTGATCGATCCCGCTGGTCCGAAATGTACATGCGGCTTTCGCGGATGCTGGGAATCGCTGGCGGCGGGCCCGGCGATGGTGGAATGGCTTCAGGGCAATGCTCCTGCGGATTATTCGCACCGCGAGGGAATCACCGCGAAGCGAATTTGCGAACTGGCACGAGAAGATGACTTGGTCGCTCTTCAGGCGGTCGAAACGGAGGCGTATTATCTGGGCCTCGGACTCGCGAATCTCATCAATCTATTTGCTCCCGAGGCCATAGTATTGAGCGGCAGCGTAATGAAGAGCGCCGATTTGTTTCTCGACCGCATCCGCGCTTTGATTCGCACCGGCTGCCGCTTCGTCCCTGCCGAAAAGACAGAGCTCACGCTGGCATCACTGGGTGATGATACAAACCTTATTGGCGCCGCCCGCGTCTGGCACTACCGTTTTTCCTAGTTCCCGCTAGTTGCCGTCTCTCGCCAAACAACGTGACCTTTCTTGTCTGTTCCGACAAGATCAGAACCAAGCCGGAGAGGCGCCGGAGCTAAGGTCAGGATTTTTTCAACTAACAGAGGCGCCGTGGTGTATAAGGTCCGTTGTACGAGGAAGTGAATCGAACTGTGAACATGGGGAGATACAAAATGAAGAAATCACTGGCGATCTCTTTGGGGCTTTTGATGTTTAGCGTTGCCACCAGTGTTGTGCTGGCTCAGAAGGGTGGGACCGCTCACAAGCCGAGGAAAGTTATCTACGAATCTGCGGAGAAGGCCGACTTCAAGCCGTCTGAGACAAAAGGGGTGTCAATGGCGACGCTTTGGGGCAACCCCGCAACGGGTGCACATGCAACGTTCACGAAATTCGATCCGGGATTCGACGCGGGAATGCACACTCACACGAGTGATGTCTGGATCGCCGTCTTTAAAGGCGCGTACCTCTACAAAGACGATGCCGGAGAAAAACGAGTGGGACCAGGAGACTTCCTACGAGTGCCGGGTGGTCATAAGCATTGGAGCGGCGGTGACAAGACGGAAGGCGCCCTCTTTTACGAGGAAGCTTCAGGGAAGTTCGATAGCATACCTGCAAAATAGAGTCTCCGCGGTTCTTTGCTTCCAAAGGGCAAACTTAAATGCGTAGGAACCCTGAGAGTTAGTCCTTTCAGGGTTATTCCTGCCAATTCTCGTCTTGAGACCCGACCAGCACTTCCAGTTTCTTCACCCAATCTGTTAGTGTTTTCTGTTTGCCTGGGCGAGTCCGTGACCGGTGTCACAGAACTCGCAGGTCGCGTTGTGAAACGATTTTCAGCCGCGGCCGAGGTCCTTGGAAAGTTCAGAGATGATCGCAGCGGCGCGGAGAGGACGATAGCGTGATCGTCGGAGTTCCGAAAGAAACTTATCCCGGAGAACGTCGGGTTGCCCTGGTTCCCCTGGTCATTCCCAATCTCGCCAAAGCGGGGATGGAGGTTATTGTCCAAGCGGGTGCGGGCGAGCCGGCCGGATATCCCGATACCGCTTATGTGGACAAAGGGGCGAAGATCGTTGCCGATCGAGCGACTGTTTTCCGCAGTGCCGACGTCGTTCTGCAGGTGCTGTGTTATGGCTCCAATGACGTCACGGGGAAAGCCGACGTTCCCCTTTATAAGTCGGGCCAGGCGCTGATCGGATTTCTTCGGCCATTTGGTTCAGGAGAAGTGCTGCAACAGATTGCGCAGGCGGGAGTCACAGCATTTTCCGTGGAACTGATACCCCGCACAACGCGGGCCCAAAGTATGGACGCGCTGTCATCGATGGCGACGGTATGCGGGTACAAGGCCGTACTGCTCGCGGCGGAAACCTCACCCCGCATTTTCCCCATGATGACCACGGCGGCCGGAACGATTACACCGGCTCGTGTCTTCGTTATTGGCGCTGGGGTTGCCGGACTGCAGGCGATCTCGACCGCGCGCCGCCTTGGTGCGGTGGCGTCAGCCTATGACATGCGGCCGGCCGCAAAGGAGCAAGTGCAGAGCCTTGGCGGACGATTCATCGAACTTCCTATCGAAGCGCAAAATGCGCAGGATGCCCGCGGATATGGGACGGTGCAAGATGAAACGTTTTATGCGCGGCAACGCGAACTGCTGACCCGCATCGTCGCGGAGAGCGATATCGTAATCAGCGCAGCGGTGATTCCTGGGAAGAAGTCCCCCGTGTTGATCACGGCTGACATGGTGAAGGGAATGTCTCCGGGTTCGGTGATCGTGGATTTGGCCGCTGAGCGGGGCGGCAACTGCGAACTCACACGCATGGGGGAGACGGTGAACGCACACGGAGTCGCGATCATTGGTGCCATCAACCTGGCGAGCAGCGTTCCTTATCATGCCAGCCAGATGTACGCTCGCAATCTCATGACGTTTCTCACTTATATGGTGAGGGACGGAAAGCCGCAGCTGAACATGCAAGATGAGATCATTCGTGAAACCATGATCACCAGCGGTGGGGAGATTGTAAACGCGCGTGTTCGCGAATTTTTCAAATTGCCGGCGTTGACCGCAGGTAGTTGATTTGAGCACTGAAAAATATGCCTTCCAATTTAATAGACGCTCTCTTCGTATTCATGCTGGCGGCCTTTATTGGCTTTGAAGTGATCCGCCATGTTTCACCGCTGCTGCATACCCCGCTGATGTCGCTCACCAACGCGCTCGATGCAATTGCGGTGGTTGGCGCGATCGTGCTTGTCGGCGAGAAGAAGAGCACGTTTGCCACTGTGCTGGGAGTGATTGCCATCATCGCGGCGACCAGCAACGTGGTGGGCGGATTCTTCATCACCGACCGCATGCTCAAGATGTTCAAATCCAGCCGTCCTGGCAAACCACAAGGGACGAAATCCTGATGAATGCCGAGTTCGCTGGAAGCCAGTACGCCATCGAGATCATTTATCTGATCGCCAGCGCACTGTTCATTTTGTCGCTGAAGTGGATGAGTTCTCCATCAACGGCGCGGCACGGCATATGGGCGGGCGAGATCGGCATGGTGCTGGCCATTGGCGGCACGCTGCTGCGCCACGGCATCGTCGATTGGAAATGGATCATCATCGCGCTTGTGCTCGGGTCGGGAATCGGAATCCCTCTCGGCATGGTGCAGATGACCGCGGTCCCACAGCGAACCGCATTGAGCCACGCTTTTGGGGCATTGTGCGTGACGCTCGTGGGAACCGCCGAATTCTATCTGCGCTCGCCTGACATCCCGAAGTTCATGATGGCAGTGCTCTCCATGGAAGTCATCCTGGGAGGGCTGACGTTCACAGGCAGTTTGATGGCCGCCGGGAAATTGCAGGAGGTGCTGCCACAGAGACCGATCACCTATAAAGGGCAGAATCTGGTGAACCTGCTCTTCCTGGGTGTCGCGGTCGCGCTGGCGGTGTACCTCGTTTTGAATCCGGGCGCGAAACAATTCTTTCCTGTGATCGTCGCCATTTCCCTGGTGGTGGGAGTCTTTCTGGTTATTCCAATTGGCGGCGCTGATATGCCTACCGTGATCTCGCTGCTGAACTCTTACGCCGGCCTGTCAGCGGCGGCCATGGGATTTGTACTCAACTCCAAGTTGCTGATCATTGCGGGGGCGCTCGATGGATCCTCGGGCTTCATTCTGTCGGTCATCATGTCGAAGGCGATGAACCGCTCGTTCACCAACGTGCTGTTCGGAGCATTCGGGCAGGTGCAGACCTCGGCGGTGGCAGATCAGGAAGCCAAGCCGGTACGCAGCGCAACGCCTGAGGAAGCGGCCGCAATCCTTTCTGCTGCGAACAAAGTGGTCGTGGTTCCCGGATATGGCATGGCCGTCGCACAAGCCCAACACAAAGTCCGCGAGCTTTACGATCAGCTCACCAAGAAGGGAGTCGACGTCCGGTTTGCGATCCACCCCGTTGCCGGGCGCATGCCCGGACACATGAACGTGCTGCTGGCGGAAGCCGACATCCCTTATGACCGGCTGATTGAAATGGACGAGATCAATGGGGACTTCGCGCAAACAGATGTTGCCCTAGTCATCGGCGCAAACGACGTAACAAATCCGGCAGCCCGGACCGATCAGTCAAGTCCCATATTCGGGATGCCCATTCTTGACGTTGACAAGGCCCATACGGTGATGGTGATCAAGCGCAGCATGAACCCCGGTTTCGCCGGCATTGACAACCCGTTGTATTACCTCGATCAAACGCTAATGCTGTTTGGCGACGCCAAGCAATTTGTGGGCGGAATTGTGCGCGAGTTGGGCGGAGGGCATTGATTGGCGAGGGGTTCAGATTTGGGAGTAACGGTACGGTGGCTGGCAGCAATACTCGAATCGCAGGACATCGCTGTGGTACGGATTCAACAAGATCCATATCGTTTGGCAGACTTGCTCCGCCACATCCCGGAAATTTAAAGCTCCCATTAACGATTCAGCCCGGCCGACTGCCCAAGGTGGGTTAAAGAGGGACGCTTATGAGAACTCTACTGTTGTTGACGACCGTACTCTTCGTCTCGGTTTTGTCAATTGCTCAATCTCGACCGCAGTTAAACCTCATGCCCATGCCCGCCAACGTACAGCAGGGCACCGGACAACTGCAGATCAAGGAATCATTTTCCGCGGCAGTGACCGGGATGCATGAAGCATCACTGGACAGTGGCCTGCAGCGGTTCACGAAGCAACTTTCGTCGATAACGGGAATCCCGTTTCGGGCGAATGCCTCGGGGACTGCAACGCTGGAGGTACATGCTGACCACGGGCGCGAAGCCATCCAGAAACTCGGGGAGGACGAATCGTACGAGCTCACAGTGACCGACGCAGGCGCGAAGATCTCAGCTCCGACTCCGCTGGGAGCCCTATATGGACTGCAGACCTTTCTGCAACTGGTGCAAATCACCCCGGCTGGCTTTGCTGTCCCGGCGGTCACTATCAAAGATCAGCCGCGCTTCCCCTGGCGCGGCATGCTCATCGATGTCAGCCGCCACTTCATCCCAATTGATGTGCTCAAGCGCAATCTTGATGGCATGGCAGCCGTGAAGATGAATGTGCTGCACTGGCATCTGTCGGACGATCAGGGATTCCGCGCCGAGAGCAAGAAATCTCCCAAGCTGACCGGAATGGGCTCCGAAGGAAAGTTTTATACGCAAGAAGAGATCCGCGACCTGCTCGCTTACGCACATGATCGGGGTATTCGCATCGTTCCTGAATTTGATACTCCCGGCCACAGCCGTTCGTGGTTTGTGGGTTATCCCGAACTGGCCAGCAATCCGGGCCCGTTTACCGTCGAAAACGAGAACGGGAATCAATCGGTGACCGATCCGACGCGGGAAGAGATTTACAAGTTCATGGACAAGTTCGTCGAGGAGATGGGAAAGCTCTTCCCTGACCAGTTTTTTCATATCGGCGGCGACGAGGTGGATGGGAAGTACTGGGACTCCAATCCCAAGATCCAGGCATTCAAAGAAGCGCATGGGATGAAGACAAATCAGGATCTCCAGGCGTACTACAACCAGCGCCTCGAGAAGATTGTGGCCAAGCATCACAAGACGATGGTGGGCTGGGATGAAATTCTTCACCCTGACTTGCCGAAGGACATCGTAGTGCAGTCTTGGCGAGGGCAGGAGTCGCTGGCGAAAGCGGTGCAGCAGGGCTATCGCGGGCTGCTGTCCTACGGCTACTATCTTGACCTGATGTGGCCGACGTCCCGCCACTATGCTGTCGACCCGATGAGCGGAGCGGCGGCCTCGCTTACGCCTGAGCAGAAGAAATCGATTCTCGGTGGGGAATCGGCGCAATGGGCTGAGTGGGTCACGCCCGAGAACATCGATTCGCACATCTGGCCGCGCAATGCCGCCATCGCCGAGAGGCTCTGGTCGCCGCAGGACGTCACTGATGTGAATTCGATGTACAAGCGGATGTACGCGGTGGGGCAGGAACTTGAATTCTTGGGGCTGACGCACAATTCAGCGCGCGAACGTATGCTGCAACGAATGGCGGGAACTGAAGATGTAGCAACTCTCCGCGTTCTTGCAGATGTGGTCGAACCGGTGAAGGATTACAACCGGTGGAGTGAAGAACAAAAAGGCCCGATTAATTTCCATGCGCCCCTCAATCGGCTGATTGACGCAGCGAACCCAGAGAGCGAAACGGCTCGCCAGTTCAGTGCGCTGGTGCAGCAGTTCGTGCAAAGCGGGTACAAAGACCAGAATGCCGAGAACCAGATTCGCACCTGGCTGATACTCTGGCGGAACAATGACGCGAAACTGCAACCCGTGCTCCACCACTCTGCACTGCTGGAAGAGGACATCCCGATCTCCCAAAACCTGGCGATGGTTGCGGCGGCGGGCCTGCAGGCGCTGGATTACCTGGCGAAGGGCGAAGCCGAACCCGAGTTGTGGAAGGCGCAGCAAATTGCCGTACTGGAAATCGCGAAGAA
This sequence comes from Acidobacteriota bacterium, assembly GCA_046723715.1. Lineage (GTDB taxonomy): Bacteria > Acidobacteriota > Terriglobia > Terriglobales > Acidobacteriaceae > Sulfotelmatobacter. Next base: position 140,577 of record JBKOUZ010000042.1, on the reverse strand, counting down.
GCCTGTAGCAGGACTGCTGCTGCAAGTGACTGCGCCTGTCGAGCAACTGGTACAGGCGGCGGGACAGTCGAAGTGATTTGTCTCGTGATCTGCTAATTGATATGGCCACTTTGGCGACGCGCAACGTGAGCCATTTCTCCGACCTTGCGGCGAAGGTCGTTAATCCCCGGCTCTCCTGAGGATTCGGGCAAACGCGCGTGATATTCTAATAACAGCAGCTGCGCACCGTCTTGGCGGATGTTCCCCCGCGGTTCCTGAAGAGATTTCAGAGGTCAGCAAGAGAGAAACCACAACTATGCTTTCAGTCAGTAATGTATCCATGCGGTATGGCGCCAAAATCTTGTTCGAAGACGTTTCTACAGCGTTTACCCCGGGGAAGCGCTACGGTTTGACAGGTCCCAACGGCGCCGGGAAATCTACGTTCATGAAGCTGCTCAGCGGAGAGCTTGAGCCGCAGAAGGGCACAGTCGTCCGCCCGCGGAAGCTCGGCGTGTTGAGCCAGGATCAGTTCGCCTTTGACGCTTACAGCGTGCTGGATACCGTCATCATGGGCAACAAGCGGCTATGGTCCGCGCTGCAGGAGCGAGACGCGATTTACTCCAAGCATGATATGACCGATGAAGACGGCATGAAGTTGGGCGAACTGGAAGGCATTGTCGGCGAGGAAGATGGATACTCCGCGGAGAGCGATGCGGCGATCCTGCTGCAGGGCCTCGACATTGCCGAGGAGTTGCACGCTCGCAAGATGAGTGAGTTGCAGGGCGGACAGAAGGTCCGGGTACTGCTGGCGCAGGCTCTTTTCGGGCATCCGCAAGCACTGCTGCTGGACGAGCCTACCAATCACCTCGACCTGGATTCGATCCACTGGCTGCAGGGATTCCTGAACACTTATGACGGAGTGGTCATTGCCATCTCGCATGACCGGCACTTTCTGAACAGTATCTGTACCCACATCGCGGACATTGACTACGAGACGATCATTACTTACACCGGCACGTACGACGATATGGTCGTAGCCAAGACGCAGGTTCGATCGCAAATCGAGTCCCAGAATGCACAACGCGAAAAGAAGATCGCGCAATTGAACGAATTCATCGCGCGGTTCGCGGCGGGAACGCGTTCCAGCCAAGTGCAATCTCGGCGCAAGGAAGTTGAACGGCTGCAAGTCACCGAACTCGCGAAGTCCAATATCCAGCGACCCTTTATCAAGTTTGAGCAAAAGCGGCCTTCGGGAAAGCACATTTTGGAGGTCGAGCACCTGGCGAAGGCATACGAAGACAACCGGGTGATCCGCGATTTCACCGCCAGCATCACTCGTGGCGAAAAGATCGCGCTTATGGGGCGCAACGGGGCCGGAAAGACTACGCTCTTGAATGCTCTTTTGGCGAACTCACCGACCACGCCAGAGGCTGAACTGCGAAAGACCAGCGGCTACGGCGGCCCGTTCGTGGATGAAGGCAAGGTTATCTGGGGACACGAAGCATCCATCGGCTATTTTGCCCAGGATCATCGCAGTCTGATTGAGACTGGAACCACCGCCATCGAGTGGCTGCACCAGTGGGATCCGGCGGCAGTCACGGAAGAGCTGCGCGGAATTCTTGGCCAGATGTTGTTCGCCCGCGACGAAGCCACTAAGTCCACCAGCGTCCTGTCTGGTGGAGAAGCGGCACGGCTGCTTTTTTGCAAGCTGATGCTGCAGAAGCCCAATGTGCTGATACTTGATGAACCCACGAACCACCTGGATCTGGAATCGATCAATGCCCTGAACATTGCACTGCAGCGGTACCAGGGAACGGTCTTGCTCGTCACCCATGACCATGATCTGATTGACGAAGTAGCCACCCGCATCTGGCACTTCGAGAGCGATCACAAAATCACAGATTTCAAAGGCACCTACGAGGAGTACCAGTCAGCGGCAGTGGCAGTCTGAGCGGCATTTCAGACGCAGAAGATTTTTCTTCGCTGTGTGTGTATGTGAATTGATCGTGCCCGTGCCCCATTTCTGAGGCATGTAAATCAACCTGGTTCTCCACAGCAATTCACAGCGTTCCTAGTTGCGTTGTGCCGTCAAGTTGAAGATAATGAGCGGAAAGCCCTTCACTTGAGGGCGTTGTGTATTGTCCCGTGTACAGTCGAGCTGATTTACTTAGGATTCTCCACGTCACGCCGCGCCAGTTAGCCAACTGGGAGCGCAGCGGCTTGATAGCTCCCAACGACACTTATAGTTTTTCTGACCTGCTGGAGATCAAGAAAATTCGCGATCTGTGCGCCATGAGCGTCCGTCCCAATGTGATCCGGGAATCGCTAGAGGCCATGCGCAAGCAGGCCGCCGGTATCGAGAATCCCCTGCTCGAAGCGGGAGCGTGGTCCACGAAGAGGCATCGCGTAGCCTTTCGGCATGAAGGCAAGCTGCTGGAGCCGATCGCCGGGCAATTCCTAATGGACTTCTCCGAGCGGGAGAAAGTAGTTACCAGCACGCCGGTGCCGCGGTCAGAACCCACTCCTCGCGAACATGAAGTGTCAGTGTTATTCGCGCGGGGTATTGCGTTGGAAGAGAATCCCGCGACGCAAACCGAAGCGATGGCGGCTTACCAGAGCGTCCTTGATCTCGAACCTACCCATGCGGCGGCTCACATCAATCTTGGAACGCTTTACTACAACCGTCAGGATTTCGCATTGGCAGAGAAGCATTATCGCAGCGCGATTGAGTCCGATCCTCGCTATGCTCTTGCCTATTTCGATCTGGGCAACGTTCTCGATGAAACCGGACGCGTCCAAGAGGCGGTTCAGACCTACAAAGTTGCGATCCAGTTGGCCCCCACTTACGCGGATGCGCATTACAACCTTGCGCTGGCGTACGAAAAAATGCGCGAGCCCCGCAAGGCTCTCAGGCACTGGCAGGCTTATACCAGGCTCGACAGTTCAGGCCCGTGGTCAGTGCACGCCCGCAGCCAGATCAAACGCATTCTTCAGGCGGACGGGCTCAAGTTGGTCCCCAAGCGGGGCTGAAACCGCCGTCGACTACCGTTCCCATTGCTCCGTACCAGCCCAACGTCAGAGCTAACCCAGCATGCGGATAGAAATCGGACATGTGGAGGCGATCTTTCGTTATCCCGTGAAGTCCATGGGCGGCGAACGACTTGAGGCCGCTAACCTGGGCTGGCACGGGCTTGAGGGAGACAGACGCCTGGCATTCCGGCGTGTGGATGACCGCAGCGGGATGCCCTGGCTCACAGCCAGCAGGCTTCCCGACCTACTCTTGTTCACTCCGCAGCGCTGCAAAGGCGGTGCTCAGGAAGATCTTTTTACGCATATTCGCACGCCGGATGGCGAAGAAATGCCCGTGTTCGGGGAGGACTTGGCCAAAGAGGTCGGACGTAGATACGGGTTTCCTGTCGAAATGATGCAGTTGAAACATGGCATCTTCGATGAAGCGAGCATCTCGGTGATTGCCTCGGATACAGTGCTCGAGATCGGCCGGCTTGCGGGGCGGAATTTGGACGTGCGAAGATTTCGCCCGAACATTGTGGTTCGTCTATTGCGATCGCTCCCCTTTCAGGAGGACGCGTGGTTGGGCGGCGTGCTCTCATTCGGCGACGGGCCCGAAGCCGCTGCCGTAACCGTCACCACGCGCGATGTTCGCTGCTCCATGGTGAATCTTGATCCCGACTCGGCAAGTCCCGCGCCAGAAGTGCTGAAGGCGGTGGTGAGTGCTCACCAGAATAATGCTGGAGTCTACGGCACCGTCACTCGCACCGGTCGGCTGGCGGTGGGACAGACCATATTCCTGCGTGTGGCGAATGCGAAGAGAGAACTGGGGTGAATCGAAATAGAATAGCTCGGCCCATGGGAGTTGAAAGGATCAGTCTCTCAGTACGCGCACGGGCATCGGTGCGAGAGGCGCGCCAGGCAGGCAACAGACATGCTGAAATTGCGGTCACGGTCATGACTGCTATCGCTGTACCAAATACCCGCGGGTCATGCGGGCAGTGAGGTGGAGCGGTTCACTTGCTCGCGCAGAGTAATCATCTCGTAAAGCGCAAGGTTGCGTCCAAAGTATGTGGCGGCTGCAGCGCCAGAATTCTGACGATCAGCATGTCGAGGGTCCCCTGAACCAGGTCGGAAGGCTTGCTCACAAACGGCTCCTCTCGGTTACCGGCGGGACCGGAGACTGGCCCGTTCTGCATGTGACCCGCCAGCAGGGCTTTTCTAACTTTCGTCCGAACTCACGAGTTTCACCTTGAATTGTTGTACCAACGCAGAACTCGGAGAGCACGCAGTGTGTTCCAGCGGCTTGCGCTGCCGACAGCGATCTCCATCTCCAGGGGAATACGTTCGGAATGAAGGAAGTTGAGCGGCCAGCGCCCGTTCCGGTGGCGGCGGTCCATCACCGTTTCGATGGCCTCACTGACGCGGTTGTCGGGCTTAATTCCTGCGTTCCGCAAATAATCGAGTCCGCGCAAGACGTCGTAGTGCCAGAATGTCGGGAACGAAAAACGGAGCCAGCGCCGGTCGATGATCTCGCCGGTTCGAAGCGAGCGGAACATGCGGCGCTCGAGCAGATATGTTTCGGCCCTCTTGCGGGCTCTGGTGACGGCTGCCGATTGGCGCCCGGCGCGTTGGTATTCGAGCAGTCCTTCAAGCACGCAAATGGTGGTATGGAACGAAGAGCGCCGGCTTTTTGGACGTTTCGGAGTTTCCAACTGCGCTTCGCAGTTCCAGCCGCCATCTTCGAGTTGCTCGCCCAGGAGTTGATTGGCCAGGGCGTCATTCGGTTCGTTGAAATACGAACCGATACCGAGGATTCTGCCGTTGATGCAGGGCTCGGTCTCGCCATGAAGGAAGGGCCGATTGTTGAGCGGCTTAAACACTAGCCGCTTAACAACGCGATCGATCATTTTGCGCGCCTGCTTACTGGCGGGATCGAGACCGAGGTCCTTCAAGACGACGAGGGAGTAGAGAGTAATGAGCAAGCCTCGGTCCTCCTTCGGCCCGGCCCAGTGGCCAGCAGGCGATTGGCGGGCGAGCAGTTGGGCTCCCCAGCCTGCAGTTGCGACGCGAGCGCGCTCCGCTCTAATCGCGGTGGGCGTTTCATCGGTGAGATCGTTCATGACCTGCCACCGGATGGCCGGGTCAGAATCGAGGAGCCATTTAACGAGCGCCGGCCGGAGCGCGTATTTGTGTAACGGCATCGGTCTGTTATAGCAAAACCGGCTGTGAGTGTTGATCCTGCCCTGGCCATTATCCGCCCCAACTGCCTTCCTTTTGGGAGTGCTAACATTACAGGTCTGCCAGTTCCGCGACGAAGGTGACTTTATGCCTGAGACATTGCAAGCAGCTTTGCCAACTCCTCTGACCAGCCTGACTGAAGACGAGGTTCTTTTCCGCGACAACGTTCGTCAGTTTGCCGATGAAAAAATCCGGCCGCTGGTCAAGGAAATGGACGAGAAGGGCGTCTTTGAAAAGGACCTCATTCACGATTTTTTCCAGCTCGGCCTGATGGGCATCGAGATTCCCGAACAGTACGGGGGCGCAGGCGGGAAGTTCTTCGAGGCGATCCTTGCGGTGGAAGAACTGTCGCGGGTCGATGCATCTTCCGGCGTTGTCGTCGATGTGCAGAACACGTTGGTCAACAATGCGCTGCTGCGTTGGGGCACAGAAGATCAGAAAAAGCGCTTCCTGCCACGCATGGCGAGCGAGGTCGTCGGCGCGTATGCGCTCAGCGAGGCTGGATCCGGCTCGGACGCCTTTGCCTTGCAAACACACGCGACGCTAAGAGAATCGGAATACGTTCTTAACGGTCGCAAGCTCTGGATTACCAACGGCAAGGAGGCCGGACTCTTCGTACTTTTCGCTACGCTCGATCCCAGCGCAGGGTACAAGGGCATCACTGCTTTTCTGATTGAGAAAGACTTTCCGGGATTCACGGTGGGCAAGAAGGAAGATAAGCTTGGCATTCGTGCCTCGTCCACGTGTGAGTTAATTCTCGAAGATTGCCGCGTACCGAAAGAGAACGTTTTAGGAGAGCCCGGCAAGGGCTACAAGATCGCGATTGAAACGCTGAACGAAGGACGAATCGGGATAGGCGCCCAGATGGTCGGTCTGGCCCGTGGCGCGTGGGAATTCGCCTGCAAGTACTCGCTGGAACGCAAGCAGTTTGGCAAGGCCATCGCTGAGAATCAAGGTATTCAGTTCCAGATCGCGCAGATGGCCACGGAGTTGGAAGCCGCTCGGCTTATGGTGTACAACTGCGCCCGTATGAAAGATGCAGGAGTGAACTTCGTGAAGGAAGCCGCCATGACCAAGCTGTTCGCTTCGCAGGTGGCTGAGCGCGTGACTTCGCTGGCGATTGAGATCCATGGAGGGTATGGGTTCACCAAAGATTACCCCGTCGAAAAGTACTGGCGCGACGCCAAGATCGGCAAGATCTACGAGGGAACGTCAAACATGCAGTTGGCTACGATTGCGAAGATGGTGCTGGGTAAATAGGAATGACGTTCGCATGTACGTGCTGCAGAGAAACACGCACCGGGGTCCTCTCTTCCAAGGAACGAGACCGAGCGCGGCCGGAAAGTAACCTAGTAACTGAAATTCCCAAGCGACAAATCGCGGCTGCTCTTTATGTGCAGCGTGTTGCACTTGGGCAAAATCCGGCCTCTTCTCAGGTCGTAGGTAAGCCACGGTTAATCAGCTACTTACATCAGAACCGTCCATTGGCGGATGGGATGCAATTAAGAGTTTGCCTGCTGGCCGAGGCAAAATGACCGGAGCGCCACTTGAACACGTTATTCGGGAACGTTGACCCTTCGGAAGTACCTCTCATCGAAGCTGCAGCGCGAAAAAAACACGAGTGGCTGCCACTGCTTACCGTTCTGTTCTTGATCTCTTATGGGTTGATGACCATGCTGATCGTGGAACAGGGGCAAACCATCGACTCGCAGCGCGCGCTCATGCGCGAGCTTTTCCGCGACAGCAAGGAGCTTTCCGCAGTTCGCTTGAAAGCGCAGCAACAGCAGGCTACCCGGTCATCTCGGCCTGCCGCTCCGCACCAGATTGCACCGCAAAGCCCGTCAACCCAGGCACAAACAAGAAAGGCCCCGTCTTCCCAGGCAGGTTCTCAGTTTGATATGCAGGATCGCGCAGAGCAGCAAAAGCCCGTCCGGCCGCCCAAGCCAGCATCCGACTTGGCTGACAGCTCTCGGGTCTTAATCACGATTTAAATAGATCACAAGCAGGCGAAGACCTGCTCTTTACCGAGATTCACGAGATGAGCTGTGGTAAGTACGTAAGACCCAGGTGGGAAAACAATGAAGCTCCTGACCCTAGCCTTGTTGTTCAGTTTGCCATTTTCGATGAGTCCCAAAAAGGCCTTGCGCCAGCCCACGTCGCAGCTTGCCAAGCGCTCCCATGGCGGGCGCTGGTATTTCGCGGCGAGCGGTCATGCTGTCTATTGCTACGGTCCGGTGATGACGGTTCCGTCAGCCAACGGCGACTTGCAGAAGGTCGCTACCTTGTGCCGTGACGGCAGCCCAGTCGTTCCCTTGAAAGACTAGTAGATCTGTCCTCACCGCCTCGCGATACGGCACCGAGGGAGCAGTTGCGTCCTCTGCTTCCATTGCGGCATCAAATCCTCACATCCAGGTTGGGAAATAGAGTTGCCCATCGCTTGACTGGGCAGTGGAGGAGCGCATGTCGATTCGGCCCGTTAAGCGGCTTATCAAATCCAAACCCACGCTCGAAGGAGCAGGAGTTCATCTCCGGCGCGCATTTGGTTTCGGCAACACGGGCGAGTTTGATCCTTTTCTGCTGCTGGATGACTTTCGCAACGACGTTCCCGAAGACTATGTCGCCGGATTTCCCTGGCATCCCCACCGCGGCATTGAGACGATAACGTATGTGCTCGCCGGGACGGTCGAACATGGCGATAGCATGGGCAATCACGGAGCCATCGCGGCGGGCGATGTGCAATGGATGACCGCCGGAAGTGGCATCATTCACCAGGAAATGCCCAAGGGCGACGCCACCGGCCGGATGCACGGATTCCAGTTGTGGGCGAACCTTCCCTCGGGACTCAAGATGACCGCTCCGCGATATCAGGAGGTGAAGACGAACGACATCCCTGAGGTCACCGACGATGACGGAACTCACGTCCGCATCGTGTGCGGGAGTTTTTGGGGAAAAAGGGGCCCGGTGGATGGAATTGCAGCAGATCCTATTTATCTGGATGTATCCGTGCGCCCCGGAGAACGCAAGACTCTACCCGTAGAGACCACCCGGCATGCCTTTGCTTATGTGTTTGCTGGTGATGGCAAATTCTGCAATGCCTCTGGGCCCCTCGCGGTGCCGACCGAAAGCGTTGGATGGGCTGACACCCATCCTCCCGCGGACGCCGAGAATCGCTCGCTGGTCGTGTTTGACCGAGGAGACGAGGTCGTGGTTCAGGCCGGAGAAGACGGCATCCGCTTTCTGCTGGTGTCAGGCAAACCGCTGGAAGAGCCTGTCGCATGGTATGGTCCAATCGTCATGAACACTCAGCACGAATTACAGCAAGCCTTCCGGGAACTGGAGCAAGGAACGTTCCTGAAGAAATAAATTCGATTTACCTTTACGTCTTAGCGGTATCGGATTTCGCGTCCAGAGATGCCTGAACTCCCCGAAGTAGAAACTATAGCCCGTGGCCTGGCGAAGCGAGTGACTGGCGATGTCATCGAAGGGGTCTGGATCGGGCAAAAGAAAGAGCCGCTGAAGAGTCCCGCCCGCGAGATCGCGAGAACACTGGAGCACAGCCGCATCTTGGGCGTTCGCAGGATGGGTAAGCACATTGTTTTCGATCTGGAACCAAATTCGCCGGGCCCGCGTCGAGCGGCGGGCAAGGCCCTTAAATCCATTCATTCCGCATCAACCCAGGGCACAGTCTCCAAGGCTCATTGGATCGTTCATCTCGGCATGACGGGAAGTCTGCGCATCTGCGAACCACAAGCGGAACTCGCCAAACATACACACGCGGTGCTGAAGTTAGCGTCCGGCAGGGAATTACGTTTCGTGGACCCGCGCCGCTTCGGACGCCTGAGTGTTTCCGTGGCGTTCGAGGCTACCGGCGTCGAACCCCTGGAAATCGAGTTGGATCGCTTCATCGAGCTTTTTCGCGGGCGCAAGACTCCAATCAAGAGCGCTCTGTTGAACCAGAAACTTCTCCGGGGCGTGGGAAATATTTATGCTGATGAATCGCTGTTCCGTGCCGGCATCCGTCCGCGGCGGCGAGCGTCGTCCATTGCGCGGGAGCAGTTAGCCAAGCTCTACGCAGCCCTGCAAAAGGTCCTGACGGAGGCAATTGCACTCGGAGGTTCTTCGGTATCCGATTACGTGGACGCTAACGGCGAAGAAGGATTCTTTCAACTACAGCATCGCGTCTATGGCCGCGAGACGAAGCCTTGCCTGACTTGTAAAACTCCCATCAGGCGCGTGATCATCGCAGGGCGGAGCAGCCATTACTGTCCGACGTGCCAGAAATGAAATCTGCATTTGCGTTCATGAACACAGCCTAGCCTGCCCGGTTGACTAGGAATCCTCGATCATCACTCCACGGTTTCTGTTACCCTCATTCGTTATGCCTGACTACTCCATTGGCGTGGATATGGGCGGCACGAATCTTCGCATCGCCGCGATTACCACGGAAGGCAAGTTGCTGGAAAAAATCACTCTGGGGGTGAAGGTTGCCCTGGGGCGCGATTATGTTATAGGCGAGATGTGCGAGGCCATTCATCGTCTTACCGCGCAATATCGAATAGCGGGACGTTTCGTCGGCGCGGGCATAGGTGTCCCAGGTATCATCGATGTCGAAAAAGGCATGATGCGAAAATCCGCCAACCTGCCCGGTTGGAGTGATTACCCCGTCCGCGATGAGATCGAGCGCCGGCTCGGCGCCCGCATTTGCCTGGACAACGACGCCAACGTCGCGGCTCTTGGAGAGAAATGGCTGGGGGCCGCCCGCGATGCGGACAACATGGCGATGCTCACCCTGGGCACCGGAATCGGCGGAGCTATTGTTCTGGGCGGGAAACTCTTTTATGGCATGAGTGGCATGGCCGGAGAGTTTGGCCATGTCACGATTGAACCCGAGGGCGTTCCATGTGGCTGCGGCAATCGAGGCTGTGCCGAGCGGTATGCCTCGGCCACCGCGGTGGTGCGGATGGCGCGTGAGGCCATCGAATCCGGCGTTGCTCCAGAACTCGCCAAAGCCGCCAATTCGGATCCAGAGTTCAGCGCAAAGTCGGTTTACAACCTGGCCATCCAGGGAAACGTCGATGCGCAGCGCATCTTCCAACGTTTCGGGCAAGCTCTCGGCATTCTCCTTGCCGATCTGGTGAACGTTCTTGATCTGGATATGTTCGTGATTGGGGGCGGAGTCGTCAGCGCATGGGACGCGTTTGCCCCCAAGATGTTTGGGGAACTGCGTGAGCGCTCGCTGGTCTATGCTGCCAGTGCTCCGGACGAGCCGACGGGTAAGAAGGAAGGTGCATCCGCCCAGATCGCGAGCTACTCGCGCAAGAAAACAATCATCACACAGGCGCTCCTGGGCAGCGACGCTGGACTGTATGGAGCAGCCAGGCTTCCAGATCTGGTCTAGTCTACTTCAGAACTGGCTTGTCATCGATCCATTCAACTTGCTCTAGCGTATCCGGCGCGACCGGGTCCTGATAGGGCACCCGCAGTACCACCTTCCCGTTGCGAGTCGTTAGCTCCTTCTCCGAAGCCATGATGAAGTTGTGCAGGATGACAATTTTCTGATTGTCGGCCTCGCGTCGTAATCGGATCCCAGTTTTCTTGGTCAGGATTGTTCGCTGCGCGACTTCGATAATCTTTCAAGCGGGTCGGCGAGAGCGGCCAGTCTGTGATGTCGAAGCCGATGGGCGTGTTCTGATACTGGAATTCCCATGGCTGGCCGAATGTGACCCCGATCATTTTTCCCATCCACGCGCCCTGCACCTTGTCGAGATACGTGTCCCAGTTCAGCTCGCGCGTATTCCGTGCATTGTCCGGGGCAAGAGAGAAACTGCTGAGGGTGGCCATCAGCAGAACGGCAGTGACAAGTGGCCTCATCCATCCTCCAGTCAGCGCCTGCATTGCAGGACCTTGGCTTGCTATTCTCCGACGACCTGAACGTTTGGCACCTTGCCGCGCATGGACTGGAGAGCGTGCAACAGGGCTTCATTTTGCTGTGGCGTGCCAATGCTTACCCGAACACAGCCCGGCGCTCCCCACCGCTCCAACGGGCGCACGCTGATGTTTTGCTCGCGCAATGTTTCTGCCAAAGCGGAGGCTTCCTGACCGACGTTGCAGTACATAAAATTGGCCCAGGTTGGAACGACCCGAAAGCCCAGGTCCAACAGTCCTGCGCCGAGAATCTCAGACTGCTCCGCATTATTAACAAGCGTGCGTTGGATGTGAGCCCGGTCTTCCAGGGCAGCGAGCGCCGCGGATTGCGCTATTGAGGAAACCGAAAATGTGTTCCGCAGGCCCGCGCAATACTTCATCAGGTCAGGCGGACCTAGCCCATATCCGATGCGCAGCCCTGCCAAGCCGTGCACTTTCGAAAATGTTTTCAGGACGACAACGTTGTCGCTTCGCCGGACGTAGCTCAGAGAGGGCGCATATTGCGCCTTGCGCCGCTCGGCAAGATACGACGCGAACTCGCCATACGCCTCGTCCAGCACCACTGTGACCTGGCCAGCAAGATCGGCTACGAATTTATCGATCGTTGTAGCATCCAGCAACGTTCCCGTGGGATTATTTGGATTCGCCAGGAAGACCAGGCGAGTGTGCTCGTTGATGAGATCGAGCACGGCAGCCAAATTGATGCCGTCTCCACGCATGGGTGCTTCGATCAATTGCGCTCCCGCTGCGCGTACGGCCATGCCGTACACAACAAAAGATCGCTCGCTCGTCACTGCGTTGAGTCCGGGGCCGAGCAGAGTCTGACATAGCAGCGACAGCATTTGCGTGGACCCGGCAGTCACCTGCACTTGCTCGGCGCTTAGTTCGTGCAGCTCCGCCAGCTTTTTGCGAAGTTGGCTGGAGTCGTCATCGGGATAGAAGTTGGAGTTCTCCAGCGCCGCGCGCATTGCTTCAAGGGCCAGTGGTGACGGTCCGAACGGATTCTCGTTGGAGTCGAGCCTGATCATTCCGGGCTTTGTATTCTCGTCCGACTGCCTGGCGAAGAGCTGGCGTGCGCTTAACTCATTTACCAGATCAAAAAATCGCGTATCGTCGCTGTCCCTCATCGGGCGGATTTCTTTCCAGTGCCCTTGGTTGCCGACTTCAATCGCTCGACTTCCTTGGGCGTCAAGGGGCGGAACTCACCGGGTGGCACATCCAGCGTGAGCGGTCCATAACGCACGCGCTTGATCTTTTCCACGTGATGACCGACAGCCTCGAACATGCGCCGGATCTGCCGATTTCGTCCCTCGATTAGTGTCACTTCGTACCACGGATTCGTTGCTTCTTTTACAACTCGAACGGAAGCCGGGGCCGTTCGCACGCGCTTTCCGTCATCGGTGGCGATCGAGAGTCCCGCGCGCAATTTATCGAGGGATTCCTCCTTCGGAGCGCCCGCAACTTTTACAAGGTACGTCTTGGGCACATGCGAAGCCGCCTTCATCAGGCGGTTGGCGAGTTCACCGTCGTTGGTAAGGAGCAGCAAGCCCTCACTGGCGTAATCCAGCCGACCCACAGGATAGACGCGGCCCCTTATGCCGTGCGTCAAGTCCATGACCGTTGGCCGCTTCTCAGGATCACTCATGGTCGTGACGTAGCCTTTCGGTTTATTCATCAGGAAATATGCGTGCCTACGCTCCTGCGCCTTCAGGAGCTTCCCGTTCACCCGAATGTGGTCGGTTTCCGGATCGGCTTTGCTTCCGAGTTCCGTGATGGTTGTGCCGTTGACCTGCACATGCCCGGAGGTGATCAGCGCTTCAGCTTTACGCCGCGAAGCGATCCCGGCAGCAGCGATAATTTTTTGCAGACGTTCGGCAGGCATGATGAACTCGAAAGATTTTGTCTCAGATCTCGGTGCCTTCGAACCGTCGAGCCCGGAGCACTGTGCTGCAGCGGTTTAGGCAACGGCGTTGAAGCTCACCGGCCTTCAGTGGCTGCCATTATCCCGCCTTCTCTTCTGCAGGCTCTGCTTCTTGTTCCGGGGGAATGGTTACTTCCCGCGCAGCGATGTTCTCTTTACTGACGTCTGGCTTCCCATCGACGGCGCTCTCTGCTGGAATCAACTCAGCCTGAAACGACTCGGCCACCAACTTCTCAAACTCCTCCATGCTGGGCAATTCGTTCACATCCTTCAGCCCAAACCGCATAAGAAATTCTTTGGTCGTCTTGTACAGAATTGGCCGGCCGATGACCTGCTTGCGGCCTGCAGTTGTGATGAGCTTGCGATCAAGCAGCGTCCCAATCACCCCTCCGGAATCGACTCCACGAATGTCGTTAATCTCGGGCACAGTCACCGGTTGCTTGTACGCGATCACGGCCAAAGTCTCCAGTGCGGGCAGCGAGAGGCGAATGGGCGGCTTCAAACTTTTGGCGAACGACCGCACCACCTCGTGCTGCTCGGGCTTGGTGGACATCCGAAATCCGCCCGCAACCTGGCGGATCTCAATCCCATGGTCCTCGGACCCATATTGCCCGACTAATTCTTCGAGACATGAGCGCACGCGCGACTTGATCTCACTTTCGTCAGTGGTTCCCTCCGCGACGATGGCCTCTTTCACGAGCGCGGTTATCTGCTCGAGCGTGATTGGCGTCTCGGCCGCGTAGATGATGGCTTCGAGTTGAGCTTTTAGAGACATAGGCAGTATTCGAGAATCAGAACTGAGTAGTCCGCTAAGTGATCCCGGTATTATCTCCAGTCATCCCTTACGGCGGCCTGCTGGTTCATAACTTCCTCAAAATGTGTGTGCTTGCGGACGGCGATCTCGCCGAATAATTTCTCCTGGCGCACCTGAATCGCCTGGAGCCGTACCAGTTCCAGCATTGCCAGGAACATGCAAACCAGCGCCTGCCGCGATTGCACTTTCATCAGAAGCTGCTTCAATCGGATGGGACGGTCCTCCAGCGACAGGCGGCGGCGCAGGTAATCGATCATCTGTCCAACCGTGACCGTTTCCTCATCCACGTTCAACACCGGACGCGTGCGCACGCGCTCCAGCACTTGCTGGAACGTTTTCACCAGATCGATCACGTCCGCCGCAATTTCCGGTTCGGTGCCCTCGGCGTCTATGAAGTCCTTTAAAGAAGGATTGGTCAGCACCGCATCTTCGATCTGTTGTTTCTGAAGCAGCATCTGGGCGGCGGACTTGAATTTCTCGTGTTCCAACAGCCGGTTGACAAGTTCGCTTCTTGGATCTTCCTGCTCCTCGGCCGGGGCGAGCGGATCGCGCGGCAGCAGCATCTTCGATTTGATATGAATCAGGACGGCGGCCATGTAAATAAAATCCGCCGCAACATTCACGTCCAACTCGCGGATTCGCTCGACGTAGGCCAGATACTGCGCGGTTATCTTCGCGATTGGGATGTCATAGATGTCGATGTCCTGCTTCCGGATCAGATCGAGCAGCAGATCGAGCGGGCCTTCATAAACATCGGCCACTGCGACTGCAAAAGGGAAGTCGCTGTCTTCTTTCTTAGACGCGTCCTTCATCTTCGGAGTAGAAGGGGTGCCCACGATTGCGGGAGAGACTGCCGCGCCGCCAGCAGAAACGATTTTTCCTTCCTCACGCATCTCGATACTCCGGCTTACACCGTAATCTGCGAAGCAAAAGATCCAGCGCTACTCCGCTTTCACCGTGGGCGTCTCATACTCGAGCGACATGCCCATGGACGAGCGAACATGTTTCATGGTTTCACCCGTGACCTGGCGCGCGCGTTCTGAGCCCGCCTCAAGGATATCCCAGGCTAGCCGCGGATTCTCCTCAAATCTCCTTCTCCGGCCCTGCATCGGACTCAACAATTGCACCAGTGAGTCTGCGGCCCAACTCTTGCATTCGATGCACCCGATGCCCGCGGTTCTACAACCAACGTCCACTTTCGCGATGGTTTCCTTACTGCTGAAAATCTTGTGCAGATCGCCTACGGGACAGATATCCGGATTTCCGGGATCCGACCGGCGCACGCGCGCTGGATCGGTGACCATCGTCTTTAACTTCTGGCGAACGACCGGCTCCGGGTCGGCCAGCATAATCGTGTTTCCATATGACTTCGACATCTTGCGGCCATCGGTGCCGGGCAATTTTGCCGCGGGTGTCAGCAGCGATTGCGGCTCCGGGAATACTGCCTTTGCGCCGCCGTAAAAACCGTTGTAGCGGCGCGCGATCTCGCGGGTCAGTTCCACGTGCGCCACCTGGTCTTCGCCGACGGGAACGCATTCCGCCTTGTAGACCAGGATGTCGGCCGCTTGCAGCAGCGGATAGCCGAGAAATCCGTACGTGCCCAGGTCTTTATCCTTAATATTTTCACGCTGCTCTTTGTAAGTCGGCACCCGTTCCAGCCATCCCAGTGGAGTGATCATGGAGAGCAGCAGGTGCAACTCGGCGTGCGCGGGCACGTGCGACTGAAGGAACAGCACCGATTTTTCAGGATCCAGGCCCGCAGCCAGCCAGTCGAATGCGACCTCGAGCGAATTCTCCTTCACACGCGACGTGTCGGCGTAATCGGTAGTCAGCGCGTGCCAATCGACAACGCAGAAGAAGCACTGATACTGATCCTGCATGCCAACCCAGTTCTGCAGTGCGCCGACGTAATTCCCGAGGTGCAGCTTGCCGGTGGGCCGCATGCCGCTGAGCACGCGTTTGCGGGTTGTCGGACCAGCTATCATTTGCAAGAAAACCGCGCGCCAATGCAGACGCTGGGTAGTGCAGGGTGCCCTGTAGGATTAGAAACCTGGAGTGTCATTCGGGACTAAATTCGATAGTAACACGCAAAAAGGCCCTCTGACCTAAGGCCCTGGGGCTTCTGCACACCGTGTACGGGACGGCCAGGCCGGATCCCGAATCCTCAATGTTCTATAATTCGCGCCGCCCCACAATCCACTCCATTCCGTGACTACTCTCGCTCGTAAACTGCGCGCTACCGACTACTTCACCTTGGGATGGGGCACCATGGTCGGTGTGGGATGGCTCGTGATCATGGATGACTGGCTCACCCGGGGCGGTGCGCTTGGCACATTGCTGGGATTCCTGATCGGCGGAGGGCTGCTGTTTCCAATCGGATGGGTGTACGGCAAGCTTGTAGTCGCAATGCCTGATGCTGCCGGCGAAATTGCTTATACCTCGGCAGTCTTTCCCCGCAGGGTGAGCTTCGCGACGGGTTGGATGATGACCCTCGCCTACTTCATCGTTTGCCCGTGGGAAGCTGTCGCGGTCGGACGTATTGCGGCCTATATTTTCCCGGTGCTCGACTCCATGCAGGTGTACCAGGTTGCCGGACGCCCGGTTTACCTGCCCCGTCTGATCGTCGGTATTGCACTGACGGCGCTGCTCACGTTGCTGAATTATCGTGGTGTGCGCCTGAGCGCGACATTTCAGAACTGGACCAGCTTCGGCATGCTCGCCTTGTTCGTGATTTTCGTCGCGGTCGGTGTAAGTCGCGGTTCCCCAAACAATCTCCCGCCGCTGTTTACGCATCCTCCAATCATTTCAATTCTCCTCGTTATCCAGATCGTCCCTTACTTCATGACGGGCTTCGAGTCAGTCGGCAAAGCAGCGGAGGAGGCCAGTCCTGAATTTCGTTCCGCAGGATTTTTCAATGCCATCCGGATGGCCATCTTCATTGGGATTCTGTTCTACGCCATCATTGTCGTGGCGGTTGCCTTCGTTGCGCCTTGGCATGGCCTGACCGGCGAGAAATTCATGACTGCCGTTGCGTTCCAGCAGGCGCTGGGATCGCGTTGGATCGTGAACATCATTCTTGCGGCCGCACTGCTGTCTCTCTTTAAATGCTTCAACGGCAACATGGTTGCTGCCACCCGGCTGTTCTTTGCCATGGGACGTCGCGGTTTGATCGCGCCGCGTGCCGGTGCAATCCATCAGCGGTATCAGACTCCTTCAGTAGCAGTCCTGTGTGTAGGCTTCGCAACGGTAATCTGCATGCTGTTGGGCGATGCTATCCTCGTGCCCGTGACCGAGGTTGGTTCCGTAGCATGCGCCATCGGATGGGCGGCCACTTGCGCCGCCTATCTGGCGGTGAGAAGCCGTTCGCCAGCGACCACTAGCAGTTCAGAATACTGTGCCGCAAGCCTTGGACTTCTCGTGGCCATCGCCCTGATTTTGATGAAGGTAGTTCCGCTGGTCCCAGGCCATTTCACGGGGTACGAGTGGTTGGCGCTGGCGATCTGGGTAGTGCTGGGTTTATTAGCTTCACGGCGGAGTAGCGCCGCGCTGGATAATAGTGCGGGAGTCCCGCCGGCTTCCGCCAGCGCGCCTCGCCCATCAAACTAGAATCGGCAACAGTGATCAAGGGAGTCAAATGCCAAAGATAATTCGCGCCATCTTGCTGTTGATGCTTGATGCTTCGCTGAGTTGCTTGTATCTGCAATCCCAAGCCACAGGTTTTGACATTGTTATCACGAACGGCCACATCATCGACGGCAGTGGATCGCCCTGGTACTCAGGCGACATTGGCATTCGCGACGGCAAAATCGCAGCCATCGCCAATCTCTCCTCCATAACACGCAAGCGCACTATAGACGCGGCTGGCAAAGTGGTTGCCCCGGGCTTCATAGACATGCTTGGCCAATCGGAGATGACAATCCTTGTCGATCCGCGGCTTCCCTCGAAGATCTATCAAGGCATCACGTCCGAAATCACCGGCGAAGGGAACTCCATTGCTCCTCTGAATGACGCGATCATCCAGTCTGACCGCAAGAGCTTCGAGTACTACAAAATCACTCCAGATTGGCGGAGCTTCCGGCAATATTTTGCCCGCCTCGAAAAACAGGGAATAGGTATTAATTTGGGCAGCTACGTTGGCGCGACCCAAGTCCGCCGCATGGTGCTTGGCGATGAAGACAAGCAACCCACCACGCAGGAGCTCGAGCAGATGAAGGAACTGGTGCGACAAGCCATGAAGGATGGCGCCGTCGGGGTGTCCACGTCGCTGGAATATGCGCCCGCGCCTTACGCCAAGACTGAGGAATTGATTGCGCTGGCTGCGGAAGCAGGGAAGTCAGGAGGGATCTACGCAACTCACATGCGGAACGAGAGCAACTCCGTTCTGGAGGCGATCGATGAAGCTCTTCGCATTGGCCGGGAGGCGCACACCCCCGTTGAGATATGGCATCTCAAGGTCGCTGGAAAGGACAATTGGGGACGCATGCCGGAAGTGGTCGCGAAGATCAGTAGCGCTCGAGCCGGGGGAGCCGACGTGTCAGCTGACACCTACGCCTACACCGCCTGGTACAACGGTTTTTCCGCCTTCATTCCGCCGTGGGCGCACGATGGCGGGACTGCCAAGTTGGTGGAACGTTTGAAGGATCCGGCTACTCGCGCTCGCATCCGCAAGGACATGCTGGCTCCATCCAGCGACTGGGATAACGAGTGGCAGGAAATTCCCGGTCCTGAGGCTGTCATGATTGGTGCCGTGCAGAATCCTGCTCTGCTCCCCATGCAGGGCAAGCGACTCTCGGAGATCGCCAAGCTCTGGAACAAAGAGCCAATCGACGCTCTCTGCGATTTCCTGATCCAGGATCCGAACACCGGCGTCGGGGTGTTCGGGATGTCCCAACCCGATGTCAGCCTTGCCCTGCAGCAACCCTGGGTCTCGATCGATAATGATTCCGAAGGGACTTCGCCTGAGGGCCTGCTTGGCCAGGCGCATCCGCATCCTCGAGCTTACGGAACGTTTCCGCGCGTCCTGGGCAAGTATGTTCGCGATGAGAAAGTATTGGGGCTGGAAGACGCCATCCGCAAGTTCACCGCGTTGCCAGCACAACGCATGCGTCTTGCAGATCGGGGAGTCCTCAAAGCGGGGATGTGGGCCGACGTAGTGATATTCGATCCCGCTACAGTGCGGGACCGCGCTACTTTCGATAATCCGAACCAGCTTTCCGAAGGAATGGATTACGTTCTGGTAAACGGAGTTCCGGTAGTCGATGGCGGCAAGATGACGGGCGCCCTTCCGGGGAAGGTGCTGCGCGGCCCGGCGTACGTGCCGTAATCAGGAATCTGCGGAGTTGGTTGCAGTTAGTTCGATTGGTACTACTTCAATCGCGCCTGCTCGGCAGAGCTTAACGGGGCGACACGCGGTGCTTCCAGCGTACCGCCAATGCTGTACCCGACTTTGGCGGGACCAATGGGCACGCGTGTGAGCTTCAAATCCACCTCGCGTTTTAAAGAGGCAGTCCCGGTGAGCAGATAGGTCTGGTCAGAGGAGGCCAGTTCGGTATTGGTAATTTCAATTTCTCCGGCGTGCAGACGAGCGTCCCCTTCTATTTCGCTGGCCTGTAGCGGCTCGGGGCCATCAACTAACGATACGTGCGGGAAGATTCCGTCTTGCACTTCGACGTGCAATTTTCCATCGGCCACTTGCCAAAAACTCCCAGAGCAGGCGCCCTTCAACTCATAAGTACCATCGGCACTGCCCGCTACCCATCCGTCGGCCATGGCATCCGCGATCTCAGCAAGGGAGATGCCCACCAAGGTTCCGGCGCCGCTGCAGAGCGCCGGCTTTTTTGCGAATTCGACTTTCCATTCGCCCTTGTGCTGCCCCCCCAGAAGGTCTGCATTCAACGCAGAGAATTGCAGTTTGCCGTTCTCCACGTTCAGATTGGCCGACACGTGCGCCGCCTTGACGCCATTCACATCAAGCTGATCGGCCGACAGCCTGCCACTTCCGTGAAAAGTCTTCCACCATATGGGTCTGGTTTCCGAACTCGAGGCAAGAACTCGATACCACGGCCGCTTCTTCGCGCCCGGATTTATCCATCGATTGATTTCGCTCAACGCTGTTTCTCGTGTATTGAGCGCGAAGTGTACGGGACACGCGTCGGGAGTACCGCATCCGCGGGGTAAATCGACCGAGCCGCTCCACGACGTTCCCGCTGCCCTGGCGTTCAGTTTTGTGACGTGTACCGCGTCAGGTACAAGCTGCATCTCAGCCGACGCAATCTCTACTGGTACTCCAGCGCTGCGGGCGGCGATCTGAACATTTCGCAGCTTTGCCGCGCCCGTAATTGATGGAACGGAGTAGCCCTTGCCCGGTAGGGCCCAATTGCCCACGATCCGCAGATCAAGCAGCGCCGAGCCCTCTGCGCTGGACGCGATGGCCGGGAAGCCCACGGCTCGCGCCAGGCGCAATGCTTTCGCAATCTCCATTTCGCCCGATAAGGCAAAGTTATACCCATCTCGACTAATGGAGCCGTGGACCGTGGCAGAACCCTGACGCGCTACTCCAAGACGCAAGGGCCCAATCTCAAGGCGAACTCCCGTTTCGCTTTGCCCCGTTGTTTTGCGGGAACCTCTCGTGTGCGATCCAGTGGAATCTGTCGAGACCACAAACGGCAGGCTCTGCGTATCGATATCGGCATTATTCGGGTTGGAGCTCAAACGAAAATCTATGATCTCTCCACGTCCTTTCCACTGCGCCGAAGTAGTTCCGTCGTTCTGAACCGAGACGTTCCCCTGCAGACTGCCGCCAGCAGCGAGGTCATCCGGAAGGCTCTTCTTCATTCGTTCAGCCAGCATGACCAGTCCGCCTGCCGGCACCTTTTCCGCGGTCACCACAATTGAATACCGATGGCTTCCAGGAAATCCCAGATCTCCGGTCAAGGTGATCAGTCCATCGCCCACGGGAGCGTTGCACATGAGTTGCCGAAATTCGTGGCTAATGGAGCTGTACTCCGCGTCGCACCGGGCGCTCATGCGAAGAGCCCTTCCGCTGGTGAGGTCGTACCTGCGAAAGTCGTCCACCGAAGAACTGGCGGAGATCTGCAACTTGGCCGGAGTGCCTTTCAGCTCTACGTCCAATATGATCTCTCCGCGCCAGCCCTGATCGTTGCCACTGA
The DNA here is from genome assembly GCA_046723715.1 of Acidobacteriota bacterium. GTDB lineage: Bacteria > Acidobacteriota > Terriglobia > Terriglobales > Acidobacteriaceae > Sulfotelmatobacter. Next base: position 119,519 of record JBKOUZ010000042.1, on the reverse strand, counting down.
TCAGCTTGCTAATTTGTCCTAATTGCGCCCCACTCCATTCCACGCTGAGTTCGAGCGGAGTGTCTGCAATTGTCTCGGCTCTCTGCCATTTGCCACTAACCTGTAGAAGGCCCGTGTCGTTCAAGTTCATGTCGGTACGGAATGGTTGAGCTTTGAGCCGGCCCCCCCAACTGTTCTCGGAATCCTGCCACAGCGAAAAATCCGCGTTGGTCAGAGCGTAGGCCCTTTTTTCAGGACCATTCTTGAAGTTGATTCTTCCGGAGGTTCCCTCGATATAGGGAAAGCCAGGCCGCGGCTCTGATTTCGCCTTGCCCGTCGGCGCCAGGGGGATGCGGGCTGTGCGTTCGAGCAGACCTTCGAGATTCCAGTGTCCACCGTCACCGTGGACCAGATTCAGACTGGGCTCGGTGAGATCGAGACGTGCAACCTCCAGCCTGCCCCGCAGCAAAGACGTAAGCCGCAGCGAGGCTGTAACGCTGCGCGCCCGCAACATCGGCTCCGCGCCAAATGCCGGGTCCTCAAAAACAACGAGGTTTTCAAGATCGAACGCCGGGCGCGGGAGCAGCTGCACGCGCACTGACCCGATGTCTACGGGCCTGCCCACACCCGCGCTGATCGAGTAAATAATTCGTGATTTGAGTCGAGAAGCTCCGGGACGAATGATGAACAGCGCTAGCAGAATCAGCGCTGCTGCAGCCATTCGTCGCTTGCAGGAGAAGAACCTCACGTCGCCCTCACCGGAAGTCCGAGGGTTTTCATCGCACAATCTGGAGCGTCCGCTTCCAGCGTGTCTTGTCGAAGAAATGCAACACTACCTGTCCCGCGATGAATTCAACGCGATCGATCCAGGACGTCTTGCGATATTGATCGTCCGGAGTTTCAAAGGACCAGTAAATGAACATCGGCCGCCCGATGACATTTTCCCTCGGGATGAATCCCCAGTAGCGGCTATCCAGGCTCACGCCTCGATGGTCGCCCATGGCGAAGTAGTGATCGGGCGGAACGACAACGTCGTCTCCGTGGATGTAGGAAGGCAGATCAACCGCCCAACTTGACCACACATTGGGATCGTCGCCCGGCGGCACCGCCGGAAAGTTATTCCGATAGGGATCGAGAGTGTCGCGGTCATGCAGCACGTAGGGCTCGTCCAGAGCCTCCCCATTGCGGTAAACCACGCCATTGCGGAGGTGAATGTGATCTCCGGGAACTCCGATGATCCGCTTCACTACGTACAGTCCTGGAGTTTCCGGGGAGAGGAACACCACGATGTCCCTGAAGTGCACATCGCGGTAGGGAAGCAGCGGGCCAATCCACTTGGTGCTGGGAGCGAACTGGATCCGGTTAACAAAAACGTGGTCACCGATCAACAGCGTGTTTTCCATCGAACTGGACGGGATCTCAAACGCCTGAACCACAAAGGTGATAATGAAAAGACCGGTGACCAAAACCGCTGCTAACGACGCCAGGAACTCGACGGTGGTTTCTTTCGGCTTTTCGTCCGCCGTCTTCTTCTCTGCGATTTCTTCTTTCTTCGCCACTATGGTTCTGTTCAAGTTGCCTCGCGAACCCATCTTCAGTCGTGCCAATGCAGCGCCCGTTGGGAGTGCCCAGAGGCCAGCCAGGAATTCGGGCTTAGTCCCCGCGGCCACGTTTCTCAGTGTACCAGCCGCAGCGTTCGGTTCCAGCGTGTGTTTTGAAAGAGATGGGTTAGCGCGTAGGCGAAGCGATAAGCCCTGCCCGCGGCAGTTTCTTGATCAATGGTCTGCACCGACCAATAGATCAACAGTGGCCTGCCGATGATGTTTTCCCGCGGTACGAAGCCCCAGTATCGGCTGTCCTGGCTATCGTCGCGATTGTCGCCCATCACGAAATAGTTTTCCTGAGGAACGATGAGCTCGCCATCCTCCACCAGTTTCCGCATTTCCAGCCACCACTTTCCTTCCATTCCGTAGATGACCGGCATATCAGTGCGCGGGAAATTATCGCGAAACAAATTGCTGGGCGGCTCGATGAAGCGAACATAAGGCTCGCTCAACGGTTTCCCGTTGATGTAAACCGTCTTATTCATCATGCGCAGCCGGTCGCCGGGCACACCAATGACGCGTTTCACGAAATGCTGCTTCGGATCGACGGGATAGTGAAACACGATCACATCTCCGCGTTGGATCTTGCGGTAAGGGAGCAGGTGGTCCCCCGGCCCACGTCCTCCATAGCACAGCTTGTCCACGAGGAGGTAATCTCCGACTAGCAGAGTGTTCTCCATCGATTCGGAGGGAATCTGGAAGGCCTGCACGATGAATGTGATCACGAAAATAGCAATCACGATTGTGCCCAGGAGCGACTGCATCGAGCTGATGACGTCACTTCCGAAGTTGCTCACAACGCGCCGTTGGACGGCGGGTGCCGATTCGGGCCCAGGAGAAAGCTCGAGTTGCTCTTGCGGCAAGCTCTCTTCCGAAGACCCCACCACTGGTGTAGGTTCCGGCTGGCTTGGTGTGACGGTCGGCTGGTTTGAGAAATCCATGAAGTCTAATTATCTGATGTGTGCGGTCCCCGGACCGCTGCTTTTCCTTCTGCGCTTTTGGGTCGAGACGCTAAGAACGTCAACACTTGTCGCGCGGCATCTTGCTCCGCAGTCTTTTTGGTCGAACCTTTCGCGCGTCCCACAAAATCGGAGTCTTTGTCTTTGCTTTGTAAGCGTGCCTCTACCGTGAATGTCTTATTGTGTTCTGGCCCGGCTTCTTCGACCAGCACATAGGCTGGCTGCGGAAGTCCCAGGCTCTGAACCGCTTCCTGCAGGGCGGATTTGAAGTCGGTAATGGGGAGCGTTCCGCCTCCGCGCTCCATGCGCTCTAGTTCCGGCGCAATCACGTTGCGCAGTACGAATTCGCGGGCTACCTCCAGCCCGCCGTCCAGGTAGATCGCCGCCAGGATTGCCTCCAGGGCATCCACCAGGAGCGCCGTTTTACCGCGGCCTCCGCTCTTTTCTTCTCCCCGGCCCAGGCGCAGGTAGTGTCCCAATTCCAATTGTTGCGCTACCTGAATCAGGTGCCGTTCGCTCACGAGGTGTGCGCGCAATTTCGACAGCTCGCCCTCGCGAAACTGCGGAAAGCGCTGGAACAACTCCTCGCTAGTGACCAGCGCCAGCACGGCGTCCCCAAGAAACTCAAGCTGCTCGTTGTCCCGGACCTTGTACTTGCTCTCGCCCGCCCTCTGCGCTTCCTGCTCCCGAGCCTGCGAACTGTGTGTTACCGCTTGCTCAATGACGGCTCGTCGCCGGAAATGGTAGCCCAATCCTTGCTCCAGCGCCGTGATTTCCCGTTCCTTCATAAAAATACGCGGGCACAGCCGCTCTCGCTTGTCCGGAGAAATGGAGAGGCTGTCAAGCTAGCCCGGCTTCTAGGGGCGGAGAAGTGTTCGTATAGCGGGGGAGATCTAATTTTTCTGAGGCGCTGTGCTCTGTCCTGGCGCCGACCCGCTGCTCAGCCTCGTTAAGCGATCTTGTTCGGACCGGGCCGCTTTCCCTGCCGGCGAATCAGGCTGGCTCTTCGTGAGATCCACCGCCTGGTTCGCGTACTTCAACGCGTCGGGATACTTATTCTGCATATCCAGAACGATGGCCAGCCGCAGGACTGCGACCGGATCCACCTGCTCAGGAAATGCCTCCACTGACTTGCGCAAGTTGGTCTCCGCGTCAGAGTAATTTTTGGCATTCGACGCCAGCGTACCCAGAATCGCATACGCTTCGGAGCGGATAAAGCGCTTGAACTGATCGATCTTTTCGGGCGGGAAGCCGCTTGTGGGTACGTCTGTTTCAACCGTGACCAAGGCCCGTTCCGCGTCTTTTTTTGCTTCCGCAAGTTTCTGGTCTTTGTCGAGGTCGGTGTCGCGCGTGCGTTCGGCGAGCACCTGTGAGGCGGTCACCAGGGCTTCCGGATCGTCGGCATCGATCGCGAGAGTCTTCTGTGCCATTTCCAGCATCTTGTCGGTATTCGACTGGTACTTCTGCATCGCAGACTTATAGAGCACGGCCCGTAATTCGCTATCCGGAAACTTTGTTGCAAAATCTTCGGCAGCCTTCTCCGCGGCCGCCCCATCCGTCAACTGCATCGCCGCTTTATACGCCTCAAACTCGGGCTGGGTCTTCGCTGCCGGCGCCCGTTTCCCCTGCGGTGCCGTTGAGGCCTGCCCCGAAGGTGCAGCCTGCGCCGCCGGTTTGTCTTGCGCCCAACTGCTTGCCCACATTCCAAGCACTGCGATCGCTATCGCTGCTCGCTTCATGGTTCTCCTCGGCAAACGTCCTGAATTTCTGAATTTCCGGAACCCTGCATTTTACCGCAGCCGTATACGGAGCGCCGTGCTCGCGTCCACCCGCTCGTGATTTCTTCAGAGTGGGAGTGCTGCAAAGATTACTGGGGCTTTACGGGAGGCTCATAGGCCTGCTGCAACCCTCGTTCCGCCGCTGCTTTCACTTCGGGCAAATCTGCCCCTGCCGTCATGGCGGCGCGGTATTCGTTCAATGCCGCGTCGCGCTGATCTTTCATGTCCATAATTCTTCCGAGATAGACATGCGACCAGGCCACCACCTTGGGATCCCTTGTGGCCTGGATTGCCCTTTGGAAGTTCTCCGCTGCACCTTCTCGATTCTTATTCGCGACGGCCACCTGCGCCAGAATGAAAAGCGCACGCCCCTCATCGCCAATCTTCTTGTCTAGCGCCTGCTGTGCCAGTTCCTGGGCTCCCTTGGGATCGCCCGCTGCCAGTCGTTTTTCGGCGGTGATCAGCATGCGCCGGTCTTCCAGCCTGGAGAGTTGCACCAGTTCCGGAGCCGAGGCGCGCGCGAACTGCACCTCGCTTGCTGCCTTTTCCTGCTGCTTCACATCGATGGCTCCCAGGATCTCTCCATAGTCCGTCCGCAATCCCGCCGGATCTTTTTCAAATGTCAGGAGTGAAGTGTAGAAGTACTTGGTAAGAATGTATCCCTGCTTCACAGCGTCATCGACGGCCTGCAACCGCATCGCTTCGGCCATCTGCTTGGATCCCGTCGTCCGTATTTCGATGGCGCGTACCAGGCATTCGGTTATGAGTAGCCGGATATCGGTTTTGAAATTCTCGTCCAGCGGGGCGCGTTTCACCGACTGCAACAAAGGCTCCAGCCGCTTGACCGCGCTGAAGTGCTTTTCTGCCATCGGATCCAGCAGATAATGTAAATATGTATGACGGATTTGGGGTAATTTCAGCGGGTCTTGTGCACTCGGATCTGGGGAAGGAAAGACCACCACATAATAGTCATTCCCGTAATTACGGGCGTTGGTCTCGTTGGGATCCCCCATGAAGTCCAGGTAGACCGTGAAGGTTTTTCCCAGGTATCCGCCGGACTGCAAGCGCAGATAAATGTCCGTGTCGAACACCATCTTGGCCAGGGGTTCATGATATCGGTTGACCAGCGCGGCATAATTGGGCCGGTGCCGCTCCCAGATCGCGTGCAACTGCGCTTTATCGTAGAAACGGTCCAGCAGTGCGACAAATCCCGCTATTGGCAAGGCATCTGGCGGCAACTCGTCTTCCTTGACCCGGGGTGCAAAATGCGGCGGCCCTTGCAGGTATAGCGCAAGCGAGACGAATTGGGACAGGTCGTGCTGCGGGTCTTTCCCGCGGTGCGCCAGGTACCACTCGCACAATGAGTTCAATGCGCCCTGCGCCTCTTCCGACTCCCGCACATTTTTCTGCACTTCGGCTCGGATATTCAGTCGCTGCGCGTCCGAGGCATTGAGATTCGCGTCATACCCACACGAGTTCATCGCTGTCAGGATGGAGAACACAGTCTCGTTCGTATCCAGCGTGATGGAAGTATCTTGCGCCGCGCAAAAGGGCGCCAGCAGCGCTACAAAAGCCGCCGCAATGGCAACTCGAAAACCGCAGTCCAGAAAACGACTCAGGAATCCCTCCCGCCGGATGGGCCACCGGAGCGGCCGCTGCTGAAAAATATGCGGAGAACATCATAAGTTTACGGGCTCACAAGCAGCCGGTCAAACCGCGGAGCGCGTTGAGGACGCCGAAGTATCGTCCGACGAATGAGCAGGATAGCGCCGCCCTCCGGTAGTCACCTTGGGAGGTGACCACCGTACGTTGCTACAACTGACGGCGCTGACCTAATGTCTTTCGAGTCACCCGCATGCACAAACACCACCCACCCGCACGCAGCGCTCCCGTCACCGCCGCTCTAGTTCGCAATGGAATCATCAAGCGCCGCAGTACAAGAATGGGGCTCAATGCGTCCATTGCACTCACCGGCCACGACCGCCACCAAATCTCATTCAACATCAACGCCAAAGCCGTCAACCTGAATAAGCATGGCGCCGCCGTTCAGTTGCATCGGGAATTGGCGGTGGGATCTATCATCAGCCTGCAGAACAAACGCGGGATTCAGGTTTCTGCCCGCGTGGTTTCTCAAATCAGCGCGGTGGAAGGCCTTCGCACCTACGGCATCGAATTTCTCGAACAGGATGATCGCACCATGCAGTTCTGGGGAATTTCGTTCCCCAGCGCATAGGCGTAGCGCATTGTTCACTGCCATACATACGAATTCAGGAACAAAGATTTCGGGCAACCCTGCTGATTTGGCGTGAATCTCCAATCTCAACAATCAATGACCATCATCAAGTTATGGCGTACCTCTTTGTGGCGTACTTTGGCGCTTGTTTCCAATGGTTTCTGCCATTAGGGTCGAACCATAAGAGGATTTGAAACATGCTTCCTAGCAAATTCAGTTCAGGTGTAACAGAAATGAAAGTCAGACCGGGCAACACGCCCGTTAGAAACGCACAGCTGCAGCATTTGCAAGATGAGATCGATAGGTTGGCGCTGCTGGTGTATGAAGCAAAAAGGCAGAGTGACCGCATTCAGGCGGCAGCCGACGCTCTGGGAGATGCGGTATTGATCGACCTGGAGAACGGGGCTGCCACCGACAAACGTGAACGCCTGAGAAAAATAGATTCCTAGCTTATAGGTTTCTCCCGCGAGCAGAGGTGTCCGCTCCCTGTCCCGGCCCGACCAGCAGACTCTTTTCAGTCCGGGTGATGCTGGTCGGGTCCTCCCTTTTTCCAGTACCCAGGTCGGGGCCGGTCGGTCGAAGTCAATTTTAAAATCGCGGTGCCCTGGGCTAGAATTGCCGCCATAAGGCCACATCCATTACTGTTACTTTCATTGTTGGCGTTTCCAGTAGACCCTCCATGCCCACTTCAAGAAAGAAAGCCGGACGGCTTCAGAACATCAAAGGGTCACAGAACAAAGTAGCGGAAATAAGAGGTCCACAGAAGGACTCCCCTCGCAGCCCGGAAACACGCGTCAGTTTTCCCGTCGTTGCTGTCGGTGCATCTGCCGGAGGCCTGGAGGCTTTCAGCAATTTGTTGCGTGCTCTACCCCCGGATCCCGGGCTGGCTCTCGTCTTTATTCCTCATCTCGATCCCACACATGAGAGTGCAATGGTGGAACTGCTGGCTCGGATCACCCAGCTGTTGGTGCACCAGGCTGCAGAGGGGATGCAAGTTCAACCCAACAGCGTTTACGTCTTGCCGCCCAACTGCGATATGACCATTTCCGAAGGAGTGCTGCATCTGGCCGAGCGCGCGGGCGGCCGCCGCTACCATATGCCTATCGATACTTTCTTCCGCTCGCTGGCGGAGGACCAGACGACCAACGCGATCGGAGTGATTCTCTCCGGAACCGCCAGTGATGGAACTATTGGCCTCTCCGCCATCAAGAACAGCGGGGGCCTGACCTTCGCACAGGACTTCGAATCCGCCAAGTACGACGGCATGCCGCATAGCGCCGTGGAAGCCGGGGTCGCGGATTATGTTCTTCCTCCCGGCCGCATAGCCCAGGAATTGGTTCGTATTCAAAAAAGCCCTGCGCATCGCGAACCGCACGACGACGCGTTTGATGGGAAAGATCGTTTGTTGAAAGAAGTCTTCCGCCTGCTGAAGACCTACAGCAAGGTAGACTTCATTGATTACAAAGTGGCAACTATCCGGCGCCGGATTCTCCGCCGCATGAATATCAATCGCGTCACTGAGCTTGGAGATTACGTCAAAATTCTGCATCGCAATCCGCAGGAGATCGAAGCTCTCTATCGCGACGTTCTCATCAATGTCACGAGCTTTTTCCGCAATCCTGAAGTTTTCGACAGCCTGAGGGAAGTTGTTTACCCGCAAATCCTTGCCAATCGGTCCAGTTCAGATCCCGTGCGCGTTTGGGTTCCCGGATGTTCCACCGGCGAAGAAACCTACTCGCATGCCATGTCTTTGGTGGAGATGCTTTCAGACTTGCGCTTCGAAGTTCCCATCCAGATCTTCGGAACTGATCTCAGCGAGAGTGCGATTCAGACTGCCCGCTCGGGAATTTACAAAGACACCATTGCGCGCGAAGTCTCCGAAGTCCGCCTGCGCCGCTTTTTTCACAAGGTAACGGGCGGCGGATATCAGGTTTCGAAATCCATCCGCGATATGTGCGTCTTCGCGCGCCAGAATGTTTTCAGCGATCCGCCGTTTTCGCGTATGGACCTGATCAGTTGCCGGAATGTTCTGATCTATCTCAGCCCGGTTCTGCAGAAAAAAATTATTCCGATTTTCCACTACGCCTTAAAGACTGCCGGCTTCCTGCTGGTAGGCAGCACTGAAGGCTTGCTTGGCGCAGGCGCCGAGATCTTCACCCTTGTGGACCGCAAGAGCAAGATTTACCAGAAAAAGCCGGTTCCCTCGCCAGTGACCTTCGGGCTTAGCGTGACACAAACTCCTGCTCCCCGCGATCCGCAGAAAACGGGCCGTCCAGCCCATGAGGAGGAGCAGCCGAAGACTCCGGTAGATGTGCAGCGCGAAGCCGACCGCTTGCTCCTGAGCAGGTATGTTCCTTCAGCGGTCGTCGTGAACGACGCTTTGGAGATTCTGCAGACCCGCGGTCGGACCGGTCGTTTTCTGGAACTGCCCACTGGTAAGGCCAGTCTGAACCTGCTTAGGATGGTGCGTCCCGGACTGCTTCATGAACTGCGCGGACTCATCGATAAAGCCCGCAAGACCGGTGTTCCGGCATCCAAAGCCGGCCTGGCACTGGAGGATTCCGGTGCGTCACGCATCGTGAACATGGAGGTCGTTCCCTTTCATACTCCTGCCCGTGACGAGCGCCATCTGCTCGTCTTGTTCGAGGAAGGCCCTCAGGAAATCCCTACCCAGGAACCCAAGCGCCTCCCCAAACGCTCTGCGAAAGAAAGCTCGGATCTCAAAGACATGCAGATTGCTCAACTCAAGCAGGAACTGGCCGGCACCAAGGAATATTTGCAATCTATTATCGAAGGCCAGGAAGCCAGTAATGAAGAGCTGCAGTCCGCGAACGAGGAAATTCAGTCCGGCAACGAAGAACTGCAGAGCACGAATGAAGAACTGCAGACTTCGAAAGAGGAACTCGAATCCGCAAACGAAGAACTGAATACCGTCAATGAAGAGATCCAGTATCGCAACCACCAACTTGCGCAATTGAGCAACGATCTCATCAATCTGCTTAACAGCACTACTATTCCCATCATCATGCTGGGAGAGGATTTGCGCATTCGCCGTTTTACGCCCGAGGCCGAGCGTGCGTTCGGGTTAAGCGAGAATGACGTGGGCAAGCCTCTGACGCACATACATTTGAAAATCGATATGCCCGAACTGGAACGTTGGATGCTCGATGTCATGCGCGACGTCAAGGTCTTCACCGAGCACGTTCAGGGCAGGGACGGCACGAAGTACAATTTGCGCATCATGCCCTATCGCACTCTGGACAACAAAATCGATGGCGTCGTTCTCGCGCTTCTCGACATCACCGAGTTGCTCGGTCCAGCGTCGGGCAAAGCCAACGGGCGCACGGAAGCGGAAGAATAGATTGCGGCAGCTCTGAGGGCTGCAGCCCTGCTCGAGTTGACACCTCGCGCAGTCCGTAAATGCCGTCCCTGCACAGTGGCGGGTTGCGACAGGACGGCCCGCTGGCGCTTTTTGGCGCTTGCCTCCGTAACTATCCGAGTCTATGTTGGAATCATAGTGTCCCAGCATTCTCACAATTCTCCGAGAGAATGGCGGGAAATCGCGCGTGACTTGGCGCGTGAACCCGACGGTCTCAAGCGGCGGGCTCTGATGGAGGAGCTCAACAAGTCCTCCGATTCCAACTCTGCCACTTGCGCGATTTGCAACAAACTATGCGAATTAACGAATTGCAAGATCGATGAGCAGGGCAGACCGGTGCACGAGAATTGCTACGCCATGAAGCTGAAGAATCCCGGCAACCGTTATTCCTGACCAGGGCGCCTCGCCTTCGTAGCTGGAACCTTCGAACCAACCGGAAACTTTCGAATTACCTCTAACTTTGCAGAGGGCAGAATCTTGCCACAGCGCGACATCATCGTGATCGGCGGCTCGGCGGGAGCATTTGAACCGATCAGAAGCATCATCGGAGGTCTCCCCGCCAGTTTGCCCGCCTCCGTCCTGATCGTGCTTCATATGATGCCGGACTTTCCCAGCCTGCTCGAGGAACATCTCTCGCCGTAGAGTCGGTTGCCCATAACTCAGGCTGTGGACGAAGAGCCGATCCGGCGGGGCGGCATCTACATTGCCCGTCCTGACTACCATCTCACGGTGGAAGCCGGGAGAGTGCGCGTTGTGCGCGGTCCAAGAGAGAATCGCCACCGTCCCGCGATTGATCCTCTGTTTCGCACTGCGGCCCGCGTGTACGGTGCGCGCGTCATCGGGATTATTCTCAGCGGAAACCATGATGACGGTTCAATGGGGCTCTACGGCGTCAAGCAGCGGGGCGGCATAGCCATCGTGCAGGATCCTGCCGAGGCAGGATGGAGCGAGATGCCTCGGCGCGCGCTTTCGTACGCCACGCCCCATTACGTGTTGAAGGCGCGTGACATCGCGTCCAATTTCATTGACCTCGTGCAGATCGACCAGAATGAAATTGTTATGCCCAATAGAAAATCACAAAAAGCCGACGCCGAAGCCGCAGGTAAATCGCAATCGAGCTCAGGTAAAGGCGGCCGGGTTCGTGCCGCTGAAAAAAAGGAAGCCCGAAACAATGGCGGTTCCGCAGGCCATGCCCAGCCCGGGGTCGAAGGCGGCGAGCACGATCAGAACCTGAAGGTTGCCTACTTCGATGAGGGCGAGGGAAAGCCGTCGGTGTTTGCCTGCCCCGAATGTCATGGTGTTCTTTGGGAGCTGAGGGACGGCGACCTGGTCCGGTTCCGCTGCCGCGTTGGACACTCCTACGGCACCGAGAGCCTTGTCAGCGAACTTTCCGGGGGCCTCGGAAGCCGCCCTTTGGGCCGCTATGCGCGCCCTGGAAGAGAAAGCCGCGATGCATCGCAGAATTGCCGATAGCCTGAGTACAGATCGCAAGAGCTCATCCCGCCTGCGCGATCAATCTATCGCCGACGATACCAACGCCCGCATCATCCGCGACATGATCTTTGCCCGTGACGCTGCATTCGATGAGGGGCACGACAGTGAATTGGAGAGGTCCGCCTAGAAATTCTCTAAGTTGTATCAGTTCGGCTCGCAACCCCTTCAACCCTTGCTGCCCGGGGTCTTTTCAGCCATCCCTTCCCGTGTCTTTCCTCAGTCAGGGGCTTTAGAAGACTGCCAGGAGATCTTGTAAGAAGGAGAGGCTCAGGGACCAATTCTGCAGCAATCTCCGCTCCGGCGCAGGCATCAGCTGGCTTTCTGTTTGGAATATGAGTCCAGCAATTCCAGCATGGGGCCAGTTCGCTCAGTCGGCGCAAGTAGCGTGATCGGTCGAGTGGTTTCATGAAATGTTTTGCTGTTGAGGTCACCCTGCAAGACGTAGAGGCTCTGGCAAAGCGCTTGAACAGACGTTCGCATATCGTTGCGTAGGGCAGTCATTTGCTCACGCAGTCGGGTCATCTCTTCGATTCCCGTCACAATAGATCGCGTCATTTTCGATGGCGAGATGGCTTCCGTCTTCGTTAGTCGGAACGCTTCGCGGATTGGGCTAGCCGCGACCCAGGCGTCCAATTCTGCTTTGGTGGCGACTACCGAGCCAGTCGTGGTTCCTGCCGGCCTTCGTATCGGAAGGCCTAACGTGCGCTCATAGCGCTGTACGGTGCGGACTCCCTTTCCCAGATAGTTCGCAATTTCCTTCCACCCACTCAGGAAGCGAGGCTGCTCCGCAAATTGTGGTTGATTTTTCATCTACACCCTCCCCATGAGGGCCAGGCAGGCCTATTACCCCAGCCAAATTCGCTGGATAAAATACTACCACTTTGCCGCTGCTGCAAGATTGATTTTAGTCCCGAAGCCAATCGAAATCTGTAAGGTTCCGGACATGCGTTCTGTAGTTTGAATTTATCGATCCAGAGCAGCCGAGGATCAAGGAAAATCGATTTAGTAAATTCGCACATTGATCTCGCCAGACGAATCACTAGCTTGCGTTTGGTTACGAGATAGGCGAGGAAATTTTTGGCATGCTTTGGCACTTGCGACTTGTTGTCTCACTCCGTATCGTTGGCCTACAGCGATAAACAATTTGTCCGATGTCTCCCCTCAAGCGCATCTTCCGCCAGCCTCACGTCGAACGTCCGAAATGCCCAGTCTGCGACGAGTCCGTGGCGCTTGAAACTTGCAAGATTGACGAGCACGGACGGGCAATTCACGAGGAATGCTACGTTGACAAAGTCTGCTCCAAGACGTGTGCCGTCAAGCACGGCCACAGAAAAACAGCTTAGCCCGTAGGCGGAGTGCTATGTCGCAATCGCCCGCCTCGCTAAAATGCGCTGACTTGTCAGTCAAAACACCGCAACGAACAAAATAAGATTTCCTCGCAGGACTTATACATGAGTTAGACGTCTTGCTTGGTTGCTCCTATCTAGACCGTACATTGGACCTGCAAAACCATAAAAAGGAACACCAGTCTCCTTCCCGTCCGCTATGATCTAATGCCGAGCTTAGGTTTGAGCAATTTGCTCGGATATGGCATGAGCGCGGCAAGTGCCTTTCGCTGGTTCGCGTAGAGAAGTCTTTCGATTTCCGCCTCAGAGGGCAAAACATGCCGAATGGAACAGCTCTTATAACCGGCGCCAGCCGTGGAATCGGAAAAGAGATCGCTCTCGAATTAGCGCGTAATGGATACCGCGTTGCGGTGAGTTACTTCAACGATCCTGCGCCGATGGTCGATGCGACGATGGGAGAAATCCGCTCCTTGCAGCCCGACTCGATCGCCATCCCGGCTGACATCCGTTCCAGCGCTCAAGTCACAGCCATGTTCGAACGAGTGATGGCGGAGTTTGGCCGCGTCGACCTCCTGGTCAACAATGCCGGGGTCCAAACCTGGAAGCCCCTGCTTGAAGTCACTGAACAAGAGTGGGACCTCGTGGTCGATACCAACCTCAAAGGCTGCTTCCTCTGCACTCAGCAAGCCGCACGGATCATGAAAGAACAGCGCGGGGGGTGCATCGTGAATCTCGGCTCCGGCTGCAACAAGCTCGCATTTCCCTCGTTGGTCGCCTATACCGCCAGCAAAGGCGGCATCGAAATGTTCACCAAAGAAGCGGCCATCGAATTAGGCCCGTATGGAATCCGGGTAAATTGCATCGCTCCAGGCGCAATCGAATCCGCGCGCACCCGCGAAGAAGACCCGGACTATGCCGGTACCTGGTCCAAACTGACGCCTTTGGGCCGAGTGGGCACAGCAGCAGATATTGCCCCAACAGTCGTTTTCCTCGCCAGCCCCGGGGCCTCCTTCATCAGCGGACAAACCATCTGGATTGATGGCGCCTTATTCACCAAAGCCCAGTGGCCCTACAAGAAATAATCTGCTGCCCCCTTTACAGCAAAATCTGAGTTCATCATTAAAAGTTCCCAGCGTTCGCTGGTTCGCAAACGCCGGGAACTACTATTTAGAATTGCCGGTTGCCTGTTAAGCTGCAGCCTTCATGTTCAATTCCAATTCGGCTTGCAGCCAATCATCCAGTTCTTGGCCGTCGATCCTGCCCCGCTGTTCGTACAATTCATATGCGCGTTTGCGGATCTGCTCGTCCGGAGGATGCTGCAATTCGTCGGCTGAGATCCTTACCATCGTCGATTCTTTTGCTCCCCAAAGTGTTTTCATTGCATTGCTCCTTTGAATGATGGCTTTCATTTGAATTATGCAGAGTGGATTCCGGTTCGTAACCACTCCTCTTGTACTGACTGAAACAGCAACTGGTCGTCGGAGGCAGTGAACTCCGTTCCGCAGCACGGGCATCGGAACTCCCATGCTTGAGGGGTCTCGCCTGAACTGGCTTTGGGCCGGTACGCCAGTGTCAGCGCACCACAACCCGGAATTGGACAGTTTGCTCCCGCGGCAACCAAAGCAATGCTCTCATCCCAATCGTCTCTCATAACTGAGTTTGTCCTCCCAATCCGAATTTCAACCGCTTCAGCGGCCGGTACTTCAAAAAACGAATGCGGTTCAACACCAGGCCGCACTGCCGGTCCACCATCCCGATTTGAATCGAGTCTTGTAGTTCCGCCGGAGGATCGCGAAACGGCACCACCTTGACCGCCGCATCTTCGGCAAGACGCAAGCTCATCGTTTTCGAACAACCGTGGCACAGCCAGTAGTATTCACGCCTGCCGGTAACGGGTGAGACGGTTCGATCGCTCTCGAGTCGAAAAAGTTCTCCCGAGTCGAGATAATGAAATGGAACTGAACATCGCGGATTGGCACATTTTGCAAGCATAAGAACTCCCTTGCGAGGAATCCTGTGATTCCCGCCTGAAACGGTCACCCGGCCTTGGACGTGGTCTGAGGCCATCAGACGCAGCCCAAGACGAATAGCCCGGCTGACAAGATGATCGATACCGGGCAAAATACCCGGCGTAGTCAGGAGTGAGGAGTTCGCTTCAGATCAGGAAGGTACAGAGGAGCGGTTGAAGGTCCGGGGAACTGTGTGTCGGCATCGTCGCTTGTACCCGCGGGAAGTTCGCGGTCAGCACCATCTGGTGTACAGCCACGTGTGGCGCAGCGGCGCCGTCAATGGTAGGAGTATTAGGCCTTGACCGCGGCAATATAGGATGCGCCAGGACGACAAGGGCACCTGTCTCATTGAGCGCAGTCTCGGGCACATCCATGGGCGCGAAAATGAAAATCGCCAACATCCCAAGCATCCCGAGTAGCAGCAGTCCGTTATTACGTTTCACGCAATTGCCCCAATGATTAGACCAAGAATAATCCGCTGAGAAATTACTGTCAACGATGCTCGACACGATGCTCGAAACGGTGCTCGAAACGGTCCAGTCTGACCCAATCGCACGTTCTCTGCAAAAACTTTTCTTGGACTCTGCTCCTTGATTTTCCTGAGATCGGCAGGCAGCCGCAGCTTCAGGCATTGCGTCAGGAGTCATTCTTTTTCAGATTCTTCTTGTGTTCGTTCGCGTGTGCACGCTGCGTCTGGATTTCGTCGAGCCGTTCGCGGATTCGTTTCTCAATGCCTTCGCTCGTGGGCTGATAGTAAACACGGTCACGGAGACTATCCGGGAGGCACCTCATGTCCGCTACTTTCGATTCCAAGTCGTGCGCATATTGATAGCCGCGTCCGTACCCGAGTCCCTTCATCAGCCGGGTAGGCGCGTTGCGCAAGTGAAGAGGCACAGCTTCGGCCGCAGTGTTTTCGACGTCCTGCAGCACATTACCGTACGCGGTGTACAGTGCGTTGGATTTCGGGGCGACCGAGAGATACACCACCGCTTGCGCCAGAGCGAGATTGCCTTCAGGCATGCCGATGAAATCGACGGCATCGCGTGCCGCCATGCACAGCGAAAGCGCATTGGGATCAGCCAGTCCGATGTCTTCCACAGCCATCCGCACCACGCGCCTGGCGATGTATAGCGGGTCTTCTCCCGCTTCGAGCATTCGTCCGAGCCAATAGAGCGCAGCGTCAGGATCGCTGTTACGCACTGATTTGTGCAGCGCCGAGATCAGGTTGTAGTGCTCTTCCCCAGCCTTGTCATAAAGCAGAATGCGCTTCTGCAGGGCGTCGCGCACAATTTGATCTGTGATCTCGCGACCTGCCCCCTCATTCTCTTCTGTGAGCCCGGCCGCTACTTCCAGCACGTTGTAAGCGCTCCGGGCGTCGCCACTGGTATAGCTGGCGATTGTCTTTAATATTTCATCCGATGCGCTGAGATTCATCTTTCCCAGCCCTCGTTCCGTATCAGCCAGGGCTCGGCGGAGCAGGAGCACAATCTGTTCTTCGGTGAGCGGCTGCAGCACGTAGACGCGGCAGCGCGACAGCAAGGCGGAATTGATCTCGAATGACGGATTTTCAGTAGTGGCGCCGATCAGGCGAATGTTGCCCTTTTCCACATGCGGCAGAAACGCATCCTGCTGGGCTTTGTTGAAGCGGTGGATCTCGTCGATAAAAACAATGGTGCGGGTACCGTATTGGCGCGCGCGCTCGGCCTCGGACATGACCTGCTTGATCTCTTTGATCCCCGCAAGGACCGCGGAAAATTCGATGAACTCCGCCTTGGTCATATTCGCAACGATTTTGGCGAGAGTCGTTTTACCCGTTCCCGGCGGTCCCCAGAAAATCAGCGAGCCGGAGTCATCGCGCTCAATTTGTACGCGCAGGGGCTTGCCGGTTCCGATCAGATGCTCCTGGCCCACGTACTCGTCCAACGTACGTGGGCGCATGCGATCGGCGAGCGGCCGGGTGGAATCAGATTTTCCCCCGGGGCTCGGAATGGATTGAAAGAGGCTCATGAAAACCACCGTCGGGTTCAGCTTAACCAACAAAGATTGAAACCACAAAGAACGCGAACGATCAGGAAGGGAATGTCTCGGCGGGTTCCTTTGCGACACTTCGTTTCTCTGCGGTTTGCGATTCTAGCCCGCGACAGTCCTGACCGAGTGCAGGAAGCGCAATTCGGGTGGCGCAGGGAACGCGTCAATCTCCGCCGCATGACGGTAGAACGTCCGCAATCCGTCAAGACACTCGGCGTCGAGTCGGTAATGGATATTCTCTGTCAAATAGGAATGAACCTGTTCCACGCTGAGATTCAATCTCCCTGACCAGTTGCGAGTGATCTCGTTTAGATTCGAAGGTTGGAGCCCGTGGTCACGTGAGTCACGAAAAACTGCCGCTAAATCGAGCGCAGGATCGGCTTCAGAGACTGCATCGCCGCGCACCGCCCAGAACGCAAACACAAACGGCTTGCCTGTGATTCGGATCCACTCCTCGGCCAGGTCGAGCGTGTGATACCGTGTGCGATCAATCTGCAGGGCGGGATCTCCAATCACCAGTCCGGCATCATTGCTGGTCAACATTTTTTCCAGGTTGGGCTCCATGGACGCGTATTGCCGCTCTCCACCAAGCCATTTCAGCAGGATTTTGCAGAGAGCAACGGACGTCATGGAAGAAGTATCGAGTGCCACAGTGCGCACTTTTTCAAACGGAACTTTGCTTACCAACAAAATCGATCTCACCGCGCGACGCGAGGCGATCGCGACGTCAGGCAATATCTCCAGGCCGGGAATCTGCGGATAAGCTGCCGCCGGAATAATTCCAATGTCGCCCCTGCCTTCCGCCAAGGCGCGGGCGCAACCGGAAGGAAATGTGTAGGAAATTTCAAAATGGGAACCAGCCTCGCCGTGCTCGAAATCCCACAGCAAAGGCGCTGTATTCAGGTAAGAAATGGCGGAAATGCGAAGCTTTCTCATGCTTTCCACAATAGTAGCAAAGGCATTGTGACATCTGACCTTGACAGCATTTTCGGCAGGAAAGTACAGTCCGCTCGGGAGACCACTGTGCCCAACGCCGTTGACTCACCTTCAACCACGCATCTGTTGGAATGGATTGCCCTCCTGCTGACCCCCGGCTTGGGACCAACCAAGGCGCGAAAACTGGTCGAGCACTTTGGATCCCCCGAAAATGTCTTCAGCGCCTCGCTGACATCTCTGGAAGAGACTGGCATCCAGGCAGTCTCGGCGCAGTCCATTGTCATCGGCAAATCAACTGAGCTAGCGCGCGAAGAACTCGCCCGCGCCTCCGGGGCTGGCGTCTCGCTGGTATCGGTCGATGATCCCTCATATCCACCGGCTGAAGGAGATCTACGATCCGCCACTCATACTCTATGTGCGCGGCCAGCCCGAACTGCTGACCAGGCCGGGACTCGCGATCGTCGGAACCCGCCATCCTACGCCGTACGGCTCCGGCATGGCAGAGCGCCTGGCGTGCGATCTAGCTGCCCAGGGCCTGGTCATTATTAGTGGTATGGCTCGCGGGGTGGATACCGCCGGCCATCGTGGAGCGATTTCGGCCAAAGGAAAAACGGTTGCCGTGTTTGGTACGGGCGTGGATGTGATCTATCCAAAAGAGAACTCCCGCCTCTCCGAGCAGATTCTGGCCTTTGGAGGTGCACTCATCTCCGAGTTTCCTATCGGAACTTTTGCCGCGCCGCAGAATTTCCCAATCCGCAACCGCATTATCAGCGGGATGTCCCTGGGTGTTTTGGTGGTGGAAGCCGCGGAATATTCCGGCACGCGCATCACAGCGCGAATGGCATTGGAGCAGAACCGCGACGTTTTTGCCGTACCCGGCAATGTTACCAATAAGAATGCCTGGGGGCCTAACACGCTCATCAAGCAGGGCGCCAAGCTGGTTGCAACCTGGGAAGACGTGTGGGAAGGACTCCCGACAGAAGTACGACTTGCCTTGTCTCCCGCCTCCTCGTCTGAATCCTCGGACTCCCCGCCCGCATCTCTATTCCCAGACGACGGGCTGCCTCCTCACGAAAAGCAAATCTTGAGCCTGCTCAAAGCCGACGAAGCCACGCACATCGATGAGCTTATCGAGAAGCTGGAATCGCAACTGTCTTCCTCAGAACTTTTTGCCGCGTTGTTCGAACTGGAGCTAACCGGTCAAAGTGCGGCAAATGCCGGGGAAGAATTTTGTAAAGAGCTTTTAGCTGTGAGCTCTTAGCCTTTAGCTCGAGGCTCCGAGGACACAATGAGAAATTGCCGAGATCTTTTGGTTTGGAAAAAGGCCACAATCTGACGCTGTCGAATTACAGAGAAACGCAATCAGTCCCAAAGGAAGAGCGCTTCGGCATCACCACCAAATTCGGCGCGCCGCAGCGTCGATTGGTGCGAACTTGGCCGAGGGCTGCGGCAGACGCTCGGATGGGGAGATGGCGAGATTCGTTCAAATTGCAAATGGGGACGGCCGCAGCTTTCGTATCACCTACTGTTGTGCCGAGACTTGGGGTTACTGCGGGCAGAGGAGTTCAATCGCCTCGCGTCAGCCGTGGACGAGATCATGCGAATGCTTTCAGCTCTCTCCGCGAGAGTGAAAACTTCCGGCAGCCGAGGCAATTTGGAGCTAATAGCTAAGCGCTAATAGCTAAAGGCTAAGAGCTGATAGCTTCTTTCCCGTAACTTGTTGCATCGCGCCCATTCGTGCTAGCTTCAAAACGGAATTCAGCAACACTGAGGTTACATTGTCAAAAGGTTTAGTCATTGTCGAATCGCCGGCCAAGGCGAAGACCATCCAGAAATATCTAGGTAAAGGTTTCTCCGTAGAAGCCTCGCTCGGGCACGTCAAGGACCTGCCCAAGAGCACGCTTGGCGTTGATATCAAGAACGATTTCGAGACGGATTACATCGTCATTCCCGGCAAAGAAAAAGTTGTCGCGAAGCTGAAGAAGTTGGCGGCCGCGGCCGACGCCATCTATCTGGCGCCTGACCCGGACCGGGAAGGCGAAGCCATCGCCGCGCATCTGGCCGACGAACTTGACGGAAACGGCTCCAGGAAGAAGAAGGCCAAAAAAGCCAAAAAGGGTGAGGAAGAAGCTCCTCCGCGCATCCAGCGCGTCACCTTCAATGAAATCACGAAGCGTGCCGTACAGGCTGCTTTCGAACACCCTCGCGCCATCGATCAGAACCTGGTGGACGCGCAGCAGGCGCGGCGCGTTCTTGACCGTTTAGTTGGATACCAGGTTTCTCCCCTCCTTTGGGACAAGGTAAGGCGCGGTCTTTCTGCGGGACGCGTCCAGACTGTCGCCCTGCGTTTGATTGTGGAGCGCGAACGCGAGATCAAGGCGTTCGAAAAGAAAGAATACTGGACGATTGATGCCCACCTCGCTGCCAGCAAGCCTCCGGCCTTCGACGCGCGGTTTGTCGGAAAAGGTGAAGAAAAGGTGGAAGTTGGCAATGGCGAGGAAGCGGAAAAGATCCGCGTAGCCCTGGAGAAAGCTGATTGGGTGGTTCGGAGTGTCGACAAGAAAGAGCGCCGACGCAATGCCGCGCCTCCTTTCACCACCAGCAAGCTGCAACAGGACGCTTCTCGCAAGCTGCGCTTCAGCGTGAAGCGCACCATGATGATTGCCCAGCGCCTCTACGAAGGCGTCGAACTCGGCGAGGAAGGCTCCGTGGGCCTCATTACTTATATGCGTACCGACTCAACCCGCGTCGCTCCCGAGGCGATCACGGAGGTGCGCGAATACGTCGGCAAGGAATACGGGCAGAACTATCTTCCCGAAGCTCCCAATACATTCAAAGAGAAGAAAGACACGCAGGGCGCACACGAAGCCATCCGTCCGACTTCGGCGATGCGCCATCCCGACCAGATCAAGCAGTATTTAAAAGAAGATGAGTTCAAGGTTTACAAGCTCATTTGGCAGCGCTTTGTGGCTTCACAGATTAATCCTGCGGTGTTCGACCAGACCACTGTCGATATCGATGCCAAGAATGGCAATGATGCCTTCTGGTTCCGCGTGACCGGATCGGTCCTGAAATTCGACGGCTTTTTGAGAGTTTACGAAGAGTCCAAAGAAGGCAAAGACGAGGAAGACGAGGAACTGAAACACAAGCTTCCCGCGCTCGAAGCCGGACAGAAACTCACCCTGCGCGAACTGAAGCCGGAGCAGCATTTCACCGAGCCTCCGCCACGCTACAACGAAGCCTCGCTGGTGAAGGAACTGGAAGAACGCGGTATCGGACGGCCTTCCACCTATGCCGCGATTCTTTCTACGATTCAGGAGCGGCAATACGTCCAGAAGCTCGGCGGAAAATTCGTTCCCACCGAAATCGGCCTGGTTGTGACGGACCTGCTCGTCGAAAACTTCCAGGACATTTTCGATGTGCAGTACACGGCGCGCCTGGAAGAAGAGCTGGATGAAATCGAAGAAGGAAAAGAGAAGTGGCAAGACGCCATGTCGGACTTCTGGAAGAAATTTCAGAAGGACCTGAAGTATGCCGAAAAGCACATGGAGAACATCAAGCGGATGGAGAAGCCCACGGATGAGAAGTGCGAGAAGTGTGGCGCGCCGCTGGTGATTAAGTGGGGCAAGCACGGCTCCTTCTACGCCTGCAGCACTTACGATAAAGAAGACCCGAACACCTGTACGTTTACGAAAGAAAATCCCATCAACCTGCCCGACCTCGATTCGGCTGACATCCAGGGCACAACGCAGGAGGAATACTGCGAGAATTGCGGCCGGATAATGGTGCTCAAGCGCGGACGCTTCGGCCAGTTTATGGCCTGTACCGGATATCCTGACTGTAAGACGACTCGCCGTCTGGACCAGGGAAAGAAGGTTCCGGATATTCCGCTCGACGAGCTTTGCCCCAAGTGCGGACGCAATATGATGATCCGTCATGGCCGCTATGGCGAGTTCACCACCTGCAGCGGATATCCCGACTGCAAGTATGTGAAGCAGAACTTCATCGGCGTGAAGTGCCCCGAGTGCAAAGACGGAGAGTTAGTCGAAAAGCGAGCGCGGAAAGGGAACACGTTCTACGGATGTGGCAATTATCCGAAGTGCAAGTTCACCTCAGCGCACAAGCCAATTCCTGAAAAGTGCCCGAGCTGCGGCAGTGAGTACCTGGTGGAAAAGAATCTGAAGGCCGGTCCGGTGATCGCGTGCCCCAACAAAGAATGCGATTACGAACGCCCTGCGCCGCCGCCTCCCGAACCTCCCGCCACGAGTGCACACAGTGCCAGCACTTAACAGGTGAACAAGTGGCTGCCCCATTTCGCCGTGTTCTTCGCGGCGAGAGTGGGGGCTCTGTTTTCCAAACTCTGGCCATCCAATCTGGTCGCCGTTTAGAATTGGCGGCACACCCACATCCGACCGGAGGACCGAATGGCCAGAAAACCTACAACCGCCGATGCTCACCTGATTCTTGAACTCTATGACCTGCGCCGCGAAGCCGAAATGCGGAAGGCCCGCGCCTGGTGGGCCGGAGAATTCTTCCCCCAAAATGCCGACGACTTCATCAAAGTTGCCTGGGCGATGGGAACGCCCCAAAATGCCTGGCTGCGCCAGGTGAGCGGTTACTGGGGCATCGTCGCCTCATTCGTCAATGCCGGCATTTTGAATGAAGAGCTCTTCCTGCAGCCCGGTTTCAGCGGCGAGTTATTCCTGATCTACGCCAAAATTCATCCCTTCATTAAAGACCTGCGCAAAAAACTGAATGACCCGAACGTCTTCCGAGAGGTTGAAAAGGCGGTTACCCATTCGAAGTGGGGCAGAAATCGCCTCGAGTTCATGATCAGCCGGGTCGAGACGATGCGCCAGCGCGTGGCCGAGGCGAAGACCAGCTCTTAATGTCAGCCGGCGTCTCACGCCTCGACGCTGAGCTCACCGCGTGTGGCTCGCGCTTCTGGTATCCTAATCGGCTGTGCGGATGATCTGGTGGTTTTTGATCTTGGGTGTAAGCTCGATGGTCGTAGTGTGTGTGGCTATCGCGTTGTTCCTGCACCTTCGGTCTCACCTGCAGAAAGGCCATGCTCACGAGGGAAGTACGGGCGATGTCGAGAGCGCCAGGCGGGCTGATTCCATCCAACACTAGGTCAAGCCTCCCAGTTCGGAGCCTGTTATGTCAAAACTAGCAATTCATACGCTTCCTGACAGCCAAGAGCGCTTGCTGGAGTCATCGCGGCAAGTCGCGCTCGTGGTAGGCGCAAGCTTGTTTGTTGCCCTGTGCGCCAGGATCACGATCCCGTTATTGCCACTCACTCCAGTTCCGTTGACGGTCCAAAATCTGGGCGTGCTCTTGGTCGGACTGCTGCTGGGAAGCCGCCGGGGCTTTATGGCCATGATGTTGTACCTCATGGAGGGAATGGTTGGCTTGCCCGTGTTTAACCCCACCGGTCCAGGCGGAGTTGCACAGCTATTCGGCGCAACCGGCGGATTTCTCCTGGCATATCCCTTCGTCGCTTTTCTGGCCGGATTCGTGTTTGAGCGCGGAAAAAAGAGCTTTGGGCGCGCGGCGCTTGCCGGATTTCTCGCCGAAATTCTGCTCTTTGTGGGTGGGTTGAGTTGGCTGTTTGTGGTCACGCATTCGCTGGCAAAGGCGGCCTATCTCGGGCTGTATTGGTTCATCGCCGCGGAAGTAATCAAGGTGATGTTGGCCGCCGGTATCGCAGCTCGCTGGCGCCGCACCCCAAGACTGGATGTGTAACGGCAGATGCCTCAGTCCACCACGACTGTCCCAATTTTCGAGATCGGCCGTCCGGGATCAGTAAGATTCACGGATCAAGAATAAGTTGGGAAGGGCACGGCTCCAGCTATTGCCGCCCATAAATCACATCAAAAAGCGGTTAGCCGCTGAGGGCCTTGCGGCCTCGGAGTCACAATGACAGCAGTTTCGGAAACTTCAAAGGGCCAAGATAGCGCCACGTCCAATCCGCTGCGCGAGATTACCGTCGCGCACAGTCCTGACTCCGACGACGCGTTCATGTTCTATGCCTTGGCGACGCACAAAGTTCGCCCGCCCGGCCTGCGCTTCACGCATACTCTATGCGATATCGAGACCCTGAACCAGAAAGCGCATGCGGGTGTATATGATCTGACTGCGATCTCCTTTCACGCCTACCCGTATATTCAGGACAAGTACGCGCTCATGGCCTGCGGAGGCAGCGTCGGCGAGGGCTACGGGCCAATGGTCGTTTCGCCACGTCCCTTCACTAGCGCTGAGATCAAGAACAAGAAGATCGCCGTTCCCGGCAAGCTGACGACCGCCTATCTCGCGCTGCAATTGTTTGCCCCGGGAATTGAAACGGAAGTGGTCCCTTTCGATCAGATCATCCCGCAGGTGCTCGAAGGAAAATACGAAGCGGGACTCATCATTCACGAGGGGCAGTTGACTTATGACAAAGCAGGACTGCACCGTATCGTGGACCTGGGCCGCTGGTGGCAGAAGGTAACCGGGTTGCCCCTGCCCTTGGGAGGCAACGTAATCCGCCGCGAACTCGGCCCGCCACTCATGACTGCAGTGACTGCTGCGTTGCGCGAAAGTATCCAGTATGGACTGGAGCACCGCGACGAAGCCCTGGCGTACGCGATGCAGTTCGCGCGGGATCTCGACACCCCCTCGGCCGACAAGTTCGTGGGCATGTACGTGAATGAGCGCACCCTCGACTACGGACCGGACGGCCGCGAAGCCGTTCGTCGCCTGCTGGATATGGGACACAAGGCTGGCGTAATCGGACCCGAAGCCCGAGTGGACTGGATCGGATAAAAGCTTTTACCCACTTGCTGCTGCCTTCCAGTCATTTGAATTTTGGAGCGGCGAAATCCATACACATGAGTTGTTAATAGCGCAGCTAGAACCTAAAACCTTGCCCAAACAAAATCTTCTCATTGACGCCGACGACACGCTCTGGGAGAACAATGTCTACTTTGAGCGCGCCATCGCCCGTTTCATTTCTTTTCTGAATCATCATGAGTTCACGCCGGAGCAGGTGCGGGAGGTGTTGAACGATGTGGAGCGCGAGTGTGTGGTGAAGCATGGCTATGGGCTTCAGAGCTTTGCTCACGCCCTAGCTGATACTTTCGAGCGCCTGAGTACGGTGCCGGTCACGGCCGAATTGCATGCCCAAGTTCGAAGCTTTGCGCACGCGATTGAGAATCATCCCATCGAATTCCTTCCGGAAGTCCCGCCGACTCTGCAAGATCTATCAACGCGCAATCGCCTCATCCTCCTGACAAAGGGCGCGATGCGAGAGCAGACTGGAAAAATTGAGCGTTCCGGGGTGAAGCAACATTTTGCCGCATGTGAAGTTGTGGCAGAGAAGAACTCGTCGACCTATCGTGAAATCATCAAGAAACATGACCTCGACCCGCGCTCCACATGGATGATTGGCAACAGCCCAAGATCTGACATCAATCCTGCGCTGGCTGTGGGGCTTCATGCTGTCTTCATCCCGCACGGCGATACATGGATTCTGGAGCATGAAGAACTCAATCCCGCGCCCGCGAACCAGAGGTTGTTGATCGTCGGCCGTTTCGCGGAACTGCGCGAGCACTTTTAGCCGTCATTTTCCCGCCGCTGCTCGCAACCGTTCGGTAAGAGATGGCGTCGCAAACCTGAACTCATTCTGAAATCTGCTGGCGTCCAGCAGGCGCGGATTGCCCTTCGCGTTTGCGTCCCCTGGCGTGACTCTCAGCTTCGGATTCAACGATTCCAATACGTTTTTTAGATCGTGCACCACCCACGATTCGCAGGGCGCGTTATAAATCGCATGGCGCGGGCGAGACGCATCGAGTAAGGTCACCAGCGCTCTTGCCACATCTTCCACGTGCACTAAGAGGACTCGCTCGGCACTGGTATAAGGAAACGCGATACTGCCAGCAACCTCTGCCGAAAGTAGTTCAAAGATCTCATTTCTCCACGCGGACGTTGTGGAGCGCGCTCCCGGCCCTACGACCCGGCCAATGCGTAAGCTGACGAACTCGTGGTCGGAGGAAGTCGCAAAGGCGCTGCCTGCCTGCTCCACGTATAGTTTCGCCGCGCCGTAGACGTCCTCTGGTGCGGCGCGGTCTGCTTCCGATATGACGCGATCTGCAGGGCAACTCCCATAGATACTCAACGAGCTGCCAAATACAAACCGCGGCACGCTAAACGTCCGCGCCAATTCGAGCAGGTTCACGCTGCCGACAATGTTGACCTGCGTGGCATGTATGGGATCACGTTGCGCTGCCGTGGGGAGAATCGCGGCAAGATGAACGATTCCGGCAATACGCATGTTGTGGAAAACCGCTTCCAGATCGCTTTTAATCGTGATGTCACATACGATATTCGTAACAGTTTCGCTGCTCGAGCCTAGGTCGGACGAGATGGAATCCAACGCAATTACTTGCGAGCCTGAATGCTGCAGAATGCCGCTTACTGCGCGGCCCAGGAAGCCTTGCGCACCGGTGACTAGAACCGCATTTCGCAGGTGATTTTTCATAGCTTGGAGAGAATCAGCCCAGTTACCTTGTTTTCTCCTCAGTCACTACCGCATCAAACTCACCAACAAGCGGCCCGTTTGGCACATGTTACGCTCGAAGTGCTCTGCGATCTGGCTCCCACTTGGTGAGTGGCGATTCAGACCAACAATTTACGTCGGCTGTTGCACACAGTCGAGGCGCTCTCAGAACTCGGGCCCGCCCTGTCGGCGGAACGGGAGTTCTCAGAGACCTCGCGCCTGATGCTGTCTGCCGTTATGGAAGCGGCAGGCGCGCGCGAAGGTGTGCTCTTTCTGTATAGCGACAAGCCCGACATGCTGACCTCCGCGTCGGCGCTGGGATTCGCGCTCATGCCGGATCCTGCCTTCATTCCTCTCCTGCCCAAACATGTGCACGCGCTGGCAGCGGCGCGAGGTCCCATTGTCCTGAACTCATCCACATACTCGGTTTTCTTGAGCTCCAATGGCAACGTTGCTCCTGAATTGTTCAAGTGTTTGGCCCCGCTGAGAGCGGCAGGGCGACTCGCAGGAGTTATTGCTTTGGGCCGCCGTCCAGGAGACTCACTGTACGAAGATAGCGAACTCGATGCGCTTGAGATGTTGTGCTCGTACATTGCGCTGGCTGTCCAGAACCATGCATTGACGCAAACCATCGCGCAACGGGTCTCCGAGAACCTGAAGCTCATGGCCTCGCTGCACGGATTTTACGATAACGCGTTGGAAGCGTTCGCCACCGCCATCGATGTGAAACACGTGAATATTCACGGGCACTCCTTGCGGGTGGGCCGCTACGCCGCTGCAATCGGGGACGCGCTGGGTATGGAGGCGGGCGAAGTCGCAGCCCTGCGCAGTGCCGGCTACCTGCACGATATCGGAAAAGTTGCGGTGGACCGCCGGTTGTTCGGGAAACCGGGCGCGCTCGATCCCGAGGAGTTCCGGGAAATGGCCGATCACACCACGGTCGGACACCAGATCGTGAGCACAGTCCAATTTCCCTGGCCGAAGATCCCGGAGACGGTGCGCTGGCATCACGAACGGAGCGACGGATCTGGATATCCCGACAAACTGATGCAGGAAGAAGTGCCCCTCTCAGTTCGAATTGTGGGAGTCGCCGACTCCTTCGACGCCATGACCAGCACGCGTCCCTATCGTGCGCCGCTGTCGGTAGGTAGCGCGCTGAGCGATCTGGTACGGCTGGCTCCGGAAAAGTTCGATCCCAATGTAGTGCAGGCATTACTGATCCAGGTTCGCCGTGATGCTGTGGGGAGCAGCCGGGCTCCGTTGCTCGACTCGACGAGCGTAAATATCGCCGCGGCTGACATCGATCATCTCGCGGCCACGTTGCAGTACAAGGTCTCGCGCGGCAAAGTCTATCTCACGCCTTAACCCTCGCCATCAGACGGCCACATGCTCGGCTGCCTGCTCTGTAATCCTCGCTGTGCGAATATCCTGATAACGCGTGTAGTCGATCCAGGCTTCCGCAGCGATGAAGGTGATTGTGAAGCCCAGCCAGAACGCGATTCCAAAGAACTCAGGCGGCGTCATGCGGCGGAATGCAAAGAACATTCCCACGATCGGGCGCGTGGTGGCCACCCCTAAACCAACTCCGAAGGTGCGGATCATCCACTCGCGATGGCGCTCGATCTGCCTTGCCTTGGCATAGAAATAGGCTTTCACCAGGCAGATCAGAAAAACAATGGCGTACAGCGTAGTAGCGGCGGTCTCGTTGGGGCCGCCGATGTCATCTTGAAGCTCATGATCAGGGCAGAGACACCGATGATGACGGCGGAGATCACGAGCCCGGTTCCCATCGCCCGATGAAGGCGGAGATGCCGCTGACGAAAGCCTGGTGCAAACTGAAACGGCGCTAAGCTAAGGAACAGCGCTCCCGGCAGAATGTGAACAAAGGTTAGAGCGGCTTGACGTGCGAATCCGGCATCCAGTCCTGCGGCAGCACCAGCGTTGCCGCTAAAGCAATGAGGCCAGACCAGGGCCAAACTGCGGCGAGTGACGGCGGCGATACCGATTACGACCAAGAAGATTACGGCGAACCAGAGAAGCCGGCTGGCCCGTTTAGGAACTGACATGAGAAAACCCCATCCGCATGGCGCCCGCTAACCTTGAAGACGGCCGTGGTCGAGAAATATTGTGCGGTCCTCGGGAAATTGATCAGGCAGGAGCGCCCATCAGATTTCGACGAGCACGTCGCCGTTTTCTATCTTCAGAGGGTAGACAGCTAGCTTTGCGCTCGGGTTGTGGGCGGCTTCGCCTGTCTTTGGATCCCAGGCCCAAGCATGCCAGGGGCAAACGATCTTGCCGTTGTCGATCATGCCCTGGCCGAGTGGACCGCCTCGGTGCAGGCAGACATTGTCCATGGCGCTGTAGAAGCCGTTCACGTTCGCGACGCAGATGTCTTTGTCGCCGCAGGAGAATTCTTTGGCCTCGTCTGGGCCCGGCAGGTTGGACTCGCTGGTCAGTTTGATTACGGTCGACATCGGTTCTCTGTTGTTCGATACCGCCCTGGCGCCTGCCCCCATACCAAACTATTTTGGTTGCAGGGTTTGGGCGATCATCACCTGGCGCTTGAAGTTCTCAACCATGTTGGGATCCAAGCGGACTTCGGTGGGCTTCTTCGCGATCGTCATGGTATCGATTTTGTCCTGCAGTTTTAGTAACGCGTAGAAAAGGTTTTCTGGACGGGGCGGGCATCCGGTGACGTAGACATCGACGGGAACGATCTTGTCCACGCCCTGCAGCACTGCATAGGTATTGAACGGGCCGCCGACCGACGAGCACGCTCCCATGGAGATCACCCACTTGGGGTCGGGCATTTGATCGTAGATGCGCTTGACTACGGGTGCCATTTTCAGGGTGACCGTGCCGGCTACGATCATGAGATCGCTCTGGCGCGGACTGGGGCGGAAAACCTCGGAGCCGAAGCGGGCAATGTCAAAACGGGCAGTGGAGGAGGCGATCATCTCGATCGCGCAGCAGGCGAGGCCGAAGGTCATCGGCCACACGGCCGATTTGCGTGCCCAATTAAAGACGTAGTCGACCGTCGAAATCAGGAAATTTTTCTCGAACTTGTTTTGCAGCCAAGCCATTGATGGAACCTCGCGCTTACGCTTGCAGTCTAGGTAAGGGGAACAGCGGTGTCAAACGACGCGTCTGTGCTGCGCCGTGACGTAGACTGGTCCGAACCTAGGTGTACATCGTGGCACGTTTTTTTCGGTACCTTCAACACAACGTATCTACTTTCAGGTACTTAGCTGCACGTCATATCGCTCAATGTGTGCAAAGTATTAGATCGAAAGGGTTTACAGGTAACGTATTCAAAAATAATGGCTTATGTCCCCAATCGTCGCCACCGCGCCAATCCTAACTTTGTGGGGCGGAGTCTGCGCCACCCCTGCGCGCGATGCGCCGTCAAGAACGTACTCTCCCTGAACAAACGTACCTTTTAAGGCGTCTACTTCAAACAATTGCGCGCCCTGGCGCGAAACCCGGAAAAGGCGTCCGAGGCTACACTTCCATTCTGCTCATTTCTAATTTTTGAGTAAAGGTCATTTGTCACAACGGCGCGCTCTCAACCTGTGGAAAAGGGGGGAAATGAGAGGGGGATGTGTTTGCGCCGATTCAGATCCGTGGTGATGGATCGCAAGACTGGCGAGAAGAAAGTGGATGCGGGGATCACCGACAGTGCCAAAGCCATTCAGGCTGGAGCATGGTCATGACGTTGGGATTGAGAGACTTCTACTGAGTACCCACCTAGATTGCACAACGTTGGTTCAGGGCTGCCTTTCAAATAACGCACAGGAGAAGTGTCCACCGTGCCCTGAAATAAGTTGGCGGTAGACACAACAAACTGCTGGAGAGACATGTTGCGTTTGGAGCTGGGCCTGAGAGTTGGATAAAATTGAACGTTCTGTGGAATCTTCTATGTCCTTAAACAAACAGCAAGCGCTGGAGTTGTTCGAGTCTGACGACCTGATTGGCATTGGGATGGAAGCCGATGCGATGCGGCGGAAGTTGCATCCGGAAGGCGTTGTAACCTACATCATTGACCGCAATATTAATTACACGAACTTTTGCACGGAGTACTGCACGTTTTGCGCATTCTACAGACCGCTGAAGGGTCCGGCGGCAAAGGACGGGTACATTCTCGACTTCAACACGATTTACGAAAAGATTCGCGAGACGGTCGAACTGGGTGGTACCGGTGTGCTGATGCAGGGTGGGCTGCATCCGGACCTGAAGATCGACTGGCATGAGAGGATGCTGCGCGGGATCAAGGAGCGATTTCCGAAAATTCATCTTCATTGTTATTCGGCCTCGGAGATTATCGCGATAGCCGAGTACAGTGGATTGAGCATTCGAGATACGATTCTGCGGCTGCGGGATGCCGGGCTGGATTCGATTCCGGGCGGCGGGGCGGAGATTCTGGACGATGAAGTTCGTTACAAGATTGCGCGACTGAAGTGTCTGACAGAAGATTGGATCCATGTACACCGCACGGCCCATCAGATTGGCATGCGCACGACGGCGACCATGATGTTCGGCGTGGGAGAGGGATACGAGCACCGGATCAATCATCTCCAGAAGCTCTATGAATTGCAGGAGGAGACGGGCGGGTTCACGGCATTTATCCCCTGGAGTTTCCAGCCGGCGAATACCGCGTTGGGCGGGCGGCACTGGGATGAGGCTACGGCGGTTGACTATCTGAAGGTGCTGGCAATTTCGCGTCTGTATCTCTCGAATTTCCTTAACGTGCAGTCCAGTTGGGTGACGCAGGGATTGAAAGTGTGTCAGATGGGATTGAGGTTTGGCGGGAACGACGTGGGTTCGGTGATGCTCGAAGAGAATGTGGTGCGGGCGGCGGGCGTGAACAATTGCACGACGGAAGAAGAGTTGCGGAGAATTATTCGTGATGCGGGGTTCCGCCCGGCGCAGAGGGATACGCTGTATCGGCAGTATTTTTTGAACTAAATGGGGGGACCACGGCCCACCAAAGTTGGCGACGGTCAACGCGGCCCTGAAGGGGGCTCGTCCACATGGAGCCAAAAGAGCCGCTCAATCGGACTTTCAACGGGCACCCTTTCCCTCTGTGCATCGAGCTCACCCCTTTTGCTCCTCACGTTGCTCCCGTGCTAATTCGGGAGTAGGTACGCAACCTGGCACTCGCGCGAAGTATCATATTGTTGAAATGGCATTTCCGATTAAAACTTGCGTGGTTTGCGGTGAGGAGTTTGAGCTGAAGCCGGGGAAGCCCGGGTTTGCCAATCGCTGTCCAGAGTGCAGCGAAGAAGAATCCGGCTATCCCGGCGCTACGTCAGGGGATGGGTGGAAAACGGACAAGGGAGCCAACGCCGCCCGGCGTGAGGCTATGCGCAATCTGCTCTATCGCAAGGACAGCTGAACCGGACGAGTGCTCATGCCACACCCCGGCAGCGCAAGGGCTGTCTCTACGTGGTTCTTGACGACTTATCGAGATCGAATTTGTTTTTTGAGATCGGGACGGCGCGGATAGAATTGACTTGCGCCTGACTGCTGGTCCCCGATGGCGTAAAGACTCCCCAACGTACTCCTATGAAACTCTGGCCTATCTTCGTGTGCTTGCTGGCGCTGGGCGCTTATGCCTTGGGCCAAGATCATCGCGCTGCACAATCGAGCGGGCGGGCGGCGATTCAGGGGATCGTGACTAAGGATCCGAGCAGCGAGCCTGTGAACAAGGTCCTGGTCGAACTGATTGCAGAGAATCAGAGGGAAGGTGGAAATTACACCGCCACGACCGATCCCCGTGGCAGCTTTCTTATCGAAAACATTCTGCCGGGTCGATACCGGTTGTTTGCCGAGCGTACGGGATTCCTTGATATCGACAAGCACCACGGGCGCTCGGAGGGGCGCGTGTTCACGTTGACTGCAGGGCAGGAACTCAAGGACCTGCAGATCCGGCTGCAAGCTGCGGCCGTGCTGCGTGGGCGCGTGACAGATGAAGATGGCGATCCTTTGGCCGGTGCGGAGGTGACGGCGCTGCGGTCAACGTTTGCGTCTGGCCATCGGCATTGGGAGCAGGTTGGATCCGAGCGGACGAATGATCTCGGCGAGTTTCGAATTGCGAATCTGACATCTGGGAGTGTGTTCGTTTCGGTGAATCCTCCGCCGGATTTCAGCAGCCTCATCGAATCGGGGGGCGCGGCGCGGAACTCTGCCGCTCCGGATAAGCCAGCGACTTCGTATCAGACCACGTATTATCCGGGGACTACGGATCGCAGCCAGGCGACGCCGATTCAATTGCGTCCGGGAGATGAGTTTCCCCTGAATTTTTCGTTAACGCCCAGTCCGAGTCTGAGTATTCGCGGACAAGTGGTAAATCTTCCTCCGCGCACGTCGGCGACCATCATGGTGCAGTCGCGCGATTCTCGCCTTGTAACCAGCGGGACCGAGATGCACAAGGACGGAAGCTTCGTCATTCGCGATGTATCGCCGGGCAGCTACACGGTCTTGGCAACAGTAGACGGATCGGCGGTGCCGATGATGGCCCGCCAGACCTTGGAAATCACATCGAGCAACGTCGATGGACTGCGGCTCTCGCCCCAGCCGGGAGGCTCCATACGTGGGCGACTGCGGGTGGAGAGCAATGGAAGGCGTTTTGATCCGAATCAGATTTACCTGGTATTGGAGCCGGCGGACGGCGACGAGGAACTCGCGGTTCCGGGCGAGAAATTCTCGAATTTGGCGCACGTTACGGCGGACGGGGAGTTTGTGTGGACTGATGTTCCGCCGGGTACATATCGCGTCCAGATGGCGGGGAATAGCAGCGGTGCGAACGAAGACTGGTTCGTGAAATCGACGCTCGTGGGTGGCCGGGATGTGAATGATTCGGGTCTGATCGTGAATGGTGGGACCGTTATTCTGGATCTAGTCGTCAGCGCCAACGGGGCTGTGGTTGAGGGCGTGGTGGCTGATTCGCAAGGGCAGCCGGTCGCGAATGCAGTGGTCGTCGCTGTGCCGGAGATTGGGATGCGCGGGAACGTGGACCGGTATCGACAGACGGTCAGCGATCAGGCAGGCCACTTTCGTCTGCGAGGGATTCGCGGGGGCAGCTATACGCTGTTCGCGTGGGAGAGCGTGGAGGGGCAGGCTTATTACAATCCGGAGTTTCTGAAGGGCTACGAAGGGCAGGGAAGCGGGTTGCGCGTGGGGGAAGGTGAGCGCAAGGCGGTGCAATTGACCGTCATTCCTGCCAGTGACGAACAGCCCTAAGGCCATAATGAGTTGCCTTCGGGCGCTAGAGCGCGGCAGCTTAAATGTCCCCGAGCGGCACGACTGAGGTCGCGCCCTTTCAAAACAAATGCATTCGCACTCTGACTGAAGTCCTACTCTTTCAAAATTGGCTTCGTCGGGAGTTACAGCGTGCGCCGGATGGACTTCGTGCGAGACGCCCGTTAGGTTGGCCTCATCGCGCTATGACACTCGTCCGGGATCGGTGTACGGCACAGCTGGAAGCGTTCTTTCTCTCGCCAGAGCCATCGCAGCACTCAACTACTCTGCGCACTGTGTTGGTCGCGGCTCATCCGGATGATGAAACCATCGGGGCGGGGGGGCTGCTCAGTCGCAGGAAGAACTTCAAAGTTGTTCATGCGACTGACGGTTCGCCGCTGAATCCTTCAGACGCCCTGGCGGCGGGATGTTCTACGAGAGAATCTTATGCCGAGATCCGAAGGAAGGAAGCTGTTAACGCTTTGGCCAGCGTCGGAATCGGCGAAGATGCCATCACGAACCTGCGCTTTACGGATCAGCGGACCTCGTTTCTTCTGAAAGAACTTAGCGAATTATTGCTGGCGGTGGTGGAGCGCCTGCGGCCGGAGATCGTGTTGACGCATGCGTATGAGGGCGGGCATCCCGACCATGACTCGGTAGCCTTCGCGTGCCACGTGGCGCAGCGAATCTGCAGACCTGAGGTGCGGTTTCAATTGTGCGAGTTCACGGGATATCACGCGGGGGAGGGGGGGATGGAAGTCTACCGGTTTCTGCCCGATGAGGCGCACGAGCAATACATCTATCGGTTGAGTGCTGAAGAGCGGGAGCTGAAAACCGGGATGATCTCAAAATTCACCACGCAAGGAAGAACTCTGCAACCTTTTTCATCGCCGGAAGTGGAACGGTTTCGAGTGGCGCCCGACTACGATTTCACGCGCCCGCCGCACGAAGGCAAACTCTGGTATGAAAATTTCAACTGGGGAGTCGATGGAATGGCATGGCGAAAAATGGCTTCGCAAACTTTGAGGGAAATTTTTCATCCATGACAGTGTGAGTCTCACGGTTCTCAGTGTTGCTTTCTGGTTGGGCGTTGTGAGCCGCGAATCCGTGGGTGGGGCGGAGCAGATTCTGCTGCAGATTGATGAAGGACTGGTGCGGCGGGGGCACCAGTCGCTGGTCATCGGCAGACCAGAATCGAAGATCGCGGGCACGCTGATTCCCACCGTGTCCATTGACGGAGCCGTCTCGAATGACGCCTGGGTGATGGCGCATGATGCGATTCGCAGAGCGATGGCGGACGCGTTGCGGCGATATCCGGTAGACATCGTTCATTTACATGGATTGGACTTCGCGGACTATCTGCCGGAACAAGATGTACCCGTGTTGGTGACTCTGCATCTTCCCCTGCATTGGTATAAGCAAAACGCGCTTGCGGTGAGCAGACCCAATACTTACTTTCACTGCGTGTCGCGCTCCCAGCGTGAAGACTTTCCCAAGAATTTGAGGATGCTTCCGGAGATTGAAAACGGAGTCTCCGCGGATATGCTGCGCGAGGGATCGATT
Organism: Acidobacteriota bacterium; assembly: GCA_046723715.1. GTDB lineage: Bacteria > Acidobacteriota > Terriglobia > Terriglobales > Acidobacteriaceae > Sulfotelmatobacter. The sequence goes on along the minus strand of JBKOUZ010000042.1, from coordinate 84,436 downwards.
CGGAAAGGCAATTTTGCGGCAGCTTTAGGGCGAATTTGTCCGGAGAAGGGTTTTCATCTGGCGCTGCGCGCGTGCCGGCAGGCTCACATGCCGATGCTCCTGGCCGGGAAGGTATTTCCCTTTCGAGAGCATCAGGCTTACTTCGCGGAATATATTGTTCCCGAACTCGATGGTGAACGGCGGTACATGGGGCCGGTGGGGTTACGAGCTAAGCGCCGGCTGCTTTCTTCAGCAATCTGCCTGATAGTGCCGAGTCTTGCGCCCGAAACGAGTTCGCTCGTGGCGAGAGAAGCGCTCGCGTGTGGCACTCCGGTGATCGCATTTGCGAGGGGAGCAGTGCCCGAGGTGGTGAGGCACGGAGAAACCGGGTATTTAGTGCACCATCCCGATGAGTTGGCCGATGCGATCCGGGCGTGCCAACTTCTCGATCCGGAACGATGCCGGCGCGTGGCGCAGCAACGATTCTCGCCGGAACGGATGCTCGAAAGCTACATTGCGGCTTATCGTGGGATTTTGGAGAGCACGTGCAAACTATCGCAAGCCGCTTGAGACGACGAAGTGTTGAGGAACATCCGCGGGCGCCAAAGGATCTTCGCAGCGAAGTTGTTGCCGCCCCCCAGCGGCTTCACGAGATCGAAAGTGAGTGGCGCGCATTATGGACATCATTACCAGACGCAACGCCGTTCCAATCTCCTGACTGGTTGTTGCCTTGGTGGAAGCACTACGGGGAGGGGGATTTGCTTTCGTTCGCATTATGGCATGGTGGCAGACTGGTTGGGTTTGCTCCGATGTACGTCTTCAGAAGTGAAAACCCCCACCCTGTCCCGCAAAGGGCTTGGGACAAGGATGGGGCACGCGCGGCGAAGCGGAAACTGTTTTTGCTTGGAACGGGGAATTCGGATTATCTCGATGTTTTGTTTGATCCCGCGTTTCGATTGCAATGCCGTAGTGCGCATCTGACCGAGATACAGAACGTTCGTGCTTGCTGGGACGTGTGCAGTTTTCAAAGACTCCGTCGCGGCTCTCCCCTTCTGGAGGAGGTTGTCAGCACAGCCGAGCTGCGCGAGGAGTTGAGCCAGCAAGTCCCTTGTGTGGCGATTGACCTTCATAATCTTGGGCACGGGAGTGTGTTGCTCAGGAGGTCTCATCGCTATGCTCGCAAGCTGCAAAAGGTGCATCGCTTCATCTTCGAGGAGGCGACGGCGGGTACGCTCGACGAGTTTTCTGAAGCGCTGGAACGTTTGCACCAGGAACGCTGGCACGAGCAAGGCTGCCAGGGCGCGCTGAGCAGTGCCAGGGATCGCAGCTTCCACCGCGAGGTCGGGCGACGTTTTCTTGAAGCGAAGATGCTGATGTTTTATGGAATTCGCATGGGAGGGAAGCTCATCGCGGCGATTTACGGATATCGAGTGCGCGGCCGAATCTATTCCTATCTCAGCGGATTCGATCCTGAATATGCCCGGAATAGTGTGGGAGCCATTTCAATTGGTTATGCGGTGGAGCGCGCGATGCAGAGTGGATGTCACGCGTTTGATTTTCTGCAGGGGCAAGAGCCGTATAAATACACATGGGGAGCCCGCGACGTGCCGTGCTTCGCAAGAAGAATTCTCAAAATGTGAGCGACAGAATCGACTTCAGGAGGGCCTTGACGCAAGTGTCGCAATCGAATCGGTCGGCAATTCGACCGAAACTGCGCGATCAGCGGTGGCGGAGGCGTAAGCTTTCCCAACTCCCGTCTGCAGACCAGCCTCCGTCCACCGATAGCATATGTCCGTTGATGTATGCGCTGCGCCGGTCGTCGGCGAGAAACGCGATGGCGTTGGCAATGTCCTCGGGAGAGGCGAAGCGCGCCATGGGGACACGATGGGTAATGTCGGAGTCTGAATATCCACCGCCAGCCTGATCAGCGGCGTCCATTTCAGTTTTGACCCATCCCGGGCAAACAGCGTTGACGCGGACGCCGCGGCCGCCCCACTCCGCGGCCAGGGTGCGAGTGAGGCCGACCAGGCCGTGCTTGGAGGCGTTATACGCGACGCGATCGGCGATGCCCAGCAATCCCGCGACCGATGCGACATTCACGATGCTGCCGCTGCCTTGCGAAAGCATTATGGAGCCGAAGGACTTTGCAAGCAGGAAGGGGGCGAGCAAATTTACTTCGAGGACGCGGCGGAAATCGGCAGCGGAAACATTCTCAGCCGGCGAGATGAAGCTGATTCCTGCGTTGTTGACCAGAACGTCGACACGCCCCCACCTTTGCTTCACGAGCGCGGCAAACTCAGTGACGGTCTGCTCGTTCGAAATGTCACCGGTGAATTCGAATATCTCTGTGCCGTGATCCTTCGCAGCACGCGCGGTCGCTGCAAGGGAACGCAAGTCTGCGAGTGCGAGCCAGTATCCCTGCTCCGCAAACAATTCCGCCGTGCGGCGACCGATGCCTTGAGCCGCACCAGTGATGACGGCAACTTTTTGTGGCTCGCTCATTCGATGACCATTAACTCAAAATTTGCTGAAATGGTAGCACTCGCAGGCTGACCGAAAGGTCTTGAGCCACGGCTTAATGCTGAGGAGCAGCGGCTCGGTAATCCTGCCAAATATATTCGAGTGCTTCGGGGAGTGTTTGCAGCCGCACCGCGCGATCAACATGAAAAGCGTTGCGTGCAAATACGAACTGGTAATGGTAGCGCTTTGCGGCCAGTACCCTGGCCATGTTCTCGTTGGCGAGGACCCAGTCGTGCATGCCGTCGCGCATGATGTTGGGATTGAGAAGGTCGCGATCGCCAACTTCCATCCAGAGGCGGATGGGTTGCCGCGGACTGTTCGGGATAAGGTGTTCGTGAAATTCCCAAGCACCATGCGGAGTTTCCGGATTGTAGGGCCACTGCTGATTGACGAACGTGCCTGAATAGCTGAGCACGCGATGGTAGAGTTCGGGATGATACCAGGCCATGCTGAGGGCGCAGGCGCCTCCCGAGCTGTAGCCGATAGTTGCGCGTGCGTTCGGATCTTTCGTGAGTTTGATGTGAGCCTTGCTCTCGACCTTGGGCAAAACTTCCTTTTCCACAAATTCGGCATAGGTTCCCGACATAGTGTCGTACTCGAGTCCGCGCTCGCTGCCCTGTGCGTCGCCGCCTCCGTTGCCGATTGAAATGCCGATCATCACTGGAAGCTTGTGTTGAGCGATGAGGGTGTCGATGGCAGAGAAGAGCATGGGGTCGGGGCCGTCCGCACCGACGATGAATGGTGCGGCATCGCCGGCGACATACTGCTTGGGAACATAAACGGCCACTTTGCGTGTGTAAGGTGCGGGATGGCTAGTGGTGACAATCAGTTTCGCGGGGTTCGCTGTGTCGGGGGTTCCGAAGGTGTTCGTGTCGCGTGCGATGCCGGGATAAATCTTGCTCTCAGTGGAGTTCATGGTGAACTCGATGACGGTTCCGTTCGGAGTGGCGTCGTCGGCATTTAGGTCTGGGGAAGGAGTGTGGGTCGGGCCCAGGATGAAGTTGCCGTCGGCGTTTGGGCGAGGGAGTACGCGATCGGGCAATTCTTTGGCAGCAACGTATCCTGCAGTGTGGGGATCTCGGGTTGGCGGCGCAGGGCGGTCAGGGGCTTGGGCTGACAACGCGGAATCCAACAAAGCCAAGACAAGGATCATTAGCCCAACGGTGCTGTCGGTGCGGAAAAGCATGGCGTCCATTTTGCACCATTTCTCACGATCGCTGTCGCGCGTTGCAGTTGGTTGCGAGTTAATGCTTCTAATGGCACCGATTTCGTGCGACGAACTGAGATGAACAACTTACTATTTGGAGCTCGTCGGGCTAATGTAAGCGGCCTAGTATCAATAGGTTAGATGTGCATCGGTGGCGACCCAACGCACATCTAATTGACTGAGGATGGAAAGGAAGGAGTAGAGGGAGTATGAAGCTGGCAAGATGGAAAACAGTGGCCACGAGTTGTTTCCTGGCTGCGCTTCTGTCTGTGCCCGCGTGGGGAGCAGACACGGATAGCAGACAGCGCACGGCGATGCCGGGCACGCTGAATTATGTAGAAGGACAAGCGTCCATCGGAGATCAGGCGCTTGATCGTCAAGCAGTAGGAACAGCTGATCTCCAAGATGGACAGGTGCTTAAGACTGGAAACGGAAAAGCCGAAATCCTGCTCACGCCGGGAGTGTATTTGCGAGTGGGGAGTAACAGTTCGGTGCAGATGATCTCGAGTGGCCTGACCAACACGCAATTAGCGTTGAATCGCGGCGAGGCAATGCTCGAGGTGGATCAGCTTTACAAAGAAAACGACATCCAAGTCACTCAGCCGGGGGCCGCTACCCGAGTCACCAAGACGGGGCTTTACCACTTTGATGCCAACGATCAGACGGTTCGCGTGTTCGACGGCAAAGCAGTGGTAAACGCAGACGATCGCAATATTACCGTTAAGAAAAATCATGAAGTTGCCTTGAACAGCGGAAAAATCAAGGCGCGCGGGTTCGACGACGCGGTCACGGAAAATGACGATCTTTATCGCTGGAGCAGTTTGCGGGCGCAGTACTTGTCTGAAGCGAACGTGGACACCGCTCGTACTTACTACGTGAATGGCGGAAACGCACCCGGATGGTGGAGACCGGGTTGGTACTGGAATCCGGCCTTTGCGGGATTCACTTTCCTGCCCGCTAACGGGTTCTTTTATAACCCGTTTGGCTGGGGATTCTATTCGCCCATGGTAGTGTGGCGGGCTCCGGTCGTGATCGGCAGGTATCATCACTTCGACGGGACGCGCCCGGTAGCGGTTGGACGTGGGTCCCACAATCATGCAGTCACAACTTTCCGTGGCGGCGCTCGCCCGGGAGGGCTCCGTGGAGCAGTCCCGGTTCGTAGCGGCGGGATGCAGGTTGGGGGAGTCCGCGGCGCCGGCGGAGTGCATCGCTGATACGGTTCAGTAACTTTCTCTGGCGCGCTGATTTGCGCGCCTTTTTATTTGAACATCAGCGCCGGATCGAACAGGAAACGTCCGAATCTTGAAGGTCAACATCCCCGCCCTGTCCAGCAAGAGGCGCGGCACGAGGGTGGGGCACCCCGGATTTGCTCATTTCACTATGGGCGAATTTGCGTCGGCAGGTTTTGTGTCATCGCCTCGGATTTTGCCGTCATCGTCGGCGTAAAAGGAACGGTGCTGCGCGTCCATGTTCTTGGGCGTCATGGTTAGAATGTAGCTATCTTTCTTGCCTTTGAAACCGACGGTATAGTCGCCGCGCTCGGTATTCACCATACGCTTGGTGAATGATCCGGAGTGGACCAGTTCGGCGAGGGTGGTGGCGTAGTGTCCGTATTGCTTATTGAACTGCTTCTGAGCACGGACGGCTACGCGCATGTAGGCGAGGGCGGCGGCTTCGGAGTCGGAGCGGGCGGGATCCCCTTTGAACTTGGGCGTGTAGCTTGAGCCGGGAGTCTGGCCTGTAAGTGGAGGAGTGGCTTCCTGGGCGAAAAGCCCGGGACCGGTGAGCAGGAAGAGGATGATGATGCAACAGAATTGCTTCAATATCATGCGAGCGAATTCTCCAGGGAAGCGCGATCGGGCGTGCACAACTGCAATCCAGCACTCGATGGACTGCCCATGGCGGCTGTTTTCGACATGAGTAAATGTGGTGAATGGCGCCCGCGCACGCATTATTTCATGTTACTCCCGTAATTTCCCTTCGGTCACCTTCTCTTTGCATTGCGCCGAATTATTACTATGCTGATTGAAAGAATCTGACCCTACAAAAGGGAAAACTATGAAAGCAGCAGTCGCGAGAAAACCAGTGATCCGCATCGCAGTAGTAGAAAGCGATCCTTTACGCTTTGTCGGCTTCCGCGCCTTGTTCGATTCGGAGCCGGAATTTGAGCTCGTCTCTGCGGCGCTGCCCGAGATCAGCACGCTGCAGGGAATTGATCTTATTCTGCTGGGCAACCGCTCGGGGCAAAACTTGTTTGACGTCATGGCCAGCCTGAAGGCGACGCGTCCTGATCTGCGGATTATTGTCACCGGCTCAGGCATTGACGAGGAAACCATTCTCAAAGCGATTGCTTCCGGGGCCAAGGGCTATGTGGATGAAGCCGCCACACCGGCGGAATTCGCGCAGGCGATCCGGATTGTGAACCAGGGATCGGTGTGGGCTCCGCGGCGCGTGCTTTCTATGTTCATCGAGCGAGTATCTTCGGCGCCAGGCAGAATTTTTCCCGCCGGCCGCGTGACGTTCACCGATCGGGAGAAGGAAGTTTTGGAAATGCTGGTGGCCGGGCGCTCGAATAAAGAGATTGGATCACAGCTCGGGATTGAGGAGCGCACCGTGAAGGCGCACGTGGCGAAGCTGATGCGCAAAGTAGGAGTGCAGAACCGGATTGCCCTTTCCGTGCATGCGATCACTCACTCGCTGGTGACTACCAAGTAGCAATGAGCTATGAGCTGTGGGCGATGAGCAAACCAGCTTCTCGCTCACGGTTCAGGGCTTTACGGGGTTCATCCCTCGTAACTTTCGGGAACTTACCTTCGTAATCTTGTTGCAAATTAGGAGTGACCGCATACTCGCTCCACCTACCACAGAACCTGGGAGACGGGGTTGAGAGTGGCGATTAGGGTCACTGCTTTCAGCCCCGCATTTTTTTTGCTGGCCGTTCTCATCGTGCAATCGTCCTCAATCTTCTTCAGCGGACCCCAAAGGCTGACGCCTCAGCTTTCTTGTCCATAGTCGTATGCCTGACGCCACGCCTTCCCGGTTTCGGAAGCTCGCATGATTCCTACTGACTCAGCCCGTTTGGGCGCTTGATTTCCAAAGAGTTGCAGCTTTGGTGCTGCGCTCATCCAACTCGGCGGATTCATTTACAATCCAAGTACAAAGATCCCAGAAATTGCGTTGTGGTGAGGAGCCATGAAAAAGCTAGTGCAGGTGACCCTGGTTGTGTCGCTGTGTTCCCTGATGTTTGCCGCCGATGAGCCAGCGAAAGAATCGAAGGCGACGGATCGTGTGCAGGCCGCAGCTGACGTGTTGAACGAGATCGAGTCGGCCCCGGACTCTGGTATTCCCCAGGAAATTCTTGGCAGGGCAGAGTGCGTTGCAGTTGTACCGTCGATGCTGAAAGGCGGCTTTGTCGTCGGAGCAAAATATGGGCGGGGCCTGGCGAGTTGCCGGACTCCGAAGGGCTGGAGCTCGCCGGCTTTTTTCACGGTGAAGGGCGGGAGCTTCGGGTTTCAGATCGGCGGGCAAGCCGTAGATCTGGTGATGTTGATCATGAATAACGAAGGCATGCAGCGATTGCTTTCCAGCCAGGTTGCGCTGGGGGCAGATGCCTCAGTTGCGGCTGGCCCGGTGGGACGCCACGCAGAAGGCAACACGGATTGGAAGATGCGGGCGCAGGTTCTGACGTATTCGCGGGCGCGCGGGGTCTTTGCCGGCGTGAGCTTGAACGGCGCCGTTCTGAAGCAGGACAAGGACAGCACGCGGGATTTCTATGGACACATGGTGACTTTTAAAGCTGCGCTGACGGGCGAAGTGGAGCCTCCAGCGGCAGCGAATCCTTTTCTGAGCACGTTGGCGAAGTGGGCACAGGATGCGGCGAAATAAGGGGTATCAGCACTGAGCTATGAGCATCTAAATTCCCACGCATGATAGAGTGACGCTTTCCTGATGCGTCGGAAACTCGAATACGCGGCTGCCTGGCCGTTTATCAAAATTCTCGGGATTCTGCCGCGATCTCTCTCACGCGCGTTTGCCATCGGCATCGCGCAGCTGGTTTATCTGCTCCATTTCCGCTTGCGGCAGGTTGGGATGTGCAATCTTGCCATGGCTTTTCCTGACAAAAGTGTGGAAGAGCGGAAGCGCATTTTGCGCGGCGAGTTTACGTCGTTAGGGCGCCAGCTTGCCGAGTTGTGCCAGTTCCCGCAATATACACCGCAAAACGTCGATGAAGTTGTGATCTACGAAGGTCTGGAGAATTATAAGCGGGCTTATGAGCGCGGCAAGGGAGTCCTGTTTCTGACAGCGCACTTCGGGGGATGGGAGCTCTCGGCGTTCGCACACTCGCTGCATGGCCATCGGGTGAACATTGTCATGCGCCCCATGGACAATCTGTATCTGGACCGCATGTTGCAGAGTTACCGAACGATGCACGGTAACAAAGTCGTTGCGAAGGATGATTTTGTGCGCGGGCTGCTCGCGGCCATGAAGGCGGGAGAGACTGTGGGCATACTGATGGACACGAATATGACGCCGCCACAGGGAGTATTCGTGGATTTTTTCGGAATTCCAGCGTGTACAGCGAGCGGGCTGGCGCGGATGGCCTTGCGGAGCGACGCGGCAGTGGTTCCAGGATTCACGATTTGGGATGAGTCGCTGGGCAAGTACCGGCTGCGGTTCGATCCAGCTCTCGAACTAGTCCGCACTGGCGACCTGGAAGCCGACATCGTGGCCAACACCCAGAAGTTTACGAAGGTGATTGAAGACTATGTGAAGAAGTATCCGGAGCAGTGGCTTTGGGTGCACCGGCGCTGGAAGACGCGGCCGCCGGGGCAACCATCCCTGTATTGAGTGCGTCAGATCGGAAATTCAGGAGCGAACAGGCGAGCGCCGAGGCTTTTTGTGCCTGACAGGTTGGGCCTGGCTCACCGTGAGCAGGACAGTTTGCGCCAGGCGTTCGAGGACAGCGAGGTCGCCGTCGTCAAAGGCGAAGTTGTGGGGAGCGACGACCTCAAGAAGTCCGACAACTTCGCGTTCGTAGCGAACGGGTGCTGCGGCAATGGATCGGATCCTCAGATGCCGGCAGATTTCGGCGTCAACCCTGGAGTCAGACTCGCTATCGTCACACCGCAGAGCTTTGGCGCTGCGGATGCATTCTCCGGTGAGTCCCGCGTTCCGGTCGACACGGGTGCCGAGCGGCGGGCCACCATTGCCGACACTGGCTCGGCACATCATGGGTCCTCGATCAACGAGAGCAATTGCGGCGCCAGAACCACGAAGAAGCGATCGTGCCCGCTCGGCGATGATACGCAGCGCTGCATTCAGATCGGGCCCGAGGGAGTGGAACTCGTACTGGATTGAACTCGAAGTCGGCAGAGCGCCGGAGGACGCCGGGCTGGTGCTTGCTTCCAGGCTCACCGATCTGGTCTTGTACCAGTTAGTGCCGGAGTTCCCGTCGGCGACGGGCCCGAGCACGCCATCTACTGTGAGCTTCGGAGCCTTGCGACTGGGCGCCTGGTCATTGAGGGCGAGCCAGCGATCGAGACGGCGTCGCGCTTCTTCGGGGAGGTCAGAAAAGCGCACACCAGCGCGGCCCAGAGCGTCTGCCCATGCTATGTAGCCCGTCGTCTCGAGTTCTGCTTCGGTGTCTGACAGGTCGAGACGCAGGTGAAGGTGCCGGTCGCGAGACAGGGGCACGACGGTCTGCATGGAGAGCCCCTGGTCGCTCAAGTCGAGGATCATTCCACCGGTGACGCCGTCGAAACTGGCGAAGACGGGGCCATTCACTTTGTGGCGCACGCAACTGCGTCGTTCGCTAAACATGAATGATTGAGTCCTTGCAGCAATCGTTGCGTTGCACGAAATCGATGCTCGCCGACAAACGCACACAGTTATGGCGGGCAAGATTCCCGCGTACGTTTGCGGATGTGAGCTGTCGCGATCATCGGGGCAAACGGCTGATAAGGGAAGTGCATGAACGGGTTCACTCCGCCTTTCCTGGTTCATGGCCAAGCGTGGGAAGTCCCGATTTGCACATTTTGTTCGGACAATTGTCAGGGATAGGAAGGCAAGAGGTGTGCATTCCGGTAAAATTATGTGTCCCTATGAATACATACGAACAGATCGCTGAACGTGAGCGGCAATTTCTGCTGCAGACTTACAATCGATATCCCGTAGTGCTCAGCCGGGGCAAAGGCGTTTTTCTCTATGACATTGAAGGGAAGCGCTATCTCGATTTTGTTTCCGGGTTGGGAGTGAATGCGCTGGGGCATGCGCATCCGCGCATCGTAAAGACAATTCGTGATCAGGCAGCGAAGTTGGTGCACGTTTCCAATCTGTATTATCACGAATATCAGGGACTATTGGCAGAGAAGCTGTGCGGCTTGTCGGGATTGAGCAGGGCATTCTTCTCGAACAGCGGCACAGAGGCGATTGAAGGCTCCATTAAGCTTGCGCGACTCGCTGGGCACCGTGCCGGAGGCGAGGCGAAGTCGCGGCTGGTGGCCCTGGAAGGTTCCTATCACGGACGGACATTCGGCGCGCTTTCGCTCACTGGACAAGACAAGCATCGCAAGGGATTCGAGCCGTTGCTGGAAGACGTGACATTTGTTAAGCAGAACGACGTGGAAGGATTGCGGGCGGCCGTCGGTGACAACACCTGCGCTATTGTGCTCGAACCGATTTTTGGCGAGGGAGGAATTCATGAGTGTTCGGTCGAATTCCTGGGGGAATGCAGGGCGTTAGCGGACCGGCATAGAGCGGCGCTGATTTTCGATGAGATTCAGTGTGGTCTCGGTCGGACCGGAACGATTTTTGCATTTCAGAGTTTTGGGGTCACGCCCGACATTGTGGCGATCGCCAAGCCGATTGCAGCAGGGCTTCCCCTCGGGGCTTTCATTGCGAAGGAAGAGTTTGCGTCGGCGATCTCAGCCGGGCAGCATGGAACAACGTTCGGAGGTGGGCCTCTCGCCTGCCGCGTGGCGCTTGAGTTTCTCGCCATTGTGGAAGAAGAAAAACTCCTCGAGAATGTGAACAAGGTCGGCGAATATTTGCAGCAGCAACTCAAGGAATTGGTTGAAAAGCGGGCGGCAGCCAGGGGTGTACGGGGACGCGGATTTATTCAAGGCATTCAACTTGAGATTCCGGCGCGCCCGATTGTGGACGCCGGGTTGGCTGAGGGCGTTTTGTTTAACAGCACGCAGGATACGGTCGTGCGATTCCTGCCTCCCTTTCTGATGGAAGAGAAGCATGTGGACAAGGGGATTCGGGTGTTGAAGAAATTATTAGGGAAGAAGAGGGGCGCGTCCGGGAGTTCAGTCCTTGAACCTCAGAGTTCGGCCTCGCTGTGATGTGCCTCGAATTGTTCGCCCCCTCGCGAAAAGTGCGAGAGCCTCGGGCACTCCCGCAAACGAACAAGCGAAAAAACGGGGAGCCATATGGCTCCCCAAAGTGAAGCGACAGAGGCGTTGTTTCACTTAAATAGAGTGCGGCCATTATGAAACGGTTGTCCACTGGCGCGCAAGAATTTTGTGGGCCAAGGCCGGAAAAGCTGTTTACGCCGAATCCTGCCGATGGGGTAGAAGAGTGCTGGATGGACTTCGAGGGTGCGCGCATGCGTTACCTGCGCACCGGGACGGGGCCGCCGCTGATTCTGCTGCACGGGCTTTTGGCCTATTCGTTTTCCTGGAGATTCACACTTCCGGCGCTGGCGCCCCATGCCACCGTGTATGCTCTGGATCAGTTGGGGGCGGGCTTTTCGGACCGTCCCAGGGATCTGGATCATTCGATGCGTGGAACGGCCGTGCGCGTTCTGAAGTTTGCAGCCAACCTGGGCCTATCTTCTTTCGATTTGCTGGGGACATCCCGCGGAGGAGCCGTTGCCATGTGTGCGGCGGCAGAATCGCTGCGAGGAGCAGGGGCGCGCGTACGGCGTCTGATTCTGGTTTGTCCCGTCAATCCATTTTCGGCCCATGGGAGGCGGGTGGCGCCCTTCCTGGGAACCCGTTTGGGGGCAGCGGGATTTCGCTGGGTAGTGGCCAGCATGCCGTTTCTATTCTCTTACGGTCACGGTCGGCTGTACGCCGATCGCAGCAAAATTCCCGGCGATAGCCTGGAGGGCTACGAAGCTCCACTCGCAGTTCCAGGATTCTTCGAACATGGGCTGAGCATTGTGAAAACCTGGACGGCGGACATGAAGGAACTCGAACAGCTATTGCCTGAGCTGCGTGAGGTTCCTACCCTGCTGATCTGGGGAGATAAGGATCCGGCGGTGTATGTATCATCCATGGAGTCGCTGGCGCGGCATTTCACCAACGTGAAGAAAGTCGTATTTCGGGGTATTGGACATTTGCCGTATGAAGAGTGTCCGGAGCAGTTCAATGAGGCCTTGATTGATTTCCTGAAGCAATAGTGCGCGCGTGCGGCTGTCCCCGCATAAACTCTCTGAGCCTTCATGACCCAATCCATATTCGAGATGCTGCGGAATGCGGTGGTGCAGTATGGGTATTGGGCGGTGGGTGGGGCGCTGTTGCTGGAGAATGCCGGGATCCCCGTGCCGGGTGAGACCATTCTCCTGCTTGCCAGCTTTCTGGCCTACTCGGAACACGATTTGCGCCTGCCGTGGATCATCGTGGTGGCTACGATCGCTGCGACGCTTGGGGACAATCTCGGATTTGCGCTTGGTTATTACGGCGGCCGTCCGCTGCTGCTCCGCTACCAGACAATCTTTCGTATCAAAAACGCAACCATCTCGCGGGGAGAGGAACTGTTTGCCAAGTACGGATCTGTGACGGTTTTTTTTGCGCGTTTCATCTTTGGCATGCGGATCATCGCGGGACCCATGGCCGGCGTGCTGCGGATGTCATGGAGAAAGTTTCTGGTCTTCAATTTTCTCGGGGCAGTAGTTTGGGTCACTGTGATCTCCAGCGCAGGATATTTGTTCGGGCGCCATTGGGATCGCCTGGAGGAGGGGCTGAACCAATTTAACGTAGTAGCCCTGATCATCGTTCTCGTGATTGCGGGAGCGTGGTGGTGGCGAAACCGGAAGAACGGGAAAGCGGCGTCGGGAAGGTAATCAGTTCTGCCGGTTAGCGAGAGCCGAACGTGTGTCCGAGGGAGACTCCGACGCGAAAGACGTTATTGGAATGGAACTGCACGTTGTTGACTACGTAATACCAGTGGGCCTCAGGACGCGCGAAGAAATTTCTCCAGAAGTAATATTTCACGTCGGCCCCGGCGTGCACGAGGAAGTGTGTACTGTTGACGTGGACCTGGCAGCCGTTGATCGGGCAAGGAGCAAATTCGTTGTAGAACAAAACGGTCTGAGCGCCAATGCCCGCCATGAAATCGCCGCCCGTCCTCTTGTCGAAGCGGGGTGCATAGACGGCGTTCACGTCGTAGAGAAAAGGTCGGTAAGGCTGAAAGGAGTTATAGATAGCCTTCTTGTCGCGAAAGGCAAGTTCGGCATTCAGACCGCGACGCCGGGCTGAAATATATTGCAGGCTGACGCTGGGATACACTCCACCTTTTTCGGGGGGCGGGATAAAACCCAGTTGTGCGGTCGTGTTCTGCGAGGACCAAAGCGTATTGCCGCCGATGGCGAAATCAGTCTGCTGGGCGAAAGATTGGGCGGCGCATAGCAGCGCGCCAGTAAAGACGAGCGAGACTAACTTTCTCAATCCACCCCCTGAGCGCGCGACTTTCTTAGCAGCAACGGTTCGGGTACACGCCTGCCACGAGCGAAGGCTATTTTCACGACGAACCGAAGTTCAACGGCAGTTCAGTCTGGACCGATAGTGTATCCGATGGAAGCTCCGACGTGGACAAGGTTACCGGAGGTGAAGTCCGAATCATTGTTGAAGACCTTGTAGTAGCGAACCTCGGGGCGAACGAAGACGTGTCCCCAGACGTAGTAGCGGACCCCTGCTCCGAAATCCACCAGGAAATGTTTGGAGCTTTGATAGCAGGCGCCAAAATAGACGCAGTTGCTGGTTGGTGTGTAGCCATAGAAGCGAGTGGTCTGCCATCCGATGCCAGCCATCAGGTCAAGGCCGGCTTTCTTGCCCAGTTTGGGCTGGTAGATCCCATTGATGTCGAACAGGATGGGACGATAAGGCTGTCCGCCGCTACCGCCGTACTCTCCCTGGCCTGCCTTCCAGGTGGCGTCGAAGCCGAAGCCGAGGCGGTTGTGCAGGATCACATCGCCACCCAGGTTCATGTATAGCCCCCCTTTTTCGGGACAGGTGAAGATCCCGCTGACCGTATCGAAGTTGCAGCCCGCCGCTCCAGGGGCCATGAGGGTGCCAAAACCGATCATCGCATCACCCTGTTGCGCAGAGGCGAAATTGGGGAGCAGAGCGAAACAGGCGAGGAGCATAAGAAGTGAGGCGGACTTTCTCAAAGGAAACCTCCTGTGATCATGCTTGCTGGGCCGTAAGATGCGAGCAAAAAACCATTTGGATGCAAGCTGGTACGCGAATGCACCATCATAATTGCTGAGGGGGGCGGATTCAAATTGACAGCGAGAGAACGGACGACCGGCCTGTCCCATCACGTGCATCCTGTTGTTGTGCCTTGATGAACCCGCAATGTGGAGCGAAGTTGCGGAGAAACAAGTTGGAAGAGCGCAGGTTTTCAGGAGCGGCGGATTCCGCTGCCGCCACCACGCAAGACATGGTCAATCGAAATGGGGCCTGCGCCAAAGAAGATCAAAGCAAAGGCAAGAGCTGCGAGCGCGAGGGGAAATTCAAAACCGGGGCGGTCGGGTGCGCCCATCAGACCATTGCGCCAGTGAACTTTCGCGATGGCGACGCCCACGTCAATGCACAATGCGAAAGCTGCCGGTCGGGTAAAGAAACCCGCGAGAATCATCAGTCCTCCGATGAACTCGGTGAATGCGGCCACATATCCCAGCCAGGCGGGAATCCCCATGTTGCCGACCATGTGAGCAAATTGCTGTAATCCTCCGAAAACTTTGTGATAACCGTGGGCGACCATAATGACGCCCAGCGCTAAGCGGACGAGAACCAAGGCCAGTGGCTGCAAGCGATCGAGATAACGCAAGTTCGTTCTCCTGAAGCACGGAATAGATTACCGCAAGGCTGGGCGATGGAAAAGAAAAGGCGGGCCCAGGCAGAAAAACAATTGCGTATGGTCCGGAGTTTTGATAACGTGTGGGCCGTATTTGGGGTGTTATGCGGACCCCAAAGACTCCCCCAGCAGTTCTTCTCTTAGAATTTCGGGCCCAAGAAAAACAATTGTAGATGTCACCTCATACGGCCAGCTTGGCTGCGCGAACCATTGCGTTTCCAAGAGAGCTCTCAACGAGGTGCATCGTCATTTCGGAATTATCGATTCTCAGCTCTAAAGGAGAACAACATGGGGACCAGGAATTCAATGCGGGCGTTCGTCATGATGGCGATTTTTTCGGGAGTCTTGTTCGCGCAGACGCAACCGGGCCAGCAGCCGCCACAGCAGCAACAAGCGCAACAACAGCAAGCTCAACCAGCTCAGCCGGCGAAGAAAGTGAGCGCATGGCAGCGCCTCAAGCAGGCAGCGCAGGCGGCTCAGGGACTCAGCACGGCGCAGCAAGGAGTGCAGCAGACTCAACAGGGCGTCCAGCAGGGCGCACAGCAAGGTATCCAAGGGGCACAGCAGAGCATGGAAGGGGCGCAGCAGGGGATTCAGCAAATGACGCAGGGCGTCCAGCAACAGGGCGTTCAGCAGATGGGTTCCGGACAAGGAGCCGCAAACGTCAGCTCCGGCTCGTGCGGCCCAAGCTGCTTCGATGCCGGGCCATTTCAAGCGAACGTGTCACAGATGACGATGAGCCAGCAGGGATACTGGCACATCATTCGCATGAACGTGCAGTTCCGCAACTCCTCGAACCAGCCGTTGATCATTGCCTACCGCGAGGGGTCGATGGTGATGATCGACAACAATGGCAACAGCTATCAGGGCGCAGGGGGCAATCCTGGCGAACTGCAGGGCATGGGCATCGACCGGGGCAACCAGACCGACTCGCAATTCGTTCTCGCTCCCGGACAGACGGGCAGCGCAATGTTCTCTGTGGCGCGAGCCAGAGGCAACGACAGTCCGATCGGCACTGGCTTCACCTACAATCTGACCATCGACGAACTGCAGGCGCAGAACGGCGCCATGGCGATTCCGGTGCGGCAGTATAATTTAAACTTCCCCAGCCTGTCGCCCACCACCCTCGGCGCTGCGATGCCCTCCGGTGGAGCTGGCGTCCCCGCGAATAACTATGTGGCAGGCGGGAAGGGTGCTGCGATTGGAGCCGCGCCCGCCGGCAACGTTGCTGCTCGCACTGGTGTTGCGGCCCCAGTGAGGCCTGGTGCCATGCCAGCAGCCCAGCCGCGTATCAATGGGCAGCCGACAGCTACAATGTCGGCCAGAGGGGCGATGGTTCCAGCAGCGCTCAAGTCGCCGGTTGCAACAGCGAAGCCGGCAACCGTTGTTCCGTCCAAGCCTGCGGCGATTGTTCCAGCGAAGCCCGCGGCCGTGGCCGCCGCTAAGCCGACCACTCCAGTCAAGAAAACGCCCGTCGCAGCAACGACTGCCCCAGCCACGAAGTGAGAAAGTAACGAGGACGTGCCGGCGCGTGCTTTCAGGCATGCGCCGGCTTATGTTTTGAGAGCAAAGCGCCATCGAAACAACGGTTTGAGCGACGGATATAGCACCTCCGTACCGTGCCTAGTACTTCAGTTACCGATGTGGACATAACGCATCGCGTCCTGCACAGGGTATCCACGTAATAGTAGTGCTACTGCATGCCTACACAACATCTGGTAAAGCGCCCCCCAGCGTTTTCATCCGGGTTCCAGAAAACAGGTGAAAAACGCGGCAAAACACGGAGATTCGCTCCGGGCCTTGGTTTTTCAGGGTTGATATATGCTCTGGACACCGAAAGCCCTCGATGCCGATAGACAGGGCAGGAAGTCTCCCCTACGGAAGCCCGCGACGGCAGAACGCAGAGCGGGCTGGTTCAGTGGAAAACGTAAAGGAACTATGGCCGACTCGCGAGAAGTGATGAACATTCGCCAGGCGTCGCAGTACCTGGGCGTAAGTCCCGACACTTTGTACAAGTACGTGGGCGAACAGAAGATTCCCGCGTTCAAACTGGGCAATCGCTGGCGCTTCAAGAAATCGAAGCTGGACCAGTGGATGGAAGAGAAGTCGAGCGAGATGGAGCCGCAGCCAAAGCGCAAGCCGAAGGTTACGGCGAAAGCTGCGGGATCGCAGTAGCAGAGGAAGTCTGAGGGCGAGACGCCCTCGGGACAGCCGGCGAGTCGCCGGCGGTACATAAAGGGTTGCGGGTGAAGTTGCTCGCGCCACACAAAAAGGTGGGCACATGTTTGGATTTGGATCGAAGTCCATTGTTGGCCTGGATGTGGGCTCCTCGAGCATTAAGGCGGTGGAGTTGAGCAAAAAGGGTGGGCAGATCGAGGTCACTCACCTCGGGCTGGAACCGCTGTCTTCGGACATCGTGGTGGATTCCATGATCGTGGACTCGGGCACGGTGTCGAGCGCGATTTCGAAGCTGTTTGCGGACAATCAGATCAAGACCAAAGGTGTGGCAACCGCCGTGAGCGGACACTCGGTGATCGTAAAGAAGATCTCGCTGCCCTCCATGAGCGATCAGGAATTGGCCGAGACCATTGAGAAAGAAGCGGCGCAGCACATTCCTTTCGATCTTGCCGATGTGAGCCTCGACTACCAGATTCTCTCCGATGAAGTGGGCAGTCCGCAGATGGATGTGCTTCTGGTGGCGGTCAAGAAGGACAAGATTCTGAACTACACCAACGTACTCTCGATGGCGGGACGTACCCCGGCTATTGTCGATATCGATGCGCTGGCTCTGCAGAACTGTTACGAGTACAACTACCAGCCGGCGCCCGGCCAGGTGGTGGCGCTTTTGAACCTGGGCGCCAGCGTGATGAACATCAACATCGTCAAGGGCACAACGCCGCTGTTCCCGCGCGACGTCAGCGTGGGTGGCCATCAGTACACGGATTCGCTGCAGAAGGAACTGGACCTCAGCTTTGAAGACGCGGAGTCGTTAAAGCTGGGAAATAAAGTTGGAACGGTAAGCGAAGACGCCAAGCAGCCGATCCTGCAGCAGGTAACTGAGATCATCGTGCTGGAAATTCAGAAGACGTTCGACTTCTTCCGAGCCAGCGCGGCGGGGGAACACATTGAAAAGATCTACCTGGCCGGTGGCTCGTCGAAAGTGCCGGGCCTGGTGGAAGCGTTGCGGCAGGAGTTCTCGATGCCAGTGGAATTGCTGAATCCGTTCCAGCGGGTGACGCCTCCCGTTGATGGGCACGGAGCGGAACTGGTCGAGCAGAATCCCGGCCAGCTGGCGGTGGCGGTGGGCTTGGCCCTGAGGAGCTTTGAATCCCTATGATCAAAATCAACCTGCTCGAAAACTCCAAAGGCAAAGGCAAGCGCGGTGGAAGCGCTGCACCCTCCATGCCGACGATGGAAATGGGCGATATGGGGTCGCCCAAGCTGAAGGTTCTCGCCATCGTGGTGATCGTAGGTCTTGCCAACCTGGGCTACTGGTACCGGCTTGATCACGAGACGCAAGCCATCGCTGCCAAGATGAAAGTGGCGGAACAGAAGAATCGGGAACTGGCGGACGTGAAGGCGCGCTTTCTGGAGCGGCAAACGCAAGCCAATGCCTACCAGCGACGCGTGGACGTGATCAAGCAACTGCACGAAGGTCAGACGGGTCCGGTCAACCTCATGGCCATGTTGGGCGAGACGATCAATAACACGGAAGCGATCTGGCTGAACAAGATGGATGACACCGGCCCATCGGTCAACCTGGAAGGGATGGCGCTGAGCACCGACGCGGTGGCAAACCTGATTGCGAATTTGCAGAAGACCGGGTTCTTCCGAACGGTCGAGATTAAAGAAACCTACCAGGACGAGACCATCAAGGACATGCAGGCTTTCCAGTTCACCCTGACCTGCGAGAAGGGGAAGTCGTAAAGGCGGACCTATGGCGAACTTTAGCGAAATGTCGGGAATCAAGCAGTGGGGGATGGTGATTCTCGGGGGTGCGGTGGTGACGGCAGCGCTGTACTTTACCGTGTTCAAGAGCCAGGTAGAGAAGAACGCCACCGCGCAGCATGCCCTGGAAGAAAAGGTTCGGGAAAACAACGAACTCGAATCCTATCGTCCGAAGCTGAAACAGATCGAGCAGCAACTGGCCGAACTGAAACAGCAACTCGAGATCGAGCAGCGCATTGTGCCCGACGAGAAGCAGATCGATGGGTTCATGACCATGATGGGCTCGGAAGCGAGCCATGCGGGGGTGGAACTGCGGCGCTACACGGCAAAAGACGTGAAATCGCAGCAGTACTACAGCGAAGTTCCCTTCGACATGGAGCTGGACGGGCCGTACTACTCGACGCTGAACTTCTTCGACCGGGTGAGCAAGCTGGAACGAATCATTAACATCAGCAATTTGATGATCTCGACCACGAAGAACCCGAGCGGAGCGAAGGCGAAGCATACGTACCAGTACGCGCCCAACGAGAGCGTGGTCGCCACATTCACCGCGACGACGTATTTCAGTCACGATTTGACACCTTCCGCAGCAGGCGCCGGAGCAAAACCCGCAGCGCTAGCGGCGAAGAAGTAGGGACCGCACATATGAAGCTGACGACTGGCATAGTGGCAATGGCAATGATGGTAGGTGGGGTGGCAGCACAGACGCCTTCCGCCATCGATAACGCGCGTAACACGGTGAAGTCGCTGCAGCAACAACAGGCTGCGAAGCCGGCGCCCGGTGCGCCCGCTCCGGCGGTAAAGCCGGCGGCGATTCCGGTCACCAAAGCTGCGGCTCCGGCGGTGCAGGCCGCGGTTTCCGGCTCACAGAACAACAAGTTGCAGCACGTGAACGTGGTGCCAGGCACGAATGACATTCAGATCGAGATCAGTTCCAGCCAGGCAGTGACGCCGCGTGTGAGCAAACTGAGCTCGCCGGCGCGCATCGTCGTGGAACTGCCCGAGACGGTCTTAGGCAGCTCGCAAAGTAAGATTCCTGTAGGCACCAGCGGGGTTAAAGGCGTCCGCATTGGCATGGATGGCAAGACTCCTCCGACCACCAGCGTTGTGGTGGATCTGGAGAAGGCTTTGCCCTACGAAGTAACGCCTGGCCCAGCGGGAAAAACGATATTGATTCTGCATACGCAAGATGCGGGCACGGCAGTTGCCAAGAACGCTCCAGCGCCGGTTAAGAGCGCCACAAAGACTCCGGCAGTGGCAGTGGCTCCGAAGGTTGCAGATGCGAAAGCTCCGGCAGCCAAGCCTGTCACAGTAGCGAAAGTTGCTGACACTAATGCGGCCGCAAAACCAATCGCGGCCCCTGTGAAAGCGGACAGCAAACAGCAGTCCAAGACGGTAGTTGCGGCCAAGCCTGCGGCAACTCAGGGAACACCGATCAAAATTGCGGAAGCTCCGAAACAGCCCAAGCCCGAAGAAAAGAAGTGGGCGATGAGTGGCAAGCGGGATCCGTTTTTCAGCCCGGTGGTCCAGCGGTCGGGCTCCGGCTGCGCGACGGGCAAGAAGTGCCTCGAGATCAATGCGATCAATGTACGAGGAGTGGTGAAGTCCGACAACGGCTTCATCGCGGTGGTGACCAATAACCTGAATAAGGCTTATTTCCTGCGGGAAAACGATCCTGTGTTCAATGGCTACGTGGTGAAGATTACGGGAGACTCAGTCGTGTTCCAGGAGACGGTCCAGGACAAGCTGGGTAAGTCGTTCACGCGGGAAGTTGTGAAACGGATTATGGCTCCAGCAGTGTAAGCAGGGCGGCGGACTCCGGGGACGGAGCGCCGAATCAAGTTGCACGAAGGACACGCGGGCCAGGCCCGCGGGTGGGGAGAAGCGAAATGCGAAAGCAACAACTGGCAATGTTCGTATCGTTGCTACTAGTGCTGGTGGTGGCTGCGGCTGCCCAGACGCCCAGCCAGCTCGATCGAGTCAACGTAGTCCGGGACACGGACACTATCCGGGTTGAGATGAGCTCCAAGGGCGTGCTGACGCCCAAGGTGAGCACGCTCAAGTCGCCCGCTCGCGTGGTGGTGGATCTGCCCGAGACCGTAATGGGGACCGGACAGAAATCCATTGCCGTTGATGCGAACGGGGTCAAGGACGTGCGCATTGGCATGGGAGGGCAGTCCCGTCCCAGCACGCGCATCGTGGTTGATCTCGAGAAGGCTTGCGCCTACGAACTGACGCCCGGACCCGCCGGGAAGCTCGTGCTGACGCTGCACGCCAACGCCGAAGCGAACGCTGCTGCTCAGCAAACGACCGTGGCCGCGACTTCGCCTGCTCCCGTGAAATCGGACACGGCGCCCGCGAGCAAGGAATCCGCTTCGCCCAACAATTACGTCTTCGTGGAACCTTCTTATCAAGCGAAGGCTGAGCAGAAAGCGGTAGCTTCGGATGACAATCCGGCAGCTCGCGCGCAGGACGCAGCGGCGAAGTTCTCGGATAAAACGACTCCTGAGTTGCTGCCGGTCAGTATGCATGCGGCTCAATCGCAGAGCAACCAGGCTCCGGCCATCACTCCAGCGGTCAATCTGGCTGCCGAACAGAAGGCGCAATCGGCACAGGGAAATGCGGTGGCAGGGCCGAAGTACACGGGCGAGCCAATTTCAGTCAACTTGAAGGACGTTGACCTGAAAGATTTCTTCCGCCTCATTCATGAGATCAGCGGCCTTAACGTTGTGCTCGATCCCAATGTGCACGGCACACTGACCATCGTTCTCGATGATGTTCCGTGGGACCAGGCGCTCGACATCGTGCTCAAGAACAATGACCTCGCCCGAGAACTGGAAGGTAATGTTCTTCGCATCGCGACAGTGGAAACCCTGAAGCACGAAGCCGACTCTCGCCGGGCGCAGATCGAATCAGAAGCTCTGGCGGTGGAAAAGGTTTCGGTAACCCGGTTCCTGAGCTATGCGAAGGCGAAAGACGCCATCGTCACGGTAAAGAAGTTCCTCTCGCAACGCGGCGACGTGGTGGCTGATGATCGAACCAACGCGGTCATCATCAACGACATTCCGAAGGCGATTCCAACCATCGATCGCCTGCTGACGCAGCTCGATCGCAAGACGCAGGAAGTTGAAATTGAAGCGCGCGTGGTTGCGGCGACGCGGCAGTTCGCCCGTGACATTGGTACGCAGCTTGGTTTCGGCTGGGGCAACAGCACATCGACGGTTGGTGGCGCCAGCAGCGTGGGAACGTCTCCGATGGGTGTTTTCGGTGGACCTCCTCCGTTCTACTCGGTCGTAGGAACATCATCGCCATCGGGGACGACTCTGAACCAGATTCCGCTTTTCTCGAACCTGGGCGTGACCAGCCCGACGAGCGGTCTCGGGTTCCAGACGTCCACTGCGAATATCCGTCTGGATGCCATTCTGACGATGGCGGAGGCGCGTGGATTGCTGAAAGTACTATCGCGTCCGCGAGTTGTGACGCAGAACAATATCCAGGCTCTGGTGAAACAGGGCGTGCGCGTGCCGATCGTGACGCAGGCGCAGTTGGGCGGCCCGCCGACTGTGACCTACGTAGACGCCTTCCTGCGGTTGACGGTGACTCCGCAGATCACGTCGGAGAACACGATCTTCCTGAACGTCGACGTCGAGAACACGACGCCGAACTTCGGACAGCAAGTGCAGGGTAACCCTGAACTGATCACGCAGCAGGCCACCACGCAGGTTCTGGTGACCGATGGCGGGACGGTGGTGATCGGCGGCGTTATCCAGACGCAGAACTCGATCAACATCACGCAGGTTCCGCTGCTCGGCAACCTGCCGTTCCTCGGCAACCTGTTCAAGCATACGAAAGTGGACACCGCAAACCAGGAGCTGATTTTCTTCATCACCCCGCGAATCATCCAGACATAGTCGCGGGCTGAAGCACTCAAAAGCCGCCGGCCTGAAACCTATCAGGCCGGCGGCTTGTTTTATAGCGGTGAACAATGAGCTTCGAGGCCTGAGCCCTGAGAGGCGGAGCGATTAGCAAAACATGTGTCGAAATCCTGTGATGCGGGCGCGTTCTCGCTTCAAGGTCTTAACATAACCTTTACAGGTTGCTTCTCACTACCTCTCACTTGTCTCCTGATAAACTCGCAGCAATGAACTTCCATGCGCGACAGGCGAAGCTGCGCGAGCATCTCTCGACCACCCGGTTCCAGGGACTTCTCGTCGGCCATCTGCCCAATATTCGTTATCTCTGCGGTTTTACGGGAAGTGCCGGGCTCCTGCTGATCGAGGAATCTCGCAGCATTTTCATCACCGACGTGCGTTATGACACGCAGGCACACGAGGAAGTGAAGGCCGCGAAGGTGGTGATTGCGAAGAAGGCTTTGCTGCAGTCACTGGCAGAAATCCTGGGGCAACGGCGAGCGCGCAAGAAAAAAACGATTGGGATTGAGTCGGAACATCTCACAGTCGCCGAGAAGAAGAAACTCACGAAGATTCGTCCCGCCGGGATCACTTTGAAGGATGCGCCTCCCATGGTGGAGCGCGACCGCATGGTAAAGGACGAAAACGAGATCGCCCGGATCCGGGCAGCAGTGGTACTGGGAGCGAAGCTGTTCGACCGTGCGGTGGACGTTCTGCGGCCGGGTGCAAAGGAGGTGGAGGTCGCCGCTGAGATGGAGCTAGCTGCCCGTCGTGCTGGAGCCGACGAGATGTCATTTCCTACGATTATTGCTTCTGGTGCGCGGTCTGCTCTTCCCCACGGGCGCGCGTCGCAGCAGCCGATCCCTTCGGACGCATTCGTGGTGTGCGACTTCGGTGTTATACTCTCAGGTTATTGTTCCGATCAGACCCGCACTGTGTGGGTAGGCAAGCCTTCCGATGAGGCAAGGCAGGCGTACGAGGCGGTACGGGAGGCGCAGCAGGCAGCGGTTGAGGCTGTGAAGCCGGGAATTGCCGTTGGGGAGGTGGACGCTGCGGCCCGTAAAGTATTGCAGAAAGCCGGTTTCGGTCGGTATTTCACGCATTCCACCGGGCATGGGGTGGGGCTGGAAATCCACGAAAGCCCCCGCGTAGCGAATGGGCAGCGCGAGATTCTGCAGCCCGGGATGGTCATCACGATCGAGCCGGGAGTATACTTCCCCGGCAAATGGGGCGTGAGGATCGAGGATATGGTAGCGGTCACGGCCGGTGGCTGTGAGATACTGACGCCCACCAGCAAAGATTTTCTGGCAGTTTAGTCTTCTAGAGTAATTGAGCCGGGCACGGACCACGCCCGGCTTCTTCGCGCGCCCTGCGGGTGCGCGGCGGGATCGGCGAAGGTCCCACCGTACACGAATGAATCAAAAAGAGCTGAAGGAACTCATCGAGTTTTTAATCGAGAAGGATATTGCCGAGTTCGAATTGGAACGAGGCGATGTCAAGGTGCGAATCAAGCGCGCCGGCGAGCATACCGTGGTGCACTCGCACGGGGAGCCGCGCTTTTTCGCGGTGCCTCCCCCGGCGTCGCCTGTCGAAGCAGTACCCATAGCTCCGGCAGCGGCGGCCGCTCCGCCTGCAGCGCCTGTTGCCGAGGAAGGGCTGCATACGGTGAAGTCTCCCATTGTGGGGACGTTCTATGAAGCTCCTTCTCCGGGGGCTCCTCCTTTCGTAAAGGTGGGGGATACGGTGGAAGTTGGACAAGTGCTGTGCATTGTCGAGGCAATGAAGCTGCTTAACGAGATTGAGTCGGATGTTGCTGGCGAGATCGTCAAAAAATTTGCGAATAATGGGCAGCCGATCGAGTACGGCCAGGACCTATTTGTCGTTCGTCCGAAGAAGTGAAACTGAGATCATTCAAGAGGCGCGCGCAGACGCGCCTTTTTTCCGTCTATCGTTCCCAAGTAGAGACGCAGCTTGCAACGTCTCATGCTTGCGACCGATTATCAGCAGCGAGCTTCGAGCCGGCAGCTTGAATTTGGGGCTCGAAGCTCATAGCTTTTTTCTCTCATGTTTAAAAAGATCCTGATTGCGAACCGCGGGGAAATAGCTTTGCGCGTGATCTGCGCGTGCAAGGAACTCGGGGTCAAGACCGTTGCGATTTACAGCGAGGCTGACCGCAACTCGCTGCACGTTCGCTTTGCGGACGAGGCGATCTGCATTGGGCCCCCGCAGTTGGCGCAAAGCTATCTGAATATACCTGCGGTAATCAGCGCGGCTGAAATTGCGAATGTTGAGGCCGTGCATCCCGGATACGGTTTGCTGGCGGAGAATGCAAATTTTGCCGAAGTCTGCCAGATGAGCGAAATCAAGTTCATTGGCCCGCGCCCGGAAGTTACGCGGCTTATGGGTGAGAAGGAAAAGGCGCGTGCGGCGATGAAAGAAGCAGGGGTGCCAATCCTGCCGGGTTCTGACGGGATCATCGCATCCGACGGCGAGGCCGTGGAGTGGGCGCGTCAGGTCGGCTATCCAGTGATTGTCAAAGCCTCCGCTGGCGGCGGCGGTCGCGGCATGCGTATTGTGCGCAGCGAAGAGGAACTTCCCGGACTGTTTAAGGCGGCTCAAGCGGAAGCGGCCGGAGCTTTCGGCAATGGGGATCTGTATATGGAGAAGTACGTTGAGCATCCCCGGCACATTGAGTTTCAAGTACTTGCCGACGAGCACGGCAAGGTCGTGAGCCTGGGAGAGCGCGAGTGCTCGATCCAGCGTCGCCATCAGAAGTTGCTCGAAGAATCTCCCTCCACGCAGGTCACTCCGGAAATGCGGTCGCAGATCGGGGAGGTTCTCTGCAAATCGCTGGCGGCGATTGGTTACTGGAACGCGGGTACGATCGAGTTCTTGATGGATCAGGACCGGCGGCTACACTTTATCGAGATGAACACGCGCATTCAGGTAGAGCACCCGGTGACGGAGATGGTCACCGATGTTGACCTGGTGAAAAGCCAGATCATGATTGCTGCTGGCGCCAGAATGGATGAAGTGCTGCACGGGCCCATCGTGCACCGCGGGCACTCGATCGAGTGCCGCATCAATGCCGAGCATCCCGAGAAATTCACGCCCTCGGCCGGAAAGATTACCGCTTTCCATCCGCCCGGAGGTACGGGCGTGCGCGTCGATACGGCGGCATACGCAGAAGGCGTGATCCCGCCCTATTACGATTCGCTCATTGCCAAGCTCATTGTGCGCGCCAAAGATCGTGGTGAGGCGATTTCACGGATGGCGAGAGCTTTGGAGATGTTTATTGTTGAGGGTGTGTACACCACGATTCCACTGCATCGCAAGATACTGGCTGACCCGGATTTCCGGGCGGGAAAAATCGACACTGGTTTCATAGAACGATTTCTGAACAAGAACGCGCAGAAGTAGGGGCGGAGTCCCTCGTTCCCCCGGGAAGGCAGTAAACGCGGACAGCAGTGCGTCATTGCGCGCTTTGCGCTCAACCCCGGACGAGGGGTCCGGGACTACAGGTCCGGCCACACGTGCTGTTCCGAGATTTGCCTGAATGATTTTGCTTCCGCGACTTTATCCCATTGTGGACTCGTCCTGTCGCGGGTCTACTCTGGAACTGATGGCCTTGGCTGAGGACTTGGTCAGCGCGGGGTGTACTCTCCTTCAATACCGTAATAAGTCAGGGCATGCGCGAATGATGCTGGAACAAGCGCGGGAGTTGAAGAAGCATGTGGGACACTCGGTGCGGCTCATCATGAATGATCGCGCCGATCTTTGCCTGGCCGCTGACTTTGACGGTGTCCACGTGGGACAGGATGACTTGTTGCCCGAATCGGCGCGCAAGATTATCGGGCCGGAGCGCTGGTTGGGAGTGTCCACGCATAACCCGGAGCAACTGCGCGAAGCGGATTTGACGTCAGCGGACTATGTTGCGATCGGGCCGGTATTCGCTACCTCGAGCAAAGACAATCCCGATCCCATCGTAGGACTCGAAGGAGTGCGCCGGGCCCGGGAATTGACAGCCAAGCCGCTGGTCGCGATTGGAGGGATCACGCGGGCGAATGCGGCCTCGGTGCTCGAGGCGGGGGCCGATTCCGTGGCGGTGATATCCGATCTGTCACTGGAGCCGCGCAAATCAGCAGAGGTATTTTTGCGGCTATTGAGGTAAAGTGCTGCAAATACGTCGTTGGTCGTCAGCGTTAGCGCCATCATGGATAGTCATCCTGAGCGAAGCGAAGGATCTATGGAGTCTGCTGGCACCAGCAAAGTGCATGGATCCTTGATCAGGCAATAGACGCCCTCCTCAGGATGACAAGGCTAAAAGATGGCAACGTAATTCAAGACTGCCATCCACTGGGGACAGGATCAGGAGCGAGCCTCTGAGTACACCGACAACTGCGGAGTCATCCACGGCCGAGTGGGAAATTCACAGCCATCAAGATAAAGAACTGGTTCAGGTGCTGGGCCTGACCAGTTCCACGATGTTGGTGATCGGATCAATGATCGGATCCGGCATCTTCATTGTGTCGGCGGAGATCGGGCGCGAGGTGGGTTCGCCAGCGTTATTGATCGGCGCTTGGGTGGTGACGGGAATCATGACTATCATTGCAGCCCTCAGTTATGGCGAGTTGGCTGCGATGATGCCCCGCGCTGGCGGGCAATACGTCTATTTGCGCGAGGCACTGGGACCGTTGTGGGGATTCCTTTATGGCTGGACCCTATTCCTGGTGATTCAAACCGGAACGATCGCGGCAGTGGGAGTGGCGTTCGGCAAATTTCTGGGCGTTTTCGTACCGTGGTTTTCTTCCAGCCATTGGCTGCTGCACCTTTGGAAAGTTCCGCCGATTCACATCGGCCCGATGGTGCTGGGCAACATGGACGTCGGACTTAATACGCAGAACCTCATAGCAGTTCTGCTGGTCATTCTGTTGTCATTGATTAACGTGCTGGGTGTGAAGACGGGCGCGGCCATTCAGAACGTGTTCACGGCGGCTAAAGTTTTGGCGCTGGCGGCACTCGCGGTCTTAGGCTTCGCCTTCTGCCGCAATCCCGAGGCCGTGCTGGCCAATTTTCACGGACATTTCTGGGAAAATGCCGGACTCAGTGCGCAACATGCAGTGCAGGTTGGAGTCGGCGGACCAATCGCCATGGTTGGAACGCTGACCATCCTCGCAGTTGCTCAAGTAGGGTCGCTGTTTTCTGCAGATGCATGGAATAACGTAACCTTCACTGCGGGCGAAGTGAAGAATCCCAGCCGGAATCTGCCGGTATCGCTGGCTCTAGGGACTGGCATAGTCATCGCGCTCTACATCGCCTGCAACTTCGTTTATCTTGCTGCTCTGCCCCTGCATGGAACTGAGGGGGCCGCGACGATCCTGGGGCGTGGGATTACGCACGCTGCGGAGGACCGGGTTGCCACTGCAGTGATGACACAAAGGTTCGGGTCAATGGGCGGGTTGCTGATGGCGGCCGCCATCATGATCTCCAGCTTCGGCTGCATGAATGGACTGATTCTATCGGGCGCCCGGGTCTATTACGCCATGGCTAAGGACCGCCTGTTCTTCCGCAAAGTCGCCAGACTGCATCCTAGTTACAAAACGCCGGCAATTTCACTGATGGTACAGATGGTCTGGACATGTGTTCTCTGCATCTCCGGCAGTTACGGGCAACTTCTCGATTACATCATTTTTGCGGTGCTGGTCTTTTACATCCTGACGATTGTGGGATTGTTCGTGCTGCGGCAGACACATGCGGATGCTCCGCGGCCCTACCGCGCAGTGGGATATCCGGTGTTGCCGGCAGTGTATATTGTGATGGCTTTATTTATCGATGTCGTACTATTGCGCTATAAGCCCCAATTTACGTGGCCGGGGCTGATCGTGGTACTGCTGGGGATTCCAGTGTATTACGCGTGGTCGCGCAACGGGGTTGGGCAGTCGGCCCCCAAATCATAAGGAGATCCCCTTAATGGCCAAGCTTTTCGCAACCAAGCCTCTGAATATGTTGATGCAAGAGGCTTCCGAGACGAGCGAGCACAGTCTGAAGCGCACGCTCGGCCCAGTCAGTCTGATCATGCTCGGCATAGGCGCGATAATCGGTGCCGGCTTGTTTGTGCGGACTGCCGACGCGATTGCCGACCGCTCCGGCCCTTCTGTGACGATCGCCTTCATCGTGGCTGGCTTCGGTTGCGCGTTTGCCGGATTGTGCTACGCCGAATTCGCTTCCATGATCCCGGTGGCGGGCAGCGCCTACACATACTCCTACGCGACCATGGGAGAGTTGATCGCCTGGATCATCGGCTGGGACCTTGTCCTGGAATACGCGGTCGGCGCCGCTACTGTCGCGGTCTCGTGGAGTCAATATGCCAATCGCGTGCTGGATTGGTTCGGATTACGCGTCCCCTTTCAGTGGAGCCATTCCCCGCTCGAGACAGCAATGGGCACTGGTGAACGGGGCATAATCAATATTCCGGCGCTTTTCATCCTTTTGCTACTGTCAGCTCTGCTGATAAAGGGAACGAAGGAATCTGCTACTGTCAACGCGGTTATTGTGATTTTGAAGGTCATGATCGTCATTTTGGTAATTAGCATCGGTTGGGGTTTCATAAATCCTGCCAACCACACTCCGTTCGTTCCCGCTCCGACCACCTATGTAACGTCGGCAGGCGTCACTCACCACTATGGGGGATTGCTGGGGATTCTGGGTGCTGCGGGAGTAGTTTTCTTCGCGTACATCGGCTTTGACGCTGTATCCACCGCGGCCCAGGAAGCCAAAAATCCCAAGCGCGACATGCCAATCGGAATTCTGGGTTCGTTGGTGGTTTGCACGGTTCTCTACGTGCTTTTCTCCTACGTGCTGAGTGGGGTTGCGACGGTTCAGGATTTTCGGACTGCGGGACGGGAAGCGTCGGTTGCTTTCGCCATCACCAAATACATGCACGGCTACGAATGGCTGTCGAAGTCAGTGACAGTCGCGATTCTGGCCGGTTTTTCATCCGTGATCCTGGTTATGTTGCTGGGCCAGTCGCGCGTCTTCTATTCGATGAGCAACGACGGTTTGGTACCAAAGATCTTTTCCGATATCCATCCCCGCTTTCGCACGCCCTATAAGTCCAACATGTTGTTCTTTGTATTCACGGGATTGTTTGCGGGATTTCTTCCCGAGGATATAGTCGGCGAGATGACGAGTATCGGAACACTCTTTGCTTTTGTTCTGGTGTGCATCGCAGTCTGGATCCTCCGTGTAAAGCGGCCTGATCTGCCCCGCGCTTTCAAAGTGCCTGCTGTGCCCCTAGTGACGCCGTTGGGAGTCATTATCTGCGCCGCGATGATCTACGGCCTGGGCTGGACCAATTGGCTGCGTCTTGGAGTGTGGCTCATCATAGGTCTGGTGATCTACTTCGCTTATGGCCGGCGCCACAGTAAGGTACAGACGCTCAATGGTGCGTCTGCGCCGACCGGCGCGCCCTAGCATGACTGAGGCAGCTATAGGCTCTCAGAATTAGTTTCAAGAATGGTTTTCAAAGCAAGCTACGAGGCCCTCAGGGCTAAAGCCCGCGTTTCATTGGCCCCCAGCGGCACGGCTGAAGCCTTCCGGAATTATTACGAGAACGGGCTCTCTCAGTTCTCAGCCGCGAGTGAGACTCCCATGAAGATGCTCACCATCGGCCGGAGTGGCACTCCACTTCCAATCCTCGAGGCGTAAGCTGATGGCTGAAAGCTGAGAGCTGACAGCGTTGACGAACACCTACCGCCACCTTCGAAAGATCGGCATTCTTCTCCTGCTGGTGATGGCGATCGGCACCGCCGGATATCACTACATCGAGCACTGGCCCTGGTTCGACGGCTTCTATATGGTGATCACGACGCTGACCACCATCGGATATCAGGAAGTTCATTCGCTCTCACACGCCGGGCGCGTGTTCAATGTCTTTGTGATCCTCTCGGGTGTGTCACTGTTGTTGGTTGGAATCGGGCTGCTCAGCCAGGCTTTGCTAGAATTCGAGCTGCAGAGTTTCTTCGGAAGGCGTCGCATGGAGCGCGAGATCACGCGGCTAACAGACCACTTCATCATCTGCGGGATGGGGCGCGTGGGCCGGAGCGTGGCGCGGGAACTGGCGCGCAAGCCGGTCGGATTCGTGTTCATCGAAAATGCTGAGGCCAAAAGGCAGAAGTTTGCCTCCGAGAACTGGCTCGCGCTTGCGGGGGACGCAACCCAGGAGCCAACGCTGCGAGGGGCGCAAATCGAACGCGCCCGGGGGCTGATCGCGGCCACCACCACAGACGCGACGAATCTCTACATCGTTCTCACCGCGCGCGGTCTCAACCCACATTTGAAGATCATTGCGCGCGCCAGCGAAGATTCAGCCGAAAAGCATCTATTGACGGCGGGGGCTGACTCCGTCGTGTCGCCTTATTCATTTGCCGGCCAGCGCATCGCGCAGTCGCTTCTACGGCCGCATGTGGTTAGTTTCCTGGACACTGCGACAACGCATCTGGGGATGGACCTTGAGATCGGGGAAGTTCACATCTCGGCGGGTTCGAAGTTCGCAGGAAAAACACTAGAGAGTTCGCGCATTCGCCAGGAGCGCGGAGTGATTGTACTTGCGATCAAACGGCGTGACGCCATGCGATTCAATCCCGCGCCCGACGAAAGAATCGAGCCTGACGATTTTCTTATTGCCATGGGCGAACCGGCCCAGTTGCGGCAACTCGAGCAGACTGCCTCCCCATCATGAGAATCGTTAGTGCCGAAGAAATGCGCTCGATCGATCGCGCCACGAGCGAGCGCTTCGGTCTGCCTTCGCTGACTCTGATGGAAAACGCGGGCTTGGCGGTGGCAGAGCATGTGCTCGCGAATTACCAGTCCAGGCAACGGATGGTTGTCTTGTGCGGTAAGGGTAATAATGGCGGCGACGGATTCGTGGCGGCGAGGCATCTGCACGCGAGAGGAAAGAGCGTAGCGGTAATTTTGTTGGCTGACCCGGCCGATCTGAGGGGAGACGCGGCCGCCATGTATGAAAAGATCCCTGGCAAAGCAGTCATCGTGCGGTCACCTGAAGAGTTAAGAAGCGATCGGGTGCGACCTTCTCTAGCCGGAGATCTATACCTCGATGCAATCCTGGGAACGGGATTCAAGCCGCCCGTCACAGGCTTGTATGCTGACGCTATTGAATTGCTAAACCTTAGCAATGTGCCTGTCGTGGGGGTGGATATCCCCTCGGGTGCCGACGCTGACGCGATGACTCGCCAGCGAGGAACGATAGCGCGCGCGAATTCCCTGGTTACATTTACCGCTCCTCGTCCCGCACATCTGTTCAGCTCGCTTACGGATGGTGCCACATGCGTCGCACCCATTGGCTCTCCCGAGGAAGCGGTCGTTTCCTCACTCGGCTTGAATGTGATTACGGCGAAGGACATTGGGCAGTTGCTGGCGCCTCGAAAGGCGGATTCAAACAAGGGACTCTACGGACATGTGCTCGTTGTGGGAGGATCGCTGGGCAAGGCGGGCGCAGCCGCGATGGCGGGGATTTCTGGATTGCGCGCCGGTGCGGGACTGGTCACTGTAGCCACCGCGAAATCTGTGCTGCCGACCGTTGTCGTATTTTATCCCGAGCTAATGACCGAGCCTCTGCCGGAAACGGCTGCGGGTACGATAGCTACGGAAGCGGGATTACGAATTGCCGAACTGCTGAAGAGCATGACGGTGCTCGCCATAGGGCCAGGGATTTCGCGCGATCCCCACACTACAACTCTGGTACGCTCGCTGGTCGCGAATCAGAAACTCCCGATAGTGGTGGACGCCGATGGATTGAATGCATTCCAGGGGCATGCGCAGGAGATCAACGGGCAGGGGCGCTCGCTAGTGATTACGCCGCATCCGGGTGAGATGGCGCGCCTGGCCGGATGTTCGACTGCGGATGTGCAGAAAGACCGGTTGGGAGTGGCGCGGCAGTTCGCGCGCGAGCACCGTGTGATCGTTGTGCTCAAGGGATACCGATCCCTCGTCGTGCAACCCGATGGGGAGGCTTGGGTCAACACGACTGGGAATCCTGGAATGTCAACCGGCGGGACGGGAGACATCCTCACGGGAATGGTTGGAGGAATGATTGCTCAACATCCCGATCAGGTCGTTCGCGCCGTTTGCGCTGCGGTTCATCTGCATGGGTTGGCTGGCGATCTGATGCGCGAGATTGTTGGCGAGCACTCGCTCATCGCCACCGATCTGCTTCGTGGTTTGCCGGGCGCATTCGAGAGTGTGCGAAAAGGGGCAGGGGAACAAGTTGTTTGCTGGAAGAGCTAATTTGTCTTTTCCGATTCCGCCTATGTTTCGCGAGCACAGGCTCCGCTCAGCATCACAGTTATCACGTTATCTGGACGCAGGGAGCTGGATTGTTTTTCCTTCCATTGCGGAGCGGCGTGCTGCATCCAGAATTTCGGTCACGGTAACGTTTGTTTCCAGAGACGAGAGATTGTCCTCCTTGGCTCCTTCGAGAATCACCGCACGAAAATATGTGAGTTCACTGTCGTATGGCGCGGGCACTTGCTTGGCAGCGATTTTTTCCTCCGCGGCTTCTGCTGCTCGTCGCACACGAATGTCGTCCCGCTTGACGGTAATCACATACCCACTCTGCCCGTAGACTTCCATGTCTTTACGATCAAAGGGCCAGTTCCATGAGGCCTGGATGATGGCTTGTGCTTTGGGATAGGTCAGGACAATGGTGGCCTCGTCATCGACGCGCGTATAGATTTGCGGCTTTATTTGCTGGGTAACGGCTGAGACGGCCAGGGGTCGTCGACCGTCCATGAGCCAGGTCATCAGGTCGGCGCCGTAGCAGCCGAAATCGAACAGAGCGCCGCCCCCGTTGCGTCGGGGATCGGTAAGCCAGGCGAGGAACTCCGGTTCCACGCCGATTTCCTTAGGACCGTTGTGGCCATCGTGGACTACGACTTTGCGGACTTCTCCTAATGCTCCCTCGTGCAGCAGATCATAGGCGGCGTGATTACTGCGATACCAGGATGTCTCGTAGTTGACGAGCACGTGAATCTTTCCGGAGTGCGCAGCTCTTTCGATAGCCATCGCGTCCTCAAGGCTGACAGCCAAAGGCTTTTCCATCATGACGTGCACCCCTCTACGAGCGCAGGTTTCGACCACGCTGCGGTGATCGTATGTACTGGTATAGACCAGAACGGCCTGGGGGTGGGTCTTTGCGATCATGGCGTCCAGATCGGTGAAAAGTTGCGCCTGATCAAAGCCGTACTTTGAAGCGGTCTGCGCGAGTAGTTGCCGATCCGAGTCAGAGATGCCGACGATTTCGATTTGTGGACTGTGGCGGGACTGCTGGAGAAAGCCGTGCACGTGCCCGTGAACCAGGCCGACAATGCCGACCCGGAGCGGTGGGTGATTTTGCCCGCTTTGCGCTGAGGAAGTTGCGCTTAGAAGCAGTACTGGTACGACCGCGAGCCACAAAGAGCTAAGCATGGGTTCCTCCGGAGTTCGTCAGGATAACAGTAGTGCGCGCAGGCGTTTCGTCCAAAAAAAAAGACTCGATGTCGGCCCGATCGGTATACGAAATGGTACATTAACTGGTAAGTTACCTACTTTTAAGTGCTTGTAAATACGATATTTATGGCGGGCGACCGCTGCGAGTGACAGGAATTTGTACAACGGGCGTCGGTAACCTGTTCGGCATGGTTGCGACGGTGTCATAGTAGTGTGACCTATGACCCACTTCCCCCAACCGCACCCCACGCGGCGCGCGTCCCGGGTCCAGCTCGGAGATTCGGTTCTGGCTGCAATCCGTCTGGAAGATGGACGCCGCACGAAAGCTAAACTGCAATCGATCTCCGTAACCGGCGGCCTGCTGCGACTGGCTCAATCGCTGGCGCAGGGTGACTTCGTCGAGGTTGCGTTCCAGACGCAATCCGGGCCGGTGCATGGCATGGCCGAGGTATTGAGCCCAGCCCGAAGTGTGCCCGATGGAGTGCTGCAGCCATTCCGGTTTGTGGCCATCGAAGATGATGATCATCGTCGCCTTCGCAACTCACTGGATCACGTGGCCATGCGCAGCGCCTTGGGTATGAAGTCGAGCGCGTTCTCCAAATAGACGCAAGCAGCAACCATAAGAAGGCCACAACGAAAGCCTTCGTGTAATTTCGTCTTCTTGGCAACCAATCCGTCTTTGCGGTCCCCGCTATACTGTCCCGGTGAGCGGACGCGGAACAGCAGGCAAACTCCTGAGAGAAGTGATCAC
Organism: Acidobacteriota bacterium; assembly: GCA_046723715.1. GTDB lineage: Bacteria > Acidobacteriota > Terriglobia > Terriglobales > Acidobacteriaceae > Sulfotelmatobacter. The sequence goes on along the minus strand of JBKOUZ010000042.1, from coordinate 49,530 downwards.
GCACTCAGCGGAGGAGACAGTTGCCGTTGGTCGCATCCTTGCGGATGTGCTGACTCCTCCCAAGTTGGTGTTACTACGCGGAGATCTTGGGGCAGGGAAGACGACGCTGGTCAAAGGGATTGCAGCTGCATTCGATGCCGCTGCCGAAGAGGACGTCACCAGCCCTACTTTTACTCTGGTGCATGAGTACCGCGGGCCAGAAGCCAATCTGTACCACATCGATCTTTATCGCATAGATACGCCGCGTGAATTGGACACGTTAGCGCTCGAAGATCTGCGCTCCGAGAATAGCGTTCTGCTAATTGAGTGGGGAGAAAAGTTTCCCTGGATCTCGGAGGAGCGCGATGTAGAGATCTGGTTAGAGCGGCGCGGAGAAACGGAACGCGTGATTCGGGTAATGACCTAGCGCGGGCTGGTACTAGGGGCCGGCAGGAGGATAGAGCGGGCGCAGACTACTGGAGCGCTCCACTCCCGAACCATCGAAAACAGGATCGCAATCGCGAAAAATGCAAAGACCGCAGACCTGTATTTCATTCCTCGATTATTTCACATTGCAGATCAGAATCCCATGATGTTGTAGCCGCAGTCCACGTAGATGACTTCCCCGGTGATTCCGCTGCTGGCATCAGAGGCGAGAAAGACCCCGGCGGAGCCAACTTCGGCGACTTCCACATTGCGGCCCAGCGGGGCGCGCTCCGCGTGAGACTTCAGCATATCTCCCAGGCCGGAAATGCCGCGAGCTGCCAGGGTTTTGATAGGTCCTGCCGAAATTGCGTTCACGCGAATCTTCTTCTTGCCCAAGTCTTGCGCCAGGTAGCGTACTGAACATTCCAGTGCCGCTTTCGCAACGGCCATTACGTTGTAGTGCGGCACCACTTTTTCAGCGCCGTAATATGTCATGGTGATGATCGAACCTCCATCTTCCATGAGCGGCGCTGCCGCCCGGGCGACGGCGATCAGAGAATACACGCTGACGTCATGGGCTATGCGGAAGCCTTCGCGAGTGGTGTTGACGAAATCGCCTTTAAGTTCCTCGGCCGGAGCGTAAGCCACCGAGTGAACGAGGGTGTGGAGCTTTCCAAAGCGCTGCTTAAGGGTGGCAAATAGCTTAACGATGTCTTCGTCTTTGGAAACATCGCACATGAACCCCTCTGCACCGGGAAGCGAGAGGATGAGATCCTTGGCTTCCTGCTCCAAGCGCTCGTTCTGATACGTAACCGCGAGTTTCATACCTGCGGTATGCAAGCCCTGCGCGATAGACCACGCGATCGAGCGCTTGTTTGCGACTCCGAAGACAACGGCGTTACGTCCCTGCAGGTCAGAGGACATTTTCGCTCCTTGGGAATGGAAAAGAATATCAGCGCCGCGGACGGTTTGCCATGTATGCACCCTCCTGAGTAAGCATCTCTCAGGTGGCCGCCGGGTTACACGGATCCTTCGCTTTGCTCAGGATGACAACCAAGGGAGCACCCGGATTAATCGGCGGCAACTTCTTTGACGACCTTCGCCTCGAGAGGCCAACTAGAGGCTATGAATGACAAGGCGTAGACCGATGCCAAGATCGCGAAAGCCACGACCAGGCTGACTTTTTGAGCGATCGTGCCGACGCAGATTGCCAGGAGCAGTTGCAGAAAAGTTCCGAAAAAATAGAACGTATTCTGCACGCGACCCATCAGGTGCTTGGGAACCATTTCCATGAGGTTGGTGTTCATGGCGACGCCGGCGACTCCGCGAGCCGATCCCATGGTGAAGTAAGTCGCTATGGCGAGCACGAGAAATCCTGAGATTGGCGCCAGTGCGACGCAAACCGCCAATAGTGCCATGGAGAACGCGATGGCCCGTCGTCCCCCAAGCCTCGCGATTAAGTGTGGTGCATACAGGGCGCTGATGAAAGCGCCCGAGCCCCATCCAGCGTTCAACCAGCCATAGCCTTTGGCTCCGGCGTGAAAGACTCGGTCGCTGAGAGATGGGGTAACGACAACTCCGGTAACCATCGCCCCGAGAAAAAGAGCCCAGCTTATGCCAAGCAGGACCACGGCCCGATGATCGCGAAGAAACCGTAAGCCCTCGCGCATTTCGCGCCAGAAGCGTTCGAATTGAGTTTCCGCGGCCACGATGTCAGCCCGCAGTTCCTGAGGGCTAATGACGATGTGCTTTCCTTTGCGCACCGCAAAGTAGCAGAGGAAAGAGAGCACATAAGTTGACACATCGAGTATCAATACTCCGCCCAATCCAATGTGGTCGTAGATGAATCCAACGATGGCTCCTGCAATCAGGAATCCGCCCTGCACTCCCGCAAGCAGGAATGTGTTGGACTGCACGAACTGGCTCTCGGGAGTGAGTTCCTGAATCAGCGCTGTAATTGTTGGCCAGAACATCCAAAACCCTGCAGCCACAAGGGTGTTCATCAGGTAAAGTTGCCAGACTTGAACCCGATGGCGAAAAGCGAGAATGGCCACAATCACAATGATCACAGCGCGAATGGCATCGAGCCACATTACGAGTCTTCGGCGATCTTCGCGGTCGATCACGACACCGGTAAAGGGAAGCAGCAGCATCGCGGGAAGCGTTTGCAGAACGGCGAAGGTTCCCAGCGCCATCTCAGAATGCGTGGCTTGCAGGATGTACCAGGCAACGGCAGCCGAATTCATTCCGCTGCCTACCATCGAGATCAGGTTGGCGGCAAAAACGAAACGTAACGGACGATTGACGAAACTTGCACGCATCTTTCTACTTTAGCCGAGGGAGGACGAATTCACCACGGAGACACGGGGGAAACAGATTGAGTAATTGGGAAATTTGGTAATTGAGTAATGTCAGATGCGAAGGCGATCGGTCTTTCCATCCCCAATTACTAAATGGCCGAATGACCATTTTCTATAGTGAGCTTGGCCCTTGCGCACAGGCTCGTTCAGCGCTAGGATTCGCCTGCTTGGAAATTGACTCACTTCTCTCGTAATCCGGAGGCGGGCTATGGGACGCTGCAAGGGATCGCTGCTGCTGACTCTTGTTTCCTCAACTCTGTTCTTTATCTCGCAGGCGAGCGCACAAATGGATCGCATCGTGATCGCGGCGGGAACGGATGAAGACCACGCGCTGCAAGTGATTTCCAGTGAGCAGGATGCTCAGAAGAAGCTGGCTTTGTATGAGGACTTCGTTCAGAAGTATTCCTCCAATCCACAGGCCGTAGCTTATGGAAACTGGCAACTTGCGCAAGCCTACGAGGGCGCCGGCGACATGCCCAAGGCCCTCGAGTACGGTGACAAGGCGCTGACCGCGTCCCCTCATAACCTGGACATCCTGGTCTCGCAGACCGGCATTGCGCAGCAAGCAAAAAACAATCTGAAGCTGATGGACTATGCGGCACGAGGGGGCGAGATTTGTAACTCTATCGCCAAACAAACCAAGCCCGAGGGTATGAGCGACGATGACTTTGCGCGCAAGATCGCGGAAGACAAAGCCGCGGCGCAGAACAACTGTGATTTTCTGGAGACCAGCGGATTCAACGCCATTACCGCGGAAACCGATCCCAAAAGTCGCATGACTGAGATTGAGAAATTCACGGCGGGATATCCGGACTCAAAGTTCGGTGAGCAGGTTTCCAATTACGCTATGTACACACTGGGGCCGGGGCAGTTGAACGATCAGGCACGGCTGGTAAGTTTCGGAGAAAAGACATTGGCCGCAAACCCAAACTCCTTGCCGGCGCTGTTGCTGATGGCGAATTATTACGCCGAATCCAATAGCTCGGCAAAGGCGATCACCTACGCGCAGAAGGCCATTGAAGTCGCCAAGGCGGATTCTCCCGAGGCGGACAAGTCTCGAAAACTTTCGGCGGGTGCTGCGCATAGCACGATCGGCTGGGCGTATCTCAAGCAAGACAAGAGCACGGCTGCCATTCCGGAGCTCAAGACGGCCGCAGGACTGCTCAAGGGACAGGATGAGCAGCAATACGCGCGAACTCTCTACGGATTGGGCTTCGCCTACGGCAAGTTGAACAAGCTCACCGAAGCCCGCGAAGTACTGACGGAGGCGGTGAAGATTCCCGGGCCGCTTCAGGCCATGTCTCAGGATCTTTTAACCAAGGTGAACAGCGCGCGCGCGAAGGGGAAGTGAGCCGCGCCCGCATCCATTATTTTTCTGGTTTGACGAGATCGTCGGAAAGCAGCTGGGCTTTCCAGGCCAGAGTGCGGGCGCGTTCGAAGTCTCCCTGCGACAGGGCGGCTTTTGATTGCTCCATAAACTGCCGTGTCTGCGTGACCGTGTCTTGTTGGCTGGTTGTGAGCTGCATGCCTGAAGTTTTCTTCAGGTTTTCGTCTGTTTTGCCAAGCAACTCGTTAATGCCGTCACGTGCCGCCTGATTGCCCGTGCCTCCCGCCAGCTGGATGCTCGGCTCTTTTGTTCCTCCCTGGCGGACAATGGTTTTTGGAGGAGTGCAGTCCTTGGAAGCATTCGAGTGTTGAGCTGGGGCATGTGCTGGAGTATCAGGTGGCGCGCTAGCGGAATTCGAAGTCTCAGCGTGATCGGTGGCTGTAGTGGCGACGCACGGGGAGGCTGTGGTTTTCCTTTTGCTGCGATGGGACTTCGTCGAACCGGCCTTTTTTGACCCGGTAGACTTCTTTGCAGGTGTTTGGCCGGAGGGTTTTGTGGCGGATGGGGTTGCAGGAAACGTTTCTTGTGACGAAGGCTCATGAGCAGGTGGAGATGAACTCGTGTCCGGAGCCTGAGGATGTTGGGCTGCCGAAACCGGAGCCAAAAGGAAAAACAGGAAAATAGCGGCCAGAGTCATACGGAATCCGAGCGGGGTGTTCCCGAAGATATTTAATCTTACGCCTTTGTCAGAAACATGACATAGGAAATGCGACAGGGGAGACAGATTCGTTTCAGTCGCCGCGTCCCGAATTGGCGGTATCAGCTTCAAGCTCCGGACGGACCTGTGGGGCCGGGCCGAATGCGGGGATTTGAAAGCGGAAGATGGTTCCGGCACCTTCCGCCGATTGGAAGTCCACCGATCCATAGTGCCACTGCAGAATCTGGTAGGTTTGCGCCAGGCCTATGCCGCTGCCTTCCTTCTTGGTTGTGAAGTAGAGCTCGAAAACTTTGTCGTGCAGTTCTTTGGGAATTCCCGCACCCTGATCCTGAACTTCGGCCACAATGATGTCGTTCTCTCGACTTGCTGAAATGGTGAGGAGGCCCCCATTCGGCATGGCCTGAACACCATTAATTACAACATTCAGAAAGGCTTGTTTCATCAGATCGACGTCGACTTTCACAGGCAAGGGCATTTCCGGCATGTGTCGCTCCAACGTCACCCCGTGCTGCTCAGCATCGGGAGCGGCAAGCAGGGTGACGTCAATGAGCAGGGTGCGAAAATCGATTTCTTCCAGATGAAGATCGCGGGGACGAGTGAAATCCACCAACGTCTGGATGACGCGATCGAGCCGGCGGATCTCACTGTCGATGATGTCGACGTGCCGGCGGGTGTCCGGTTCCTGTTTCGCGAGTTTATTCTGTAGAAGTTGGAGGTGAAGGACGATGGCATTAATCGGGTTCTTCACCTCGTGCGCGACCCCGCGGGTCAGGCGACCACTGGCCGAAAGGCGGCGGGACATCTCAATCTCATCGCCAATACGGCGCACGGATTCGGCATCGCGCATGATCAACAGGGCGCCGATCTGTGACGTCTTCTCCTGGACGAAATCCAGGGATAACTGAACGCGCTTTCCCGAGGCCGTCTCGAACTCACGCTGCAAGATTGGACGCTTTCGCTCGAAGGCGTTTAGCAGCGCCGATCCGAACATGGAATTGCGATTGAACAGGTCCTGTACGGTGCGCCCCAGGAGTTCTCTTCGCGGCCGGCCAAGAAATCCTTCGACAGGAGCGCTGACCAGCACGACTCGTGAGTCGCGGTCGAAGAGCATCAACCCATCCTGGAGCTTTGCCATAAGCTGATCGACATTGTCCTTGAGCGCAGTAAAGATCTCGCGGCTGTCACGAATCTGCCGGCCGAGGTTGGCAATTTTCAATGTCACCAGCCCGTACTCGTCATGTTCCGACGCATCTCCAGTGAGGGGTTCGGAATTCCCCGCGCCCACGTTGTCCAGATTGCGGTTGATTTCCTTCAGCGGCCCAAGCGCAAGATTGGAAATACCCGCCGCGAAGAACAGGGAGACAAAAATGAGGGCGACCGAAATATAAAGCGAGCGGAGGAGACGGGCTTGCACCTCACTCTTAAGGAAAACGGTTTGCACTCCAAGACGAATGGTGCCGAAAGGGGCCCCGTTCAGTTCCAGAGGATAAGAAACGTCATAGACCGCAGCTGGACTGAAAACGAGCCGGATCTGCTCTCGGAATCGCGTCCTGACGACTTCCTGAAAATCAGGTCGAGGGGGGATTATTTTGCCTACCAGTGCGGCGTTCGTGTGCAGCAATGCTTTGCCGCTGGTGTCCACGATCGCGACGTCATAAATGTATCGCCAGTCGCCGGGATCGGACTGCAAGAGATTGTTGAGACTGACGTCGGTTTGAACATAATCCGCGAGCGCGCGCCTGAGCGCGACGGGATCACTGGTGTCCACGGACGTACTGCTAAAATCCGGCACTGCGTTGCCTGCAGCATAGGCCAACTGGTGAGTCAGGCTGGTAGCGGTCTCATAAGCACTCGCAATGCGGAGGCGCAGGATCTGAGAGATGTAGAGATATGAAAACGCTGAAACCAGCACCGTCACCATCAAGGTGATGACCAGCACGATTATGGTTTTACGCCGCATGATGTCAAAGCTTGCGAGGATGCGCCGGCTAGCTGCTGGGCACTTCTTCTTTCCCCGTCTCCGCCGCGGAGCTGCCGTATTCCTTTAACTTATTGTGAAGGGTCTTGAGGCTGATGCCAAGGATCTCGGCCGCTCTGGTCTTGTTATTGCTCGTGGCTTCGAGGGTCTTAAGAATCAGCATCTTCTCTGCCTCCTCGACCGTGGTGCCCACACCCAGGCGCACCGCATCCGGATCGTTGGCTGCTGTCCGCAAAGGAGCCTGGCCGAACCCCGGAGGCAGATGTTTGGTCTCGATCATGCCGGAATCGCAAACGATGACAGCGCGTTCGATAGTGTTGCGCAGCTCACGGACATTTCCCGGCCACGAGTAGTTATTGAACTGGTTCAAGACAGCTTCGCTAACGGCCGAGACTTTGCGCCCGTGTTTGCCACTCATCTCAGCCAGCAGAAGTTGCACGAGACCTGGAACATCTTCCTTATGTTCGCGCAAGGGCGGCAGGTGGATGTTGAACACATTCAGCCGGTAATAAAGGTCGCTGCGCAGCTCTCCCCGGGACACAGCCTCGTCGGGAATCTTGTTAGTGGCCGCGAGAACCCGAACGTCAACCGAGGTCTCGACCTTGCTCCCGAGGCGTCGAAGCTTGCGATCTTCCAGCACGCGCAGGAGTTTGGCCTGGGTGCCGATCGGCATTTCACCGATCTCGTCAAGCAGCAAGGTGCCGCCCTCGGCCAATTCGAAACAGCCGGTGCGCCGTTCGAGAGCGCCGGTGAAAGCACCTTTCTCGTGGCCGAAAATTTCGCTTTCCATCAGGGTCTCAGGAATGGCGGCGCAGTTGATGGCTACAAACGGTCGATCTTTGCGCGGGCTAAGGTCATGGATGGTCCGCGCCACCAACTCCTTACCCGTGCCGCTGGCGCCGGTGATAAGAACGGATGCTGTGCTGGGAGCCACCATTTCGACCAGTCGAAAAATCTCCTGCATTTTGCGGGAAGAGCCGCTCATCCTTCCCAGAGATCCGGTGTCGCGCAATCGGCGCCGAGTCGCTTCCAATTCGGCCCGAGTGCCCAATAAAGCGGATGCGTTCAACAAAATCGTTTTCAGCCGGTTGGTATCAATGGGCTTGGTTATGTAATCGTATGCACCCATGCGCATTGCTTGCACCGCACTATCAATCGTGCCCTGGGCGGTGACCAGGATTACGGCAATGGTTTGAGCCTGTTCGGCGAGATGTCCGAGCAGTTCAATACCACCCATCCGTGGCATTTTCAGATCGGTGACGACAATGGAGGGGGACCACTGCACGGCCTTTTCCAGCCCCTCCGCTCCATCAGCAGCGGTCTCCACCCGATACCCCCAGGAGGTCGCCAGTTCTGCCAATCCGGAGCGCTCGTTCTCTTCGTCCTCAACAATCAATAACTTTTCGTGGCTCATGGAGTCGTTTTAGTTCCGCCGGATGTCCCTGGCTGCGCGACCTGGCGCAGACATTGACTGAAACCTGAGGTTCCACGATACGCGGCCAATCCCCTCCAGACAAGGTCCGCGTGGTTCCTAGGGGACTGTCTGCTCTCTGCCGCCAAGTTCATTTTGAGATAAAACAGCAGGTCGCGGGTGCCAAAAACAGCAATACCTCCGGCCCAGCTTTCCCTATAAGCTTCAGTGATATAGAATTCTGCGTTCCAGAAAAGCAGGTCATTTTTCCCCGTTGGTTCTCATTGTCACTGGATTTTGGTGGCCGCCGGGGTTCACCAGCACCGGCGACACTACGTTTGGAGGATGTTATGAAAGCTCGTAATACCAGGCCCGCACGGTTGGCCCTTGTGTGGTGCCTATGCATACTCGCTGCAATGATGGCTATTTCGATTTCTGCCTTTGCGCAAAGCGATTCCAATCCAAAGTATGACATCTTCATCGGCTATCAGTGGCTGCATCCGGGTGGCACGGTACCTGCTCCGTTTGGCGATCCCAATAATCCGACTCCGTTCAAGATCCCGGACATGTCGCCCGGCTTTGGAGCGGCGTTCACTTACAACTTTGATCCGCACTGGGGTGCCGAGTTCGATTTGGGGCATAACTGGGGCAACAGCAACTACGAAACAACTGTTTCTGCGGGGCCCCGGTTCATGTGGCGCACTGAAGGAAGCAATCTTTTCCTGCACGCGCTGTTCAGTTATAACCGGCTTTCCGTGAATGGCCTGGGAGACCCTCGCAACGGCATCGGGGCGATCCTGGGCGGCGGTTGGGATTTGCCATTTAGCAAGATGTTCTCCTGGCGGGTGTTTGAAGCAGACTATGTTTTTGCCAGACAGAACTTCGCCGATTTTGCCGCTCCACAATTCCCGAACTTGAGGCGGCCCTCGTTCGATGGCGCCCGGCTTCGCACTGGCGTGGTATTCAGTTGGGGTGGCGCGCCGCCGGTATCGCCAACAGCAGCTTGCTCCGTTCAGCCCACTGAAGTCATGGTGGGGGAGCCAGTTACAGCGACAGTGAATGCGAGCAACTTCAATCCCAAGCACGCGGTGACTTATACGTGGAGTGGGAACGGCGGACAGGTCACTGGCAAAGAAACGACCGCGACCATCGACACGAACAATATGGCTCCAGGAAACTACGCCGTGTCGGCGCATGTGACCGATCCAAGGGCCAAGACGAACAACGAAGCGAGCTGTACTGCGAATTACACCGTTAAGCCGCTTCCGCCGAAGAATCCACCCAACATGTCGATGTCGGCCAACCCGACAGAACTGACTCCGGGAGGGACAGTAACACTCACGGCGAATTGCACCAGTCCTGATGGTGTGCCCGTCTCGGTCGCGAACTGGAGTTCTACCTCCGGCACCGTCACCGGAGCTGGCAATAGCGCTACCCTGAACACCGCTGGCCTGCCGCCGGGTCCTGTAACGGTGAGGGCTACGTGTACCGACTCCCGCAGCCTGACTGGCGAAGCGTCCACCCAGGTTACGATCCAGAATCCTCCTCCTCCGCCCGTCGATAAGGCGTTGGAAGCGCGTCTGGCTCTGCACAGCGTGTACTTCGCAACTGCTCAGCCCACGCCGAAGGATCCCAATGCCGGCTTGCTGCCGTCGCAACAGAAAATCCTGTTGAATCTGGCAACAGACTTCAAAAAATACATGCAAGCCAAACCGGACGCGCGCATCACGCTCGAAGGTCACGCTGATCATCGTGGCAGCGCCGCATTCAACCAGGCGCTCACCGAGCGTCGCGTGGCTCGGGTGAAGAGCTTCCTGGTAGAGAATGGAGTTCCCGAGGCAGCAATTGATACCAAGGCCTTGGGCAAGGAGCACAATCTCACCACTGACGAGGTAAAGCAGTCGATTGAGCAGAATCCCGATCTGACTACCGAAGAGCGCAAACGGGCTCTGGCGAGGATTGTCCTGATCCGCATGGCGAGCAATCGTCGCGTAGATGTCACGTTGAACTCGGCAGGCCAGACCGAGACATCAGTGCGACAGTTCCCGTTCAACTCGACCGATGCGTTAAGCCTGATCGGTGGGCGTGAGAGCGAGAAGAAGGCTCCGGCAAAGAAGGCGCCAGCAAAACGTACGCCGAAGAAGCCGGTGAAGAAACCGTAGAACACGCAGAACTCTCAGCGGTTTAACCTAAGGCGGAGGGCAAGAGGTCCTCCGCTTTTTTTTTGCGCAAGAAGAAGAGCGCAGTGGCAGGAAAAATCTACATGGAGCATCTAGAGATGCTATCGCCAAGTGATTGAATCAGTGAGATCGTGACTGGTATTCGGTTTGCCACAGTCATTGAAGAGAGAAAGTGCGAGGAATAGGGGCACATCGATGATTCGATTCCGAGGACTAGCCCTTTATCTGACTGTGACGGTACCGCTGGTCCTCGCTGGCTGCTCTCGTCCTGAACTGATCCCAGGCGAGGACAGAATCTCCCAGACCCAAACGCGTGAGGCGCCGTTTCAAGACCAAGCTACTCAGGGCACGGTCGCCACTGCAGCGAGCACACAGCTCAAGTCAGCGAAGTATGCATCCACATTGCCTCAGAGCGACGCTCCTTTGCAGGGGCTTCAGAACCTTCCCCCTGGCACCCTGGTCACCGTCAGGCTAAGAAAGCCCTTGTACGCCAGCAGTTTGAGTTCCGAGTCATCTTTTGAAGCTTTGGTGGTGGAGCCGGTTGTGATTCGGGGAAATACCCTCATTCCACCTGGAGCCAGCGTTTCAGGACGAGTGGAGTCGGCACGCACCTCAACAGTGAAGCCAAATCGAGGGTATGTTCGCCTGGCACTCCAGTCAGTGCAGGTCGGAAATGTGCGGATGCCTCTCGAAACGGCGAGCCTCTTCGCGCGTGAAGCACCCTTGGGCGACGATCCTATCTCTGTCATTCACCTCGAAAGTGGTCGTCGTCTCACTTTTCGGCTGAGCACGATCGATAACAAAGCCAACCAGCACTCCGAAGTTACTCAATAAGGCACTTTTCTGAGTTTTCCACAGGAGATTTTCTCTTTTTGATGACATCTGCCCTTCGCTCACAGGGATGCAACTGTCTGTAGTGAGCCGAAATGGGATTCATCGTGGAACGCTTGCGAGCGCCCGCCAGTCCCATTTTGGGAAAACCTTGGGCAGAGGAGACGAGTTTTCAGGTTCCTTCCCGAATCGGTTCCGAGCAGAGTAACAGTATGAGCGCGCTCACTGAAGTCGACTGGTCATGGAAAGTTCCGAAAGAGCCTCTGCGTTCATACTTTGAGCAAGCGCCAGTGGGACTGGCTGAATGCCGGTATGCCGGAACCGTCAAATCATTCAACCCGGCACTGGTTCGATTGCTGGGGGCTCCGCTTGATTTGAGGCGGCCAGTTGCACTCGCTGGACTGATTGACGCTGAGAATAGGGAGGAAGCCGAACACCAGCTTACGGATCTGTTTGAGGGAAGGCGGCAGAGCGTGCAAATCGACTCGCAAGCTAGCCGAGAGCGTGTCCGCCTCCGCTGGACAGCATGGAGAGTAGCGGGCAATTACGGTGACGGTGGTTCCGTTTTGGCCATGGCGGAAGAACTTCCCCGTGATGCTGCACTGGGTCGCCAGCTCGAGCAAGCTGCGAAGTTGGAATCGGTGGGCAAGCTCGCAGGCGGCGTAGCGCACGATTTCAACAACATGCTTACCGGCATCCTGCTTTACTGCGACCTTCTAATGGCAAGTCTCGATCCAGGACACCGGGCGAGGAAATACGCCGAGGAAATCCGCGAAGCAGGCATGCAGGCGAGCGGCCTAGTGCGGCAGTTACTGGCGATGTCCTGTCGCTCAACTTTGCAGCCGCAGCCTCTGTCGCTGAACGAGATCGCCGGAGCTATGCGGAACCTTCTGATACACCTGGTTGGAGACAACATTCAGCTGAACTTTCGCCTTGATCCCAATCTGGGTCTGACGAAGTTGGACCCCACGCAAGCTCAGCAAATTCTGCTGAACCTGGTGCTGAATGCTCGCGATGCAATGCCCAAAGGTGGCCGGATCGTTGTCGAAACCCGCAACTGCCGATTGCAGCCATTCATGGAGTCCCGGTTGAACGGGAGTACCCAGACCTCATTTCCCTGTGCGCTGTTCGCGATCGAAGACAACGGGGGCGGCATGGACGCCTCGACGCGCGCCCACATTTTTGAGCCGTTTTTTACTACGAAAGCGGGAAAGGGTACCGGACTAGGTCTGGCAACCGTCCACGACATTGTGAGTTCCAGCGGCGGACTCATTCACGTTAGCAGCGAACCGGGGCAGGGTACGCGAGTCAGCGTCTTCCTCCCGCTGTTACCTGGGACTGATCCTCAACCTGCGAGTGGCAACGATTTTTCTCCCCAGAGTGATGGGGACGTACTTTCATCTCAAGAAGAGGAATGATCCTTTATGACGTCAGCAGCAGTGAGTCCGATTAGTGCCGCCCCACAACTGGAACCCGCGAATTTTCTAAATCTGTTGATTGTGGATGATGAACGCGCCATTCGTGAAGCGTGCCGCGAAGTGGCGGTCTCGCTAGGCTTTTCAACATATGTGGCTGATTCAGCCGAACAGGCGTCGCGAGCTTTGGAAAGCCAAAATTTTGATGCCGTCTTGCTTGACTTGCGTCTGCCCGGGGCTGGAGGGCTCGATGCTCTCCGAAGAATCAAGGAACGCCGCCCGGAAGCCGTGGTCGTGGTGGTCACCGGTTATGGAACGGTGCAGTCGGCAGTACAGGCGATGAAGCACGGAGCCTACGACTATGTGACCAAGCCCTTCAGCGTTGATGAACTCAAGCTGTTGCTGGAGCGTGTAGGCAGCCACTTAAAACTGAAATCAGAGAACCGCATTTTGCGCGAGAAAGTGAAATCGAAGCAAGGGTATGGAGGAATCGTCGGCCGTGCGCCGGAGATGGAAAGGCTTTATCGGATCATCGCCAAAGCGGCCAACAGTGTGCATCCAGTGTTGATACTGGGCGAGAGCGGCACGGGAAAGGAAATGGTCGCGCGCTCTATTCATTATTCCGGTCCCTTTCGCGATAAGCCATTCATTCCTGTCGACTGTGGTTCTCTCGTCCCGACGTTGATCGAGAGCGAACTATTCGGGTACGTCAAAGGCGCATTCACGGGCGCAAACCAGTCCAAAGATGGTTTGTTAGCTATGGCGGAGGGAGGGACGGTTTTCCTCGACGAGGTGGGAGAACTCCCCGTCGATCTGCAGGCGAAGATGCTGCGGGCGATCCAGGAGAAAGAAATTCGGCCAGTGGGCAGCACGCGGCGCATACCCATCCATGTGCGAATTCTTGCGGCCACGAATCGCGATCTGGAGCAGGCGGTGATGCAGGGCATTTTCCGGCGCGATCTCTATTTCCGCCTCAACGTGCTCAGCTTGCGCATCCCGGCGATGCGCGAGCGACGGCAGGACATTCCCCTGCTGATCGGCCACTTTCTGGAGCGGCTGGCGCGTACCTCCGGACAGGAAAAGATGCTCAGTGATGGAGCGCTCAAGGCGATGTTGGCCTACGATTGGCCGGGAAATGTGCGTGAGTTGGAGAATTGCCTTGAGCGCACGTACGCGTTCACTAGTGGCCCGCTGATACATACGACCGACCTGCCGCGAGAAATTGCGAATCTTCCAGTCCCGCAGTCTTCCAACGCGAACGGCAATGGGACCTCGAAAATTGTTTCTATTGCCGAATTGGAGAAACGCACCATTCTTCACGCTATCACGGAGTTGCACGGGGACAAGCTGCAGGCTGCCCGGCTGCTGGGCATTGGAAAAACTACGCTGTATCGAAAGCTCAAGGACTATGCAGCCGAGGGCTGCGTTGTGTGAAGGCCCAATTCTGGATCGTCTTGGGGAATAGCGTTCCGCTGTGGGAACGCCGCCGCGGTCAGTAGGCGTAAATGCCTTGTATGTAAGGGAGCAGCGTATGGCGCGGTAGTTGCAAGAGGGAGGACATGATCCTACTCATCACACCGTCAGCCCGTGGTCCGGAGTGCACGCAATGCTTGTTTGCGGAAACAAGCCAGGAAACGCACTGGGCGCAGTCCTTGCAGGAAGGCGTCACTCACCTGCGCGAACAAGCCTATGCTGTTGCCGTCATCGATCAGTTCCTGGTCGAAACCGAACCCGAGGAAAGCGACCAGATGGTCGAGCATTTAGGAACGGCTTTTCCGGTCTACATCAACCTCGCGGTTAGCGGGATGAATCGCATGGTGAGGGAGGTGCGATCTGCGCTGCTCCGGCGAAGACGGGAAGAAAGTGCTGCGCTGCGCAGAGTGGTGGAGCAACTGAACAGCGAAATGAGGGAGTCTTTGACAGCTGTGATGCTCTCGTGTGAGCTGGCGATGTCAATGCCCGATGTTCCACGTCCTGCCGCTGAAAAAATTCGCGTCATCGATAATCTGGCGCGGGAGATGCGGCTTCGTTTAGAGATCAGGTGATCGCCGCACATCGTAATATTTTTACGCTATTGTGAGCTGATTCGTACTCGGCTAACGTTTCGCTGCTCATTCATTCTGGGGTTCTGGGATCCAATAAAATCTGGCCATAGTCCAAGGCGTGTGCCTGTTGTATAGCGCTACACGCCAGAGGAAAAGCCTGTCTCAAACGTAGGCAACGTGGGAAGTTGGGGGAATCGTGGGACGCATACCTATTTCGAAGACGCTGGTTTGTGGCGCGCTGGTATCGTTTGCCTGCAGCGCTGCTGCTCAGCAAATTACTGGAAGCATTCGCGGCACCATTGTTGATCCGACAGGCGCTGCCGTCCAGCAAGTATCTGTGAGCGCCATTCAAAGCGAGACCGGGCTCAGCCGTAGCGCGGTGAGCAATCGCTCTGGAGAATACATTCTGTTGGAATTGCCGGTTGGCCACTACTCTTTGCAAGCGCAGGCCAAAGGATTCAAGACTTATGTTCAGCAGGGGATTGTTCTTGACCTCAATGAAACCGCGACGATTCCCATCCATCTCGTGATTGGGGCGGAGACCCTAAAACTCGAAGTGCAGGCCGATGCGCAGCTGATTCAAGCCACGGTGACGAGTCTGGGAAAGACGATCACCGAACGCGACATCCTCGATCTTCCTCTCGATGGGCGCAATTTCTCCCAATTGGGTCTGTTGCAGCCTGGAGTCGTACCGGTTACGCCGGGGCTTGCAGAAGCTGGAGGATCCTTGCGCGACGGCCAGGCATATGCAGTCAACGGCCAGCGACCCGAGTCCAACAACTTTTTGATTGATGGGGCCAATAACTTCAACGGAGTGGACGGAGGCCTCGTTCTCAAGCCGCCGATAGATTCCATCACAGAGTTCAAGATTCTGACGCACAATGCCAATGCCGAATTCGGAAACGCGCTGGGATCGACTACCAACATCATTACGCGCGCCGGCACGAACCGATTTCACGGTTCGCTGTGGGAGTTCATCCGAAATGATGCGTTCGACGCAACGAATTACTTTGGGGATAGAACTGAACCTCTCAAGCAGAATCAATTCGGCGGTACTTTCGGTGGCCCGATTCGCAAGGAGAAAACATTCTTCTTTGGGTATTACGAGGGGTTCCGCAACCGGCAGGGAGAAACGCAGGGAAGCACGGTTCCATCTCTCCCGGAGCGCCAAGGCAACTTTGGCCAGTTGTGTCCGGAAGGATTCGATAGCAACGGCATGTGCAACAACCCGGGCCACCAATTATTCAACATATTCGCGAACGCGCCCATTCCTTACAATCAGTTGCCATTTGTCAATCCGCTCTCCCAAAGCCTGTTGAGCCTTTTTCCAGAGCCGAACAGTGGCACCAATGTGTTCACTACGACCCAGACGCTGCACGACAGCACGGACCAATTCGGGTTGAGGGTCGACCACTATCTTTCGGCCAGAGATACTCTCAACTTTCGCTATATGTTCAGCAATGGGACGAGGTTCGATCCGCTTTCAACATCGGGAGCCAGCGTGCCGGGATTTCCGGTGGGTGAAGATCATCGTGCCCAGAATTTTGTAGCGCAGGAGACGCATACTTTCTCTCCGAGCGTGATCGGTGTTGCCCGGTTCTCGTATTTGCGCAACAAGTTTCTTTTTGACCAGCACCTGAATCATGAGACTCCTGGCAGTTTCGGCTTCCAGTACTCACCGAGCCTTGAGGCCGCGGTGGGCCCTCCGTTCATCCAGGTCAACGGTTATACAACGGTGGGCGATCCGATTACCGGCCCGCGCAACACCTACGAGAATGCCTATGATTACTCGGGTTCAGTGAGTTGGATCCGCGGACGCCATGAGCTGAAGTTTGGAGGCGGGTACCAGCATTTGAATGTTAATGCGCTGCAGGGAATCGCCACCAATGGCTTTTTTGTCTTTGACCCTGGGTTCCCGATTGCGGGAGACGGCTTCGCGGCTTTCCTTTTCGGTCAGCCGGTATTCTTTCTTCAAGGCCGAGGCGATTTTTCCCGCGGCATCCGCGGCAACGCGCTAAACGGCTATGCGCAGGACTCATACAAGGTGACATCGCGCCTGACGCTGAATTACGGCTTGCGTTACGACCTGCCATTTCCTTACACGGAGATTCACAACCGGCAGAGTTTGTGGATTCCTGGACGGCAATCCGTGGTCATGCCCAACGCTCCCGCTGGATTGCTCTATCCGGGCGATTCCGGAGTTCCCGCAGGTTTGATCCCAACTTTCAAAAAAGGTTTTGCGCCACGGTTGGGTTTTGCATGGGATCCTATGGGAACTGCGAAGTGGCTGGTGACTTCCAGCTACGGCATTTTCTACGAGCCCTACTACACCGGCCAGGGTGGACCGTTGCAGTCTCCGATCAGCGCGCCCCCATATCTGCAAACCGCGCAGATCAGTCTCCCCAATTTTGCAGATCCCTTTAACGGCAATCCCCCGGCACCGGGCACGTTCGCGACTCCGCTGACCAATCTGACTCTCAGTCCAAATCTGCCTCTGCCTTATTCGCAGGATTGGGATCTGAATGTTCAGCATTCCTTCGGTGACGATTTCCTGCTTGAAGTGGGATATGTCGGGACGAAAGGAACGAAGCTGCCGCGCTTCATCGAAGGCAATCCCGCCGTTTACGTGCCGGGGTTTGATAGCAGCGGTCGACCCCTCTCCACATCGGGCACCGCTGATCAGCGACGTCTGTATTCGGGCTGCACTTTGAATGATCCACCTAGCAGCTGCGTTTTTTCCTCAACCGGAATGATTGCGGGCATTGCAAACTCTTCCTACAACGCCTTGGAGACGAGCCTGCGCAAACGCTTTAGCCATGGAGTGGCGTTCCTCGCGTCATATACGTTCTCGAAATCCATTGATGACGCATCCTCTTTTAACATGACAGGATCGGCCGCAAAACCCGTAGCAGGGGAAAACGATCTTGCACAGAATCCGTTTAATCTGGGGGCCGAGCGTGGGCGCTCGTTGTTCGATGCCCGTCATCGCCTGGTGCTCAGCTATCAGTGGAGTCTTCCATTGTGGAGACAGCCGCACGGTTGGTATCAACAAATTCTGGGCGCCTGGCAGTTGAATGGGATTGCGACCGTAATGAGCGGCACTCCATTCACGGTCTTCGATTCCAATGACGTTTCCCAGCAGGGCGGAGCACCCGAAATCACAGGCTTCTCTGCGAACCGGCCGAATCTAGTTGCTGGGCAGAACCCCAATGATGGTGCGAGGACGACCCAGGCATGGCTTAACGCAGGTGCGTTTCAAAGGATAACCGCCGATCCAAATTCTCCTGTTCAGCAATTCGGAAGTGCCGGGCGCAACATCGCTCAAGGACCAGGCTATGCGAATTGGGATTTCTCCGCGTTCAAGAGCATTCCCGTGAGCGAGGGAAAGGAGTTTCAGTTCCGGGCCGAATTCTTCAACATCCTGAATCACACCAACTTCCGCTTGCCGGACAGTGATATCAGTTCGCCCACGTTCAACCAGATTCTTGCCGCACTGCCTCCCCGGCTCATTCAATTGGCATTGAAATTCCAGTTCTGAGCGTCGGGGATCCCAGAAACTCCAGGAGGCGCCAGTTCTAGCCCCGGGATAGAATTATTGCTTTTGGACCGCGAAATCGCTTCCCGAGGGTGCCCATTCCAACTAAAATGGGCGTATTGTCGCGGAATTCGTTGTCCGGCGCGGGATTCCGCAGTGACCCGGAGGTTCTGTGCACGTCCTCGTTACCGCCGACTCACTCTCTGGTTCGTGGAGTTATGCTCGCGAATTGGTCACGGGTCTGGTTACACGGGGCATACACGTCACGCTGGTCAGCTTCGGAGAGATCCCTCTACCCAACCAGACCGCGTGGATGGATCACCTTCATGGTCTTGATTATCGACCTACGGCATTCCGGCTGGAATGGATGCAGGAAGCCGAAGAAGACCTGCCGGAATCCTGTGAGTTCCTGGTCTCCCTGGTCCGCGAACTTCGCCCCGATCTGCTGCACTTAAATCACTTTTGCTATGGCAATTTGCCTGGGGACGTGCCGCGTGTGGTAATGGCGCATGGCGATCTGATCACGTGGAACCAAGCCGTGCACGTGCATCCTCCGCGTTCCGCCGAATCGCTGGCCTGGTATCGCAGAACGGTACTGAAGGGTCTGAAGGGTGCTGATGTAGTAGTTGCTCCGTCAGCCTGGATGCTCGATCAAATTGCGGATTGTTATGGGCATCCGGCACGCGCAGAGGTGATCTATCCCGGACGTAATCCGATCTTCTTCAACCCGTACGTCAGCAAAGACGATTGCGTGTTGTCGGTGGGCCGGCTCGTGGATGCGGGCAAGCAGGTTTTCCTGCTTACGCAACACCAGCATCCGCTCCCAGTCTGCATTGTGGGCGCAGAGCAGACTGTCCCGATGCCGCGGATCCCAATCCGGGCAGACGTGAAAGTTGCCACAGAGAAGACTACCGTCGCAATTCGAGGTCCTCAAACAGACGCGCAGTTGAGGGCGTTATATAGCCGCGCCGCGATTTACGCGGCGACTTCCCGTTACGAACCCTTCGGCATGGCTGCGCTCGAAGCGGCGTTCTCGCGTTGCGCCATCGTGGCTAATGACATTCCAAGCTATCGAGAGATCTGGGGTGATGCCGCGCTGTATTTCCGCACCAATGACGCCGCCAGCCTGGCAGAAAGCATCCGCATGCTCAACGAGGATCGTCCGATGCGCCGCGCCTATGCCGAACTCGCTTACACCCGCGCGCGTGAACGTTTCACCACCAAGCGCATGATCGACGAGTGGCTGGAGCTTTACCGGAGTCTGACTTCTGCCAGTTCCGTAGCTGCCTGACAACCGGCTCACATTTGATATGCCATCGCGTCCCTTTATAGGGGTTTTTATGCCCATCCTGATGCAGGAGTTCCGCTACGCTCTTCGACAGTTGCTCAACTCACCCTGGTTCTCCCTGACGGTGGTTTGCACGCTTGGGTTGGGAATTGGCGCCAATACTGCCGTTTTTAGCGTGATGAACGCTGTGCTCTTGAAGGGTCTTCCAGTCCCCGACCCTGAGGAGTTGGTGTATCTGCACGTGCCGACCGGGCAACCCACAGGGGCCAGTAACACCGGCGACTCAACTACTTCGTTTTCCGAACCGGTCTTCGAAGATCTTCGCCAGGATCAGCGTGCATTCGCCGACGTGATCGCTTTTGTTCCGCTGGCGATCGGCAAAGCGGCAATCCGCTACGGTGAGATGCCCGAAGAAGCCGAAGGCGAGATGGTCAGCGGCAATTTCTTTTCTGGGTTGCAGCTGGCCTTAGCCCGCGGGCATGGCTTCACTCTACAAGACGAGCGCGTTCATTCCCATGTGGTTGTGCTCAGCTACGCGTATTGGGCGCGGCGTTTTGGAAAAGATCCTTCCGTTATCGGCCAAAGACTGTTGATCAAGGGAAATCCCTTCACGATCATCGGAGTCGGTCCCGAGGGCTTCCTGGGTGTTGAACCAGGCTACTCGACCGATTTCTGGATTCCGTTGCAGAATCAGACGAACCTGAACGCCTGGGGGGAACCTGCGGAGTACGGCACACTCTACGGCACGCCTACATGGTGGTGTCTGCAATTGATAGCGCGCCTTGCGCCGGGAGTGTCGGCTTCGCAAGCGCTTGCTGAAGTGACTCCACGTTATCAGCGCGTGGCCTACACGGGACTGAGCGTGCCGGAGTTGAAGGCTGCAAAGGTCAGTCTGGCCTTCCAAGCAGCGAGAGGAATCCAGGGGCTGGATACGGAGGGCACATACAGGAATGGCGTGACCATGTTAATGGCGCTCGTCGCGCTCGTACTCGTCATTGCTTGCAACAACGTGGCGATGCTGCTGGTAGCGAAGAAGAGTGCACGCGAACGGGAGTTCAGCCTCAGGCTCGCCCTGGGCGCGACCAGGCGAAAAATTTTCCGGCAGCTATTACTGGAAAGCGCGTTACTGGTGTCGCTGGGCGGGACTCTAGGTTGGATCTTTGCATTATCGGCTACACGGGCGCTTGCCGCCTGGTCCCAGATTGAAGCCGGATTATCTCCGGATGGCACGGTGCTGCTTTTCACGTTCGTAGTGTGTGCACTGGCTTGCGTTGTCTTCGGTCTCGCGCCCTTGTTTTCCGCATTGAATGTATCCGTTGCGTCATCCCTGAAGACTTCAGCGTCCACGTCATACCGCAGTCGCGCAAGCAAGTGGGGCGGCTATTTCGTCATGGCCACCCAGTTGACATTCTGCTTCGTGTTGCTGGTCGCAGCGGGACTGCTTCTGCGCACGCTGGAGAATTATCAGTCCACCAATCTAGGCATACGCTCGCAGGGTCTTCTGGTTTTTGGAATTACACCTCAGCAGACCTCCAGCAAACGCCAGAATGTCCAGTTCTTCCGCTCATTGTTGGATCGCCTGCGTAGCCTTCCCGGAATTGAGTCGGTCAGTTTTGCAGAGAACTGCCCGGGTTCCGGATGGAGTGACAACAATTCTGCAACGATCGACGGCGTCGAACACAGTTACTCAGAGTCTCCATTGCGCTCGAACAAGGTTGGCCCGGAGTTCTTTCATGTAATGGGCATACCCGTACTGGACGGGAGGGATGTCTCCAACGGAGACACGGAAACATCACAACCAGTCGTGGTGGTCAACGAGACCTTCGTGAAAAGACTCATGCCGGAAACAAACCCCCCTCGGACATCAGTTGGGGGGAAAGCCGCGCCGCACGATTGTGGGAGTAGTCAAAGACAGCAAGTATACCCGGGTAAATGAAAACCCGATCCCCATGGCTTATTACCCATGCATGCAAGTTGAAGGGCTGAACCATCTTGAGGTTGAAGTCCGTATGGCAGGAAGTGCGGCTGGAGTTTTGCCGTCCATCGAGCGAGCCATCCATGATATGGATCCGAACCTGCCCCTGGAGAATCCGATGATGCAGCAAGCTGTCTTTGAGCAGTCCTATTCGCAGCAGCGGATGTTCTCGAGGCTTTCTCTATTCTTTGCCTTGCTTGCCACGTTCCTTGTAGCGATCGGTTTATACAGCACGCTCGCCTTCCGCGTTGGCCGCCGCACCGCTGAAATCGGGGTAAGGATGGCGGTAGGTGCGCAGCGCGGGCAGGTGCTCCTGATGTTGTTGCGCGAAAGCTTGCAAGTCACGGTTGCTGGAATGGCGCTCGGACTTCTAATTGCACTCATGTCCGCAGGACTAATGAAGTCGCTGCTGTTTGGCGTGCAGCCCCGTGATCCAGGCACGTTCGCGACTGCATCTGGCGTGGTAATACTTGTCTCGCTGAGCGCCAGTTTGCTGCCGGCGCGGAGAGCGGCTTCCATTGATTCCATGAATGCACTCCGGACTGAATAGCCGCTTCATGGGCGGGAGGATCCGCTACATCCCACGAATTCTGTGATAGCTTTCCGCACAAGCTTCACTCAGAGGTCCCTTCTGCTGCACACGAGACATCCAACTGGCCTTAATGATATCTTCTCTATGCTTACTAGAAACCCGTAAGGTTGGAGGAATTCATGGCCCAGATCAAAATTACTGTCAGACCCAACGGTCCGTATCGGGTCGAAGCTCCGGAAGGCACTGTCGAGTTGGTTGATGTTAATGGCAATAAATTCGACGTTGCCGGCAAGCCCGCATTCTCCCTATGCCGCTGCGGCGGTTCGGTCAACAAACCTTTCTGCGATGGAACTCACAGCAAGATCGGCTTTCAGGGCGCTGAACTGGCAGTCAAGAAAGCCGAGGGTGAATCGTAAGCGTCGGTAATGAGTTGCCGACTGGACTGACCGAAGGTCTGGGAGATCATTGTGCACGATTCACGGGACCGAGAACTGGGGATGCATCGCAAGATCACGCGCCGTGATTTCATCAACGGCGTAGCAGTAACCTCGGCCGCGGCCATAATAGCGCCGCATGTTCTTACTGCGAATGACCAAGAAAAATCGTCCGCATACTATCCTCCGGAACGGACCGGGATGCGCGGCAGCCATCCCGGATCATTCGAAGCCGCACATAGCCTGCGAGATGGTACTTTTTGGGATTCGGCAGGAAAACCCGAGGAGACTGGCGAAAAATACGATTTGATCGTTGTTGGAGGAGGTATCAGCGGCCTGGCGGCAGCACATTTTTACCGTAAGGCAAACGGGAATAAGGCGCGAATTTTAATTCTCGACAACCATGACGACTTTGGCGGACATGCCAAGCGCAACGAATTCCGCGCAAATAATGCATTCCGCCTCGGTTTTGGCGGCACGTTTTCGATCGAGAGCCCCGCGCCCTACAGTGCGGTCGCCAAAAACGTGATCGAGGAGTTGGGCATCGATGTGCCGTCGTACCCGAAGTACTTCAAGCGCGACCTCTACTCCTCACTGAATCTTCGTCCCAGAATTTTTTTCGACAAGCAAACCTTTGGCACTGACCGGCTAGTGGTCAATTTCAGCCCGAGAAATGGAGGGGAGAGCGAAGACTCCAACCCGGAGACACCAAAACTCCTCAAGCAGTTTTTAGCGGACGCTCCTATTGCGGAGCGGGCGAAACGGGATCTGCAGAGCCTTTACGAGGATCCGAAGGATTATTATCCCGGGCTGAGTTCGGATGAAAAGAAGGCCAAGCTGGCACGGATCAGCTATGCCACGTACCTGACCGAGGTCGCCGGGGTTCATGAAGACATCGTGAAGGTTTACCAATCCCTTCCGCATGGCTTGTTCGGACTCGGAATCGACGCCGTACCCGCACAGGACGCATGGGGATTCGATTTTCCCGGTTTCCGCGGATTGAAGCTGGATCCAGCCCCGGGGAAGGGAATGAATCGCGACGCGATTCCCAACCAGCAGGCGGAGAAGTATTTCTTCCATTTTCCTGACGGCAACGCCAGCATCGCGCGGTTGCTGGTGCGGCAGTTGATCCCACAAGCAATGCCGGGACATAGCAGTTCCGACGTTGTGCTGGCGAAGGCGAATTACGCGAAGTTCGATGATTCAAACTCGTCCGTACGCATTCGCCTGAACAGCACGGCAGTGCGCGTGAAGCATATCGGTGATTCTGCGAGCGCCAATGAAGTGGAAGTGACCTATGCTCGTCATGGCAAGGTCTACAGTACACGGGCAAAGAACGCGATCCTGGCCTGCTGGCACGTGGTTATCCCGTATATCTGCGATGAACTTCCCGAGAAACAGAAGGAAGCACTGGCTTCCGCGCAGAAGGTTCCGCTGCTTTACACGAACGTGCTGCTGAAGAACTGGACATCTTTTCAGAAGCTCGGAACGAATTCGGTCTATGCCCCGTCCATGTACCACTCAGGATTGAATCTCGATCTGCCGGTCAGCATTGGTGGGTACGAATGCGCTCAGAAGCCGGAAGAGCCCATTGTCGTTCACATGATGAAAGCAGCGTGCCATCCCGGGCTTCCAGCACGGCAGCAGCACACCTTCGGCCGCATGGAACTCTACACCACCACATTCGAAACCATGGAGCGCAGTATTCGGGATCAACTTGCCCGCACACTGGGCCCAGGCGGTTTCGATCCGGCGCGCGATATTGCTGCAATCACGGTGAACCGCTGGCCTCATGGCTATGCGTACGAATACAACTCACTGTTTGATTCCTTTTGGTTGGAAGGGGGCGAGACTCCATGCGAAGTAGCGCGCCAGCGCCATGGCCGGATCGCGATCGCTAATTCTGACGCGGGCGCTTATGCCTACACTGACGAAGCCATCAATCAGGCGTACCGCGCGGTCGGCGAGATCACTATGAGCTAGAGTAAGGCCAGGCGTTTACGGTCGTATGATTTGCCGAACGGGTTTTCCCCTTTAGCTTCATTGGGCGGGTTCCTGGTTCCTTAACTGCACGGCTTTGTTGCGGGCGTCTTGCGCTTCTTTTGTCATCCCTTTTGCCTGATACGCCTCCGCCAATGCATTTTCTACCTCAGGGTTGTCCCCGCTCTTTTCCTTTTCTTTCAGATAGGCCGAGATCGCATCGTCGTACATCTTCAGTTTGGCGTAGGAATTACCCATCTCGGAGTAGATCCCGGATGCATCCGATTCATCCTTGACTGCGAGTTGGAACTCTTTGATGGCCTCTTGGTGCTTGTCTTCGAGAGCTAAGGCCATGCCGATTCCATAGTGTGCTTCACCGGGATTTGCGCCTTGCTGAAGGATTGCGTTGAATGCCTGCTTCGCGTCTTCGGTGCGCTTGAGGCTTAGATAAGTCATCCCGAGATAAAACCGGGCACGCGCATTCTTAGGCTGCAATTCGATGACCTTCTTGAATTCAGCTTCAGCGTCGGAAAATTTCTGTTGCTCAAAATACGCCTGCGCCAGCGCGAAATGGGCCGGCGCGAGATTCGGATTCTGCGCGAGAATCATCTTTAATCGCGCGACGGGGTCGCCTTGGGCTCCACCCAAGGCCTGGAACGCCAATGCGGTACGCATGGGACCGCCGCGCCACTGCCGGACGCCGAATCCGGCAGCCACAACAGTTAGAGCGACCAAGCTGATTATCGCCATGCGGCCTGTACCTTCGCCGGGCGCCAGTTTTGCGATCAGCGCCCCAAAGATGAGCCCGGATATAAGTCCGCCGATGTGTGCGGCATTATCGACCCCGCCAAACATGCTGCCAAAGAAGAGATTGAACACTACGAACACGAGCAGGCTCCGCAACGTGCCGCGAATGGCAATACTGGGCAATGGAAATTCGCCCAGAGCGAATGATGCGACCAGGGCGCCGGCCAGGCCGAAGATTGCTCCGGACGCTCCAACGCTCAGCACTCCCGGATTCCAGCCCACGCTCGCCAGGCCCCCGGAAACGCCAGTGATCAGATAGATGGCACCGTAGGTGACCGGACCGTATAACGATTCGCACAACGCTCCCAAATCCCAGAGACACCACATGTTGAAGGCGATATGCAGTATGCCGCCGTGCATGAACATGTAGGTAATCAGGCGCCACCATTGCCCAGTTAAGGTTTTTGGACCATAATTCGCGCCAAACAGCAGCGCGTGCCCGGGAAAATCCATCACCGAGCCGCTGCCAATGGCCATAGCCAAGAAGACGGCCATATTAGCCCCAAGGAGAATCTGTGTCAGGCTGATAGTGGATTGACTCCGGGCCCAAGGGGCGCGGATGACGGGTTGCGGGACGTCGTCGACAATCTCGCCCCGCTGCGCAGCTTCATGCTGCTTACACCAGGGGCAGATTTTCTTGAACGTGAAGCCCTGAAGTTGCCTTCCGCATCGGATGCATTTCGCCATGTCTATGTAGAAGAGTACCAGCACTCAGAGAAGATGTGGGGAGCGTCCCGAAGCAGTTTGCTCGGACGCATTCGTGCGAGATGCTCGCTGCGATTGGCGGCCCGGAGGACTGCATCCGAGCTTGCGTTAGGTTTTCGTGAAGATGATTAGTGAATGGTCTTGGTCTTGCGCGACATGTAATCCATCAGCAGATATTGTCCGAGCGTATAGGGAGTAGTGAAGTAGGCCTTGCCGCGGCACATCTCGGTGACTTTCTGCACGAACTGTACCAGGCCGTAATCCGAGGCCAACATGAACGTATTGATCAATACGCCCGCCCGTTTGCACTTGGAAACTTCTTCCAGCGTCTGGCTCACGACCAGCGGGTCGAGCCCGAAGGCATTCTTGTAGATGCGGCCGTCCTCAAGCGTAAGCGCCGAGGGCTTGCCGTCGGTGATCATGACAATCTGCTTCATATCCTTGCGCTGCCGCTGCAGGATTCTCTGCGCCATGCGCAGCCCCTCTCGCGTGTTGGTGTAATAGGGGCCAACCTTGACGCGTGCCAGCTGCGACAGGGGAACTTCCTCGGCCGAATCGTGGAACAGAACAAGCGACAATGAGTCTCCGGGATATTGGGTACGAATCAAATGGGACAGCGCCATCGCCACTTTCTTCGCCGGGGTAAAACGATCTTCGCCGTACAGGATCATTGAGTGCGAGCAGTCCAGCATCAGCACAGTGGCGCAGGATGACTGGTATTCGCACTGGTGCACTTGCAGGTCGGAGTACTCAATGTTCAACGGCAGGCTCAGGCCCTCGCGTTGGATCGCGTTTGACAGCGTGGCCGTAATATCAAGATTCAGTGTGTCGCCGAACTCGTAAGTCTTGGATGACCCGCTGGCCTCAATACCAGTGGCCAGATCGCGCGTATCGTGCCGTCCGAAGCTGGACTTGCCCAAAGAACCCAGCAGATTTCGCAACGCTTTGAACCCAAGAAAGTCCAGGCTCTTGTCGGTAATTTCGAACTTAGCCTGCTGCGCCTCGCCAGTCTGACCGCCAACGCTCGACCGCCGAGCCGGATCATGCGGTTCATCGATGGAGATGTAATCTTCCTGCTGCATTCGCTCGATGAGCTTCTGTATCAGTTCATCGAGCTGTCCTTCGGCCATCATTTGCTCAATCTGTTCGCGCAATTCCTCATCCAACATCTCGCCGTTCATGAGCGCTTCTTCCAGGGCGCGTTTCAGGGCATCGAGCGTATGCTCGCCCTCGGGCATCTCGTACCACATCGAATCCTGGAATCCGCTTTGCAGCAGATAATCCGAGAGCGCGCTGAGCAGGTCTTCCATGCTCATTTCGCCGGCCGGATCGGGAACGTATTTGGAGTAGCGAATGCGCTTCATGTGGTAGAGACTGCGTTGCCGTGCAAACACATTTCGAACTTCTGCGAAAGAGACGTTGCAAGCAGCGTCTCAACGTTAGTTAAATTGTCTTCGCTGCCGGTATGGTTTCTCGTCGGCGTCGAACGTTTTCTCTCGCACCGGTTCGGGTTTCTTCTCTCCTGCTTTAAACACGCGCTCCTCGTTGCGTCCGATGCGCTTGTGCGCGTGTAGACCTTCCAGGATGAACTCTGCGCCCGATACCTGCTGTTCAGGACCTTCCTTCTGGGAAATCCCGAGCGGGCCCAACTTGTCGATGAGGCCCTGAATGCCTCTTAGATTCTCAAGCGCATCCGCGGCCGCGAGCGAATCAGAAAGTTGAATCTCGCCACCCAGGTCGAACCATTGCACGATCTGCTGCACGTTAGCGCCCGTGAAGTATTCGTCGTAGGTCTTGGCGATGGCCGCACGAATCAGCTCACGGCCAACGAGGTCTGCACCCTTCATCTCGCCTTCATATTCGAGTTCCAACTTGCCGGTAATAGCCGGTAGAGCAGCGTAGATGTCGCTAATACGGGGAACCACAAGCTTCTCCCGGTTGCGAATGGCTCGCCGTTCGGCGTTGGAAATGACATTCTCCATGGCGGAGATGGGCAATCTCTGGCTCACTCCGGAGCGCTTATCGATCTTCTTGTCGTCGCGGGCAGCGAAGGCTATCCGTTCGATGACTTGCTGCACGTACTGCGGCAGGTGCATCTTGTCGCCATTGCGCCGCGTCCACGCCTCTTGGGCCGTGATAGCGATTCCTTCTTCAATGGTGGATGGATAGTGCGTGCGAATTTCTGACCCAATGCGGTCCTTCAACGGAGTGATAATTTTGCCGCGCGCCGTATAGTCTTCCGGATTGGCACTGAACACCAAAGCAACATCGAGGGGCAGGCGAATGGGGTAGCCCTTAATCTGCACATCGCCTTCCTGCATGATGTTGAAGAGCCCAACCTGAATTTTGCCGGCAAGGTCGGGCAATTCATTGATGGCGAAAATGCCGCGATTTGCCCGCGGCAACAAGCCATAGTGAACCGTCAATTCGCTCGACAGTTCGTGGCCGCCGCGAGCTGCTTTGATGGGATCGATATCTCCGATGAGGTCGGCGATGGTGACATCAGGCGTCGCCAATTTCTCAACATATCGATCATCTGGAGACAAATAAGCAATCGGCGCAGCATCTCCCATTTGCGCAACGAGGTCGCGGCAGCGCTTGCAAATGGGGGCATAGGGACTGTCGTGAATCTCGCATCCAGCTAGATAGGGCACCTGCGGATCGAGCAGTGTTGTTAAAGCGCGCAGGATCCGGCTTTTCGCCTGTCCGCGCAACCCGAGCAGGATAAAATTGTGTCGCGAAAGAATGGCATTGATGATCTGCGGAACAACCGTGTCGTCATAGCCCACAATACCGGGAAAGACGGACGCGTCGCCTTTTTCCTCCAACCGGGAGATCAGATTGTCTCTTAATTCATCTTTGACCCTGCGAGTACGCAAACGCTCTTCGGAAAAATTACTGCGGCGCAGATCACCCAGCGTGCGCGGAACACTCATGAAAGGAACCCCCACAGAACCACAATGACTGAGATTATACCCCCGCTGTCACGGACCCAGCTTTGAGCGGCCCTTCTGAAGATTCGATGCGCGGAAGCATCAGACTGTTTCTCGCGCGGCAAGTTCTGGCTCTTGCAACATTGCTGGTGATCGGCGGCGCGCGCTTGCCGGCCAGGCCGTCAGACCAAAGCCAGGGCGCCGATTTGCCTCGGCCAGGCCAGACTGGGGAAGTAGTCTGCGGCTCCGATCACGGCCAGAGTTATGCGCTTTACGTGCCCTCTGGTTACACGGCAGCGAAGCGTTGGCCGATCGTCTATTTCTTCGATCCGGCGGGCCGTGGCAGGCGTCCGGTTGACCTTTATAAGAACATCGCGGAGACCTATGGATTCATCTTCGCCGGATCGAACAACTCGCGCAACTTCTCGAGTGATCAATCGGCAACCGTGAATTCGATTTGGAGCGATACGCACGATCGTCTGTCGCTCGATGAGCGCCGGGTATATGCAAGCGGGTTCTCAGGCGGTGCCCGGGTGGCTGCGGCGATGGCACTGAGTTGTCCGCAGTGTCAGATGGCTGGGATCATCGCGCACGGGGCCGGATATCCCAGCAGCCGCGCTGACTCGAATGACAAATTGCTGTATTTCTTCGCTGTGGGAAATCGGGATTTTAACTGGCCGGAGGTGGCGATGATACGCCGCCAACGAGAGGCTCACGGGCAGCCTTACCGGGTTAGGATCTTCGACGGTTCCCATCAATGGGCTCCGGTCGAGGTGATGGAAGATGCCATTCAGTGGTTGATCTTGAAGGCGATGCAGCAGGCGGCGATGTCTCCCGATCCGGCTTTCATTGATCGACAATTTCAGCAAGACCAATCGGAGATGGAAGAAGCCAAGAAGAGAGGCGACGCCATCGCTCAGGTGAATGCGTACCATTCCCTGGTTTCGGACTTTAGCGGCCTAAAATCCGTGGGGGAGCTGGCAAAAAATCTGGCGGAGTTGAAGCACTCAGATGCTCTCAAGAGGGCGCTTAAAAGTGAGCAAGAGCAGATCGACGAGCAATTTGCACTGGAGCGCGAGATCTCGCCGAAATTGCATAGCTATACGGACGGGAAGACCGACGATCCAAATGCGTTGCGTCTGGAAATCGTGCGAGCATTGGGTGGCTTAAGGGATCAGGCAGCGCACGCCAAGACTGAGCGCAAACGCCTAATCTACGGTCGAGCGTTCGACGACATTTGGGTCGAGGGTATCGAGAACGGGCAGCAGGCACTTGAAGCGCGACACTGGGAGGCGGCGGAATCCAGTTTCGAGTTGATGGCACAAGTTTCGGACAACGCGTGGCCTCATGTGCTGCTGGCACAAACCCACGCCTCGTCCGGTAAGTGCAAACAGGCAATTCGCGATCTCCAACAGGCGGTACGGAGAGGTTGGAAAGATCGGGAGGCATTGGAATCCGATTCGCGGCTCTCGGTGCTGCGTTCGGATGCAGATTTCCAGAAAATACTTGCGGAACTGAACAGGCCCTAGCTGGGGCATGGATTAGTGCACATGCCCATTTCCCCCTGCTTTTTGCCGCGTGGTTGCGACTCGGCGCAGTTTCGGGAGAATTCGTTCCAGGTATGCCGCGAGTGCCTGAAGGCGTTCGCTTTCGGAACGCAGCGTGAGTAGCTTCTGCTTGAAATCGAGATCTAGGGGCAGGGATCCCGCCAGGTGAAATGAGAGTTGATTCTGATCTGCTGCCGACAAGTCCTGCACCGCTCCCGCCAGGGACAAGACTTCCAAATGAAGGCGAGTGGCGCGCGTGCGCTCCTCGTCTGCGGCGCTTCCTGCCTCGTCAGGTACGAGGAGGATTTCAGCGCGCAAGAAAGCTCGTTCTTCATTTAACTCGAGAACTTCGAACCGCTTGCGCCCTTCTGCAATCAGATCCATGCGGCCATCCGGATACTCCTTCGTAACGGTGACGATCTCCGCTGTACATCCCATGTCGGCGATTCCCTCCTCTAATGCGCGCACCACGCCGAAAGGAGCTTCCTCGGCCAGACACTCGCGGATCATTTCCTTGTAGCGAGGTTCGAAGATATGTAAGGGAAGCGGAGTCCCCGGGAGTAGAACAACGTCGAGCGTAAACAACGGAAGGAGGGCCAAGGTTTCTCCGTGCCGGTGAGCAACTGTTATCTGATTGTACGACAGCGACGCACGTTACCTTGACTTGGCGGGCGGTGGAGAATACAACGCGAAGATGGAACTCGACGGGAAAGTGGTCGTAGTCACAGGCGCTTCGATGGGGATTGGCGAGGCAATCGCGAAGCGATTTGCCGCCGAGGGAGCGAGCGTGGTCCTGCTGTCGCGCGATACCGCACGGGCGGAGGCAGCGCGTGCAAGGATTGGGCATCCGGAGCGCACGATTGCCCTCTCCTGCGATATACGCCATGCGGAAGAGATCGATCGTGTTCTCGGCCTCACACTGCATCACTTCAAGCGCGTAGACGTTTGGGTAAACAATGCCGGACATGGTTTGATGGATTCGGTAGCCGAGGTTGACATGCCAGCATGCCAGGAATTGTTCGAGACAAATTTTTTTGGGGCACTTTCGGCCATGCAGGGCGTGATTCCGGTCATGCGCGAGCAGGGCGACGGCGCCATTATTAACGTCTCCAGCGTGGCTGGACACATCCCTCTCCCATTTCATGCAGCCTATAGCGCAAGCAAGTTCGCTCTGAACGCGATCGGCAAGGCCGCTGGAGTAGAACTGAAAAGACTCGGGATTCATGTGCTCACAGTCTGCCCGGGATACGTGCGTACCGCATTCAGCGACAATTCGGTACGCGGCAGTGAAGTGAAAAGAGTACGACCGAGTTCGGTGCGCGGAATTTCACCCGAACGGGTGGCCAATGCCACATTCGAAGGTTATCGAAAACGCAAGAGGGAAGTCATCGTTCCCTGGACGATGCACATACCTATCAAGCTCTATCAGTTGTTTCCAGCGCTGGTGGAGTGGGCAATGGGGCGGATGGCAGGCTAGCAGTCAAAATGAACATCCCGCCCTAGTCGGTGGTTAATTCTGCCAGCATAGCCTCCATCTCGGACTGCGCGTGAAGGTTGCCGGTACGCCTCGCCGAGGCAATGCCATCGCCTAGCTTCCTTTTCGCTTCTTCGTGCCGTCCCGCCCGAACCAGGGTCTGGGCAGCCATAAAGTATCCGGCGGTGTAGTCGGGATGATTCTCCAGCAGAATGGAGAACTCGGCCAAGGCGCGGTCGAAGTCTCCCTGGTTGGAATACTCCATGGCAAGCCCATAACGCGCAAACGCGTCTTTGGGATTCTCTGTCAGCACTTCGTTCAGCGCGGCAATGCGATCCATAACGGGAGACGCCCTCAAGCTGAGGTTACTACAAAATTTCGCCCGCGATGGAACTGGCCAGAGCTTCCATTCCTGAATACAATAGCCCTTCCCCGCGATTGCGAATCTGGAGGAAGTGCTTGGCGTGTCCTTATTTCATGCCGGTGGCGAAGTTGGATAACGGGCAATGGCCTCACCCGGCGCGACTGCCGCTGGGTTGCGGTTGGACCGGGCACTGCACCGCCCCGGGACACGAAGGCCATACTCCTTCCCAGGATATCGTCCAGGCATTCTGCAATTTGGGCTACGCCAGCGGTTGCACGTGGGCGCCGCTGCAGCGCCCCTGGGATGCGGTCCGATTCTCAGTGGTGACGCCCGAAGAGGGCTGCAGTGAAGGCGACAGTGGCGCCGCGCGCGTTCTGCGGTTGTTCTACGAATGTGAGCGCGACCACCGTCCCGTTGCGCATGGCCATCTAGTGATCGATCTCATATCGGCTACGTGGCTTCAGCGGCATGAGGACGCGCGCGTCCAGAAAATGGCTGAGTGCTTCCTGGATTCATATTTGAAGAAGAAGGCTTGAGGCCGATTTCAAGCAGGAAAGACGATGTCTGACGAAGATTTGAACCCGCGCCCCGTGCGAGATTCGCAGTCTGAAATGGCCGAAATCGTTCTGCCCAATGATGCCAATCCTCTGGGTGCGCTTCTTGGGGGACGCTTGATGCACTGGATCGATCTCGCGGGAGCAATGGCCGCCCACCGCCACTCGCGCAACCATGTTGTGACCGCCTCGGTAGATCACATCGACTTCCTCGTCCCAGTGCGCGTGGGAGACCTCGTCATCCTGCGCTCGTCCGTCAACCGTGTCTTCCACACCTCGATGGAGGTTGGTGTCAAGGTTTACGTGGAGAACTACATCAAAGACACCGCGCAGCATGTCGCCTCGGCTCATCTAACCTTTGTCGCAATTGATGCCGCGGGCCAGCGCCTCAAAGTCCCCGCAGTCATTCCCGAGACTGATGAACAACGGCAGCGGTACGATGACGCAGGCAGACGCCGCGAGATCCGGCGATCGGAACTGGAAAGGCGTCGTAAGAAGCGCTGATTCCCAAGAGGAGATGCGGCACGGAACTGTACTCTCCTCAGGTGTTGCGCTCACCTCCCAGCGGTTGCTCCCACATTGCGGCTGTATAATCAAATCTCGGGGTTCTGCATCATCTCCGCATTTTTTCTTCGCCAAGAAACAGGAGCGTAATCCTTTGAACGCACATATGCCGCATCAGCACGGGCAAGGTCCCGCGCAACAAGGTCCGCAGCCCCTTCCTGGGGTCGATTCCATCATTGCGGTCGGTTCGGGCAAAGGAGGTGTGGGCAAAACCACTTTGTCGGTGAATTTGGCAGTAGCGCTCGCCAAGATGGGCCACAAAGTCGGACTTCTTGATGCCGACGTTTACGGACCTAACGTTCCCCTGATGCTGGGTGTGAACTCGCAGCCGCGCATGGTAGGCGAGAACCGTATTGAGCCCATTGAAGCTTTTGGCTTGAAAGTTATCTCCGTTGGGTTCCTCAATCCAGGTGACAAGCCCGTTATTTGGCGCGGCCCGATGCTGCATCAAATCATCCGGCAGTTTCTGGGCCTGGTCGAATGGGGAAACCTCGACCACATGGTCGTGGACCTGCCGCCGGGCACTGGTGACGTAGCGTTATCGCTGGTCCAGACTGTGCCGCTGACCGGCGCGGTGGTCGTTTCAACTCCTTCGGACGTCTCGTTGCAGGATGCGCGCAAAGCGATTGAAATGTTCCGGCAGATGAAGGTGGATATCGCAGGCGTGGTGGAAAACATGAGCTACTTCGTCTGCCCGCATTGCAATCACGAAATCGACATCTTCTCGCGAGGCGGCGCCGAGAATATGGCGAAGCAGTTCGGAGTCTCGTTTCTGGGCAACATCAGCCTCGATCCGGAAGTTCGCAAATCAGGAGACAGCGGCAAGCCGGTGGTGCTGGAGGGTGAAAACTCTCCCCACGCGAAGTCCATTTATGAATTCGCGCGCAGAGTAGTTGACCGCATCCGCGAGATCAAAGCAAACGCTCCCGGAAACGTAATTCAGATTCAATAAACCATGAAGCAGACAACACGGGGCCTCACATAGATTTTCCCCAGCGTTTAAATCCCTGTTGTGAATTCCCTCGGAACCGATCCAGCCGCCAAACGGCATCGGGCGTTCGCTCGCGCAGAATCAACCGCGAAATCATCTCGCCGATTGCAGGTCCGTGTTTGAATCCATGGCCTGATCCCCCCCCGACGAGCCATACATTTTCGTTCTTCGGATGACGATCCACGATAAAGCCACTGTCGGGTGTCTGCTCATACTGGCAGACGCGAGTCTCGATCAGGGGTGCGCCTTTCAGGGCAGGGAATCGGAAGGCCACGTATTCGCGAACCTCTTTTAGATTCTGGGTACTGACGAGCCGCTCACCGCAATCCGGATCGAACTCCGGCCCGCGAGTGTCGTCTGCGATTTTGAAGCCTCGCCGATCACTGCCCGGAATCCCATACCGGAAGTGTCCGCGGTGATCCGCCCAGACAGGCAGTTGCCGATCACCGAAACGGTTATCGCCCGCCGGAGGACCGAAGAAGAACACATCCTGCTTTGTGGCCTTTACCAGTTTGCCCACCGTTTGCGGGAATAACTTTCCCATCCATGGTCCGCAGGCGAACACGTAGGTGTCGGCTTTGAGCTGCGACGTATCCGATAAGTGCAGGCTCCGTAAGGGTGTGTCTTCCAGTCCATTGCCTGCGACCGCGACTTCTTTGTACTTGCCACCTGCCGAGAGAAAGGCCTGCATCACGGCCTGGCAGCTCGCCCGCGCTTCCAGGTATCCACACTCTGGTTCAAAGATGCCCCATTCGATTCCTTCAAAGTTGATCTGTGGCCAGCGCCTCTTCATATGCGCCGTGGACAACTCGCGAAATGGAATGTTTGCGGCTCTCAGCATCTTCGCCGATCCCCGCTCGAATGTGTCGTCCCGCCCAGCCGCCATCCACAAAACGCCGCTGCGATGCAGAAATTGCCGCTTCCATCGCCGTTCGTATCTCGCCCAAAGCGCTAAGGACCGGGCTGCCATTTCGGTATAAGGCTGATCGGGGCCGTAAGAGCCCCGCATGACGCGACTCTCGCCGCCTGAAGACGAGCGGGAATTGCCCGGTCCCCAGGCATCGAGCAACGTGACTCTAGCCCCGCCCTCGAGGAGATGCCAAGCGGTCCAGCCTCCGAATGCTCCAGCGCCAACAACTGCAATGTGTGGTGTGGTTTTCATTTAACCCAGAGAATATCAGTCGAAGTTTCCTTCGTGAACCTTGATCTCCTTTGTGGTTCAATGTCTTAAGCGCGCATACCACTCCTTGACAGCCCCCCACCCCGTTCCTAGAATCCAAACAGGATCAGAACTTCGATCCAAAACCTAAGCTTCTGCATCTAAAATAGTTAAGAATGGACCAGAAGCTTTCTCCCAAGCCGTCCGCTGCTAGGATTGAGATTACTGACATAATGCCGAATGCCTGCTGAACCCAATATCGGGAATCGCGAACGCGAAATTCTGACCGCCATCGTGGAGACGTTCATCTCGACCGGTGAGCCGGTGGGATCGCGAACGCTCGCACGTTCGAACCGGGAGGGCCTCAGTCCGGCGTCGATTCGCAACGTGATGGCGGATCTGTCCGATGCCGGTTACCTGGAACAGCCGCACACCTCGGCGGGTCGGATTCCCACTCCCGAGGCGTACCGCTATTATGTCGAGCAGATTTCTGGCAAAGCGCGCCTCGCTCCGCAGGAAGAAGCGATGATTTCCGACTCGCTCGCCGGAATCACCGACGTGCAAGAGTTTATGGAACGCACCTCGCACGTGTTATCTCTCATTTCGCGAAATGTGGGTGTGACCGTCGCCACAAGCGGCCCGAAGAACGCGCTGGAGCATGTGTACTTCTCTCGCTTGGGCGACCAGAAAATTCTCGCAGTCGTAGTAACGCGCTCTGGATTAGTGCGCGACCGCGTGTTGCGCCTGGATCTGCCGCAGGGTGATCTCGACCTCGCCGCCCGCTACCTCAACGAGAATTTCCGTGGCTGGACGATGGAGTCCCTGCGCACCGAACTCTCCCGGCGCATCGAACAAGAGCGCAGCGAGTACGACGGACTGATGAACTCCATCGAGCAGCTCTATAAGCAAGGGGCGCTCGCGGGAGGGCAGTCATCGCAGGTAGTGTTCGTAGAAGGCGCGTCCAACTTGCTCGCGGCTGAGCAAGACCGCCAGCGGCTGCGGGAGATGCTGCAGACCTTGGAGGAAAAGGAAAAGGTAGTGCAGCTGTTGAGCGCCTATCTTGACGTCAAGCAGGAGGCCGTACGCGTGGTGATCGGACTCGATCAGGCTCTGCCCTCGATGCAAAATTTTGTGCTCATTGGCGCGCCCGCCCATGCCGGGAACGAGGTAATGGGTTCGCTCGCCGTCATTGGGCCCACGCGGATGGACTATCAGCACACGATTACCGCGGTGTCTTATATCGCGCGCCTCTTCGACAAAATTTTGAATGAATCGGAGTAAGAAGCACTCATGGGGAAATCGAACGGAAAAACTGAAACTGAAACCAGAGATCTGGATGTGGAGCACGAACTACCCGCCGGAGATGGCGATCCAGCCTCCTCGAATTCTCCGGACGCATCTGCATCCAGCACCGAGACGCCCTCGGCAGAAGGGGAAGTGCAGAAACTGAAAGCTGAGCGTGATACGTTGCTCGATCGGCTGGCTCGCGCGCAAGCTGAGTTTGAAAATGCACGGCGGCGCGCCGCGAAAGAACAGCAGGATTTTCGCGACTTTGCGACGGTGGATGCAATCAAATCGTTGCTGCCGGTCATTGACAGCTTTGAACGCGCTCTACAGGCGAAATCTGAAGCGGGCGACTTCCGCACCGGAGTAGAACTGATCTACAAGCAGTTGCAGGACGTGCTGGCGAAGATGGGAGTGCGCCCGATTGCAGCCAAAGGGGAGCAATTCGACCCGCATGTGCACGAGGCGATCGAAATGGTCGAGACGCCGGATGCGGCCGACCACGAAGTGCTCGACGAATGGCAGCGTGGCTACAAGTTCAAGGATCGCTTGCTGCGTCCTGCGATGGTGAGGGTCGCAAAAAATCCAGGAAAGTAAAAAGCTTGCAGGGGCGGATATAGCCCGGCGCTTCAGCGCCAGGGAGCACGGCAGTAGATTGGAGCGTCCCGTGGGGACGCGCCTGAATCACAACATTCATGCCCGGTAGGGACCACTTTGTTGTTAACGGAGGAAGGGCCACTTCTGACCACAAACGCAAAACGCGATTACTACGAAGTTCTCGGCGTCACCCGGACGGCGACCGAAACTGAACTGAAGAGCGCCTATCGCAAGCTCGCGCTGCAATATCATCCCGACCGGAATCCCAATAATCCGGATGCGGAGGAGAAGTTCAAAGAAGTCAGCGAGGCGTACGCAATCCTCGCTGATTCCGAAAAACGCGCGGTTTACGACCGCTACGGTCACGCCGGACTGGGCGGCGCTGCCGCGCAAGGTGCTGGTTTCGATCCCAGCGTCTTCCAAGATTTCAGTGATATCTTCGGCGAGTTCTTCGGGTTCGGCGACATGTTCGGTGGCGGAAGCGGACGCCGGCGCACTCGAGTGCAGCGTGGCGCTGATCTGCGCGAAGATTTAAGTCTCGAATTCGAGGAAGCTTTCTTCGGCGTAGAAAAAAAAGTCACGGTACGCCGTCATGAAGCTTGCGAGGAGTGCCACGGTTCTGGTTCCGCTCCCGGCAAAGGACCGACAACTTGCCGCTCGTGCAACGGCAGAGGGCAAGTCCGGTACCAGCAGGGATTCTTCAGCATCGCTCGCACCTGTGGCACGTGCCAAGGCAGCGGCAGCGTCATCACGGATCCCTGCCTCAAATGCAAGGGAGAAGGGCGCATTCTCCGCCAGCGAACCGTCGATGCCAAGATTCCCGCCGGTGTCGAAGATGGAACCCGCATCCGCTTCTCCGGTGCCGGAGAAGTTGGTCAGTTTGGCGGTCCTGCCGGCGATCTGTATGTCGTCCTTCACGTCAAAGATCACCCGTTCTTTGCGCGTGAAGGCACTGACCTGCATTGTGTAGTTCCGATCTCAGTCACTCAGGCGGCGATGGGAGCAGAGATTCGTGTGCCCACGATGGAAGGCGAGCACAATCTGCAAATTCCTGAGGGCACGCAGCCCAACAGTACATTCCGGATTCGCAATAAGGGTGTCCCCGTGGTCAACGGACGCGGCAAGGGCGATCTCTATGTCGAAATTCGAGTACAGGTCCCCACGAAGTTGAACAAGCGCCAGAAAGAATTGCTGCAGGAACTCGACGTCCTCTCGAAGGTAGATAACCAGCCGCTTCTACAGTCGTTGTTAGGCAAGATGAAAGACATGTTCCAGTAAGCTGTTAAACGGAATTAGGTTGCCCCGACTTTTCGCCGCATTCGATGACGCGGGAGGTGGACTGTTCCGGGCATGGCTCGTGGCGCAAACTTGGAACGATGACTCGCCGCCGCTGGATTGCCGACGAACTTCCCGATCCGAATCACGCTGCTCTCACTGGGGAACACGCCGACCATCTGATCCGGGTCCTGCGCGCCCAAGTAGGCCAGGAATTCGACGTCGCGACCGGTTCCACCGTGCGCCGGGGCAGGATTTGCAGCATCCACGAACACCGGGTGGAGTTAGAGTTGGGTGAAGAACTCCCTCAAATCTTGGCGCTCAAGATCACTCTCCTCCTCTCCGTTTTCAAATTCGACCGCATGGAATGGGCGATCGAGAAATGCACCGAACTGGGAGTAGTCAAAATCGTTCCTCTGCTTGCCCGCCGAACCGATGCTCACCTGACCTCCGCTGCGGCAAAGCGACTCGAACGCTGGCGCAAGATCGCGCTGCAGGCAGCAGAACAGTCGCGCCGGGCCGCCCCTCCAGTGATTGCAGTGCCGGTCAAAGTTCAGGAAGCTGTCAAAATGCCCGGTTCCCCGAGAATCCTGCTTAACGAATCCGAACAGCAGGAAACGCTGCGCGAGACTGTTTCGGCACACAAGAGTGCTGCTGATATTCTGCTTGCAATCGGTCCCGAGGGCGGGTGGGCGGACGATGAACTCCAAATGTTCCAGGGTCAGGGTTGGATTTCAGCTTCTCTAGGGACAACAATTCTCCGCGCTGAAACTGCCGCCATAGCCGCCACTGCAATTACAATCGCTGGATAATGCTGCGGTGTCGCACTCAACGATGGGTGCCCGGTTCAAGCTTCGGCTTGAGTACCGCTCGTACATGACGTAGCTAGCTACGTCTCTACTGAGGAACTTTGAAATGCACAGAGGAATTATGAATAAAGGTCACATCTACTTCGAAATCCAGGCAGACGATCCCAAGCGGGCAATCATCTTTTACTCTCGCGTTTTTGGATGGAAGTTCTCGGAGGTTTCTAGCCTTCCTATTCCGTACTGGACTATCGAGACCGGCGGTTCACGTGGAGGTCTGCTGAAACGTCCTGCCAAGACTCCCCCGCCGCAGACAGGTACCAACGCGTTCGTCTGCTCGCTGGAAGTCGAGGATTTTGATGCGACGGCGAAAACAATTGGCGACGTGGGTGGAATCGTCGCTCTCCCGAAATTCGCAGTACCCAAAACCTGCTGGCAAGGATATTTCGTGGATCCCGAAGGCAACACCTTCGGAATTTTCCAGGTAGATCCAAACGCCGGATAGCAAGGCAAGCCACGCAGAGGCCATCCCGTAAAGAGCCGTCCAAGCGAGCGACGCGCGCCCACTTATCCAAGCCGGGAGCCCCGTTCAAGCTTCGGCAGGGGGACGCTTGCCCCGACAAGGACTCTTTTCGCACAGGGTTCCTCATCTTCGCAGGTGATATCCTGAGCGGAATGCCGTCCCAGAAGTCGACCCGTCCCGCTCCGTTCGTCCCGGACGAGCGCCAGCGCGAAGCCATCGAACACGTCCAAGGCCCTATGCTGGTGGTCGCAGGCGCGGGGACTGGAAAAACCTCCGTTCTGACGCATCGCATCGAACGCCTGGTTCGAGAGGGTCACGCGCAGCCTGACGAAATCCTGGCCCTTACTTATACTCGCAATGCTGCAAATGAAATGCGCGAGCGCGTGCGCGGCCTGCTCGGGGGCAGGTCAGTTTACGCCACCACTTTCCATGATTACTGCCTCGACCTGCTGAAGCGCTGCGGGAAAGACTTTGGTGTGCTCGACGAGCAGGATCTCTGGATTTATCTTCGGCGGCGTATTCGCGACCTACACCTTGAGCACTTCATCAGGGCGGCTAACATTGGCCAGTTCCTTAGCGATCTGCTGAAATTTGTTACACGCTGCCACGACGAACTCATTACGCCGGAAAAGTACGAAGAGTATGTCGAACGGCTCGCTCGCGGGGAGGTGTCACTACCGCGAGTCGCCAAATCCAAAAACGTTCTTCAGGACGATGAAATTCTGGGCCGATGCCGCGAGATCGCCCGCGTCTTTTCCTCCATGGAGCGCTGGCTACGCGAGGAGAACCTGGGCAGCTTCAGCCACATGATTACCCGCGCGCACGATATCCTGCACACCGACGAGAGTGTGCTCAATGCAAGTCGCGCCCGCGCCCGGTTCATTCTGGCTGACGAATTCCAGGACGCCAACTTCGCCCAGATCCGAATTCTTGCCCGGCTTACCGGCCCTGCTGCCAACATCTTTGCCGTGGGCGATCCCGACCAGGGAATCTACCGTTTCCGCGGAGCCTCGAGCGCCGCCTTCGAACTTTTCCAGCAGACCTTTCCCTTGACCAAACTGGTCTTGCTAGAGAAGAATCGCCGCTCGACCACCCCAATCCTGCGCACCGCGTTCGCCGTGATCGACCAGAATCCTCCCGTAGCGGCGAAGCATTCGAATGGGGCCGTGGCATACAAGCGCATGCCGCTCCAGTCATCGCGTGAGGAAGAGGCATTGAAGGCTGGCCTGAGCCTCGCGAGCACGCCGGTGCAGGCCATCCTTCTTACCAGCCGTGATGCCGAAGGGGCCAACATCGTTGGCACGATTCGCGACCTGCAAAAGAAAACCAGATGCAAGTGGTCGGATTTCGGCATTCTCTATCGCTCTCATTACCAGCGCGATGATGTTGTCCAGGAACTCGCCGAGGCCGACATTCCGTTCGTCATCGAGAGCATGGACGTCTCCGACACGCCCGAAGCCCGTGACTTTTTTGCCTGCCTTAGTGCTGTGGTGTCCTCAGGCGATGACGTCAGCTTGTTTCGGGTCGCGGCTTTGCCCTGTTTCCAGGTGGAGGCGGAACAACTGCGGCAGGTGATGCGCGCCATTGCTCGCGAGAGTCGCGACAGCAAAGTCGTTCCGCTCTCGTCCGCAATCGACAGGGTGAAAGGCGGACCAGCCGTTCTTTCCGCCATTCAGCGTGCTCGCGACGAAATCCGTCGCCGCGACGCCATGGCCCTTGTCGCATCCCAGGTTGTCGTAAAGGAGTTCGCGCTCGATCTTTCCTCTCCCATTCTGCGGGCGGTGCTGTACTTCGTACAGGAGTGGGAGAAGAAGAAGGTCAACCGGACCACCGAATTGCAAGAACTGATGAAATACCTCGAATACTTCCGTGAGGCCGCGGGTGTCATTCCTTTGCAGGCCGTCGAAGGGGAAAACGCCGTCCGACTAATGACCGTGCACGGAGCCAAAGGGCTGGAGTTCCCCCACGTCCTCATTCTCCGTGCCAACTCGAATTCGTTTCCGGCATCATACAAAGAGACGCTTGTTGCATTTCCGCGCGAACTGCGTGACCCGGTCTCGCTCACGGAGGCCGACGACAAGACGCTGCACGCACAGGAGGAGCGGCGCCTTTTCTACGTTGCGATGACCCGCGCCCGCGATTCACTGCGCATCTACGCCCGCGAAGGATCCGGCAAGAACGACAAGACACCCCCAGGCTACGTTCGCGAACTGATGTTGAAGCCCACGCTGGCGCCATGGTTCCGCGCCATTCCGGCGACCGGCGCGCAGGCCACACTCGATATCGACGCCGCAGCCGCCCCGCTTTATTCCCCGGAATCCCGGACCAACATTTGGCTGGAGATGCCGGTGCTCGAGGGTTTGCACACGCGCTTGAGCGCCTCGGCCGTCGATACCTACGAGCGTTGCGGGCTCCGCTTTAAACTCGATCGGGACTGGCGTCTTGCTGCAAAGCCCGCCGCCGCAATGCAATATGGCGCAGCCATTCACCGTGTGCTGAAGACATATTTCGATTCCGTCCGCGTTGGACGAGCCAAGCCGGATGAGGAATTGA
Organism: Acidobacteriota bacterium; assembly: GCA_046723715.1. GTDB lineage: Bacteria > Acidobacteriota > Terriglobia > Terriglobales > Acidobacteriaceae > Sulfotelmatobacter. The sequence continues at coordinate 6,980 of JBKOUZ010000042.1, read as the reverse complement.
TTGCTCTCTTCCAGCAGGATCTAGCCGACGCCAAGATCCAGGAAGCCTACCAGCAGGAACTTTATGAGAAGCAGGGAATCGTACAATTGCTCGAGTTTCTTGCCTCCGCTCGCTCCATTCCTGCGTCTCAGGTCCTGCATACGGAGGAATCGTTTGAGATCCGTTTTGGAGAGACAGTGGTTGTAGGTCGAATCGACCGCATAGATCGCCGTCCTGATGGGACGGTCGCCATCATCGATTACAAGACCGGAAAGGCGCGCGATCAGGAAGATGCCGATCAGAGCCTGCAACTATCTTTGTACGCCATCGCCGCGCAAGAAAAGTGGGGATACAAAGTCGGAGCGTTAGCATTTCATAACCTGGAAGAGAACGTCCCAGTTACCACGATGCGCTCGGAGTTGGAACTCATCGCCGCGCGCGAACGCGTACAAGCGGCGGCTCAAGACATTGCGGATGGCATCTTCGATCCGAAGCCCGGTATCCATTGCAACTTCTGCGCCTATCGCAGTCTGTGTCCCGAGAAGGAAAAGCGCATTCCGCACCGTGCTGAAATCCCCGCCGCCCACTCAATTGACTAACGTGTGATTCTGAGCGAAGCGAAGAGTCCCTGCCTCCGTTTTCAGCGCCAGATCAAAGGGTGTCCGAAGATTCACATTGAAGCCTGTGAAGCCAGGTCCACAAAAACTTAGGGGACGCATTCAGCGTCCCCTTTGTGACTTCGAATTAAATCTACTTAGTGTTTCTTTTTCTTCTTTGCCTTTTTCTTGGTTGCCATTGTTCCTATTCTCCCTTCCATTCTTCATGGAAAATTTGCAGTGGTGTTCTACTGCAACTAGTTGATGTATAGAGTTATTGAAAAATGAAGTCAAGAAAAAAATGATGGTTGCTTCACGCCGAAAGTCACACCAAAGTCATCGCGCAATAATTTCTTTGGCAAAAGTCAACCAGAATTTTTCGTGAACGCTACGCTCTGCTCACTCCAAGGTTGAATGCAGTGTGTTCCCCGGGCCGGCGGTGAATGGAAATTCTGTGAATCGCCATTCGAACTCTTCTGGCAATCGCAGGCATCGATGTGCCAGTGCGATCCTGAACAATCCTCGCCCGCAACATCTATAATGAAACCAGCGAAACCTCGCAGGAGCCGCATTTTATGCCTACTTTCGACGATGCCGTCATCATCTCCGCTTGCCGCATCCCGGTCGGAAAATTCCAGGGAAGTCTCAGTGATTTTTCCGCGCCGCAACTCGGCGCTATGGTCGTTCGCGAAGCGGTGAAGCGCGCCGCCATCGAGCCAGCGCAGGTTGACGAGTGCATTATGGGCAATGTGGTTTCTGCTGGGCTTGGTCAGAATCCCGCGCGGCAGGCTGCGATCTTCGGCGGACTCTCTCCTGCGACAGGTGCCATGACAATAAACAAAGTCTGCGGGTCCGGATTGAAATCTGTCGCTCTCGCAGCGCAAGCGGTGCAGACGGGAAACAGTTCCGTCGTCGTCGCCGGCGGAATGGAATCGATGACCAACGCTCCTTATCTCCTTCCGCAGGCGCGCAAGGGATACCGGCTGGGCAACGCACAGATCATCGACTCGATGGTTCACGACGGACTATGGGATGTGTACAACGACTACCACATGGGCATCACCGGCGAAAACGTCGCCGAGAAGTACAGCATCACTCGCGAAGAGCAGGACGAATTCGCCGTCAATTCCCACCGCAAAGCCGTGTCCGCGATCAAAGAATGTCGCTTCAAGGCGCAGATCCTGCCGGTAGAGATTCCGGCGAAAAAAAAGGGGACGGCCCCAGTCATCTTCGACAAGGACGAAGGTCCCCGCGAGGACACCACCATCGAAATCCTCCGGGCGTTGAAGCCTGCATTCAAAAAAGACGGCACGGTCACAGCCGGAAATGCTCCCGGCGTAAACGACGGAGCCGCCGCCGTGGTGGTCACCACCGCACAGCGCGCGAAAGAATTGGGAGCGAAGCCCATGGTTCGCATCGTCGCCCAAGCCACCAGCGGCGTCGAGCCCAAGTGGGTCATGATGGCTCCCGTGAGCGCCGTTCGCCAGATCTGGCAAAAAACGGGATGGAAGAATGAAGACGTGGATCTCTACGAACTGAACGAAGCTTTTTCGGTGCAGGCGTTAGGCGTCATTCGTGAACTTGGCCTCAACATGCAAAAGGTGAATGTGAATGGCGGCGCGGTGGCGATCGGTCACCCCATTGGCGCTAGCGGCGCGCGAGTGCTTGTCACCCTCATCTATGAAATGATCCGACGCGACGTGAAGCGGGGAATTGCCGCGCTTTGTTTGGGGGGAGGGAACGCCGTAGCAATGGCGATTGAGCGGTAACTTACAACGACGCAGGGAGAGGGGAGTCTCGGCTGACTTCTCACTTGGCCATGGGCAATGTAACTGTAAAAACTGCTCCTGTGTCGGGAGCATTGGCAGCTTCCACACTGCCGTTGTGTTCCTTCATTACTGACTTGCAGATGCTCAGTCCTAATCCCGTGCCGCGGCCAGGACGCTTGGTCGTGTAGAACGGGTCGAAGATGCTGGGGAGATTTTCTTTGGGTATGCCCGGGCCGTCGTCGTGAAAGCTGACCCACACCGAATTGTCACCGTGTCCCATGCGAATCCGCAGCGTTCCTTTTTCATGGACTTCCCGGATTGCCTGCTCGGCGTTCAGGATGAGGTTCAGGAATACCTGCATGAGTTGGTGCGGATCGCCTAGCGCGTATGGAACTGCAGCGTCTTTCAGAAAATCGATGGTGATGTTGTTCTTGCGCAGGGAATAAGCGTGCAAGTTTAGTGTACGCTCTACCACTTCCGTCAAATTGATGCGGCTCTTGCCAGGTGCGGGCGGCCGGGAGAAATAGGTCAGGTTCTGCACAATTTCCGCAGCCCGCCGCGCCTGCTGCTGCAGCAGCGCCACCTGCTTGCGCGCGGTTTCATTGGTCTCGATATCTTGCAGTAGTTCGCTGACCCCGAGAATCGCCGTTAACGGGTTGTTCAGTTCATGTGCGACGCCGCCGATCATCGCGCCCATAGCGGCCAAGCGTTCGCCCTGAACTACCTGCTGTTCCAGTTTCCGTTCGATCGTGATATCGCGAACCGAAATGATTACACCGCTGGTCTTACCCTCGGCGTCCACCAGTTGGCTTGCCGAGGCACGCATCGTTCTCCACATCCCATTCTGATGCCGCGCGCTGTACTCGGCAGATCCAAATACCTGCTGACCTGAAACTACATCTCGGTACAAGGAGGCAAGTTCAGGCGAATGGTCTTCAAGGTCGCTGATCTTTTTCCGTAACATGTCTTTCGGTTCATAGCCGAGCAGATCGCGTGCACGCGAACTCACGAATGTGTAACGTTCTTCGAGGTCGACCACCAGAATAAGATCCGGGAAACTTTCGAGCAGGCGACGCCGGAATTCCTCCTGCTGTGCCAGTTCCCATTCCATGTTGCGCTGTTCTGTGATATCGACCAGCGTGCCCTGATAGCGAATGATCTTTCCCTGCGTGTCCCACATTGCCCGCGAAGAATCAAGAAACACCGCCAGCTTGGCGTCCTTCCTCCGCAGCCGAACCTCGCGCGTGCGCACGCCGCCACGGTCATCGGTCGCCCGCCCGAGCACAGGCGGTCCCGGATCGAAATTCAAAGCTGAAGGCTCGACGGAAAGCAACTCGCCCTTATCCTGGTAACCCAGCAGGCTGACCAGCGCGGGATTGGCGTCGAGTAGATGTCCATCCGGAGTGCTGAAGTAGACACCTTCCTGCAGCGTTTCAAATAATTCCGTGAACCGCAGTTCTTTTTCGCGCTGCTCAGTGACGTCCCGGCCTAGAAGGCTCGCCCCGACGACCTCATCTCCCTTGATGATGCCGTTCACTACGCACTCGAAGAAAAGTGGCCGCGAGCTGTTCTTCAGCAGGACTTTGACTGTGCCTGCCCAGTGTTTCTTCTCGAGAAAACGTCCGAGGCCGCGCTCCGCTTCGTCCCGGGTGGGTTGTTGAATCAGGTCATAGATTTTCTGCCCCACCAGTTCGGAGTACTTCAACCCAGTAATTTCTGCCACCCGCTTGTTGACGGTACGCAGGGTTCCGTCCAGGGAAACCGCGCACGCAAGATCATCGAAGGAGTCGATTAGCTCCTTGAAGTTGCGCTGCGAGCGCATGATGACCTGGCTGAGTTGGTCCAGTTGTTCTTCGGATGGAGCCGCGCCCACGTGATCCTGCAAGCCACGCAGCGCGTCTTTCAGTTCGCTCACCTCGCGCCGCCGCCCGTAGGCATAAACGGCAAAGAGGATCGACAGAATCAAAACGCCCAGCGGGATTGCGCGCAGATGAAAAGGGATGGCTTCCAGCCGTTCCCACATCACAGCCGCTAAAGCTACCGCCAGAAAAATCATGAACAGCAAGGTCCAGCGCCAGAGCTGGGACTCTTCGCGTTCAAGGTTTCCCGGTGTGCGGCCAGGAGCGGAATTGAGGTCGGGGTCCATAATTGACCTGTTAACCAAAAAGCCATCCTATTCTATAGCCCTAGACCGACCAGCACATGTGAAGACTTTGGTACCGAAAGGAGATGATCGTTCGTCTACCTCGATAATGATGAGCTTTTCCCGAAACGGGCAGGAATTCGATTTTCCACACTCGCACGTGACATGCATCACAGCGTGCAACGCGGCAAACTCCTAACTTCGTCTCTGGCGGACCAGGGTTTGGAGAATCGCCGCCAGTGTACCCGCGGACGCGCTTCGTGGAGCGACGCGCCGTCGCAACCCGTAGTGTCGCTCATGCTTTATAAGACTCTCAGCGCCGCAGTGTATGGGATCGACGCGAACATCATCCAAGTGGAAGTGGACTGCTCCGGTATCAAGGGCGACCAGGATCATTTCCACACGGTCGGGCTTCCCGACGCAGCGGTGCGTGAGAGCCGCGACCGGGTTCGGGCGGCACTGAAAAACTGTGGCTATGACATTCCGCCCACGCAGATCACGATCAATCTCGCGCCCGCCGACATCAAGAAGGAAGGTTCCGGCTTCGATTTGCCCATGGCACTCGGGATAGTCGGGGCCTACGGCGGGCTGACTAAGAAAGAACTCCCAGATTGCCTCTTCGTTGGGGAACTCTCTGGACGGTGGAGTTCGCAAAGTGAGAGGCGCGCTCCCGATCGCCCTCGAGGCGCGCGGCCGAAAGATCTCCCGTATGGTCGTTCCGGAGGCGAATGCCAAAGAAGCGGCCATGGTTGGCGGCGTGGACGTTTATCCTGTGCGTTCTTTATTGGACGTCATTCACTTCGTGAACTCGGGCAATGGCATCGTTCCCATCAAAGCTGATGGCGACTCGCTGCTAAGGCAATCGCAGCAGTTCTTTATAGACTTCAAGGACGTGCGAGGGCAGCAGACCGCGAAGCGAGCCATCGAGGTCGCCTGCGCTGGAGGCCACAACATTCTCATGATCGGTCCGCCTGGATCAGGGAAAACCATGCTGGCCAAACGCATGCCAACGATCCTGCCGCCGTTCACCTTCGAGGAGGCTCTGGAAACGACGAAGATCCACAGCGTTGCCGGAGTGCTCGATGCTGGCACAGGTCTGGTAGGAACCCGCCCCTATCGCGCCCCACACCATACGATTTCTGACGCTGGGCTCATTGGTGGCGGGGTGATTCCGCGGCCGGGGGAAGTCTCCCTGGCTCACAACGGCCTCCTTTTTTTGGATGAACTGCCGGAGTTCCCGCGAAACGTTCTCGAAGTGCTGCGCCAGCCGCTGGAAGATGGAACGGTCAGCATTGCGCGCGCCTCGATGTCGCTAACGTTCCCGGCCCGATTCATGCTTGCTGCGGCCATGAATCCATGCCCTTGCGGATTCCATAACGACCGCACCCGCGAGTGCCAGTGCACTCCGCCCATGATCCAGCGCTATATCTCAAAGATTTCTGGTCCTTGATGGATCGCATCGACATCCACATTGACGTTCCCGCCGTGAACTACAAGGAAATGCGGTCGGCGGCCGAGCCGGAGGGATCAGCCAAAATTCGCGAGCGCATCATGCGAGCCCGCGAGAGACAACTGCAGCGGTTCGCCTCCTCCCGCGAAAAGCTCTACTGCAATGCGCAAATGAGTTCGCGCCATATCCGGAGTTTCTGTGATCTATCCTCCGACTGCGAACGCCTTTTGGAGCGCGCCATGACGCAGCAGGGACTCAGCGCTCGCGCTCACGACCGAATCCTCAAAGTAGCCCGCACCGTAGCCGACCTCGAAGACTCGCTGCATCTTGAGCCCAAGCATATTGCAGAGGCCATCCAGTACCGCAGCCTGGATCGCACGTATTGGGCGTAAAAGGAGGGTGCGTCCAATGTGATGCCTACTCGGAAGAGGTCGAGCTGGCATTGCCGCCTGCGATCAATGCATGGGAAAATTGAGCCCGGCGAGTTGCATGGCTATCTGCAGAGTATACCTTCCCACTTTCCGTAGGCCGCAATTGCTTCAGCGCGCCGTAGACAGCCTGTTGCAGCAAACATTTCAAGATTGGGTCTGCGAATTGCACAATGATGATCCACGGGATGCTTATCCGGCGGAGTTCATCCGTCGTATCGGCGATGCGCGAATTACGTTGGTGACACATGCTCAGAATTTGGGCGCGGTCCGCACGTTCAATCTTTTTTTCAAGTCGATCGCAGAGCCTTTTTTTTCGCTTCTGGAAGATGACAACTGGTGGGAGCCCGAGTTTTTGCAAACTATGATTTCGCTCATGTCTTTGCAGCCAGGGGTACAGATTGGGTGGGCGAACATGCGCTGCTGGAATGAGGAAGCCGATGGTTCGTGGACTGATACTGGCCGAAACATATGGGACGCAGCCGGGGCGGAACCGCGGCTAATGGGCTGGCCTGATGGTCGTCACATGCAGGGAGCGATGCACTCTCAAGGGGCGATGTTGGCCCGATCGAACTTTGAGTACTTTTCAGTTCCCGAGTCGATCAACCTGGGTGC
>JBKOUZ010000119.1:0-12860 GCA_046723715.1 Acidobacteriota bacterium | reverse complement strand
TTCCTAGACCGACGCGATATTCGTCTCTGTCCCTCAAAGAGGTTGTCTGTCTCTGTGCCGGACCTTGTGATGAGGCAGCGTGGGAGGAGTTTGTTTCGCGTGTCGGAAAGCCCATCAGTCTCACGGTTATGCGCACGGCCCGTCTCTGGGGCCAAGCTTTCCAATCGGTGGTGGAGGATCTGGTCCAAGTGACGTACGTCAAACTCTGGGAAGATCGCTGCCGCCTCCTGCGGGACTTTGCCCTCCAGCATCCCGAGGCTATTTTGGGATACTTAAAGAAAACCGCCGCCAACGTCACACACGACTATTTCAAGCACGGCCATACTCAATCGTCGGGTGGCGACAAGCCTCATGTCTCCACCAGCGATGTTGACCCGCAGGCGGGCAAGGAGATTGACGGTAGTGAGGGGAGCATCGTTTTCGGAGTCTTTTTGAACGAGATTGATGAACACCTCAAGCATAGATTGACCGGTCCCGACCGGGAGCGCGACCGTATGATTTTCTGGCTCTACTTTCGACAGGGAATGAGTACGAAAGAAATTGCCTCTTTGCCGACCATCGGACTGAGTACCAAGGGAGTTGGAAGCGTCATCGAGCGGCTCAAGCATGGTATTCGGGAACAGATCGTTGGGGCCGGGTCGGAGCCGAAGAGCGATGAAGACAATGCCAAAAGCAAATTCGCTCGGGAACTCGTAATAGCGTTGTATGGGGCTCCAGACTATGGGACGTCCGGTCGATAGACATATCGATGTGCAAGAGCTTGATGCTCTCGTGCCTTTGTTTTCGAAGGCTGGGAGGGAGTTGAGCAGGCTTTCCCTGGACGCCATTCAGGAGGCCGAGCGTCACCTCGAGGTCTGCGAGGCGTGCACCAGGAAGGTGTCGGAATACCGGAGCGTGATGGAGCGGCTTTCGAATGGAGTGGTTTCGGAAGCCGCCCCCCGAGGGCCGGACTGTCCCCAAGACCAGGACGTCGAGTGGCATGAAGTCGCGGCAGGACAGTGGCCAGAGGCGAAGGCAAAGCAACTGATTCTGCATGCTGCGCTCTGCAGCCACTGCGGCCCCCTGCTTCGCGCGGCCACGTCGGTGGACGACGAAGCGACTCCTGAGGAAGAAAAACTGCTGGCGGAACTGAACGCCCCGTCACGGCCCGTGGTGAACGTTGGCCGAGAATCAACCCCGTCCGACCGCTTCCCTTCACCCATTTCGTGGTGGTTCCTGAACTGGAAGGTAGTTGCACCAGCGTTAGCCCTGATGATCATGGTCGCAGTGTTCGGCACCAGGTCGCCCTCCAATCCGCGACGACTGGCGGGTTCGCAGTTTGCTGAATTCGCCGTTCGTGCTCATCGGCAGCACGCACTGGGGCATCTGGCACTCGACGTTCGGACAGATTCACAGCTGGCGCTCAATGAATGGTTTAAAAGGAAGGCGCAGTTTTCTCTGGTTCTGCCGGCGTCCCCTGCTGTGCCCGGAGAGGAGCAGCCGAACCGTCTAGAAGGAGCGCGCCTCGTGCAAGTAGGAGGCAAGACCGCTGCCTTCATAGCGTACCAGATGTCAACGGCCCAGATGCCGAAGGCCGCTGTCAGTTTAGTCGTGGCACCTGATTCGGTGGCCGTCGCTTCGGGAGGAGTCGTTGCCGATTTTAAGAAAGTAAGTTTCCACTACGCCACGCTCGAGGGCTATAAGGTGGTTACCTGGTCGGTGCACGGGCGGACTTACGCTCTGGTTTCTCAGGAAGGAAATAGCACGCAGCGATCCTGCATGGTTTGCCACTCCGCAATGCACGACCGCGACTTGACTCACACGCCGACTCCACTGCCCGACCAAGAAAGATCTCTGTCCCAAGTCTGGCAATAGCTCTCTTCATCAGTAAGCACAGAGAGTCTTTGCTTGAACAAGAAAAGCCACCTTCACTCGGATCCGTGCACCGGAATCGGAAGCGTCAAGGGCAAGCTCGGAAAGTAATCTGGAAGGCGCCTGTCTGCTTCACACACAAATCAGCGATGAATGTTAGGTGCTCAACCTGTAGCTGAAGGCATGAACAACCAGTCACCTCTGAGACACCCGCTCACTTGACCCGGCCTCGCAAGAGTCCCTTTTTGTTTCCGTAAAGCTTCCGGTAACTCAATCTATCCACCCAGAAGACCCCTCACCTTGCCCTTGCGCGAAACTCGCACTGACGACGTGCATCGTTCTGAATTCGGTTAACCGTCGAAACGAAAAACTCCGCAAATCATCGATGTATCCGCGAAAAGCAAATTCATGCAGGATCTCGTTCTATCTAGTGAGACCGGTTACGGCTCTCCCAACAATAGCTAGGCAGGTATTACACACAGACCGTTGTGATTGCCGGGCAATCAGGATCGGTTTTCAGGAAGTTGTGTGTCCCGGCACTCTCAAGCGTTTCACGCAATTCGAAATCAGAGAAATGGAGAACTAAAAAAATGAACAACAAGACAATAACCAACAGGCGAGGGCGGAAGTTGTTTGCTGCCGCTCTCGTGGTGGCATGTGCTCTCGGCACAGTCAATCAAGCCATGGGGCAAGTCACGCCTCCACCCGTTCCCGACACTATTGCCGTACAGGCGGGAACTCTCCGTATTTGGTAGGCCACGCATTCGGTAGTCAGGGCTATACTTGCCTGCCGACTAGTACAGGTGGCACGGCCTGGAATCCAACCGCCCGCCCCGAAGCCACACTATTTACGGATCTCTTCGGGCAGCAATTTCAGATTATCACTCACTTCCAGAGCATCAACGTGAACCCCAAACCGGGCGTTATCGTACCTCTGAGTGGAAACGCGACGTGGCAGAGTTCCCTCGATAGCAGTAGGGTCTGGGCGGTAAAGGTGACCGGCATCGACCCCAGCTCTGAAATCGCGGGTTGTTCGCACACCGGCTCTATTCAATGCCTCTTGTTGCAGTCAGTCGGGACTAAAAAGGGACCTACTGGCGGTAACCTCCTGGCCAACACAACGTTCATCCAACGTCTGAACACCAACGGCGGAGCAGTTCCTACCAGCTCCTGCACGGCGGGGCAGACACAGCTCGTGCCCTATTCGGCCGACTATTTCTTCTACCGAGCGGATAAAGAGTAGCTATCACTTTCCTTAAGCGAAGAGGCGATGTGCACGCAAGAGCTTAATACTCTTCGCGTGCACACCCGGCCGTCAAAAGGGGCAGGAGTCGGATCTCACGGGGCTGTGCCGACAATTAACCGATTAAAACCCCACACATTTCGAAACAAAGGGAGAAGCTTGCAATGCGAAAACGACATAACGAGAGGGAAGATTCTATGGTTTCACGCATATTTCTATTCGGGAATTTGCGTGACAAAGGCATTCAACGCGCAGCAGGTTGGTAGTTTGCACGTGACAGCTGATTCCGCGGCTGGGGCTCCCAAAGGCAAACTCAGGATTACCCCCTTTTGGGCTGAAGTGAAAAGAGTGAAGCCCGAAAGGACAGCATCCGGAAATCGTTGCTTGCTTTCCTACGCTGACGAAGGTATGCGGCAGTAAGTGCCGTCACGTGGCAAGTGAGTCTAACCGCAGAGCGGCGTTTGCTCAATACCTCTAGCGGCTTGACCTATCCTAGAACGCATTCAGCCAAAGACGCATTTGCGATGATTACGAAAGAGGAAGGCGGGCAAGCCGGCTGAATTCTGAATGCTTACTGTTGGAGTGCTGGATTGCTGAGTCTGTCCCGTCCACTTGTGGACGAGCCGTTCCGCCTGCGGACGCACGTCTGCCCCGCACCTTGTGGAAATCCGAGTCTTCATCCCTGTCGTCAACAACTTCGTCTCACGGCCAAACGGCATACGAATTGCTTCGTACATCTCCGGGGCAACCTCTACTCACTTGTGCGCTGGGAGACCGTTATGGACACTCTTCGGCAACACCTCACCTTCGCCGTACGCATGCTTTCAAAGAACCTGTCCTTTACGGTCATTGCAGTACTGACAGTTTCTCTCGGCATTGGCGCGACCACTGCCATGTTCAGCGTCGTCAACGGGGTCCTATTCAGCCCGTTCCCGTTTGCCGAACCCGACCGCCTTGTCACAATCAAGAACCAAATCCCTAAGCTCGGCCCAACGCCGTTTTCCGTGCCCGCCCCCGACGTCCTCACCTACCAGCGCGAGACCAAGTCATTCACAGATGTGGCCGGATACCAGGAGAACAGCTACGACCTCACCGGCCCGGGCGAGCCTCGCAAGGTACCAGGCACGCGCATAACGGCCAACGTACTGTCTGTTCTCGGTACTACACCGAAGCTGGGACGTAACTTCAGCGCTGACGAGGATCGGGTCGGCGATGAGAGAGTCGTCATCCTCAGTTACCGCATGTGGCGCAGCGTTTTCGCTTCGGATCCCAACATTCTCGGCAAGAGCATCATGCTCGACCGGCAGCCCTACACGATTGTCGGTGTGATGGGCAAAGATTTTGTCTTTCCGATCGACACGCAACGGGATGCGTCCGACCTTTGGGTTCCGATGGCGTTCACCGCGGAAGAACGTAAATCCGTTGGCGACAACTTCGACTACAACACGGTTGCACGCCTCAAACCCGGAGTTTCGCTGGCGCAGGCGCAAGCTGACGTTGAACGCGTCGCGCAGATCATCCGCGAGGGATATTCCGCAGCCGTCAAGTCGCAGTTTGAAGTGCACGGGGTTGTCATGGGGCTGCGCGAAGCCGCGCTCGGAGACTACCGTAGCCCAATGCTTATCATGCTGCTGGCAGTCGTGTTCGTGCTGCTGATCGCAATCGCCAATGTCGCCAATCTCCTGCTGACAAAGGGAACCAGTCGCCAGCGCGAACTTTCCGTCCGCATCGCACTCGGCGCAACCGGGCGGAGCCTTATCACGCAGTTGATTACCGAGAGCGTGCTGCTTGGTCTGCTCGGCGGAGCAGTCGGACTGGTAATCGCGAGCCTCGGGACCGAGGCTCTCATTGCGGCCGTTCCGGCGAACATACCACGGCTTCATTCCGTGGAAATGGATTGGCGAGTATTCGTCTTCGCCTTCGCCATCTCTGTCGTCTCCGGAATCGTGTTCGGCACAGCCCCTGCAGTGTTCGCTCTGCGCGTTAACCTGAATGAGGGTCTCAAAGAAGGCGGTCGCAGCATGATGTCCGGGCCGCAGCACCGTTACGTGCGCGCCGGATTCGTCATCGCGCAATTCTCACTCGCACTCATGTTGTTGATTGGGGCCGGTCTTCTCATACGCAGCTTCCAGCGCGTGCTGAAGGTCGATCCTGGTTTTCAGGCCACCAACATCGTGTCGGGAGCGATTTCGCTTCCCGAGAGCGGCTACAAAGAGAACTGGCGGAAGCGGACGTTTGACCTCGAACTCATGCGTCGCCTCGAAGTTGCTTCCGGAGTCGAATCCGCAGGCGCGGGCACTGATCTTCCGTTGGAAAGCGGGTGGAGCAAGATCTTCAGCATCGAAGGCCAGGTGCCACCGCCAGGCGCTGGGCTCAACGTCGATTCGCATACTGTCGTGCTCGGTGATTACTTCCAAACGCTGGGCATTCCGCTGATCCGCGGCCGCTTGTTCAATAACACCGACAGGGAGAAGTCCCCGCGCGTCGTCATCATCAACAAGACACTCGCCGACCGCTACCTTCACGGGGGAGATCCGATTGGACATCGTATCAAGTGGGGCCCGCCCGAATCCGACAGTTATTGGATGACTATCATCGGCGTAGTGGGCGACGTAAAGCAGTTCGACCTTGAGAAGGATGTTCGCCCGCAGACTTACGAAAGCTACCTGCAGTACGAAGCATTCTCCGACCTGCGAATCGTGCTACGGGGCAAGAGCAGCCCGGAAAACCTCGTGACTGCGTTGCAAACCAGCGTGCACGCGCTCGACGCGCAACTGCCTGTCACCCGCGTTCGAACCATGGAGCAGGTGATGTCGCAATCCATGGCACCGCGCCGCTTCTATCTCATTCTTATTGTCGTGTTTGCCGTTTCCGCCATCGTGCTTGCAGCGGTTGGACTTTACGGCGTCGTTGCCCACGCCGTGGAGCAACGCACGCGCGAGATCGGTATTCGCATGTCGCTAGGCGCCGCACGATATGACGTTCTCAAACTGTTGCTCGGATGGGCGCTCTCGCTTGCCGCACAGGGGGTGATTGCTGGAATCGTTGGGTCCCTCGCCGTAACCCGCCTGCTCAGCGGATTCCTGTTCGGCATTAGGTCAACCGATCCCGTGACGTTTCTGGCGGTCCCACTGTTACTCGCGATCATCGCCCTGGTCGCAAGTTATATTCCCGCACGTCAGGCCACGAAGGTCGATCCGCTGGTCGCACTACGCTACGAATAGCGCGAGCAGCTCGCGCTCAAAAGCTGCCCTACTTAACAACGACGCCATTTCTTGTGCGGCTGAGACGCAGCCCCAGGCAAACCCAATCTTGCTGCATCGAAAAGCGTGCCAGCCATTCACCGTACTGCGAGGAGCGGCATCGGCAAACGGGGAGAGCCGACTTACCGATTTGTCCCCTCGATCAGTGGCTTATAGGTCTCTGGCCGGCGCTCCTGAATCACAAGACTCTTGAGCTCACCATCTGCTGGACCGACAGAAAGCCACCACAGACGTGATTGCCTTGTTAGGTCGAGCTCTGCCGAAGCCAAGCCATCCGCGGTTTCCGCGATCACTTCTCCATCGGGATTCACGATGCGACTTGCAGCTCCGTCGCCAACCGAAGCAACCAGATACAGGCCGTTATCAAGAGCTCGGGCTCGGGTGACGGTATCCCAGTGCCTCGCACCGGGATCTCCTGCTATTGGCAGGAAGACGATCTCGGCTCCCTCAAGACGCATGATGCGGAACGTTTCCGGGAAGACGAAATCCCAACAAATCAGAATGCCAATACGCCCGAAGTCGGTTTCGAAAACCGGGTATTCATTCCCCGGAGTTTCGCCATCCTCAACTTCGGCAAGAGGAAGATGCGTCTTTCGGTATTTTCCCGCGATGCGGCCGTCACGATCGATCAGAACAGCTGTATCGTAGGTTTTACCGTCGTCCAATTCCAGCATGCCTGCAATAATGTACGAGCTGTATTCTCGCGCCTTGAGCGCCAGGACGTGGGTCGCAGGACCCGGAATCGGCTCGGAACGGTCATGGGCAGTCCCCTTCACTCCACGTTCCGGGAAGAATTCTGTCAGCAGAATTGCATCCGGTTTTTCGCGGCCGGCTTGGTCCAACACGTCTGACATGGATCGGAGGTTGTCTTGAAGCGTGGTAACCCCGCGCACCGGAATTCTTGTCGTGACCACCTTCACGTTTCGTCGCGGGGGCTCATTCGTTTCGGTCAGGCTGGGTTTCCAGAAGCTTACTGAGCCGTCAGCTGTCCACCGCAGCCAAAGTTCGACGGTCACGTTCGTGGCTTTTTCGGGAACCGGGAGAGTCCGAGCAGCCCGGTGCCAGCTATTTTCAACTACAGAAACGTCGTCAACATAGTCTCGCTGTACGGCTTGTCCATCTGCCATGTTCCACGTCAGCATGACTCCTACGCTCCCGCGCTCATTGATGATGCGCGTGGTCTTATACAACACCTCGAAGCGATAGCAGTGACCAGCACTGACCGGTATACCCTTGTTGATCCATTTCCCGAATGACGTGAAATCCACAGCCGCCAATCGCAGCGTGGCGCCTTCCTGGCCGTTTTCGACGTTCGCGCGTGGTTCCAAGTCCCGCCGAGGCGACCAGAACTGCCAGGAGATGGGCTGGCCCTTGGGGTCAACGCGAAACTCGGGATTGGGAACAAGATTCGCGCTTGCCTGTCCGAGAGCGGTCAGACTGCACAGGCAACCGACCCACAGAAATCGATGAACATTCATTTCGGAACCTCCCGGCGGCCAATGACAGGCTCATGATCGGAACTACGCATTCCATTTCTACAAGGCGCACCTGTCGGATGACTAACCTAGGTAAAAATCAACCATTCTATTCAAGAGTTTCATCAATCTTCCCTCCATCGTCGACGCTCAATACGGGATCATGGTTATAGAGGATCCAGCAAGGCAATCGGCGAGAATGAGCTGCTCATCGGCGCTCAGGCACTTGCTCTTGGTCACTTGATCGTAACAGACAAAGGAGCGGGATTTGCTCGCGGTCCGCGGTCTTCGCCTCGCGAAGTGGCTATGCAGAACTTACAGCAAGCCATGCTGGAGAGATGGCGTAGCATTCATAGACCATTAATTCCTCCTGCACGTATTTCGAAAACGCGGCATAAACGTCGCGAACACCCGCTTGATCGCCGGCAAGAAAAATCCGTCTCCATCTCCGACTGAAAGCGGAAGCCTATGTGCAGGATACAATCCCAGATAATGAACAGGTCACTCACTGCTCTTCTTGTGTTCGCGCTGAGCTCCTTCTCAGGTTTAGCTGCCCAAAATGATGCCGCGTTGTATGTGAATCCGTTAGTTGGCACGCAGCGTAGTGTGATCGGCTACGGTGGCACCATGCCTTTCGTGACAGTACCATTCGGGATGACGGATTGGACCCCGCAGACGCGACAGAACAAGATCAGCGTCACTTCATATAACTACGATGACTCGACGATCTCTGGATTTATAGGCACTCATCAGCCGGCGATCTGGATGGGAGATTACGGTTATGTCACGATCATTCCGCAGGTTGGCAAACTGCGCACCACGCCAGAATCACGGAAGCTTCCTTACAGTCACAAATCAGAAGCAGCACATCCGGACTACTACCGTGTTTTGCTTGATCCCGGGGCGGGAACACAGATTCTGGCGGAGATGACCGCTACTGAGCGGTGCTCGATGTTTCGATTCACTTTTCCAAAGAACGGGAGGGCGCGCGTTATCGTCGAAGCCTCGCGTCCTCGGATTGCTGGGATGGCCGTGGTCAATGCTGAAGCGCGCGAGATCGCAGGATATAACCCGCATCGCATGGATGCCCACCTGGGGCCGCTCGGATTGCCCAATTTTAAGGGCTACTTCGTGGTTCAATTCGAGCAGACGCCGTCGGACATGAAAACGTACGGCAGCGAGGCCACAGCTGAGTTGAGCCGCGGCGCATACGCGGAATTCACCCCCGGCCAAACCATCCAGTTGCGTGTAGGCACATCATTCATCAGCATCGAACAGGCTCGTGAAAATCTGAAACGTGAACTACCTGATTGGAATTTCGAAGCTGCGCAGAGAAGACTTCGCGCGCAATGGAACCAGAAGTTGTCGCAACTGCAGATCAGCGGCGCCACGGACATGGACAAGACGCTCATTTACACGGCGATGTATCACGCGCTGCTCTACCCGCGCGTGTTCTCTGAGTACGGACGGTACTATAGCGCCTTTGATGACACCGTCCACGAAGGAGAGAGTTATACCGCTTACTCTATCTGGGACACTTTCCGGGCGGAAAACAGCATGCTCACTCTGCTCGCTCCAGAGCGCGTTAGCGGCATGATTACAGCCCTTCTGCAGAATTTCAAAGAAGGCGGGTGGATGCCCAAGTGGCCCAATCCGAGCTACACCAACATCATGATTGGACCGCATGCCGATTCTCTGGTTGCCGAAGCGTTCAGGAAGGGATTTCGCGATTTCGACCGCCAATTGGCATGGCAGGCCGTTTACAAAGATGCCATGACGCCTCCAGACGGAGATATAACTCGCCGCTGGGTAGACCGTGAAGAGCACACACCATACGAAGCTCGAGCAGGCCTCACCTATTACAAGCAGCTTGGATACATCCCAACGGACAAGACCGACGAGGCGGCTTCGCGTACTC
Organism: Acidobacteriota bacterium; assembly: GCA_046723715.1. Classification (GTDB taxonomy): domain Bacteria; phylum Acidobacteriota; class Terriglobia; order Terriglobales; family Acidobacteriaceae; genus Sulfotelmatobacter. Next base: position 3,110 of record JBKOUZ010000119.1, on the reverse strand, counting down.
TTGAGGACAGTTATGACGATTGGTGTGTTGCGCAAATTGCGAAAGCACTTGGTCGGTCGGAGGACTACGAGTTCTTTCTGAAGCGTTCCCTAAACGACCGAAACCTCTACAATCCAGCGATAGGACTAATGAATGGTAGGACCTCGGACGGCAAATGGGCTCCGATCGGTAGCGCGAGAGACAGCAATGCGAATCGGTCTGTCTCCGGGTGGACGGAAGGGGATGCTTGGGTCTATACCTGGTCGCCTTTGCATGATCAGGCAGGATTGATCTCATTGATGGGCGGTGCTGAGAAGTATGACGAAAAGCTGGATCAGCACTTCAACGGTGGTCACAACGTGCACAGCAACGAACCGAGTCATCACTACGGCTATCTCTACGACTTTGGCGGGCAACCCTGGAAGACACAAGCGATGGTGCGCAGTATTGCGGAAAAAGAATACAATGCGAGCCCGGGTGGCCTGGATGGTGATGACGACTGTGGGCAGATGTCGGCTTGGCTTCTGTTTACCGCAATAGGTTTCTATCCCGTCAATCCTGCGAGTGGAGACTACATGATTGGAAGTCCGATGTACCCGCAGGTTTCACTCACTTTGGCGAATGGAAGGACCCTTCGTGTAGAAGCCAGCAATAACTCCGCCGAGAATGTCTACATTCAATCTGCGACCCTGAATGGGAGGCCTCTCGATATTCCTGTTATCACCTGGGAACAGATTCAAGCGGGAGGGGTACTGCGCTTTGTCATGGGTCACGAACCGTCAAAGTGGGGCAGCAACTGGAGACCTTCCCATATATCGATTAATTGATGCGTTGGCAACTCCAGCTTGCGATGGGAAAAGGCGGGGGTTAGGGCAGCGGCAGATCGCGCGTGGTTGCGGGATCGGGCTGAGCACGGTGCATGACTATTTGGAGCGGGCGGTTCGGTGAAGAGGATGTTGACATGGGGGACCGGGCCTTTTCCGCGAAGAAAGCTCTGCGACCATCTTTGAGACGATTCTGAACCGCGCTTCAGCACCTGCTATCCGGCTCAATGCCGATCTGGCACCCAAGCTTCAAGACATCATCAACAAGGCCCTTGAGAAAGACTGTAGTCTGCGCTACCTGCGCCTCCGAGATGCGGACGGATTTGAAGGTCTAAAGCGCGACACAGATTCCCGCCGCCAAGTGTCAGTGGACGTAAACGGACAAAACTGAGTTCACCAGCACGTGTGAGCGCAACCGCGATAATGAGTCCAGACGCGAGCAATGAAAAAAAAGTTGATAACTGTGCAATTTTGAACAGGCCCTCATTGCCAGTGTCGGCATACTGATAGCGAGCAGACTTCGGGGAGGGCCTGTTCAAACTTACGTCCCAGAACTCTTTTGATTCTGGGACGTTTTGTTTTGCTTCGGATCACGAGCAGAGAGCGCAGTGCGGTATTTCACCAAAAAGGGCCATGAACGCTGGCGCGGCGTCCACCTCTGCTACGCGGCCTGGCGGGGCTTAACCACCAAGAGTGAGCGAGAGCAAGACTGTCGCGGTGATTCCCGCTACGATTAGAGTTGTCCGGCGGCGGATGATCATGGCGAGCCTTAGAATACAAGCGGGTTTCCAACAGCATGCTCGAAAACCTGGTCGCTAAACAGTTCAATTGTGACCAGGTCTGGCGAAGCCTTACGGGCAAAACTCCCGAAACCTCGTTCCCTAAATCAGTCAGAAAACCCTCTTCGTGATGATCGGCCCGACCCGCCAACGGGTTAGCTTGTTCACGAACGAGTTCAGCAAAGTGGGTTTTCTGCATTACGACGGCGATCTGCTGGTCAGAGTTCGATGCTCAAGCTCGTTCCCCACGATTAGATGTTCTCAAGGAACGAGTTCCGCAACCAAACATTACGCTTCAGCAAACATTGAGCAAGTGTGGCTGACGGACGTTTTGGCTGCCTTGTGGCGTTTATCTTCGAGGGACATACTGAACTTTGTGACCTGTGCAATTGTGAGCAGCATAATGATTCCGAACGAGGCAGAATGAGGACACCAGGAAGAAGGGATTATTCGCATTTGCCCTTGCCGCTCCCAGGAGGACTTATGTGGATTGCCAAGCATTTTAGGTTGTCACATGCCTACACAGAACTCAAAGCACTGACTGCGGAACGTACGGCAGAACTGCAGACACTTAGCCAGCGTCTGCTCAAAGTGCAGGATGAGGAGAGGCGAAAATTAGCCCGCGACTTACACGATAGCACCGGCCAGACACTGGCTGCGCTGAAGATAACTGTGTCGCTATTGCAGGAGACCTGCAGGGAAGTTCCGGCCGCCCTGGCAATTGTGTCCGACGTCGTCCAACTGGCTGATCAGGCCATCCAGGAAATTCGAACCATGTCGTATCTGCTGCATCCTCCATTGTTGGACGAGGTAGGATTTGCTTGCGCAGCCGAGTGGTACATCGAAGGATTCGCCCAGCGAAGTGGAATTAACGTAAGAGCGGATATCGTGACTCCGCATGAGCGTTTGCCAAAGAGCATGGAGATCGCTCTGTTCCGTGTCCTGCAGGAGAGCTTGACCAATGTACACCGTCACTCCGGAGCGTCGGAAGCGGTCATCCATCTTCTACATCAGGGCGACGCGGTGATTCTGGAGATACGCGATTTCGGCAACGGCATACCAAGGGAGCGCTTGCAGTTGCTTCGAGGAGGTTGCGCGAATGCGGGGGTTGGTCTAGCCGGGATGCGCGAGCGCTTGCGCGAACTAAACGGCAGGCTGGAGATAGAATCCGATGCTCGCGGGACCAGTCTGCGAGCAACCGTTCCGCTGGATGTGAGGACTCGATCCATTCCGTTGGAAACTCATGGGGTAGTCGGTGCGTCCGCAGCAGCCTGAAAGAGGATATTGCCGTACCTGGCGCACTGGTAATGCTCTGTTCCAAGCAGCGGAAAGCTATTGGGCGCAGAATGCCAGAAGGGTTCGATGCACTCGCAACAGCTTGCTTTTGTGCTCGTAATAGATGAATCCTGATTCCTTGAACTTCTTCATAAAAAAGCAAACACGCGATCGTGTGGTTCCTACCATTTCTGCCAGCGTCTCATGGCTGATTGTGGGGACCGTGGTTTCAGGTCCTCCATGCCCATCATAG
>JBKOUZ010000191.1:0-17068 GCA_046723715.1 Acidobacteriota bacterium | reverse complement strand
TGGCAGTCACGAGCCTATAACGAATTAGCCCTGCAGGCTTTTGCCAAGCTCGGCCAGTTACCTCCTTCCCCGGAGCTTCACGAGTTGAAAGCCCACATTTACAACAGTCAGAAGAAATACAGCGAGGCGGCCAGCGAGTGGAGCGAGGCTCTAAAGCTTTCTCCAACTGACACGCAGATTAAGAAAGATCTTGCCATTAGCCTGAAACTCGGCCAGGACTATGAGGCAGCTTTGCCGCTGTTACAGGCGTTGCTTCGTGAACAGCCCACGTCGGCTGAGTTGAATTTTCTTGTGGGTGACACTCTACTGGATCGAGAGCGAGCGGACGAAGCCCTACCCCTACTTCAGCGCGCCGTCACCCGAGACCCGAAATCTCTGGCAGCGCATAAATCGCTGGCCCGGGCCGAACTGGCCGCAGGAAAGCCCGTCCAAGCGATTCCGCATCTGAAACTGGCGTTGCCTACCGATGAGGATGGAACGCTCCACTATCAACTCGCACAGGCTTATCGGGCCAGCGGCCAAACCGAGCTCGCCAAGAAAACATTGCAGGAGTACGAACAAATCCAGCGCTCCGCCGCCGCGGCCCGCGAATCTGCCAAGCAGGAGACAGTAATCACGCCTCCCTGAGCAACTGGCGACCGTATATCTGAACTATTTGGGTGGCTCGTGGACTTCGAGTACCTGGTTAGTTTTCACATTCCGCAATGTCTGGACAGTCCCACTGGGCCAGCGAATTTCGACTCGCTCAATCTTCTCCAGCTTTCCCGTTCCGAAGTGCACGGATGCAGGGCTCGAGGACGCATAACCGACCGCAGTGGTTACATGATTGAACTGATCACCTAGCCGGATCTTGGCGCCGATCCCGTCGCGGTTGCTTCGGCTGCCCGTTAATTTCAAGATGAGCCAGCCGTTCGGATCCGGGCTGGCGTTTTGCCATAGTTCCGCCCCTTCCCCGAGGGCGCTGACTACCACATCGATTTTTCCATCGTTGTCGAAATCCGCAAAAGCAGAGCCGCGATGCGCTCGCGCAATATCAAATCCTGCTTCCAACGAAACGTCGCGGAAGGTTCCGTTGCCGAGATTGCCAAACAGGCTATTGGGTTGCTTGTAGCGGGTCGATTGAAACTGATCAATCAAATCGTTCACGTCGGAATTGGCGGTAAACAGATCCTTCCAGCCATCGTTGTTGAAATCGAACAATCCGTTGCTCCAACCACTGCGCGTTCCTGTGAGCTTCGCAAGTTGGCTCCTGTAAGTCAGATCCTGGAACGAACCTTTGCCCACATTCTGAAAGAGTGGAAATGTTTCCCCCGCCAGGGCCGTAATGTTGAGATCGCAACGGCCATCATTGTCAAAGTCACGAAAATCCGCTCCCATGCTGGCTATGGGAGCCCCGTTGTTCGTCAATGCGACCCCCGCCTGCAGCGCTACTTCTTCGAATGTCCCGTCACCTCGATTGCGAAACAGGAAGTTGGGCAGATTATCGTTGGTGACGAAAACATCGGTGAAGCCGTCGTTGTCGTAGTCGGCAAAGCCAACGCTCATACCGCGTCCAATGTGCTCAGCAATGCCGGCCTCCTTGCTGACATCTTCGAATGTCCCGTCCCGCCGATTCCGGTACAGAGTGTTCGGCAGTCCCTCGAAATATTTCGGATGGCAATAGACACGCAAGTTGCGCTCACGATCGCCGCAGTAGCGATCGAACTCGGGAGTCCAGTGGGCGTAATTGACTACAAACAAGTCCAACCACCCATCGTTATCGTAATCGACCCACCCTGCGGCAACCGACCACTTATCGCTCTTGATACCGGACTTTTCCGTCACATCCTCGAACTTACCGTTGCCCAGATTGCGGTAGAGAATGTTGCGATAGACGCCCGCCACAAAGAGATCCGTATGCCCATCATTGTTGTAGTCGGCGGCCGCCGCGCCCATGGAATAGCCCGCTCCTGCGACACCGGCCTCTGAGGTGACATCCGTAAATTTCATACCGCCGTCATTGCGATAAAGCCGGTTGAAGAAGTTTGGCGAGTCCTTCTCCAGGCTGGGAATCGCCGCCCCGTTGGTGAAGAATATGTCTACCTTGCCGTCGTTGTTGTAATCAAAAGCCGCCACCCCTCCGGCCATGGTTTCAATCATGTGCTTACGTGGGGTCGGATTGTTGTGAAGCACAAAATCCAGTCCCGCCTGCTGGGCAATCTCTCGAAAACGTATGGGAGAAAACGCCGAAGGTGGGTTTAAACCGCTTCTTTTTCGAGCCAATTGCGGAAGCATAAAGCCGCAGGCCGCGGCCAGGAACTCTCTTCGAGACAGGATCGACAATGATGCACGCACACTCGAGATTATTTAGGGAGTTACAGACTGAGTCTAGAGCTCGTTGGCAATGACATTCAGCCGCGGGCGAGAAGCAAACGATCGACTCGTTGGCTTACGTCGCGAAGATACTTTTCGTCCCCTCCATCAAGCTCAGTAATGGCGCTACCGGAGTAACCAACACCGGCGAAGGCTTGCCGCACCGCGGTCCAGTCCACATCGCCGTCGCCGAGGTTCACCCACGCGTATCCGTCTTCCTTGCGCTTGAAGTCCTTCAGGTGAACCTTCACAATCCTTTTGCCGAGCGTATGGATCCAGTCCTGCGGATATCCATAGAGCACAACGTTTCCCACATCGAACCAGGATTTAATCCAGGGACTCTTAAATTCATCGATGTACTTTGCCATCTCGAGGGGGCTGAGCAGGAATTTATTCCAAACTTCCTCGATCGCGATGATAACCTTCAATTCCTCCGCCAGCGGGATCAGCTTCTGGATTTCTTTTTTCGACCGAACCCATGCGTCCTGGTAAGAAGTCTTTGCATCGACTACCGCCGGGACGAGCAACACCGTATCGGCGCCCCAAAGTTTGGCATTGTGCAGAGAAGTTCGCATTCCAGCGAGGCTCTTCTCCACGTCCGCTGGATTGCTCGATGACAGCGGATACTTCCAATGATCCATATTCATGACGGAGTCGATGCGAATGCCCGCTCCATCCGCGGCTTTCTTGATTTCTTCGGCTTTGTGCTCATCGCCTTCAGTGGGCGCCTGCACGACCTCAAAGCCCACGTCTCGCGCCATTTTGAAACGATCGGGGTAACCGAGCTTCTCAGGCAACATCTCCAGTAGTACGCCCTTCTTGATGGCAAGACGCGTCGGCGATGGCGGAACCGCGCCGGACGCTTCCGCGCGCAGCGAGCGGCCCAGTGCTCCAGCTGCCATTCCTGCTGCGCTGACGGCCACCGAGGATTTCAGAAACTCTCGACGTGAAGGACGACGCATCTGCACCTCAACTTAGTTTTTTCAAATCGATCTTGGGATCCCAGACTTCCTTGGATTTCATGGTTTCATCCCACGTCACCTCTCGGCCTGTATAGGCTGCGGTGCGCGCCATCATGCACGACAGCGCGGATTCAGCTCCCTTTGCGGCCTGATTATGAAAGTTCCCGCTGGTAATGCTGTCCACAAAAGCCTTCTTTTTTTCCTTGTCGGCAAGTTCCAGGTTGGAGGTGAAATTTCCGGTAACGGAAAAAGCCTGCTGCTGCCCGGTCTCGGGTGCTGGCTTTGTCGAGGGCGCGTACTGCCATGGTTCGTCACCCCAAATACCCAGCGGTCCAGTGTAGGGTGACTGTGACGTGCCTTTCGTTCCGAAAAAGCGCTCGGTCACATCCCACCAGCCCTTCGCAAATTGAGTCGAACTGAACGTCACATCCACATCATCGGGATAATGGAAGACCACGTTGTAATTTCCATACGCATCGCCGTCGTTGGCTGGACGGCCTTGCCTTCCCCCTGTCGCGGAAGCTTTCAGCGGGTGATTCTTAAGAATCCAGTTGCAGATATCAATGACATGAATGTTCTGTTCCACAATGATGTCACCGGACAGCGTTCGGTCGTAAACCCAGTTGCGCAATCGACGCTCCACGGGCGATGCATTGGGCCAGGCTGGCCTATCGATGTAGCCCGTAAGGTAGTGGGCCTCTCCACAAACGATGTTTCCGAGAGCCCCGTTGTGAATACGGTTCACCAGTTCTACAAACGGAGGACAATCCCGGATCTGGAATCCCACATCGAGGCTCAGCTTGGTGTCCGCATGTTTGCCTATTTCGATCACCTTGAGCGCGCCGGGGACGTCAACCGCTACAGGCTTTTCCAGATAAACATGCTTCTTGGCGTGGACGACGGCCTCCAGGTGCTGCGGATGGTAATAGGGTGGGGTCGCGATTACGATCGCATCCACTTCCTTGGAATCTGCAATTCTCTTGTACGCGTCGGGGCCTACAAAGAGCTGGGAAGCATCCAGCGCTGCATATCCTTTCCCCTGTTGCATCTCGTCAAAGTGCTTGCGGGCGACGTCCAACTGATCCTGGAACATATCGCCTAGCGCAACCACGCGAGCGCCGCCTGTATCAACCAGGTTCGTCGCGTCCTCTGTCCCGCGGCCACCGCAACCCAGCAAACCCACGCGCACAGCTGAATTCGCCTCGCTGCCGCGGACCAGGCTGGGCTTGATGAACATCGCCCCGGCTGTACAGGCCGCAACCGCGATGAATTTTCGCCGGGTGACGTCGTTGGAGAAGCTAGGTGTCTCTGGATCGACTGGCATTTGTCCTCCCGAACTATCCGATCAGTTTTTCCAAATACATCTTGGAGGCGCGAACGTCCTCCACTTGCTGTGGACCGGAAATCTCCCGCTCAATAGTGACCGCGCCACGGTAGTGAAGCAACTTCAGGCGTTCGATGATAACCGGAAAATCCACTTTCCCCTTGCCGATGGGAACTTCTTGCCCGAGTTCCTTCGGGTTCGTCGGCCACATCCCATCTTTGGCGTGAATCCCCTGCACATAGGGGCCAAGAATTTCAATGGCATCGACGGGATTCGCCTTGCCGTACAGAATCAGGTTGGCAAGATCGAAATTAACGCCCTGGTTGTCGACGCCTACGTCGCCCATCGCACGTACGAGCGTGATGGGAGTTTCCTGACCGGTTTCATAGCGGAAGTTCTGGCCGTTCCGCTTGCAGTACTGGGCGACTTCTCGAATCGCTCCAACCGTTTCGTTGTAAACCGGATCATTCGGATTTTCGGGAATGAATCCGCAGTGTGTCTGAACCGCAGGAATACCGCACTGCTTGGCGAAATCCGAAGCTTTCTTGATCTGGGCAATTCGAGCTGCGCGGGTCGGGCGTGGAACCAGGCCAATCGTGAGCGGCCCTTGATAAAAGTCCCACACTTCCTTCCCAGGTCCGCCAACGACGACCGATGTAGCCTCGATCTTGTACTTATCCAAGGCCTGATGCAGCCGGCCTGCAAGCTCCGCCTCAAACTCCTCAACGAATATCTGACTCGTAGGCAGCCCGAGTTCACTGACTTTGGCCAAGGCGGCATCGGGATCCTTGCCGATGTCAATGATCAACCCGAGACGCAACGGCTTCTTGCCATCGTTTGACGGGATGGCTGGGATCAGAGTCGCTGTCGTGGCAAATGCGCCTTCCGGAGCACTGGTGGAATTTGCCAGAGTAGCCCCCCGAAGGGCCACGGTCGCCGCCAGAGCTCCCCCAGAAGATTGCAGGAATTTTCGTCGATTCAAGCTCTTCATGATGCAGAATCGCAAAGTTCAAGGTGAATGCAACAGCAGACGCGGCTTGCTAACTCTCCTTGATCTGAATGTCCTTCCAACGTATCTTCACACCTCCTCCGGTGTGAATCTGCAACGCGATTATGCCTTCGGTGAATTTTGGAGAGGGATCGGTATAGTCGACCACCTTGACGCCATTCAGACTAGTAATGATGTGCGAACCTTGGACGGAGATTTCAAGGTCATTCCATTCACCCGGCTTGAGAGCGTTTTCTCCTTCGGCTGTCGGCTGCGCTACCCAACCACGCCCGCCGCTTTCGTATAAGCCGCCGGTGTGCTTACCCTTGCCTGGATCGATCTCCACTTGCATGCCTTCGATGTCCGGGCCATGCTCCGGGTTCATGCCGGTGATTTGAGAATGAACGAATACACCACTGTTCCCCTCTGCCTCGCCCTTAAATTTGAGACGCAAAGAAAAATTCTTGTACGTCTTTTCCGTACTCAGATAGCCGTATTTATTCGCAGTGCTTTCGCAAAGAATCGTGCCGCCATCGACGACCCATTTTTCGTCACCATTCTTCTTCCAGCCGGACAGATCTTTGCCGTTAAACAGAGAAGTCCATCCTGAGGCTGCCAAGCTGGCAGAGGCGAGCGCCAATAGCAACACCACGGCGAAACTGCATCGCTTCATCGTAGAGTTTCTCCTGAGACGCAAATAATAAACCCCCGGAGCACGATTTGCATGCTCTCGGGGGCTGGTTCTCCACTCAGAATGCCAATCGTAGTCCGAAGCGGAATTGGCGTTCGTCATTGTTGGCACTGGTGATCGTCAGGAAATCACCACTGGTAATGTCACCATTGGGCTGGAGAAAGTGCGGTGTGTTGAAGAGGTTGGCGGCGTCCGCGCGAAACTGCAATTCGACCCGTTCGACGATTTTAAACGTGCGGAACAGGCTGAAGTCGAAATTCACCGAACCCGGTCCTCGCAGGCTATTCCGGCCAACATTACCGTATCTCACGGCCGTCACGGGCACAAACGCGGTAGGATCGTAGAATGGATGCCCAAGGCCGATTCCGCCGAGTTTTCTGGCAGGACCGATCTGGTCGGGTGTCTGGGTTTGATCCACAGCGTTCAAGGAAGCGCCGGATGCGGTTAACTGGAACGGCTGCCCAGCAATGGCGCTAAAGATGCCGCTGGTTTGCCATCCTCCGAGGATCTTTCCCGACGCGCCTGAACTGGCCCACCGTTTGCCCCGGCCAAAGGGCAGCTCGTAGATGTAGGACATTTGGAAAATCTGCGGTGTGTCGTAGCCGGCCGCGGCTCGATTTTTTCGCAGAACGTTGGGATCGTTCCAACTGAGGCCTTGCCAGCCGTCGTCATCGGCATAGTTGATAGCCCTCGACCACGTGTACGCTCCCTTCACCATAAAACCATTCTTGAACTGACGATTGACTGAGGCCTGCAGCGAATGATAGTTCGCACTGAGAAATCCCTGCCAATACAAAGTACTGGCTGTCCGGAATTGCGAAATGAGCGGAAGAGTAACTCCTCCGAGTTTGTCTGTGTTATAAGGCTGTCCCGCCTGTCCTGTGCCTGGTAGCGACGCATTCACATCCAGATCGCCAAATGAATGTACGGTCTGAGTGCCCACGTATCCTACGGAGCCGAGGAAATCGCCGGGCAGCCTGCGTTCGACGATTAGGTTCCAGGATTCGATATACCCCCGCTTCAACTCACCGGGCGGTACACTGCGCTCCAAAGCTTGCGCAGGCAGTGGAATCGTGCCGCTGCTGATGTCAGGACAGCAGATGGGCGGAATGCCAATCGGGATACAATCTGCCGGAATGGGCGTCGGCGTTGGGGTCGAGCAGCTTCCTCTGCCTCCAACTGGAGTTTGCAGAGCGGAGAAGGACCCGGCGGGGGCAAAGCTGTTCACTCCGGAAAAGTTCGATCCGACCGTGAACGGATAGAAGCCCCGCAGGGGTCTGGCGAGCGGCAAAGGATCCACAGTGATCCCAAAACCGCTCCGTACCACCATTTTATCGCTCACTTGGTATGCCAGTCCCACACGAGGGGCGAACAGCTTCTTGCTCGTCGTGACTCCGAGATGGTCTGGATTTCCACCAATTCCTCCCAGCAACACATTAAGGTTTGTGAAGTCTAAACGGTCGAATTTGGCGACGCTATCGCGCGTCATCAAGGGATAGTATTCGTAGCGGAGACCCAGAGTTGCGGTCAGCTTATTCGTAACCCGATAGCGGTCTCCTACGAACCAGCCGAACTGCCACTCCTTCGCCGTAGCTTTGATGAACTGATCGCTCTTGCCCAACCCAGCTGACACCGTCCCACCCGGCAGACCCAGCAAAAATTGCGCCCAAGCGTTGAACTGATTAGGCGGATCCCCGCCGTTCAAGGCTGTCGCACTACCATCAAAGTCGAATTCGCCTCTAGGCCCGGATCCCAACTCCGGCTGCCAATGGTTTAAGTGGTGGTGAACGATGTCGACCCCAGCGCTAACCTGGTGCTTCCCCTTCGACCACCGTACATTGTGGGAAGTGGTAAAGCTCCAGTCATTGCGGAATGCCGGATTCCAGCCCTCAGGGTTGCCAATGTCTGTGAAACCGGAAATTGCAAAGAACGGGAAGCCGCTGCTGCGCAGGTCCGAGCCGTTGTTGGTTCCAGGAATGCCCAACACATCTGACCCGATGTTGGTTCCGTAATCCGGTGTCTTGCCATACTCGCTCATGCGCGTAAAGCCGACGTTCCCGTCTATTACAAGCGTGGGCGAAAGCGTGAGCGTGTGACCCAAAGTAATGAGTTGCACAAACGAATGGAAGTCGCCCAAGCCACCGTCGCAAGCGCAGTCGCCAATCGCCTGGCCCAGGGTCGGTACGCCATGAAATATGGACTTCATGGCGCTGTACTTTATGAAGATATTGTGGTTCGTGGTACGACTCCAATCAACCTTTGCGTCAAAGTTGTTGCGATTCAGCTTTTGCGTCGCTGAAAAGAAGTAATTGTCGATGTAGCCGGCGCCAGCCACATTGGTTGGAGGAAGCAGGGCAATGATCTGTGCCGAAATCGGATTGATCGGAATGGCAGCTTGATTCGGAAAGGGCGTCCGTCCAATGCCGTTAACATCCCCTGTGGTGGGGTCATAAATGATCGTCCCCGTGCCGGTAAAATCCCCATTGCGCAGCGCCTCCGTCGGAAGCGTGGTCGGGCCGCCGCCGATTCCGTTCACCTGCCCCGTGCTCCGGTTATCTCGTTCGAAGGTGCCGTCCCAGCTTCCGAAGAAGAATAATTTGTCCTTCTTGATGGGCCCACCAAAAGTCCCACCCATATCGTTCAGGATACTGACACCCTTCTTCGGTTCCACCGCTTCTGTTTCGAAGTATTGTCTCGCCCGTAGCGCCTGATCCGCATGGTATTCAAACAGCACGCCGTGGAATTGATTGGAACCTGACTTAGTGATCACCGTGATCGCCGCGCCGCCTGTCATTCCTTGCTCGGGATCGAAATTGTTCGTGGCGACGTTCACTTCCTGAATTGTCTCTGCCGGGGGCACGTAAACTGTGTGGTGTGGCAGCCAGACAAATACGTCGGCCGCGCCATCCACGCGCGTGTTGTTATTGTTGCGGTTTGTACCATTGATATTGGTGGTCAGGGCCCGTTCTGGAGTATCCGCAATCGCGTTTTGGAAACCTCCGGGCGTCGCTCCTGGTACCAGGTTGATGAGCGTCTGGTAATTCCGATACTGATTGAGCGGCATCTCCTGGATGGCCTTTTCCGAAATCTCCGTGTGGACGTCGGTCTTTTCGGTTTGTAGCGTTACCGCAGATGCTTCTACCGTGACCTTTTCCGATACCGAGCCGATCTGTAGATTGAAATTGGTATTGGTGACAACGTTAGCACCCACGCGCACGTCGGTCTGAGTCAGCGGCTTGAACCCGCTCGCCGTCACCGTAATGTCGTAGGCGCCCGGAGAGAGGTCAGTGAGCGTGTAGTGGCCGCCGGCGTCCGCGTCGGTTTCTCTTTGCACGCCCGTGGCTCTGTTCACGGAGGAGATATGCGCCTTAGATACGGTGGCGCCGCTCTGGTCAGTTACCATTCCACTTACCGAGCCAAAGAGCACCTGAGCTTCGCTGCGCTGCACCAACCCCGCCAATGCGAAGCCGACAGTAAGCAGAGAAACCAGAGCAACTGATTTGGTCCTGATCATCGCCATATCCTCCTCCTTGAAACCCGTGGCGTTGTTGTCAATTGTGGCCAGCAACTTAGCCAATGGAATCATGCCAAGTTGCTTTTATGAAGGCATCCAAGGCATGCCATCGGAGTCACTTATTCTTTCTTAGGGGTCCCAGCTCGGCCAGATAGTTGTGGGAAAACTACGCAATGCAAGCGATGGTTGTCAAGAAGTTAATCCCGAAGCCTCAGTGAATCTTGCCTGCTAAGAATTTCTCCGCATGAACCATTTCTGAAATCTCAGTCCTGACTTGAAATACGCCGGCCTGTTCCCTGATGCACCGCAACGATTTGGTCCGCCCGAATCTTATCCCAGGCCTCACGCTCGCCATCGGGCCATTGCACGATCAAACGATCGATGTTCGCGTTTGCTCCTAAACCAAAATGGACGCGGACATCGCTCGCGCTAAGATAACTGGAATCCGTGTGGGCGCGGCGCACAAGCTTTCGCCCTCGCTGCTGGAGTTCGATAGTGGCGCCGATCCCGAAGCGATTCCCATGATTGCCTTTCAGCTGAACCATGAGCCAGTGGTTGCGGTTCAAAGAACGATTCTGGTTCAGAAGAACCCGAACCGGGCCGTTGTTGTTGGTGACCACGATATCCACTGCCCCATCATTGTCGATGTCCCCGAAAGCGGCGCCGCGACTCACCTCAGATAAGGCAAAAGCTGGTCCAGCCGCCTGGGACATCTCCCGAAATTTCTGTCCCTCCCCCTCATTGTGAAACAACTGATCTGGCTGGCCGAAAGGGTACGGGGTTCCTCGCAACGACTCTATGCGATTTACGGCCCCGTTGGCGATAAACAGGTCAAGCTGTCCGTCATTGTCATAGTCAAACCATTCGGTGCCAAAACCTGTGTAGGAAAAAGTCGGCAGGACAAGGCCAAATTCCGCGGCAGCATCGTGAAAATTTCCTCGCCCATCATTGACGAAGAGATTGCTGCCTTCGTTGGTGAGATTGGTTTTAAAAATATCCTCATGGCCGTTGTTCTCGAAATCACCGGCAGCAACCCCCATGCCGGCCTGCGGCAACCCGTCAGCGTTGAATGCTGCTCCCGACAGCAGACCTCTCTCTTTGAAAATTCCATTTCGCTGGTTAATCCAGAGATGCGCCGCGGCGCCGTCGTTGGCGACGTAAATGTCCGGCCAGCCATCGCCATTAAAGTCAGCGCAAACGACGCCGAGTCCCGGCCCTAGCGCTGCTCCAATGCCTGCCGCTTCGGTCACATCCTCAAAACTTCCGTCTCCCCGATTATGGAAAAGACGCGCAGGTACCGGCTGGTACATTTTCGGCGTGCAATAATCCCGCTCGCCCGTAGTCGCAAAACACTGCTTGTTGCCCTTAACTGTGAAATCCAGGTAGTTCGCTACGAAAAGATCGAGGCGCCCGTCGCGGTCATAATCGACCCACGCTGCACCTGTACTCCAGCGAGGGTCATCCACCCCAGCTTTTGCGGTTACATCGGTGAACGTACCATTCCCGTTATTGTGGTACAGCACGTTGTGTCCGAAGTTCGTAACATAGAGGTCTTGGAACCCGTCGTTGTCATAGTCCCCAACCGCAACCCCCATGCCGTAGCCGATGTGCCCGACCCCGGCTTTTTCCGTGACGTCCACAAACTCGAGCTTCCCCGTCTCGCTCAGAAGATTCCGAAACAAACGGTTCCCAGCCTTCCAACCCGCCGTCGGCGGGAACTTCGCCTGACGCGGGTCCTCTGCGGGGTCGAACATCGTGCCCTGAATCAGGTAAACGTCGAGATCCCCGTCGTTGTCGTAATCAAACAGAGCAACACCGGCGCCCATGATTTCCGGCATGTAGAATTCGCCGGCAGCGCCCGTGAAATGATGAAACTTCAATCCAACTTCCTCGGCAACTTCGCGGAACAGTGCAACCGGTGCAGGCACACTGAAAAGAGGCCTGGAAAACATGCTTGCTGCGCCAACCAGCCCAAGGAATAGCAGGTTTAAACAGTTGCGGCGCCCAAAGTGGTACCGCTGAAGTGTTTTTCCAAACGAACGCTTTGATTGCAGCTGGTTCACTGCGGCGTTTTCGGCGTCTCCAAGGCGTGCAGATCACGATCGATGCTGGCAATCAGAGCGCTCTGCCCCCGAGCTGCCGCCCCGTCGCGGGCCTGACGTATATAGCGCAGCGCATTCTGCCGATCTCCGGAACGAGCGAAAGCTGCGCCCAGAGCATAAAGATATCGCGGAGTGTTTTCATCCTCCGGCGCAAGAGTCTTCTCCAGTTCCTTGATTCCTTCCTGATATTTTTTCTCATTCACAAGCAGGCGGCCTAAATTGAAGTGCGCCTGATGGTCGCCGGGCCGGTTCTCGAGAGCTTTCCGGTATTCGACCTCCGCCTCCGTAAAGCTGCCTCGCCGTTCCAGTAGGTAACCGAGATTGTTGTGCGCGGCCGCATAATACGGGTTGATTTCCAGTGTCTTGCGGAAAGCATCCTCCGAAGGTTGATATTTCTCGGCGCCCAAAAGAAGAACCCCGTAATTGTAGTACGCGTCAACCGACCCTGGATCGAGGCGAGTGGCTGCGCGATAGTGTTCCTCCGCTTTGTCGAACTGATTCAGCTGGCCATACAACTTGATCAAGTTGATGTGCGCCTGCACCAGCCCGTGAT
The DNA here is from genome assembly GCA_046723715.1 of Acidobacteriota bacterium. Classification (GTDB taxonomy): domain Bacteria; phylum Acidobacteriota; class Terriglobia; order Terriglobales; family Acidobacteriaceae; genus Sulfotelmatobacter. Next base: position 4,582 of record JBKOUZ010000191.1, on the reverse strand, counting down.
CGATTGCAAGCGCTGTCTCCTGGGCTTCAGCGGATGCTTCCAATTTCCCCTGGCGTTCAAGCTCTACTCCCATTTGCACATGATAAGAAGCGCTTTGATTGAGAGCCCGAACTTCACCCAGCAGTGGATCGCCCACCGGGGGCGCATTATTCTTGTTCTTTTCGTACAGACGAAGCTGCTCCTCCGCTTTGTCAGTCTCGCCGAGAGAGCGATAGGTTAAGGCCAGAGAGTAGTGCGCCGCACCGAAATCAGGAAACAATGCAATCGCTTTGCTGTACGCCTCAGCTGCACCCGCGTGGTCATGACGACTAGTGCGGATCCGTCCAACGCCGTAGTAAGCCTCGGCCTGGTCGGGATCCTTTTTCAGGATCTCGGTATAAAGCTCCTGACTTGCCTGCCAGTCCGCCGAAGCAAGCAGGCAGTTAGCCAGCCTAAGCTTGGCTGCAACGTAATCTGGATCGATCCGAAGTGCCAAGCGAAGAGTTGAAGTAGCCTGCTCGCATCGCCCCTGGTCGGCTTGGACGAGTCCAAGATAATACATCCATCGAAAAACTTTGGGTTCGAGCTGCGCGGCCCGGCGGTAACACATCGTCGCTTCCTCAAATAACCCGTACGCCTGGAGAATCATGCCCAGACGTCCGCTTGCGCTAGCGTCCCCAGGGTGGCTGCTGGCATAGGAGTCAGCCTCATCAATCTGATCCCGGATAGCGGGGGAGAAATGGTCCAGAGTCAGGCGAGGCAACTTTGGGATCGTATCCGTCTCTTGAATGCCCCAAATGCAGGACGAAAACGCAAGCACCAGGAAGAAGATGGAACAGCCCGCCTTATACATCAGTTCTTCTTCTCCTTAACCGAACACGCAAACTGCCCGGTCACTGGCCATTGCCCCTCTATCCGGCGCTCTCGAATTCCAGATCGCCCCCTCCTGATTTAGAAATTGCAAGGGCGCAGTGGAGTTGAGTCAGGCCCAAAGCCGCATCATCGGTGCGGAAAGAATGGGAAGAGCTTGAGAATCTCCTCCTCGGTGGGCTGATAGCCGTATTCCGTAATCTCAAAACCCTCTACGTGTTGAATTTGCGTGCCCTGCCCGCCATAACGCTTTTGCGCTGCTTGCCGCCACTCAGGCGGCAGATTCCTGGCCACTTCTGGTCGTCCGGCCAGCCATTTCTTTCGCTCCGCCGGATCAGTCGGCACCTGCTGCAATTGTCCTACCGTCCACGGCAGCCACTCGTAGAACTGCGACACATGCGCGTCCAGCATACTGACCTTTTTGTCGAACACGTCATCGATCGATACGATAATGTCCGGACGAAAGGGCTGCGGCCTCGTGAACCGGTCGCTGTAATAAAGGAAAACGGGATTTCGCGTCAATGGAGGCGTGTCCGTCACCAGATTGGGCACAATCACCATGTAAGACGCGTCCTGCACCAGCACTCCTGTATAACGATGGTCCGGATGGTAGTCGTTTGGGCGCGGTGCAATTACTACATCCGCTTTCCACTGGCGAATCTCGCGAATGACCTGTTCGCGCACATCTAGGGTGGGCAGGAGCTTTCCGTCGTGATTATCGAGCACTTCGTATTCAATGCCGATCCGTCGTCCCGCTTCCTGCGCTTCGGCACGCCGTCGTCTGGCGAGTTCCTCTCCGTGCTGGGATTGATGACCGGCGTCACCGTTTGTCAACGAGACGAACTTCACTTTGTGGCCCTGGGCCGCGTACTTTGCCGCAAGACCTCCGGCGCCAAGGTCGCAATCGTCGGGATGAGCGCCGAAGGCGATGACGCGTACAGTTTGTTCTTGTGCGCGCCCTGGCAGCACTGACAATAACGCTGCAGCCAGAACGCACGCCAGCCGTGGCCCAGGATCAGCAAAGCGTGCACAAAGCGTTTGCCGCATATGAGTTCAATGCACGTTCATTTACGAGAGCGGGAGATTATACATCGCAATATAACAACTATTGGCTCTCACTGTGCGTGAAAACAACTAACCCCGCCCTCTTCAGAAAGTAACTCTGAGACGCAAGCGGATGGTTCTACGGCTGTCCACACCCTCCTGTGGAAAGGTCGAAAACGGACGCGCAAAATCCGAGTTCGGATTCACATCTTCCAGAGTCGGCATCAAAGTAGCCTGATCAATCTGAACGTCGAATCCGCCGAGATAGGCGAAACTGCCGTCACCAAAGTCCTGGTTGGGCATCCGTATGGGATGGTTGAAAATATTGTCGAAGTCAGCCCCCAGCGTGGCGGTCACCCGTTCACCAAACCTGAAATCTTTGTGCAAGCCGAAATTGACGCCCCAACCGCCCGGTCCCCAGAGCAGATTCTTTCGCGCGACGGCCGGGTTGGTGAACACATCAGCGCCCATCGGCGGTGGAGCAAAAGCACTGGGATCGAAAATCTGATCCGCAACGTGATGCTTGTAATCACCCACGACGAGAGGCCGGTATCCGATGTAGTCATTGAAGTCACCGAGGGCATCAACCGAGGTGGAAGCGATATTTCCTGGGCCAACGAAGCGCAGGTTGTTGCCGCAATTGTCGCACGTCCAGTAAGGGGTGAAAGCAGTGCCGCTCTTGGCGAACATCTGGAATGTGGTCTGCCATCCCCCGATCACCGCGTCCGCCCACTTGGATAATCCGCCCGCAAACTTCCGGTTGCGTCCAACCGGCAGGTCATAAAGCCCGTAAAAAACGAAACGGTGCCGAGAGACCCACGCATCCTGCGTGTAATCAAGATTGGGATTGAAAGGATTGTAAGGAACACCGCCCAGACTGGAGTTGCCCTGATCGATACCGGTAGATTTCTGATCAGAGTAGGTATACGAAGCATTGAACATCAAGCCATTGCTGTAACGCCGCTCGACTTGAGTCTGAAAAATGTTTGCCTGGCTATGGCCGTAATTGCCGTACGTCAGGAGATAGTCGCCGAGTTCCGGGTATGGAAGACGAGCATAGTCTGCCGGGGAAGGAACGCAGTCTCCGTCGTCTGGAGTGCATGCGGTCGCGTTATCACCGATCGTCGTGCCCCATGGCGTATTGTTGGGCGCGATTTCATTGAGGTCAATGCCGCCGATCAGACCATGCGATGTCGTCCCCAGATAGGAAAAGCGGACGGCGGTCTTGAGTCCAATCTGACGTTCGAAAGTCGCGTTGTACTGTTGAACCAGGGGGGCGGCCAGACCAACTGGCACGGCATTGATGGAGAAAGCGTTGGAATCAAGAACCACATCGCCGCCAGTCATCGGCGTTGGCCATGGTTGCAGCGGCGGATTGATCGGCGGAGTATTAACGTCGTCTTCTTTCGTTAGAGCCTGATTGAACCCATTGGTCGAGATGGGATCGCGAATTCCCTGCGCAGCCGAGGTTGGAAAGTAGATTCCATAGCCGCCGCGGATGACGGTTTTATCCCCCAGCGCCCACGCAACTCCGACTCGGGGGGCCACGTTGTTCTTGTCGGTTCGGACCAGGCCGCGACCGACGCCGAGCCCGGACTGCGCCGCAACTACTGTCGGCAAGGTTGCAGGAATCCGTGGATCCAAGTAGGACAACGTTTGTGCCGAAGGCACGATAAAACGGCCTGTCTTGTTGTTGAACGTGGGATCGAAGTTCAGCAAAATGTCATGCTTATCAACCCAAGGAGAAACTATTTCATAGCGAACTCCTAGGTTAACCGTTAACTTCGGCCTGACTTTCCAATCATCCTGGAAGTAATAACCCTGCTCCCAGTTGGTAACATCCATGTCGGGACGAGTCTTGGCGATGTAGGTCACCCTGGACGGTGGAAGCCCAAGCAGAAAATTGGCGAACGCATCAGTGCCGCCTCCCGTATAGGTCATTGTCCCGCGGGGATTGCCACGAGCGCTCGAAAAACCATCCAGTCCTTCGTTGTGCACCAAATCCGCACCCATTTTGAAGTTGTGATTGTTCACTACCCAGGTGAGCGTGTCGCCGAAGGTTGCCAGATATTGGCTCTCCTGGCGCTGAGTGTTCCGGTCACCACTTCGATCGAAGGAAGTAAATCTGGTGCCATAGATGATTACCGGGTGTCCGTGCGTGAGCAGCTGTTCTGGTCCAACGACCGAGCCATATGCATTGATCGCATTCTGATCGAAGCCGATGCTCGAGAGAAATCCTTGCAGAGTCGTATTGCTGTGCCTGAACCTGTATTCGCGGTTGAATCCACCGCGAGCCTCGTTGATGATGTTGTTACGGATGGTCCGAACGTAAGAAAGCGAGAGGGTATTCGTCCGACGGTCGAGCTGAGTCAGGCCGAGCCCGGTGAAAGGAGATCTCACTGCGGAGTTGCCGCCAATGAAGGCCGAACCGTTGTAAACCCCGTAGACGTGATCCCTGTCAGAAAAATCGTGGTCGATGCGGAGCGTTCCCACATCCCTGGTCGTCAGGCTCGGCATGAGCGTTTGGAATAGTTCTCCAATTCGCCCGTTCGATGTGTTCACCGCAATGGACGGGTCGATTTTCGGGAAGTACTTAGTGATGAGAGTCTGCACATTGGGGTTCAACAGTCGAGACGGAACGATCACGAATTGTTCCCCCATCCCGGTGCAATTCGGCCATCCGTCACAG
>JBKOUZ010000012.1:0-19760 GCA_046723715.1 Acidobacteriota bacterium | reverse complement strand
ACAAGGAGTTGCACCGGCTCGCCCGATGTTACATGGCAGGTGAATCTCCAGGCCATCCCCTTCAAACCACGGCGCTAGTGAATGAGGCTTCCTGCGGCTGGTCGACGTCAAGAAGGTGAGCTGGCAAAATCGGGCCCACTTCTTTGGCCTTCCGCCGAGCTGATGCGGCAAATCCTGGTGGACTTGGCACGTGCACGCCACTCTCTAAAGAGTGGTGGAGGCGCCCCTGGAGGCGCCCCCACCATATCGTTGGAGGAAGGTCTGGTTGTATCTCCGGAGCGAGGTGCGCACCTGGTGGCACTCGATGACACGCTGAAGATTTTGGCTTCCATTGACCCCAGGCGAAGCCGCGTCGTGGAGCTACGGTTTTTCGGCGGGCTGAGCGTTGAGGAGGCAGCCGAAGTGCTGAAGGTTTCACCGCAGACCGTAATGCATGATTGCAGGCTGGCAAAGGCGTGGCTCCTGCGCGAGTTGAACGTGGACAAGGGCCGTGACGCCTGAACATTGGGAGCAAGCAGCGCTGTTGCATCGCGCCGCCCTGCAACATGAAGAAAGCCGGCCAGCCGCCTTCCTCTATGCTGCGTGTGCCGGGGATGAGGATTTGCGGCGCGAGGTGGAGTCCTTACTCGCTTACGAAGAGAAGGCCGAGAACTTCATGGAATTGCCATGGAGGTGGTGGCCAAGCAGTTAGCTGAGATGCAGGCCCTACGTATGGTTCAGAAATCGGGCACGAAACTAGGAGCGTACGAAATCCTGGCGCCGCTTGGCGTGGGCGGGATGGGAGAGGTGTATCGCGCACGGGACAGCAAGCTGAATCGCGACGTCGCCTTGAAAATCCTGCCTGCCAGGTTCGGCAATGACGCCGAGCGCATGGCCCGTTTCCGCCGGGAAGCCCAGGTACTGGCATCGCTGAACCATTCCAACATCGGATCCATTTACGGACTGGAAGAGTCGAACAATCTTCGCGTTCTAGTGCTTGAGTTGGTGGAAGGGCCTACAGTGGCCGATCGCATCACCGAAGGTGCCATCCCGCTGGAAGAGGCGTTGGTGATTGCCCGCCAGATCGCGGAAGCCCTGGCGTACGCACACGAAAAAGGAGTGACCCATCGCGACCTGAAGCCCGCCAACATTAAGATCACCCCAGAAGGGAATGTCAAAGTACTCGACTTTGGTTTGGCGAAGGTTCTGCAAGGAGATACACATTCAGATTCCGATCCCTCACATTCACCGACCATTACTAACCCCACTGTTGAGGGGATGATCCTGGGCACCCCTGCGTACATGAGTCCGGAACAAGCGAAAGGCAAGCCGGTCGATAAGCGGACCGATATCTGGGCGTTCGGCGTGGTGCTCTACGAGTTACTCACTGGGGAGCACCTGTTTCAACGGGAGACGACGTCGGACACATTGGCGGCCGTATTGAAGGAGGAACCGGATTGGGCCCGGATCCCGGTCAAGGTGCGACCCCTGCTGCAGCATTGTCTCGAGAAAGATCCCAAGCGGCGTCTGCGCGACATTGGGGACATGCACCTGTTACTCGAGACCGCTCCGGTTCCTCTCCAAAGACGCCAATCTTGGCTGGCGTGGGCCGCGGTGGCAGTGTTTGCAGCGGCCTTCGCAGCGCTATCCCTACGTCATTTCCGCGAGAGGCCGTTGGTGCCCACACCGGTTCAGTTCCAGATCTTTCCAGCCGGAAGCCTGGTTGAAGGCATCGCGTTCGCGGTATCGCCTGACGGTCGCCATCTTGCCTTCGGTGCGACCGGTTCCGACGGTATTGCCCGCTTGTGGATCCGCAACTTGGATTCACTAGAGCCTCGGGCCGTTTCAGAGAGCTACCCGTCTGGAGCTTTCAAAGCCTTAGGAGCGCCGTCAGTCTTCTGGTCTCCCGACAGTCGGTTCATTGCATTTCAATCCGGGAGCAAACTTATAAAAATCGACATTTCTGGCGGGCCCGCGCAAACCCTCTGTGAGGTGCAGCGGACCGTAGTAGGTGGTTCGTGGAACCGCGACGGTGTGATCGTCTTCGGGGATAGCGGCGCCAAAGGCTTAATGCAGGTTGCTGCGACTGGTGGAGTCGCGTCTCCTCTCACCACTTTCGATCTATCACGCAAAGAAGTTATCCACGTCGTTCCATCTTTCCTTCCAGATGGGTGTACTTGCGCGCTTCGAGCATCCCTGAAAACAGTGGCGTTTATGTCGGCTCTCTCAACACCAAACCGGCCGAACAGGACTCCCGACGGCTGCTAGCAACAACGTCGGGACCAGCGTATGTGCCTTCGTCGGATTCGGATTCTGGGCAAGTGCTGTTCTTGCGCCAAGGGACGTTGATGGCGCAGCCTTTTGATGCCCGTGGGCTGGAACCTTCTGGCGAGGCCGTTCCGATCGCGGAGCAAGTTGGCTCCTATATCGATGTCGGCTTATTCTCGGTTTCGACCAACGGTGTCCTGGTTTACAGGAGCGGTTCAGGGCTGGATTACCAGCTTAGATGGCTTGACCAGCAGGGGAAATTTGTCGGTACTGTGGCAGAGCCCGGCCGTTACAACAGCATCGCTCTTTCACCGGACGGAAGGCGGGTTGCGGTTTCCCGGACCAATCCGGACAATACGCCGAACTGGGATGTGTGGTTGCTCGACCTAGGGCGGAACACGAGCACACGGTTGACCTACGATCAAGTCCGGGCTACGTTCCCTGTTTGGTCTGCTGATGGGAGCAGTGTCATCTTTGATTCAGTCCATGAGGGTGAGTCCAACCTTTATCTCAAGTCGGTCAACGGGGCAGGAGACGAGCGACTCTTGCTGAAATCAACCGATGCATACCCATACGCCACCAGCTGGTCCCGCGACGGGCGCTTCTTGTTATATACGGAGGAAAATCCCCAGACAAAAAGCGACCTATGGGTGCTCCCATTGCAGGGCGATCATAAGCCGATCCCATTCCTGCGCACCAAGTTCAACGAAAGCTCAGGACAGTTTTCTCCCGATGGGCGTTGGATCGCGTACACATCGGACGAGTCCGGCAGCGATGAGATTTACGTACGAGAGTTCTCCTCTGGCTCTGCTCAAGGATCTGGGGATGTTGAGGACAAGTGGCTGATTTCCAAAAGAGGTGGAACTGATCCCAGGTGGCGCGGGGATGGGAAGGAGTTGTTCTATGTGGCTTCCAATGGGAAGATCTTGTCAGTCGACATCAGTGACAAGCCAGTATTTAAGGCAGGAGCGCCTAAGCCTCTGTTCCAATTACCGCCTGGTGTTATTGGTTTCGAAGTCACAGCCGATGGCAGACGTTTTCTCATCGGCGCGCCTGTCGCGCTAAACGCTCCCGCACCCTTTACGGTGGTGCTGAATTGGCAGTCCATCTTCAAGAAATGAATCCGGCAGCTACAGGCAAGGTTCGATGTCGGCTCATGAAGCAGGCTCTTTCTGGCGGGCACGCTTCGGATCTCCAAATCATCGTGTGAGCTTTCCAAACGTCTTTCCTGGGATCGGTTGGATGCTGGTCGGATGGGCTAATAAGAAGTTATTTTCCAAACGATCATGCGGACAGCAGACGTTAGCGCTGCGGCCGTGGTCTCTTTCAGTTGACAGGGTCGTGGTAAGCAGATTTCTCGCCTCCAAACGCGATTGCTACCATGTACAATGCGGTACTTTCTCGGAGGCCGTTTATAATGCGCTGCCGTGCCCTTGCCGGACTCCTTTGCCTCTGTCTTGCCTCTACAGTTGCCCTTGTTGCGCGTGCGCAAAATGTATCGTCCCCGTACCACGTCAATGCTCAGCGCCTGCAATCCACTCTGGTAAAGCTCAGCGAGTACGGCCGTAATCCCGACGGCGGCGTCACCCGCCTCGGATATTCCGAGACAGACATGGCGGCGCGCGAATATGTCATCGGCCTTATGAAGGATGCCGGCCTCAGCATTCGTATTGATCCGGCGGGCAATATCTTTGGGCAACGGGACGGCTCACAAAAGCTTCCTGTCATCCTGTTCGGCTCGCACATCGATTCCGTGGTCCACGGTGGCAACTACGATGGCGATGTTGGCTCCCTCGGCGCCATTGAAGTGATTCGAGCGCTAAACGAATCCAGCATGAAGACCCGCCATCCTCTCGAAGTGGTCATCTGGACCAACGAGGAGGGCAACCACTTTGGTATTGGCACGCTCGGCTCCGGCATCGCCGCTGGGCTCATCGGTCCAGAAATTCTCGACCGCAAGGATGACAAGGGCGTCACCTTCGCCGAGTGGCTGCGCCGGTACGGCCAAGATCCCGCCAAGCTGGGCGATGCGCGCATCCGGCAAGACTTGCTGGCCGCTTCGCTCGAGTTGCACATCGAACAAGGGCCCAATCTATACGAAAGGCAGATTCCGATCGGTGTGGTGCAAGGCATCGTTGCCGTTGGCCGCTGGGATTGCGTCGTCTCCGGCACTGCCAACCACGCCGGCACTACTCCTATGAATCGTCGACACAACGCGCTTACGGCTGCCTCCAAAGACGTGCTTGCGGTGCGCGACGTTGTGCTCAGCGAAACCGGCACGCAGGTCGGCAATGTCGGTTTCATGAAGGCCGAACCGGGCGCTCCCAACGTCATTCCCGGCCGCGCCGAATTTCCTGTCGAGCTACGGGACCTCGACGACGCGAAAGTTCTGCGGATGTGGGAGCACGTCTCTGAGGGCTTACGGCAAGTCGACAAGGAAGAAGGCGTCGATACCCGTTGCGAGTCGACCGACAATGTGAAATCCGCGCGTGCGACTCCCGCCATCCAAGCTGCGATTCGTGACGCCGCAAAGTCGGTCGGCCTCGCCAGCATTGATCTGCCCAGCTTTGCCGGTCAGGATTCGCAAAATATTGCCAAGATTGCGCCTATGGGCATGATTTTCATCCCCAGCAAAGCCGGCATCAGCCACTCACCCGAGGAATATTCGTCGCCGCAAGACATTGCCAACGGCGCCGAAGTCTTGTACCGCACTGTGCTGCTTCTCGACCAGCGCCTCAACCCCTGATTTACAGTGCAGCGGATCGACGCCGCTTTTCCAATGCACGGACTCTTCGACCAACTCTCGATTCCTATCACCTAGCTCATACAATTAACTAAAAGCCCGACCTGGGAGTCTCCCATTCGTGCAGCGCGTATGAATCTCTCCGGGCTTCCCTCTGCCGCTCTTTTGCTCGCAGCAGAACTCTGCCCCTGCAATCAACTGAGCTTCGACAGGTGGGGCCGTAAACGCTACAATTTAAATGCGGCCCCGTAGCTCAACTGGATAGAGCATCAGTCTTCGGAACTGAGGGTTGGGGGTTCGAGCCCCTCCGGGGTCGCCAGTCCATTCCACAGTCACCATACAAAATTCTGGAACTTGTATTGGGGTCAAAAGGCCATGTGGCCCCTAATCCTCGTAAGATAAAATCCCGCTTTGGTTATCAGTGTTCTTACCTGAACGCAGATCGTCTTAACCGAGAACCGGCGCAAAATGCTAGTCGGACCACGGTCGCGGCTTCCGATCCCAGCGATGTTGTTTGAGTTGCGCCAGGAGAGGGCTATCGAGTGGCCCAGCGTCGCTTGCGCCGATGTTCTGCTTGACGTGCTGTGCTTTTCGCATTCCGGCGATGGTAGTACTCACAGCGGGATGCGACAGAATGAATCTTAGTGCCAGATCCGGCAGCGTCATCCCTGGTGGCAGGATCGTCTTCAGTTTTTCTATTCGAGCGATTGTCTGAGGCAGATTTTGAGGGCCGAAATATCCTGCACGCCAATCGTCCTTTGGAAAGCGCGTCTCCAGCGTCATGTTGCCACCCAAGCTGCCCTCATCGAAGGGCACGCGCGCGATAACCCCTACGTTCAATTCCTGGCACATGGGAAATAGTTCATCCTGCGGGGCTTGGTCGAAGATGTTGTAGATCACCTGAACAGTATCGACCAGCCCAGTACGAATCGCCTTCAGGCCATTCCATGGCTCCCAGCGATTCAGGCTGAGGCCAAAGAAACGGATGATGCCCTCTTTCTTCAGCTTTTCGACCGTCGAGCGAAACTCGGGTTCGTCCGTCCAGGAGTCGTCCCAGACGTGAAATTGCAGAACATCAATGCTGTCGACTCGTAGCTGTCTCCGGATGAGATCCGCATATTTGAACACATGCTTTGCCGAGAAAACGTCTCTGTACTTGTATTCTGGCAGCGCCGGCCAGCGATCGTTAGCAGGAGGAATCTTCGAGGCGGCATAGAGCCGTTTTCCGGCGTTTCGTTGCATCGTCTCGCCCAGTAAACCGTCGCTCTTGCCTTCACCATACGCCCACGCGGTGTCAAAGAAATTGCACCCGAGATCTACTGATAGCTGAAGCGACGCGAGCGATTCCTCATCATCCGATCCGCTCCATCCGCTCATACCCCACAATCCATAGGCGATGTCGCTCACTTCGAACTCTGTACGTCCCAGCTTGCGATATTTCACGATGGCGTCCTTTAGGGAAGATTTCAACTCCCGGCCGTGCCACGAGTCAGAATCAGCATAATCGAACCCCAATCCTGTGGCTGCTACGGCCGGCTTCCGCATTTGGTTTTTCAATAGCTGTCATCAAAATTTTTAACGCTGCCAGAGTGCGGTCAGGGTGTTTAATGGAATCAGATTATAAAAGAGACAGGAGTCTTGCTATGAAATCTGAATATCCTTTCAATCCTACGCCGGGCAAGAGTGAGGAAGTTAGCGCACCTCCGCCATCGCGCCTCATCGATGAGAAAATTTCGGATGAATCGGGTACGGAGTCAAAAGCGGACAGCGCGCTCGCACCTGCAGGTCTAAACAACCCTTTTTGGAACTAGATCCCTGCCGGGGAATTCTAAGACGCCGATCGGAAACGATCGGCTTTTCTTCTGTCGACCAAAGACTTCAGCGCAGAATCGGCAGGCAAAGGCAGGGTCGCCTTGCAAACTCCAGCCCCGACATCTGTTCCAGCGCCGGATGCAGCATGGAATCCCGGCAAGGTTCCAAAGTAATTACGAAGGGCAACGAACTCTTTTCGAATCCGGGTTTCTGGAGGAGAGAGTCGATATTCAGATGATGTGCCGCCATTATGTGAGCCAGCCGCGCCACGATGCCTGGCTGATCGCGCACGAAAAATCGAAGGTACCATGCGGTTTCGAAATCGCAGCTTATCTCCGGCGTGAAGACGTTGTGAGCAGATTCTTTCTTCATTGCAGAAAGCCCCTGCGCCACAAACATCAAATCTGAGACCACCGCGACCGCAGTGGGATCGCCTCCGGCACCCGCACCGAGGAACGCCATATCACCGCCGTACCGCCCCGAGGTCAGCACAAGGTTGAGATTCCTTTGCACACGTCCAAACGGGGAATCGGTGGGAACCAGGCAAGGACCTACTTCGGCGAAAAGGCGGTTGTCGTCTTTCAAGTCGGCACGCGATATTTGCCTGATGGTGCATCCCAGTTCGGCGGCATAATCGAAATCCACAGCATCTACGGCGCGAATCGTTCGGGCGCGCACCGATTCTGGCGTCACGCGTGCGTGCAATCCAGCCAGCGCCAAAATCGCCAGTTTGGCTCGCGCATCCCCGCCGTCCAGATCTTCGGAGGCATCGGCCTCCGCGTATCCTCGAGCCTGAGCTTCTTCCAGCGCCTGGCTGAATGGGATTCTCGCGCTCTCGATGCGGCTCAAAATGTAATTGCAAGTGCCGTTCAAAATACCCGCAATGCCGTGCAGTCGGTCTCCGCTCAGGCCCGTGCGCAAAGCAGGAAGGACCGGAACTCCTCCCGCGACGGATGCTCCGAATTCCAGCTGAATTCCCTTGCTGGCCGCCAATTGCAGCAAGTCCGGCCCATGCCGAGCGATGAGTTGCTTATTGGCGGTGACCACTGACTTACCGCACTCCAGCGCTTGGCGGACGATCTGTTCCGCGGGATTCAACCCGCCGATCAGTTCGACAACCACATCTACATCCGATTGCAGCACTGATTGCACTGAATCGGTCCAGATCACATCGCGGGGAATCCAATCTTGCTTTTTTCGTTCAACGTTGCGGTTGCAGATGTGCGTGAGCTGCAGAAGAGCCGTAGGGCTTTCACAAAGAATTTTGGCTACAGACCGGCCAACGGTACCGAATCCGATTAACGCGACGCGGCATGGAGAAGTCGTATCGGCCCCATTTTGCGGGACCGCTTTGGTAGTCGGTTTCGACGTTTGCTTGGCCAAGCACCCTCATTCACAAATGGAATTCACTATCATACGGCGACCGGCGTTTCCAGCAAACCGCAAAGTCCTCGTGCAAGCTGATCGAACGACATCAGGTATGACAGCGTCGGGCGGCATCGTGCGCGCACGCAGCATCAAAGTTGATAATATGGTGCCTGCCTGCTGTGAAACGCATTCAGCGGGAGCATCGCGGACACGCTCTTTTACAAGCGCCTCTCGTTCGCGCGCGCGTTCTGCAACCCGGCAGCGGGAGGAGAATGAATGATTCGAAAGTTCGCGAGGGTGTCGGCATTGTCGTCGCTGATGCTGATGATTCTGCCGACAGCCGTAACCGTTCATGCCCAACAGGCTCCTGCCCAGCAACCCGCAGGACAGCAGCCTCAAACCGAACAGCAGCCAGAAGCCCAGCAACCCGGCGCGCAGGAAGCACCCCCGGAAGAGATCGAACGACCCCAGAAAAATAAAGGCAACGAATACAAGAAATGGACGTTCAACGTGGGAGGCGGCGCCAGTCTCACCAACGGGACTACGCAGAAATTCGTGCGCGGAGGAGGCGGCATTGCCGCAGTGGGTGCGGCGCGCAATTACGGGAAGTACTTCGGACTGCGCCTCGACTTCCAGTTTGATAACTTGCCTCTGCGAACTTCAGCCCTGCAAGCCGCACAGGCTCCGGGTGCAACGAATCACGTTTACTCGCTCACTCTCGATCCCATCGTCAACATCCCCGTGAGCAAAAACTGGAGCGGCTACGTCGTGTTTGGCCCAGGGTTTTACCACCGCTCCGGCAAGCTGGATTCGTCCAGCGCCATTCCAGGATCAGCCTGCAATTCTTTTTTCATCTGGTGGGGGCACTGCTTCAACGGCAGCTTGCCGATCAATGGGCAGTTCCTGCACTCCAGCCAAAACGAATTCGGCTACAACTTCGGAGGGGGAATCACGCGCAAGATCCGCCCTAATGTGGAACTCTACGCGGAGTTCCGCTACCTGCACGGCAAGCACAACAACATCACCACAGACCTGCGTCCAATCACCGTTGGTATTCGCTGGTAGCCTACGGCTCTAAATCTGCGGCTGGGCCGAGACGCGCTCTGAAATCTGCGTTCCGAGTTCTGACTCGCGAGTTTTCGGAATTCACTCAGGATTCGTGCGGTAGCTCCAAAAACCGGCAGTCTGCCCCTGCAGTTGCACGAAAGACGATCCTTGGACAGGTTGCACATCAGAGAAATCCGAATTTGCCGTGCGCACGGCAGCTTCAACGATTTCGTGCGCCGGTGCGAGGGAACATGCAGGATCGGTGGCATTGGCATCGCCCGCGAGCAGGAGCGCCTGGCAACGGCATCCACCGAAGTCCTGGACTCGGCGCTCGCAGCTGCGGCAAGGCTCGGGCATCCAGGCCTCACCGCGAAAGCGCTGGAATGATGCTGATTCCTGCCAGATCCATGCAAGAGATTTGTCCCGCACGTTCTCGAAGGACATTCCGGGCAGCACTTCCGCTGCATGGCAGGGAAGAACTTTTCCCGAAGGATTGATCAGTACTGATTTTTGCCCCCAACCTCCCATGCAGGCCTTGGGATATTTCGCATAATAATCGGGCACGACGGAGTCGATCCGCATGCGTCCGGCGAGTCGCCTCTCCGCGTCGGCAACAATTGCCACCGCGCGATCAAGTTGCTCGCGCGTCGGAAGCAAGGCCGCGCGATTCGCCAGCGCCCACCCGTAGTACTGAGCGTGTGCTATCTCAACGCGCTCCGGATTTAACTGCTCGACGAACGCGATCATCTCTTCCAGGTGATCTAGATTTTGCCGATGCACGACCAGGTTCACCGTGAATGCGATCTTGTGCTTGCGAATCGCGCGTGAGATTTCCACCTTATGCGCATGGGCCTTGGTGCCGGCAATCCAGTTTGCCGCTGGTTCTCTCGAATCCTGAAAGCTGACCTGAATGTGATCGAGACCGGCGTCAACTAGCTGCTGCAAGCGATTTTCCTGGAGACCGATCGCTGACGTGATCAGATTCGTGTAAAGCCCACAAGCGCGGGCGGCCCCGATGAGCTCTCCCAGATCAGTGCGTGCCAATGGCTCGCCGCCAGTGAAGTGTGCATGCAACATTCCGAGTTTTCCCGCTTGGTGAAACACGGCGATCCATTCCGCAGTCGAAAGCTCCGAATGTGCTCCCTCCAACCGCATGGGATTTGAGCAGTAGACGCAGTGCAGCGGGCAGCGGTGAGTCACTTCAGCGATGAGAGCAAGAGGGTTTGAAAGCATTCAGTCACTGCTCAATGGATCATCAATAATCCACGATGCGTCGACGCTGCAGTTGTTCCAGGAACGTGCTGATATCAGCGCGAATCTTCTGCGGATCTGTAGTGCCAAACTCCTTCTGGATTTCCGCAATAATTTCTCCGAACGTGCGTTTCCCATCGCAGCGCTCGAGCACTTGTCTTCCAGTACTCTGCAACTTGATTGCACCTTCGGGGAACAGGATCATCCGATTCTCTTCCGTTCCGCCCCATCGGCACCCGGCGGCAAGGCGAGGTCGGCTTTCGTCAGCAGGAGCAGGCATATCCGGTTAGATGCGAAACGCTCCAGGCGGAGGCCAGCCTGGCTGCACATAGGCAAAGTATAGGGCATCCAGTTGCGCCCAAAGGATGTCGCACTTATCTCGCAGAGCCCGCACCGCAAGCTCCTGGTCGGTTCGGGTCTTGGCATTCTCGTATACGAAGTTGATTGCATAACTCGCATCTTCTGGAGCCTGCGTCAGCCTGGCTTCGAAATAGTCTAATCCGCCCGAAAGATACGGATAATGTTCCCGCAGCCTTTCCATGCGCAGAGAAATCAAGTCGCGTGAAAACAATTCAGTTAACGATGACGCAACTGCTTCCAGCAAGCTGCGGCTGCGAACGATGTTCAGGTACTCGTTCACTGCAAATCGCGTCGCCGGAAGGATGCCGTGACCTGCGCGAACCTGATCGGCGCTTAATCCGGCGGATTCGGCGAGCTTAAGCCAGCGCTTGATGCCTCCATCCCGATGTTCGTCTCCGTCGTGGTCGATCACGCGCTTGCGCCACGCGCGGCGAAACGCTGGATCAGTCCCGCGCGAAAGGATGATCGCGTCTTTGATCGGGATGGTGCTCTGGTAGTAATAGCGGTTGAGGACCCAAGCCTGAAGTTGCCCACGGCTTAAGCTGCCTTCGTGCATCATCAGGTGAAAGGGATGCTTATGATGGTAGCGTTCTTCGCCAACTGCTCTCAGTTGCGCTCGCAGTTCGTCCAACGAAAGCGGAGCTTCCGGGTTCGCCTCTACAGTTCGAACTGCCATCCATCCTCCGCGATTTCCCAGCCTGCGTCGCGCACCTGGCGATACTCCGGTCCGGCCTCGTTCAGCATGGGATTCGTATTGTTGATATGGATGTAGATTTTACGAGGCCGTCTGACTTGTGCCAACCGGCCGAGGCTCTCGGATACGGGTACATGTCCCATCTCCAGAGCCGTACGCCCGGAAGCTTGGACCCGAATCAGTTCGTCATCGTCCCAGAACGTGCCGTCGAACAGAAGCACGTCCGAAGACTCAATTTCAGACAGCAGAGAGTCGGTGATCTGCGGAACGGCGGGCAAGTAAGCCAGGCGCTTGCCCGTGGTGTTTTCCACAATCATCCCTGCAGATGCCTCTCCGCTTGCTAGTTCAGATCGCCTCTGCTCTGAAACATACGCCGGAAAGTGGCTGCCGACCGGGACTGCCCGGCAACTTATACCGGAGCCGCGCTTTGCGGGATCAAGAAGCGGAAACGGTGTGCCCGCGCGAATGTCAGTCCACATCACCTGGTTGGGAACGCGTTCCAGCATACTGAACATGGAATTGTCTTGCGTCAAAATGCTGCGTATGGAACGAGTCGCGTACACGGAGAGCGGTTGCAGTTCCCGGAGTAGCAGCAGTCCGAGAACATGATCGACGTCGGCATTGAGCAAAACCGTTATCGAGATCGGCGAATCGCGAAGGCCATCCCGTGGATGAAGTTCCGGCGTGGACTCGATTTGTGCGCGCAGGTCGGGTGAGGCGCCGAGCAGAAACCAGGAATTCGAATCACCGCAGATGGCCACTTGCGTTTGACTACGAACTTTGCCCTGGAAGACCCCTCTGCGGATTGCCCGGCAATTGTGGCAGGCGCAATTCCACTGAGGGAATGCCCCACCGGCTGCTGACCCCAGAAGCTTTACCAGCATGTGGCGAGTGTATCAGCGCCAGCCAGGGCTTCACCAAAGTCGGACCTGTTCTTACGGCTACCGCCTTTGTCGCGAAGAAAGGCTTGCGTCCGATGTGTTCGCATTTGTGACCGCACTCGCGCCCGCACTCGCCGCCGGAGGAGCACTCGGGGGAGGCTCGGAGAGCGCGGTTCTGTTTACCCCAGAAAAGCGGGAGGGCAAAGGACGATATCCGCTTCGAGTGCGTACCTTGTATCTTTTCAGTTGATCGCCAACCAGTCTTACCGCGATCGTCCGCCAGCCACTGTTTGCATTGGCTTTCGGGTAATAGCTCAAAGAGTAGAGATGTGCAAGGTCGTCGCGGATGGAAGCGAACGCCTGTTGCTCGTCTTTCCAGTTTTTCGCAAAGTACGCTTTGCCTCCAGTGGCTGCCGTCATGCGGTCGAAAACCGCCGTGGACACTGGCTCCAGGCGCGCTTCCTGCGTGCTGATCATGTAAATCGACACTCCCGCGGATTGTGCAAATTCGGCGACGTCTTCCGGTGGCACTACGCTCGAGTTATCTGGCCCGTTGGAAAACACCACCACGACTTTTCGTCCGCTATTTTGAGCTGCATCCTTGAGCGTCAGCAGCAGGCAGTTGTACAGGGCTGCCTGGTCTCCTGCGACAGTGGACCGAACAGCCTGCAGCACCTGCCTTCGGTCGGCTGTGAGCGGGGCAGCCCGCGAGAGGTCCCGGCTATACGAGTAAAAAGCGATCTTGTCGGCGTTTCCTAGCGATCGTATGAAGTCGCTGATTGCATCTTGTGCAAAGACGAAGCCACGATACATGTAGTCGCTGGTATCGAACAGAACAAATACGTTTGCGCCACTCACGAGGTCGCTAAACGCCTGGTTTGAGCCCGCGGAGGACCCCGCGCCGGAGCCCGCCCCAGCCACAGCGGGATCGGCGAGCTCTCCGAGATTGCGCGCCGGTTCATTGCCCTCGGCACAGGTGGCGGGCTTTTCCAGAATGCCATCCTCGTAAATGGCGAAATTCTTTGGAGTGAGGCCCGTAATGTAATTTCCTTTCTTATCGGTGACCGCAACGTTGAGCTGCACCATGTTCACGGTGACATGAATATCTGGATCGCTCTGGGCAGAAAGGTGCGTTTCCAGAGAAAAAGTTGCGGCCAGAGAAGCGAATATCAGCAGTGACAATTTCCTTACCATGACATTATTCCTACTCTGTGATCCTTTGTGCCTTCGGATCACTGTATGGTTCGTCAGTCCTTATCCAGAAACGAGAATCTCTGAACAGAAAAAGCTCAGGGACGCCCGGCTCGAATTGTCTCAGGCGCTACTACTTTGCCCGCGCGAAAATCGGAACCCGCTTCGTGCATGGCGCGGAGGAGTGCCGGCCAATCCTCAAAATCGGTTGCGAAAATTCTCTCCACCATCATTCGCGTGAGTTCCGGGACCAGGTGATTCAGCATGACGGGAGAGTACCCTCGTTCGTCAGCCAAACGCGCCCAGTACAAATTGGGAGAGTCCCAGGATTCCGCGAGAAAACGGTTGGCCTCTCCGGCAAACGGCGGCATGGGCAGCACGTTCAGCAGTTCGAGACCATAGTTCTGCGCCATCGCAGGATGCGGGATTCCAAAATCACGCGATATCCGCCTCCAATTCGCTTGCTCCGGATGCTCGCGGCGCAGTTCCTGTAATTCCTGAGTGGCGCTCCCGATCTCACCCACGCGGTCCGGGTACTCCTCAAGAAATTCCAGGGCGAGGTAGAACGTGTCGGCAGGCATGGATTGAGCGAGGATCTCTGAAACGCGGCCTGCTCGGAGTCCCTCTTCGACTTGTTTCGAACGCTGAGGTAGCATCCGATTTGTGAGAACGTTCATGACTTTGCTGCGGAGACCCTCATCCTTCACGGACGCGGTGAGCAGTTCCTCTCCTGTCCGTTGATAGAGTGCGACGGCATGCATCTCCACTGGACTGACGTCCCACCAACGGGGAAGAATTGCGCTTGCCAACAACTCGGGCGTGACCTCTTTCCAGATCAATGCTTGAACGCTGGCTGGGGAGATAAAGTCCTGTTCAAGGATCGCCAAGGAATACGGAAGATCAGCGAGCGAACCCACGAGATGCGCGCCGCCGCCGGCCGGTGAGCCTTCGCCAAACAGTTCCGGTGCCTGCCAGAGCGTCTTAAGGCCCGTTACGGTTTCGCCTGCAAAGTCATGCGAGCGCACCAGAAGGGGATTATTATGCAGCGCCTGGGCCCCCGGTGGCTCGTAATAGGCATAGTTGAGGCCGACCAGGGTGTCTCGAAGAAACGAGGCAAGTTGTCCGCGCGCGTCCTCAATTTGTCGTTGCGATGCGCTGGTGGACTTGAGAATTTTCGGCAAGTCCGTCTTCATCTGCAGGTCGGTGTGATGGCTGTTATAAATTCCGGCGGCCCATTCCTCGTGCTCGCTCATCGTGAAAATCGGCCGCGGCATTTCGAATTCCTTTGTCTGGGCAGCTAACAGAAACACGTACTCTTCCGGCTGCTTGCCTCGGGCCTTGTCCTTGAGCGCATCTCCGAGTGTGATTAGGGTATCGAGCGAGACCAGGCGTTGATCGTCCAGTACGGAGCGGATCCTCGCCGCACTCTCCCGGTGCATCTCTTTGCCCGCAGAGCTGGTTTGTGCCGGTCCCGCGAGCAAATCGATAATGGCATCCTGCGAGACCGCAGGTTTTCCAGTCGAAAACCGGAATAGTTCTGCAAGGGATGTGCGTCCGGCGTCGTACACCTGCGCAGAGGACCGAACTCCTGCAAAGGGCTTGATCAATTGCTGCCACGATTCATTCAGTTGCGATTTCGCGATCTGCCCTTGGCGAGCCAGGATCTGCCACATCCCTACATCCGCCTGGAAGATTCCGAAAGCGTTTCCGCGATCTCCCATCGGAACGCTATGCAGCCCTTGCGCTGTCTGCAGGAATAATGTGATGGATTGATCGTTGAGTTCGGGAAACTCCGAGAAGATCCTGTACTGAGCACTGAAATCATCGAACTTGCGTGCCAAAAGACGTACTGTCCCGGCCGCCAATCGGTGTTCCGGGGACCGTCTGGCGTCCATCTCGCTGATGGCGACATAAGCTTGGAGGGGCGTTGCATCGCTGGGTGCCCGCGATAATGCGAACATAATCTTCATCAACTGATCGGGGTTCTTTACCTGAAAGCTTTGCTTCGCCCACTTTCGCGCCAGTCCTGAATCGCGTAAATGGAAGATGACGTCGTTCCACTCATCGAGACCACCCGGCACCAGCGGTCTTCCAGACGCGTCCAAGTGAAGCCGCGTGGCCAGCAGCAGCATCCATGGCGCCGGCCTGAACGAACCGCGGGTCGCGGGTGAGGTTGGATCGGGGGCACGAAGTCCGCTGTAGAAGAGTTTCAGCCTGGTCGGATCGGTAAAATATTCCTGCTGCTTGCGCCCACTGCGCGAGAGAACATCAAAATAAGCAGCCAGCCAACCTTTGTCCTTGGACAG
Source organism: Acidobacteriota bacterium (assembly GCA_046723715.1). GTDB lineage: Bacteria > Acidobacteriota > Terriglobia > Terriglobales > Acidobacteriaceae > Sulfotelmatobacter. The sequence goes on along the minus strand of JBKOUZ010000012.1, from coordinate 3,860 downwards.
CAGTTTCGGTACGAAACTGGCGGGAGACGATGGATCGGCTCCCACCAGTTCTTTCCAACCCGCCGCTGCACGTTCGCCGCCGGGGACGATCACACTTCCGTTGCTGATGCACAGTTCTCTTCCATAAAAGTCCAGAACTGCGGCATATGGAAGGAGCTTGCTCAGCCCAACCGAGTCCTTGAGCGATTTTGCAGTTTCTACGTCGAGCCGCGAAAATGCCCAGTAAAGCCGGGCGATAGACGGATCAAAGAGCATGCTTTCCAGAAAGTCTCTGCTGTTTTCTCGGAGATTCTTCTTGCTCAGCTGAGTCCAGTCGCTTTCGGCAAACAATACAGGGACTGCGGCGGACGAGTACGAGTACTCGAACGGCTTTCCTCCTTGCAGGGTTTGCTCCAGAGCAGGCAGCGGGAATCCAGAGTCGATGGCGAGAAACGCCCTTTCCGGATCCTCGGTCTGCAGAGACGTGTTGGGAGCGCCGCAATTCGGCCGGATTCGATAACCAAGAATACGCAGGAGCGGCGTTGCGTCATTGCACCCCGTAACCCGGAGAACCATTCCCGTCTGCGACGCTAGTAACGACAACTCCCTGGCTTGGACTACATACCGCCTGAGCAGAATCAGAAACTCCGTCGGATGGCTGGAGCCCTGGTAGCCCTCCGTGAATATGTTTCGGCTGAGCAAGGGCAGAACTTCTTCCGGCGTGACTTTCTGGCTGATCCCGGCCATGCGCAGGAAAGATCGCTGCGGGCCTGGGATAACGAACTGCGATGTTGCGGGAGTGGTGGCGTCGCTTGCTGATCGAGCGCCGGAGGCAAACAGGTGGCTGCTGAGAATGCATAGCGCTAACAGGATGGAGCAGGAAACGGAAGATCGCACGGCTGGATCCCTTCGTGCTGGCAGATTTCACGTCGTCCGGAAACATGGCGCGGAAAGGCAGGGCGGTTCGCGCGGCTAATGTCCCCAGTGTTGGCCGAGGTGAGACCCAAGCCAGACCCCTGATTTGATGTCGGCCAAAATACTCCATCTCGGACGACAATCCAAGCCCTTTTTTCGTGATTTTCGCATAACGGAAAATTCACATTGAAAAGATCAACCTTCGCCCTCCGAGGAGCATCTTTACATTTTCCCTTTCTTCGAAAGCTCACCGCCCGGGAAAGATGATGAACCCACAAGACACGTCGGCCCCCGGCGGAGCTAATCCCTGGTTCGTGGCCATTGCCGTGATGTTGGCCACGTTCATGGAAGTGCTGGACACTTCCATCGCGGCGGTCGCCCTGCCGTACATCGCAGGCAGTCTATCCGCAACAAACGATGAGGCAACATGGGTACTTACCAGCTACCTGGTGGCCAATGCCATCATCCTGCCGGCCAGCAGTTGGTTCTCTTTGCGCTTCGGCAGAAAGCGCTTCCTCATCGCATGCATTGTGATCTTCACCGCTGCTTCTTTTGCCTGCGGAGCGGCGACGAATTTGGCATTGATTCTGATTGCCCGGGCTGTGCAGGGGGCCGGAGGTGGAGCCCTGCAACCGCTCTCGCAATCCATCCTGCTGGAAAGTTTTCCTCCGCAGAAACGGGGCAGCGCCATGGCCGTGTTCGCGTTGGGCGTCGTGGTCGCGCCCGTGCTCGGGCCCACTCTGGGTGGATGGCTCACAAATGCGTATTCTTGGCGATGGGCTTTTTACATCAACATCCCGGTTGGCATCTTCGCCATCGTCATGATCTCGCGGTATGTGCAAGATCCTTCCTATGTGAAAGAGGCAAAGCCCGGCAGGTTGGATGCCATCGGACTCGGCCTGCTGGCCGTGTGGCTGGGCTGCCTGCAAATCATTCTCGATAAGGGTCAGGAAGACGACTGGTTCAGCGCAACCTGGATCCGCTGGGCAACAGCGGTCCTGATCATCTGCTTTGTCGCATTCTTGATTCGCGAGTTTCGCCATAAGAATCCTCTGGTCGACCTGCGTGTCTTTCGGCATCGCAACTTCACGCTTGGCTGTTTGCTGATCGGCCTCTTTGGCGCGGCAATCTATGGCTTGGTCACACTGCTGCCGCTGTTTTATCAGGAGCTCATGGGATACACCGCGCTGGCGGCCGGGTGGGCGGTGAGTCCGCGCGGCGTCGGAGCGATTATCGCCATGCCCATGATCGGCTACCTGACCGCGAAAATCGATAACCGCTATCTAATCGTCTTTGGCTTTGTACTGTTCGCTGTTGCCAGCCTCTGGTTCGGCGAGGTCAACCTCTCCATCGGGCAATGGACGTTCTTGTGGGCAATCATCATCAGCGGCTTTGGCTCAGGCTGCGTATTCGTCCCGCTGTCCACAACTACCATGGCGTTCCTCAAGAATGAGGAGATTGGCAACGCCAGCGGCCTGTATAACCTGCTGCGCAATATCGGTGGCAGCATCGGAATTTCAATTGTGAATACGATTGTTGCGCGCCACCAGCAACTGCATCGCAGCGAACTCGTGCACTCCCTGGATCCCGGCAGAACCACGGTGCAGGGCACGATCCATGGCATGCAAGCCTACTTGTCCGCGCAAGGAGCATCATCGGCGGACGCGCTCCACCGCGCTTACGGGCTTATGGCGCAGGATCTGAATGCGCAGGCGCGCCTCTGGTCCTACGTGGACGATTTTCGCTATATGGCGTTGGTGTGCTTCGGATGCATTCCCATCGTGTTTGCACTGAAAAAGTCTGTGGGCAGAAAGGGTGCCGTTGGCGCCGCCCATTAACGTCCATCGCAGGGTCCCAGCAGAAACCAAATAGCTGATGCGGAGGCTGCCCCGGTGAGAACAGGCCTTTCGGGGCACGGTGTGCTCCCGGCGTAAAGCGCAGCGCATTTTTAACTTGACATATTCCTATATGGGAATATATTGTTGGGACATGGCGAGGGCAGCAACTACCTCCGATGCCTTTAACGCAGTGGCAGAGCCGCGGCGCCGAGAGATCCTCGATCGCCTGGCCTCGGGCGAACATTCCGTGAACGACCTGGTAATTCGCCTGAAGCTCGAGCAGCCTTCCGTCTCAAAACATTTGCGTGTCTTACGCGACGTTGGATTAGTACGCGTACGGCGTCACGGGCGACAGATGCTATATCAGGCGAATGCAGACGGTATTCGTCCCTTGCATGAATGGACCAAAACATTTGAGCGATTGTGGGCGCATCAATTGACGCGAATCAAAGTGCGCGCAGAGGAGAAGGACGGCGAATCGAACGCGGGCTGAGCCGCGTTCTAGCTAAACGCGTTTCAGTCAAACTGGAAGAGCGACGACGTTCCTCGCCGGTGTCTAATCGAGTTTTTTGAGCTCAGTCCTAAAACATTTCAGGAGGAAGCATGAGTACCAGTTCGACAATGGCGGGAATGGAAAGTCTGACCTTGGATTTAAACCAGGAGATCCACGTGAAAGCCTCGCTCGAAACTACGTTCGAGGCTCTGCTGGAACAGATTGGTCCGGAGAATGAAACTCCGGAACAAAAGATGCCAATGAAACTCGAGGCATGGCCCGGAGGCAGATGGTTTCGTGACCTCGGGAATGATAACGGGCACCTGTGGGGCCATGTCCAGTCCATCAAGCGGCCGATGCTGCTGGAAATTACCGGACCGCTTTTTATGTCCTATGCGGTTACCAATAACCTGCAATACCGGCTTACTGAAGAGAAGGGTGGAACCCTGATCAGATTTCATCACAAGGCCTTTGGTGTGATCCCGGAAGAGCACCGCCGCGGTCTCAGCCAAGGCTGGAACAGCATGAACGATCGCATCAAACAGCGCGCCGAAGGAAAGGCCAAGTAAGGAAAGGCCAAGTGAGGAGGACCTATGTGTCCAGGGTGCTTCGCAAGTGCAGGGCTGGTCTTGGGT
>JBKOUZ010000005.1:0-32524 GCA_046723715.1 Acidobacteriota bacterium | reverse complement strand
CAGCAATGCGTTCTTGACGCCGCGTCGCACAGCCTTCACGTGATGCAACATCTCGTCCATGGTGACCGAGAGTGTGTTTTCGTATCCCAGCATGGTCTGGGCCAGCGAATCGCCAACCAGGATCATCTCAATGCCCGCTTCTTCGACCAGGCGCGCGGTGGCGTAATCGTAAGCGGTTAAACAGGAAATGGGTTCGTGTCGGTGTTTCAGCTCCCGCAGGGTTGCGGTCGTCACCTTCCGGCGAGGCTCGCCGATTGCGGTCAAACTCATGATGTCCTCCAGTGCCCCTCCGTCTACGGCGGATAGAGCCTGTGCACGCATCGTGGCGTCTACAAATTGGATGACGCTATGCCCATTTTAGCCGTCGTCAGGAATTCCGTCGACAGACGATCCTCCGCTGTTTTCAAGGACTTGCAGCGGGGACCGATGCCGCATTGGGAACCCGCGTTCAGCGTGCCCGATGTAAAGCTCTTGGAATGTTGTCTTACATACGATTGATGGTAAGATGAAACTATGGCTACTTACCAAACAGTGATCAGTTCGAAGGGCCAGGTGGTGATTCCTGCAGAACTGCGTGAGAGGCTCGGATTACAAAAAGGTGCCCGTGCTATGTGGGGAGAGGAGAAGGGCCGACTGGTACTCACTCCTATCGAACGCGTGCTGGATGACGTCCAGGGTTTTCTGGAGCCAGCGCCAGGAAAGCCGTCGATGTTTGAAGAGATTCTCAAAGAACGGGAAAGAGAACGGGAGCGTGAAAGGAAGAGGCGTTGAGTGCCTCCCGGGGCCATGTGCAACGCTTTGTTCTGGATGCGAATGCGCTGGTCAGCTTCTTTGAAAATCGTCCCGGATCTGCAATCCGGGTCCGCCACCTTCTGCAACAAGCCGCTCGCTCCGAACTGCCGGTTTTTCTATCAGCAGTGAATTGGGGAGAGTTCTTCTATATCGCGTGGCGGTTGCACGGCGAGACGCGAGCGCGGGAAGCGGAAGGCAAGCTGCGGCAATTACCGATTGTGGTGATCGCCGCCGACTTCGATCGCGCAACCCGGGCGGCCGCCCTCAAGCAAAAACACAATCTGGGTTACGCGGACGCCTTCGCGGCGGAACTTGCGATCGAGCGTCATGCGCATCTGGTGACGGCAGATCCGGAATTCACGAAGTTGGGAAACACACTCTCCGTTTACGACCTGCCGCGATACGAGAAATGACATTTCGGGATCAATATCGCACTTGGTGTAGCAGGACTCTCCCTAGAGTACCCCTGGAGCGAAGCGGCGTTGCGCCCGGCAGTGGTCTTGCGCTTCATGCTGGCCACTTGGATCGCGGCGATGAGGTTTTTCCGCGCCGGAAGACTCCTTAGAAAGCAGCCGCAGAGAGCTGGGCCAGCTAACGATGTCTACGCGCTGGCCGCTTCCTGCCCGCCCAGCGGCAGGAAATATTGCGTGCCCTTGATGGGCTCAGTCACTTTTCGCAGCAGTTCCTGCAGATCTTCGTTGCGGTCCACGAAATCGATATCTGACGTATTCACGATCAGCAAGTCGGAAGAAGTGTAGTGAAAAAAGAAATGTTCGTAGGCCTTGACCACTTCCTCCAGATATTCCTCGCTCAGCGCCCGCTCGCCCGGGGCGTTCTTTTTCTTCAGACGTTTTTTTAGTACCTCGGGCGTGGCTTGGAGGTAGATGACAAGATCGGGCGTAGGTAATTGCTCGCGGAAATAGTTGTAGTACCGATTATAGGTATCGAGTTCCTGGTCATTGAGGTTGAGATAGGCGAAGAGCTTATCCTTTTCAAAGATGAAATCGGCGACCACGGTGCGCTGCGCGCGCGGGCCGAGGTCCAGCGCCTGCAACTGCTCAAAGCGGCGCACGAGATAGGTGAACTGCGCCTGGAAGGCCGCGCCCCGCTCGCCCTCATAGAAGGCGCCTAGAAAAGGATTCAACTCCGGTTCCATCACTCGCTGCGCATTCAGGCGCTCCGCCAGAATGCGGGCCAGCGTGCTCTTACCAACTCGGATGGGACCTTCTACAGCGATGTAGCGGGGCAGCTCAAAAAGATTGGCCATGGTTCTCGGAATTGGCAGGATATCTCGGATGTCGCCCACTGACAATTGCAGGATGAGTTAACAGGATTTTCAGGTTTGTACTCGATGATCAAAATCGACTCCCGTGTCTGACCGATTTACCCAATTACGAAATTTCCCAATCATCTGATCCAGTACAATCCTGCCATGCTCGGAGGCTTGTTGGCGGGAACCGCCGTCGCAGCGGCGATGGGCGCAGCCGGTTACCAGTCGATGGCGCCGACCGGACAGTGGTACGGGCGCACGTTTACTGGCCTTCGGCCCGGAACCAGGCAGATCGCGCTCACATACGATGACGGACCCAACGATCCGCATACGTTGCGCCTGCTAGAAGTGCTGGCGAAGCATGACGTGCGCGCGACTTTCTTCCTGATCGGGCGCTACGTAGAGCAGAGGCCTGACATTGCTCGCGAAGTGGTCCAGGCTGGACACTGCGTGGGCAACCACACCTTCACGCACCCGTTGCTGATCTTCAAGAGCGATACCGGACTATGCGAAGAATTGACGCGTTGCCGAGACGCAATACAAGATGCCGTCGGAGAGCATTCAAATCTTTTCCGGCCTCCTTTTGGCGGCCGTCGCCCTGCCACACTGCGCGTTGCACGGAGTCTGGGATTCGAGACGATCATGTGGAATGTGACCGGCTACGACTGGAATGCTCCGCCAGCGGCCGTGATTGCTCGAAAAACTTCGAAGCAGATACGCGGAGGCGACGTGATCCTGCTGCACGACGGTGGTCACAAGCAGATGGGCGCAGACCGCTCGCAGACTGTATTGGCCACCGACCAGGTCATTTCGCGTTATCAGTCAGCAGGATACGAATTCGTAACCATCCCGCAGATGATGGAAATAGAACCATCCCGCAGAAAATAAATTTTGAAATTCGGCGTCGAATCCACAAAGCACTACTTGCGCATGGACGCAAATGCCAGCTTCGCCGCAGTAACCGTTCGCTGCACATCTTCCTCGGTGTGCGCCGCTCCGAGGAATGCCGCCTCGTACTGAGAAGGCGGTAGGTATACTCCGCGTTCGAGCATTTCGCGAAAGAATCTCGCGAATACTTCGGTGTCTGACTTTGAGGCAGAATCCCAGTCCGTCACTGGGCCCTGCTGGAAGAACCATGTGAACATCGATCCCACGCGATTGTGAGTAATGGGAACGCCAGCGTCCTTCGCAGCAGCGGCCACCCCATCGACAAGTTCGGCGCTGAGTTTCTCCAACTTGGGATAGATCTCCGCTTTGCGATTGCCCAACTGTTTCAGCATGGCGCACCCGGCAGCCATGGCCAGCGGATTTCCTGAGAGCGTGCCAGCCTGGTACATCGGGCCCAAAGGCGCGACCATATCCATGATCTCCTTCGAGCCCGCATAAGCTCCCACCGGCAGGCCTCCGCCGATGATCTTGCCCAAGGTCGTCAGATCGGGTTTGATGTTGTAGAGTTCTTGCGCACCGCCGAAAGCCACTCGAAATCCGGTCATCACTTCATCGAAGATCAGTACCGAGCGTTCGCGCTCGGTAATCAGGCGCAGACCGACCAGGTAATCGTCGGCGGCGGGAACGCAGCCCATGTTGCCCACAACCGGCTCCACAATCACGCATGCTATCTGGTGCTTGTATTTTTGGAAGGCCTGCTCGACCGCGGACAGATTGTTAAACGGCAGAGCGAGGGTAAACATGATGAATTCTTCCGGAACGCCCGCCGATCCAGGAATGCCCAAGGTCGCCACTCCGGAACCAGCCTTCACCAGCAGCGGATCCGCGTGTCCGTGATAGCAGCCTTCAAACTTGATGATGTATTTGCGCTTGGTATGGGCGCGGGCCAAGCGGATGGCCGACATGGTGGCCTCGGTCCCTGAACTCACGAACCGGATTTTTTGCATGCTGGGGAATGCACCCAGAACCAATTCTGCTAGATCTGCCTCGGTCGGTGTAGACGCTCCGAAACTCGTGCCGTTGCATGTGGCAGAGACGATGGCGTCGAGCACGTTTGGTTCGGCGTGCCCGAGAATGAGTGGGCCCCATGATCCGATATAGTCGATGTATTCGTTTTCGTCTGCGTCCCAGATGTGCGATCCCTTGCCGCGAACAATGAAAAGCGGATCTGTGCCGACAGAGCGAAACGCCCGAACGGGCGAGTTCACACCGCCGGGAATCATGCTTTCGGCGCGCTGCTGCAGGCGCCGCGACTGCTCGGTTTTGCGCATCGTGGTAGAAGGCATCAAATCCTCGACACGGAGAAAGATGTCAAGCGACCATCCAGGTGCAAGCGACTAATATAACAGCGGCCGCTCGCCGGGAATTCATCAGATATTCATCGTTCTGCAACTCCATTGCAACATTCCGACGGTACCTTAGCGTCATCAGCTTGCCCTTCTAACCGGGAGGGTTTGAGGGACAGTCACGGGGGCTCCGGACTGTCCTTTTTTTGTTTCTGTGCATCCGCGCATCCCGGCATTAACCATGATTAAGCGCACGTCGTATAATCGGCTCGATGATCACCGTTTCCAAGGAGGACTATCTTAAGTCCATCCTCCAGGCCGAGACTGAAGGCGAAACGGTTATTTCCGCGCGGTTGGCGCAACTTCTGAAGGTGTCTGCTCCGGCTGTAACGATGGCTGTACGCCGCCTGAAAAAAGATGGCTTGGTACGGGTTGAGAACAGCGGCGAGGTGCGCCTCACCTCGGCCGGACGCAAGATCGCGCGCAAGCTCACTCTGCGTCACCATTTGATCGAGCGCATGCTGTCAGAGATGTTCGGCATGGAATGGTGGAAAGTGCATGATGAGGCGGAACGACTGGAACACGCAGTATCTCCGGATTTCGAAGCGAAGCTGCTGGCGAAACTGGGATCGGCCGGCGCCTGTCCACACGGGAACTTGAGCGAGATGGAGAGTTCCGCCAGCCGGCGCAGCCGGGGGCTGATCCTGCTCGCCGATGCGGAAATCGACACCAGTTACACGGTCAGCGGAATCTACGAACGCGACCGCCGCCTGCTTGAATTTCTCGAGCATCGCGGGATTCGTCCGTCCGCCAAGCTTCGAGTCGTCGAGCGGAATTACGATCAAACTTTAACAATTTCTACCGCTGCCGGAACGGTATCTCTCGGGCCTGCTGCCTCGGAACGGGTGTGGATAACCGCGGCCTCTCGAAGTGGGCGCTGAACCATGGCAGATCCGCAATCGTTCGTGATCAGGCTCACTGCGGGATCAGGCACAAGCCTCTATGCTGGACTATGGGATGGACCTGCCATGCCAGTGTCTGAATTCCGACTTAACCGCTTCGAGCGTATCCTGTTCTGGCTTGCCATCGTGCTCGCTTCAGTGATTGTGGCAGTGCGTGTGGGTGCCATTGCGGTGCTTTGGTTTCTGCATCATTAGCTTCATCAGGCGCGAGACGCTCACTCCGTGTCTGGCGGCCGCGTTTCCACCTGTCCTGCAAAGCATCTTGTTCCGATAAAATGGGCCTTCGACGTGGGGGGAATCTCCGTGGCAATGACCTTCCGCTCTGTTTTTATCGCGGTAGTAATCGCTTTTGCTCTCATTCTGGGAGCGTTCCTGATCAATCGGGCCAGGCCCTCGGGTGAAACCGAGCAGCCCTCGGCGGCTCTCGTTCGCGCTACGGGCAAATGCGCCGAGTGTCACGCGCGCACGCAATATTCGGTAGTTCATGAATATGAGATGAGCGCTCATGCACGTAAAGGTGTGAACTGCCTGGAGTGCCATCAAGCCGCCCCGGGACAGGAAAGGAAAGACCATCACGGATTCGTAATCTCGACCAAGCTCACGGCGGGAAATTGCCGGAGTTGCCACGAGGGCATTTACCAGCAGTTCCTTCACAGCCGGCATGCTGCACCGTCATGGGCTGCGATCTATGGTGAAAAAGGGCTCACGCCCGAGCAGGTGAATTTTTCCGAGACTTATCAACCCGGAGGCACGCGACGGCCACCCCATCCTTTCGTACAACTGGAAGGGGGATCGGCGATGACTAGCGGATGCGAGCAGTGCCACTCCGTTGGGCGGCCCAACGCCGACGGCACCATCGGCACCTGCACCGCGTGTCACACCCGGCATACCACGTCCGTTCGAATCGCCCGCCTCCCCAGCACATGCGCACAATGTCACATGGGACCGGACCACTCACAAATCGAAATCTATGAAGAATCCAAACACGGAGTGATGTTTCAGGCTCAAGAGCAGCTGCTGAACCTGGATGCTTCGCCCAAGAATCTAACGACCCGCGATATGTTCGTCCCCACTTGCGCCACTTGCCATATGAGCGGTATCAATGGGCTGGGCGTCACTCACGACCCCTCCGAACGCCTCTCGTACTACCTTGCGAACGCAATCACTGACAAGCGTCCGAACTATGCCGCAGCCCAGGCCAGGATGAAGCAGATCTGCATGCAATGTCATACTCCCCCGTTGATCGACCGCGTGTACAAGCAGGCCGAGCAGGTCGTCGAGTTCACAAACGGCCGAGTGCGATCCGCGCAAGATCTGGTCAACGGCTTACGTAAAGACGGAACGCTCGGCGGTCCTCCATTCTCCCATCCCATCGATTTCGTGTACTTCGACCTGTGGCATTACGACGGACGGACCAGCAAACATGGAGCATTCATGGGAGGCGCCGACTTCGTGCAATGGCACGGGAACTATCCCATGCTGCAGAAGACCGTCGAACTGCAATCGATGGCCGCCGCGCTCAGGAGAGAGCATGGTAAGCCTAAATGAGCGATGGTGGGCAAGGCCGCAGATATGGATTGAAGTGTTTGTCATCCTGAATGTCGGATTTCTGACCTTCGACATCTATCTCGCCCATTCGGTGAATCAGTTTCGCAATCCAGCGGAATACATTCCGTTATTTTTTTCTGCGTGCACGCCTGTCGTGCTCATCTTTGCGCTAGCCGTACGTTACCGTTGGCCGGAGGTCTGGAAGGATCTCGGGTACTTAGCGGGATGGATCGCAGTGCTGGTCGGGCTGACAGGGGTGATTTTCCATCTGGAAAGCCGGTTCTTCTATGAACGGACCATACGGAGCCTGACCTATTCGGCGCCATTTGCCGCGCCCCTGGCCTACACGGGGCTGGGATTCTTGCTCATTATGAACCGCATGGTTGATCCCGAGACGCTGGAATGGCCGCAATGGGTGTTGGGCCTGGGGCTGGGCGGATTTGTAGGAAATTTCATTTTCAGCCTCGCTGATCATGCGGGCAACGGCTTCTTCAATCCCCTGGAGTGGGCGCCAGTTATTGCCAGTGCGATTGCTATTGGCTTCATGGCGGTGCCCCTCATAGTGGAAGTCTCTCGCCAATTCATCGACCTGTGTGCGGCCATCCTGCTGCTGGAGGCTGGAGTGGGATTGTGGGGATTCATACTCCATGCCACAGCAAATCTGCGAGGACCCTCGACGCACGCCTTTGAGAACTTCATCAATGGCGCTCCCCCTATGGCCCCCCTGTTATTCCCGAATCTCATGGTCCTGGGCATCATCGCCCTGTGGCAGCTCCGGCTTGGCTCTTCCAAATAGCGATTTCAGCGTTGCCCCACAAATAAGTTAACTATAGTTTACATTCTTCGCTATACTTACGCTAATATCTCTAGCGGGTTTTCAGAACCAGTCTCGAAAGCAGAGTGCCAATGAACGGCAAGGATCGTCCACAAGATAACGCCGCGGCTATGCCCGTGAGTTCCAGCACTCCTCACGCGCGGCCTCACCCGGGCAGCCAGTTGTCGCTTGAGAATGTGCATGGCTCCATCGATGTGCCGCATCACCAGGCTAGCTTTTGGGAGCAGTGGCGTGCCTTTGTAGGCCCTGCCATTCTCGTCAGCGTCGGATATATGGATCCTGGCAACTGGGGTACCGACCTGCAGGGAGGAGCGCAATTCAAGTACGGCCTGCTATGGGTGGTGGGACTCGCGAGCCTGATGGCGATCTTCATGCAGGTAATCTCCGCTCGGCTCGGAGTGGTGACCGGTAAAGATCTGGCACAGTGCTGCCGTGACTGGTACCCATCCTGGAGCCGTTGGCCGAACTGGCTGATGAGCGAAATCGCAATTGGCGCCTGCGACCTCGCAGAAGTGCTGGGCAGCGCCGTGGCTCTGAACCTGCTGTTTCACATTCCGCTGCTTTGGGCTGTGATTATTACAGGACTCGACGTACTGCTACTGCTCGGATTACAGCGGTTCGGCATGCGCACGATCGAGGCCATAGTGCTGTTGCTGGTGGCCACCATTGCGGTTTGCTATTTCATTGAAATTTTTGTGCTGCCGCAGACCCAGCCGCGATTTCTGGAGATTGGGCATGCACTGATCACGCCGCATTTGCGGCAGGCTGGAATGCTTTATGTGGCGGTCGGGATCATTGGCGCGACCGTAATGCCGCACAATCTTTACCTGCACTCGGCCCTGGTCCAGAGCCGTCGCTTGCAGAAAGACGATGCCTCCATCCGTCGCGCGCTGCAATTCAATACCATCGACTCGACCGTCGCGCTTACCGTGGCTTTCTTCGTGAACGCGGCAATTCTGGTTTTGGCTGCTACCGTTTTCTTTGGCAAAAAGAGCGTTTTGGCTTCGGGGGGAGAGCTCATCACATTCAGTCCAGAGAGTGATTGGATTCGTGTGGCTTATCTAACGCTGGCACCGCTGTTAGGTACCGCGGTCGCGAGCACGCTGTTTGCGGTGGCTCTGCTGGCTGCGGGGCAGAGCAGCACGATTACAGGAACGCTGGCGGGTCAGGTGGTGATGGAAGGGTTCATGCACTGGCGCATCAAACCCTGGGTGCGCAGATTGATTACACGCACGTTTGCCATTCTGCCTGCTGTTCTCATCATTGGCGTGCGAGGGGATAACAGCGTTACAGACTTGCTCACGTTGAGCCAGGTCGTGCTCGCGCTGCAATTGCCATTCGCGATGTTTCCGCTGCTGCAGTTCACCAGTTCCCGTGCGCGCATGGGCTCATGGAGAAACGGACGCTTCCTGCTAATCGCGGGCTGGACGAGTGCTATCCTGATCACTTTCATGGACATCTACGGCCTGCCGGACTCGATCAGAACTGCCTGGCATTTAATTGTTGGCGGATAAACCCGAGAGGATACCTGGAACCCATGTACGACAGGATTCTAGTGACGCTGGATGGCACTCCAAGCGATCGCGCCATCATTGAACACATCAAGCAACTTGCGAAACTCGCCCACAGCCGGCTCGTGCTCCTGCACGTCGCCGACGGATGGGCCGCCAGGACCTACGGGTCCGATGCAGTGAGCCCGGAGATTGCCGAAGACACCGCCTATCTGAATCGCGTGCGCGAAGAATTCATATCTGCAGGAGTTCCCACAGATGCGGAGCTGGCCTACGGCGAGCCCGCTGACGAAATCATCAAGTGGATCAAGGCGAAGGGCTGCGACCTGGTCGCCATGAGCACGCATGGACACCGCTTCCTTGCCGACATGTTTCTCGGCACAACCGCCAGCCGCGTGCAGCACAGAATCAGCGTGCCCGTTTTGCTTCTGCGAGCGCGGTGATCGCCGTCGGAGTCTTCAACATCCAGAAATTCTTGCTGTGTAAGCTGCCATGCAGAACGCTACGCCCACTGTGATCGCGGTTCTAGCGCTCGAGCTTGCGCCGGCCGCCGCATTCGGATTCGCTGGTGATCGCGTAGCGAAGGCCATATCGCAATGGCCAAGGCTGCTGCGCCTCTTCATTCCGGCGCTTCTCGAGCTGCCTTACGCCGTGCTGGCGGCGCACCAGCACTCGCTACGCTGGCAATGGATGGCTCTGTACACGTTCCTGCCCGTCATTGTGGCGGGATTGCTGATGCAGGCCTCGGTGGCGGATCCGGAGCAGCGTGGGAATTGGCGGGATGCTTTGGTTCTGCTGACATTGGGAGTTGCGGTGGATCTACGCTGGTTCGATTCAGCCTGGCCTATCGGACTTCGCGGGTTGGGCAATCTGTTGCTTCTGGATGTGGGGTTATACGGTTTTCTCGGCATTCGCCGCCTCACAGGCACGGGATTTGATTTTCATTTTCGCTGGAACGATTGGAAGATCGGGTTGCGCGAACTCGTATTCTTCGCGCCGGCAGTCATCGTGCTCGGATTAGCGCTTGGCTTCATTCATCCGCATTCCAACATCCCAACCCTTGCCAAAGCTGTTCTCGGCTGGGTCGGGATCTTTGTTTTCATAGCCGTTCTCGAAGAACTTTTCTTTCGCGCCTGGGTGCAGAATCTCTTGGAGCGGCGACTTGGACGCACCCCTGCTCTAATCATTGCTTCCATTCTTTTTGGGCTGTCCCATTTCAACAAACGATCGGCGCACTTCAACTGGCGATACGTGCTGCTGGCAACGATTGCCGGGATTTTTTATGGACGGGCATGGCGCGAGCAACGACGAGTCCCAGCTTCCGCCATCACGCACACCTGTGTGGACTGGCTCTGGTCGTGGTGGTTCTAGAGCCCGCGCTTCGGAGAGGAGCGGAAACCAGCGGCAGGAAGTTCGTTACTACTCGTCATCGCAAGCCGCGAAGCAAACATGGGCATCCGTGGGCGGCAGAAGGTTCCGCACCGCGCCCGTGTTTTTCTGATCCTTGCTGCGCTTGTGCAGCCAACTCTTCAGATGCTTGCGCGCGGCGGGAGCGAGCTTCGAAAAGAACAGACCGGCGCGTCCCTGGTCGCTCGCCCAGATCACGTCAGCATGACCGTGGAGGGTAACATTCGTTCCCGGCAGCAAGCAGCGGAAAGACAGATTCGAACTCATGGGCAGAGGATCCGTAGCTTGAACGGCTAGCCCGTGCTCTCCGATATCGATCGTTAATGCTGGAATGGTCCCGCCGTCCAGTTCCAGGTAGACCAGTGTTTTCACCTCATATCGAGCGGAGCGGCGATGATTGGCTTTGCCTGATTTCTTTGCCGGTTTCAGGGACTCTTTTGCGAGTTCGGGATCAAGAGGCTTGTAAAGGATGCGTCCGGCGCCCGACTGGAATGCTTCCCCCGTGCCCGGCCAGGCGCGGCTGGACACGGCAAGAAGGTTGGGCTTTTGCGTGGCGGGCAGAAGATCCGCCATCCGCATGAGTTCTCGAGCGCCCGGCAGATCGAAGTCCACGATCAATGTGGAGCAGTTTCCAGTCATGATCGACTCAAGCGCATGCCGCTCGGATGGGCAGTTCATGAGGGTAATTCCGAGTTCTTGCAGTGTTCCTTCCAGGGTTCGCAACGACCGATCGTCCTGGCACAAAACAGCGGCAGACTGGCGCATGAGCTACAAAGTACGGGGTGGTATGAGCCGGGTAAATATCACAGCGGTAATCCGGCCGGCAGTTACCGAAGCACTCTGTTCAAAGGCCTTAGCTCGTCACGCTCCGGTAATCGAGAGACCTGCAGCAGCTTTGGTGCTACGAGACCGGGAGAGCTAGG
This sequence comes from Acidobacteriota bacterium, assembly GCA_046723715.1. Classification (GTDB taxonomy): domain Bacteria; phylum Acidobacteriota; class Terriglobia; order Terriglobales; family Acidobacteriaceae; genus Sulfotelmatobacter. The sequence continues at coordinate 21,042 of JBKOUZ010000005.1, read as the reverse complement.
GCATTTACGGCAATGCGGAAGCTGGTTGCGTTCAGGACGCAGGCGGCCGCTTGCTATAATCAAGGATTGCGCTCATGGCTACGAAGAAACTGATTCGGTCGACAACAGTTCTGTCGGTCCGCCGCAACGGGACTGTTGTACTGGCGGGAGATGGCCAGGTCACGCTCGGCGAATCCGTCATTAAACATACTGCCAAAAAGATCCGGCGTCTCTACAACGATAAGATTGTGGCAGGATTTGCGGGATCCACGGCGGATGCGTTCACGCTGTTCAGCCGTTTCGAAGCGAAGCTCGAACAGTATCACGGAAATCTAGGCCGTGCCGCGGTAGAACTCGCCAAGGACTGGCGAACAGACAAGTTCTTGCGCCACCTTGAGGCGCTGCTCTTGGTCAGCGACAAGGAACAGACTTTTCTGCTGAGCGGACAAGGCGATGTGATCGAACCAGATACCGGAATAGCAGCTATCGGGAGTGGCGGTGCGTACGCGCAGGCTGCGGCGCAGGCGCTTGCGGAACACACTCAGCTCTCAGCCCGGCAAATTGCCGAAGAGTCCATGAAGATTGCCGGCAAGATCTGCATCTATACGAATGACAGGGTTACGATTGAAGAACTGTAGGCGTGTGGACGTTTGACTTGAGGCTTTGGCCCAACTCTGCCAAGGTCCGAAATCCGAGATCTGAAGTTCGGTTTTATTTATGGCCATTTACTTACCCTCCTCTGCTGAAGAAGAACAGCTTGCGCTGGATGAGTTGACTCCGCGCGAGATCGTTGCCGAACTCGACAAATACGTCATCGGACAGAAAGACGCGAAACGCGCGGTGGCGATCGCTTTGCGCAATCGTACCCGGCGGCAGAAATTGTCGGCTGAACTGGCCGAAGAGATTATTCCCAAGAACATCATCATGATTGGGCCCACGGGTGTGGGCAAGACCGAAATCGCTCGCCGCCTGGCTAAGCTGGCAAATTCGCCGTTTTTGAAGGTGGAGGCATCGAAGTTCACCGAAGTGGGTTATGTCGGCCGGGATGTTGAATCCATGATCCGCGATCTGGTGGAGATTGCGATTGACAATGTTCGCGAGGAAAAGCTGGAGGATGTCGCCGATAAGGCCGAACTCAACGCCGAGGAGCGGTTGCTCGACATTCTTTTGCCGCCTACGCCGCCCGCTGCGCCTTCCAGTTCAGGGGGCGTAGTCATCGACGGCGGCACGGGCTTGACGGAATCTTCGAACCGGACGCGCGAAAAACTCCGGCAGCAACTGCGGGAAGGCAAGCTCGACGACCGCACGGTGGAACTCGAGGTTCGGGAAAAGAATTTTCCGTCTTTTGAAATTCTCACCAACCAGGGTGTGGAGGAGATGGACGTCAACATCAAAGACATGTTGCCGAACATCTTCGGACAGCGGACGAAAAAGCGGAAGATGAAGGTCAATGAGGCTTTCGAGTACCTGATTCAGGAAGAAGAGCAGCGGCTGATCGACATGGATCACGTCACCCGTACGGCGATTGACCGCGTGGAGAACTCCGGTATCGTTTTTTTGGATGAAATCGACAAGATCGCGGGGCGCGAAGGCGGACACGGTCCCGACGTTTCGCGGGAAGGCGTGCAACGCGACATTCTTCCAATCGTCGAAGGCACCACGATCAATACGCGTTATGGGATGGTGCGCACGGATCACATCCTGTTCATCGCGGCAGGCGCCTTCCATGTTTCCAAGCCGAGCGATCTGATTCCGGAACTGCAAGGCCGTTTCCCCATACGCGTCGAGCTGCAATCGCTGACTATGGAAGACTTCGTCCGCATCCTGACCGAGCCGAAGTCGTCCCTGGTGAAGCAGTACACGGCATTGCTTGAGACAGAAGGCGTCAAGCTGGAGTTCACCCCCGAGGCTCTGGACGAAATCGCACGTTTTGCCTTTCGAGTGAATGAGAGCACGGAAAATATTGGCGCGCGCCGCCTGCACACGATCATGGAGCGGGTGCTCGATGAACTTAGCTTTGACGCTCCCGAGAAAAAAGGCGAACAGATCACCATTGACGGGGACTACGTCCGCAGGATGCTGACTGACATTGTGAAAGACCAGGATCTGTCGCGCTACATTTTGTAATCTCTTTGCCACAGAAACTCGGAGGAATACAGGAGAACTGCCTGTGGTCCTCTGCGTCGCCTGTGGCTAGTCTTTTTCGCTTCATCCTCTCACCTATGAAGAGCATCGATCGCAGCCGTTTGCAGTCCCTCATGCAACGCGAACAGAAAAAGTTTGTGGACGAGCGCCCAAAATCGAAGGCGCTGTTCGAGCGTGCGCGCAAGTCGCTGCTGGCAGGCGTGCCCATGAATTGGATGGTGAAGTGGGCGGGGGCATTCCCGCCGTTCGTGCGCGAGGCGCAAGGTGCTCACATTCTCGATGTAGACGGTCATCGCTATGTCGATTTCTGCCTCGGGGACACGGGGGCCATGACCGGCCATTCTCCTCTTCCCACCGTGAACGCGGTGGAAGAGCAGATGGGTCGCGGGATTACTCTGATGTTGCCAGGAGAGGACTCGATCGTTGTTGCTGAGGAACTGCAGACTCGCTTCAAGCTTCCATTCTGGCAGTTTGCGCTAACGGCAACCGACGCGAATAGATTCTCCATTCGTCTTTGCAGGCAGATTACCGGGCGGCCCAAGATTCTTGTGTTCAACTGGTGCTACCACGGCAGCGTGGATGAAAGCTTCATAAGCCTGAGGCCGGATGGCACGGCCGGTCCCCGACCGGGAAACATCGGCCCCCCGGTCAACCCGGCAGTGACTACGAAGGTGGTCGAGTTCAATGACATTGCGGCCCTGGAGAAAGCTCTCGCGCCGGGCGACGTAGCTTGCGTTCTCGCCGAGCCCGCTATGACCAATGTGGGTATCGTGCATCCGCAGCCCGGATACCACGCCGCCTTGCGCGAGCTCACGCGCAAGCACGGCACCCTGCTGATCATCGACGAGACGCACACCATCTGCGCCGGACCGGGAGGATTCACACGAGCTGAGAATCTGGACCCGGACGTGATCGTCTTTGGCAAGGCGATTGGGGCGGGAATTCCGGGAGCGGCGTATGGGTTTTCGCAGGATGTTGCTGATCGCATTGCCGCGGCGCAGGAACTCGAGAACTGCGATGTGGGTGGCATCGGAGGAACACTGGCCGGAAACGCGCTCTCCCTTGCCGCGATGCGCGCAACTTTAACGAGAGTGCTCACGAAAGAGGCCTTCGATCGCATGATTCCAATGGCGGAGCGCTGGACTGCGGGAGTTGCGAAGACAATTGCCGAATCACAGCTGCCTTGGCACGTCACGCGGTTGGGCTGCCGCGCAGAGTATATGTTTGGCCTGGAGCCGACGACCGGGAGTCAGGCCCATGACGCCATGGATTTCGAGCTGGAACGCTTCATGCACCTGTACGCCATGAATCGCGGAATCCTGCTTACGCCCTTCCACAATATGGCGCTGATGTGTCCGCAGACTGATAATGAGGATGTGGACAATCACACAAAAGCATTCCGCAATGCCGTGGACGAGCTGGTTGGATAATCCAGCTTGCTCGAGGACCGGATCAGCAACGCATTCTGGTACTCTGATGCGGTCCGCATGACACGCTCTGCTCTTCCGCTGCTGCTCGCACTCGGCGCGACACTGATCTTCACAGACTGCGCGACTATCGCCCCGCCGCAGCCTCCTTCCCTCAATTTACCCAAGCCTCCACAGGACCTGCGCGCCACGCGCAAGGGCAAGAGGGTGACGCTCACTTGGACTGTCCCTATAATGACCACCGATCGGCAGACAATACGAAGTGTAGGTGCGACGCAAATCTGCCGTAGCCCGGCTGACCAATTGAAGGAATGTGGAACGCCTGTAGGGCAGGTAGCGCCAGTAGAGTTGGCCACGGCGGAGGCTCCCGGGAAGAAGGTTACAACGTCCTACAGCGATATTCTTCCACCTGCGATCGAGAATGCGAGCCCCTCAGGCCAACTTACTTATGCGGTTGAGGTCCTCAATCACGCGAATCGCGGCGCTGGGCTTTCCAATCAGGTGCGAGTCTTGTTGGCGCCGACGCTTGCCGGGCCGCAGGACTTTGCCGCTCGGATCACGAAGGACGGTGTTGTCTTGAGCTGGGCAAGAATTCCTTCCCCGCGGGGCGATCCAGCAACGCTGCATTTCCTCGTGCGTGTGTCACGACGAGACGAGGCCAATCAACGACGGATTACGGTTGGTGAGGTCCCCATCGAAGGTGATCCGAGCCTCACGGATTCAAACATCGAATGGGAAAAGACCTACGAATACCATGCCGAAATTGTAACGGTCGTCCGCGAAGAGAGCGGATCGGAGGCCCAGGTTGAGGGCGACGATACACCTGAACTGAAGGTAGTTGCCAAAGACGTTTTTCCTCCCTCGGTGCCCTCGGGCCTGCAAGCCGTTTTCTCCGGACCGGGCCAAACTCCATTCATTGATCTGATATGGGCTCCCGTTACAGACTCCGATCTCGCTGGGTACAACGTCTATCGCGACGAAGAAGGAGCCGAGCGGTTGAAGTTGAACTCGGATCCGCTGACAACGCCGGCTTATCGCGACACCCATGTCTCGGCCGGCAAGCGGTACTTTTATTCGGTGACTTCAACCGATGTGCGCGGAAATGAGAGCGCCAAATCGGAGCAAGCCAGTGAAAGCGTTCCGTGATCGTTGGCCTGGCTGCCGATGTTTGCCATACTTCGGCGCCAGGATCATGCCAGATATGGTTATATAGAGAGAGATGAAATATTGCCGGTTTCAATTGGACGGACAAGCGCGGTACGGCCTGGTCGAGTCGGTAGCCGGGCGCGATGCCATCGTACGAATTTTGCTTACACCACCCGAAGAGGCCGACGGCGACATGGAAAGCCTGCGCACCCGCAGGATTGAAGCCATTCCCTTGGAACAGGCCGTTTTACTCCCGCCCGTGCGGCCTTCGAAGATCGTCTGCATTGGGCGAAACTATCGCGAGCATGCTGCCGAATTAGGACATGAAGTCCCCAAAGAACCGCTGCTTTTTCTGAAGGCAACTTCGGCATTGCTTGCGCCGGGCGGAGTTGTACGCCGTCCCAAGCTGTCCGAGCGGGTGGATCATGAAGGGGAACTGGGGGTGGTAATCGGCAAGACCTGCTACCAACCGCCCGCGGATGCCGACATTCGCCAGTACATTCTCGGCTATACGTGCGTCAATGACGTCACCGCGCGCGACCTCCAATTCGCAGATGGTCAATGGTCAAGGGCCAAGGGCTTTGACACGTTTTGCCCGGTCGGGCCAATCGTGACTAGCGAGATCGATCCTTGGGCCGGAATTGGAGTGGAGACACGAGTGAACGGGGAAGTTCGTCAGCAGGGCAACACACGCGATTTCATTTTTCCGCTGGATGTAGTGATCCGGCACATCGCCCAGGCAATGACTCTGTTTCCCGGCGATCTGATTCCTACTGGAACGCCCGCCGGAGTAGGACCGCTCAATGCAGGGGAGAACGTAGAAGTCAGCGTAGAGGGAGTTGGAACGCTCAGTAATCCGGTTGCGAACGAATAGTTCGGTCGCCTTACTGTAGCCGGAACCGCTCCCGAATCAATCTTTGCAATCGCGGTTTGTAGAGCAGATCATAGGCGAGTTCCTTGTCCGGAAACATTGCCAGCGCCGCCCGTTTTGCTCCGGCTGCGAGTTCTGCGGCCTCCTCGACCGTCAGATTCGGGTCCTGTCCGATGACCGACATGACCATGCTGATCATGACCTGCAAGCGGCGGATTTTCTTGGACTCCTCCTCACGTTCGCGGTGCGTTTGTTGCTCCGACAACGGGAAACTCGTCGCCTTTTGCGCTTGCTGAGGTAAGTTCATGATGTCCCCTTTGCTCGTCCCACAGTAAATCCGCTGAAAAATTGGATGACGCAGCGTGATCGCGCGTTGCGCTACCAGTTGGGACATTCTGACTCAGCTTTTTACAAAAGCAACTACCCGAAAGTGTTGTCTATCGTGGTGGTCGTGGAAGCACGCGCCCGGCCTCGCAACCATCATTGCCAAATCGGCATCAAGGCGCTCAGGTCGTTCGGTCATACGAGTGACTTCGGTGGGAGTAAAATCGGCTGTACGGCCCGGATTCGGCCACTGACAAATCGAGTCCAGAATGGAGAGATGATGGTAGAACGGCTTGATTCTACTCAGGCACGGCCGGATCCCAATGAGAGACTGGTCAAGGTATTCGACTCCGAGGACGAATCCGAGGCGCTGGTGGTCAAGGGCTTACTGGAATCGGCGGGAATCGAAAGCGACCTCACGTCGGGTTCGCTCGTGCAGGACACCTTTCCCGGGCTGGGTGGCATGATAATTCTGGTGCGCGAAGAAGACGCTGAGCCTGCGCGCAAGGTGATCGCCGAGCGGACCACGCTGCCCGACGACGACACGGCCGAAATCGACATTATTGAAGAGCCGCCACAGAAGTCCTGAGCGAATGTCCATCCAGATAGAACGTGACAGCGCCGTCCAGATCGGTGCGATACACGTGAGTTCCCATTTCCGCCAGCCGCGCGAGAGTCTGCACGCGCGGCAGCCCAAATGAGTTTGCCGATCCCACGGAAATAATGGCGACCTGAGGCTTCACCGAGTTCAAGAACTCCTGAGTACTGGCGTTGCTACTCCCGTGATGGCCAACTTTCAGCAGAGTCGCCGTGGGATGATGCGCTGCGACCAAGTATCGCTCCACAGGTTTTTCAGCATCCCCCTCCAGTAGAACCGAGGTTTCTCCATAACTCGCGCGCAGGACCATGGAATCGTTGTTGCGCGGCTTATCGCCGGCTGGCAGATCCTGCGCGGGATAGAGCACTTCGATGTCGGCTCCGCCGAACTGGAATCTGTCGCCTTCCCGATGGCGAACGACCTTGATGTTGAGGCTGCGCGCGGTTGCGAGCACGTGATCCAAGATGGCACTGGGCGGCTCCAAACCTAGCCAGAGCTCGTTTGGTTTGAAATTTTTCAGGACGGCTGCAATTCCTGCTGCATGATCGGAATGTGCGTGGGTAATTGCTACGGCGGCAAGGTGCGAAATGCCGCGACTCCAGAGATAGGGTGAGACGACATCCTCTCCGAAGTCGAATTGGGAAGTTGTTGCAGTACCGATCGGGCCACCGGCATCGATCAGCAGAGTCTCGCCTTCGGGGCTAATCAAAAGCGTCGAGTCCCCCTCTCCAACGTCAATCGAAGTTACTTCGATGACTCCCGTGAGCGCCTTTGGCTCCGGCGCAAGAAAGCTTACCGCAAGCGCGCCCAAAAGCATGCTGCAGAGGGCGGCATGAGCAACGATGCGATGCCGCCGTACTGCCCACATGGCGAGAACGAGAGCAGCGGCGGCAATTGCCATAATCATGAATGATGGCGTTGGGACGCGGAAATCGGCTAATTGCAGGCCCCCCAGCCCGCGCACCGTGCCTGTAATCCCATCGACCGCAAGCGATGTGGCAACCACAGGCAGTTTGGCCAATTCCGGCCAAATATATCCAAGACCGAGGGCCAGGATGGCAGATGGCATCATCAACTGCGTGAGGGGAACGACCATCAGGTTTGCCGGCAGTCCGAGTGTCGTTGCGCGATGAAAGTAATAGGCCATGGGCGCGGCTAAGCCCACCTGCATGACAGTAGAGATGAAAACCAGTTCGAAGGCGGCGAAGCAGAACGACATGGCCGTGCAGATTATTCGCCTGGACCATGCCTCTCCCACAAAGCGCGAAAGGCGCGCCGCGATGAACTGCAACTCAACCCGGAACTGCGCCACCTTCGCGGGCAGTTGGGAGGCGTAGTTGAGCGAGTCCCAGTTTTTCCAGGCTTGCTTGTAGAGTTGAGACGTACGCTGCAGGACCGGCACACCGAGAGCCGCCACAATCAGCACACAGACGAACGTCATTTGAAAACTGGCAGTCAATATCTGGCGTGGATCATGGATGAGCAGCGCCAGCGCAGCGGTTCCGATGCCGTTCACCATGGCGCGGTCGCGGTAAAGCAGTCGACTCAACAAGTAAACCGTGCACATTAGGGTGGCGCGCCAGACCGGCGCCCCGACGTCAGTCATAAATGCATATGCCACACACAGGAAGATCGTAATCAAGGTTGCGGGAACGTCCGTCAAGTGGAGGCGCCGCAAAGTCCAGAAGACCACGAAGGCAAGAATGCTCACGTTCATGCCAGAAACTACCAGCACATGATACGTACCCGAGCGCTGGAAATCGGTGCGGGTGTCGCGGTCCATGAAGGCGTCTTCCCCGATCATCATGGCATCGATCAGGGCTGCTTCCCGCGGTGGCCAGAGCTCGTGCGCTTTTGCGATGACGCTCCGGTGTACGCGGCTTCGCCACCACTCTATCCTGCTGCCGGTCAAGCCGGGAAGGACCTCGATCTCTTGCACTTTGGCAGATCCCAGAGCCGCGATTCCGCGCTCCGCCAGGTAGCCCTGGTAATCGAAAGCACCAGGATTGCGAAAGTTTCGCGGACGCCTTAGCCTGGCGACGCACCGGATCCGCTCCCCGTATCTGAACACCCGCATCGGGTGTGCGCCGTCGTGCCCCGCAGGGGTTTCTTCGTCCACGGATTTCTTATCTTGCGGACTGTAAATCGCCAGGCGGATGCCCGAGTGAACCGGCACTATCAGCCCCGTTTCGGTTTGTAGCTCGTCGCTCTCGACATCGACTATCTCTCGAAACTCAGTCCCAGTCTGCCGCAGGCGGCCGTCCCTGATCACGTGAGCGACGATTTGTACGGGCTGGCGATCCGCGAAATTCTGGATGGTCGTATCCAGCCGATTAGAACCAGAGCGGATTTGCACGTGAAGGGCGCCTGCAAACAGGAGCATAGCCATCGCCAAGATCCAGGCAAAGGCGGGTCGTCGCGACCGAAAGTAAACCGCGCACAGCATGAGAGCAAATGTGGCGAGCACCCACCACAAAGGAGGACGCCACGCATGCACCCCGACAATGATGCCCCCGGCGTAAGCCACTGCGCCCCACAGCATGGGCTGTCGCTGGGCCTTGCACCGGAACGTCTGGGGAAAAGCGGTGGGAGTGGCTTGCGAGGTCATTGTGCCGCCGTATAGCAGCGTCGTGCTTGCGTGCGGGATAGCTGAGCAACAGCAGATCTAGCGCAGGAGGTGTACAACAGTCTCCAGATGATAAGTCTGCGGGAACAGATCCAGCAGATGTACCTGCTCGATTCGATACCCAGCTGCAAGTAAAACGACGAGATCGCGCGCTAGCGTTGCCGGGTCACAGGAGACATAAACAACGCGTGGCGCGCCCAAGTTCGCCAACTTCCGCGCCACGCGTTCTCCCAGGCCGCTTCGAGGCGGGTCCACCACCGCAAGGTCGGGCTTATAAGTGCATGGGGGGAGGAAGCTGCCCTTCCCGACTCGCCCCTCCGCCTCATCTAAACGGGCCAGGCATTGCTCCGTTGAGGCCTGAACCGCTACTCCATTCGAGGACAGATTGTAAGAAAGATCTGCTGAGGAAGTCTGTGACGACTCCACAGAAAAGGTGTGATGAAAGTCACCGCCCAGGGCTGTGGAAAAAAGCCCGACGCCAGCATACAAATCCAAAGCAACTTCTCCGGTCTGTCCAGCCGTAACAATCCGCACAAGTTCATCGGTTAGAAAGCGATTCACCTGAAAAAAGGAACCGGCGCTCACACGATATACGGCGCACTTGCTCTCGTAATTCAGATGATCTTTTCCAATTACGACGAACCTTTCCAGCCGAACACTTGCGGACCTTTCTCGTCCTGTCCGCGGTTGGGATTGCATTTGCCGGAAGACGACCACGCCCTCGATCTCCGGCATGCTGGCCTGAAATTCTTCGGCCCAGGCACGTACGGCGGCGCGTCGCGCCTCCGCAGAGCACGATACCTCGATCAGCATGCGTGTGTCGTGGGCGTTTGCGAAGAATTCAACTTCGCGGATCCCCTCCGGAACCTTCCCCGCTCTACCGCTTCGCCACATAGCCTGTATGCAGCGGTTGATGAGGGGCGAGCTGATGGGGCATTCCTCGACCGCGAGCAGTTGGTGCGACCGCATCCTGAAATACCCTGCCGCAAACGACGGGTTTGTTTGCACCTGCAATCGCGAGCGGTTCCGGTAGTTCCAGGGAGGAGAGGGATGAATCTGGAGGTCGCACGAAAGCTGCATTTTCGCGCCCCGCCGCAAGCTTTCGAGCAGAATGTCGCGCTTGATCTCCAATTGATGTTCGGAGCTGGCGTGTTGGTAATGGCATCCGCCACACGCGCCAAAATACGGACAGGGCGCCGCGACTCTATGCGGAGATGCCTCTATGACAGAATCGGACTGCGCTCTGGCGAATGCCGGCTTCTGCTCGACGATCGAAGCCTCCATCTTTTCGCCCGCGAGCACAAAAGGAAGGAAGACGGTCTTGCCCGGACCACCGGCATCCGCCGGCAGGTGAGCCAATCCGTCGCCGCCATAAATCAGCTTTTCAACCGTGAGGAGCAAAAATTGATTCTAAGGCATCGAACTCTCAACCGTGGCGAAGCGATGTTCTCAGACTCTTTGCAGGACCACGACTTCATACGCCTTCAGTGCAAGGGTGCCATCCAAATGTTCCTGCCCTAGCACCGATTTGAATTTGCCGGGCAAGGAGAGCTTCTGAGACTCTGGGGCATGGTTCAGCACGAAAACCCATTCGTGCCGGCCAGCACGGCGGCGCGTTATCTCGATGCCCTTGGCCGCGGCAAACTCTGACTTGCTGCCACTCATCCCGAGCAGAGTCCGCAGCACGCGGTTAAGGTTCGTCGTGTCCAGATCAGCGCCGATGTAGACAGCTTTGCCTTTACCAAAGCTGTTGATGGTGATTGCCGCCGCTTCATACGGCCCCGTATATTTGGCCAGGATAGTCGCCGATTGCGGAATCAGCAAGTCAGCCCACAGGACCGCCTCGCCCGCGGGTCCAGCGAGTTGCCCCTCGAAAGCTACGCCAACCTTCTCGGAATAGATCGGCACGTAGTCTTTCAGCGTTACGCCCATCACATCGCGCAGCAATCCTGGTAAGGGCATGTTTACGATCTGGCTGCTCTCGTCCTTGACGCCCAACCGGAAGCCGGCCACAAACATCCCGCCATTGCGAACATAATTCCTGATGTTTTCCGCTTGCGGCTGGGTCAACACATACTGCACGGGAGCGAACACTGCTTTGTACTTGGAAAGATCTTCGTCCAAATGGATGAGGTCAGTTCCTGTATTTGCGCCGGCAACCGCACCGTACCACTCTGTAAGTTGCGACTGGTAAGTCAGCTGGTTATGCCCAGGCTGTATGTGAAGGGCCCAATCGCAATCCTGGTCAAAGCTCAGAGCCGCTTCGGCTACATAGCTAGATTCCAGAACTTCTCGTCCGAGCGTCTTCATGTCTTTCACAGTGGCAACGATCTCAGCAAAACCCGGGCTCTTGGATCTGTCATGATTCAGCAGGCCATGCCAATACTCTTCCGCCCCAAAGCGGGCCGTGTCCCAACGGAAGTAGTTAACGCCCATCGCTCCATGGGCGACCGCCTGAAATGCCCACAGCCTTAACTGTCCCGGATGCGGTTGCGCACTGAACGATGGCTGCCCGGCCTTTCCTGACTGCTCCTCCATAATCAGATATGGTTTGCCGCCCTTGACTGAGCGCATGGAATCGTGCCCGATCGCGGACGCGAACGCGAGCCGCTCGGGAGTGATCTCGCCCTGCATGAACATGGCGGCGAAACCGGGGTAGTTGTCGTCACTGACGAAGTCCAGATCGTGGAAGAGTTCTCGCAGATTCAGCGTATCGAAAGGCGCTCCGACACTGTTCGTTGTAACGAAATGCCGCGGGCAGTGCTGACGCAACATAACCAGTTGCTCACTGGAGAAGGACGCATTCGCATGCGACTGATAACGGTCGTAATCGAGCGCCAGCCCCGGATTCGCCGGCCCATTCGAAGGCAGCGGCACAGGGATTTGCTTCCAGTCCGTATAGATCTGGCTCCAGAACGCCGTGCCCCACTTTTGATTCACGGTGTCGAGCGTTCCATATTTTTGTTTGGACCAATCCTGGAAGCCCTCCCGGCAGTATTTGCAGTAGCAGCGCCCGAAGGGCTGCAGTGTGAATTCGTTGTCGATCTGCCAACCGATCACCCCGGGAGTGTCGGCGAAGGCTTTGGCCATTTCGGTTGCGATGGACAGCGAGAGCTTTCGGTATGTCTTATTGGTGGGACAGGTAAAGCGCCGGCCTCCGGGATGCACCGTCATTCCGTCGCTGTTGATCATCAGGACTTCGGGATACTTTTCTGTGAGCCAGGGCGGCGGCGCGGCGGAGGGAGTTCCCAGGATCACCGCGATTCCTTGCTTGTTCAGAATGTCCACCGCTCGCTTCAGCCAGGCAAAGTCAAAATTCCCTTCGGACGGTTCCATGAGAGACCAGGCGAACTCCGCCACACGCACGTTGGTGAGACCAGCTTCGGAGATCATTCGCGCGTCTTCTTCCCACAAATTTTCAGGCGTTTGATCGGGGTAGTAGTCGACACCTAGCAGCAGCGGACGTTGTACCGGCGTCTCAGGAGCCAGCATTGGGCGCAACGCTCGCTGCCACAGCGGAAGTCTCAATCCCGATGCCGCCATCAATGCCGCGCTTCTCGCAGTGAATTCTCTCCGCGTTAGCATGAACCCTCCTGAGACGCCTGATTGTTGGTGCGAATGGGAATCATCTATTGCACTTTCTTCTTTGTCAACGGAAGCTGGCCCGTGCCTGAAATTGGAAAGGAGATCTCGCCTAAAGTGCTCTTCCCGCAGCCGCGCCTGACGCCCAGGCCCATTGGAAGTTGTACCCACCCAGATGCCCGGTTACATCCACTAGTTCCCCAATGAAATACAACCCCTGCACCTTCCGAGACTCCATTGTTTTCGCAGAGAGTTCGTCAGTATCGACTCCGCCTACGGTCACTTCGGCCTTCTCGAAGCCTTCTGTACCCGCAGGTGTGATCGTCCACTCATGCGCCTGCTGTTCCCATTGGGCGACGGCGGAATTGGTCCACGCAGATGGTGGATGCTGTTCTATCCAGCGATCCGCGAACCTGTTCGGGAGCATTGTTCTCAATTGCGACCGCAGGTTCTTAAGATTCCTTGGGAGTTTTGGATCCATGACCGTCAAGGATGTCCCATGTTTTGGAAGAAGATCAATGTGCACCGGATGTGACTTATCCCAATAAGAAGAAACTTGCAATATGGCCGGCCCGCTCAGGCCCCGATGCGTGATGAGCAGCTTCTCCCGAAAGCGTCCTCCGTTACAGGAGGCGGTCACCTGCATCGAGACCCCAGCTAGATCGCAGTAGCGTGAGCGGTCCTCTGCATTCAATACGAAAGGAACCAGCCCAGGTCGCGGCGGCTGGATGTGTATTCCAAACTGTCGGGCGAGATCATAGCCGAAGGATGTGGCGCCGATCTTCGGGATCGACAGACCACCAGTCGCAACTACCAGCGCGGGCGCGCGAAATTCTGCATCGGAAGCATGTACAACGAACTGAGCGGGTCTGGTAATTTCCCGAACCTTCGTTCGCTGAAAAATACTGACGTGAGCGCAGCGGCATTCCTCTTCCAGCATCGTCAGAACATCTTTTGCCGAGCGATCACAGAAGAGCTGTCCGAGCGTCTTCTCGTGGTAGCGAATGCGGTGTTTTTCGATCATGGCGATGAAGTCGGCAGGAGTGTACCGGGCCAGCGCCGACTTCGCGAAATGCGGATTGGCTGACAGGAAATTCTCAGGGCGGCACTGAATGTTGGTGAAATTGCATCGACCGCCGCCGGAGATCAGAATCTTTTTGCCCAGTCGATCTGCGTGCTCCAGGACCGCAACTCGCCGGCCGCGCTTGCCGGCTTCGATGGCGCACATAAGCCCTGCTGCCCCGCCACCCAGAATCAGTGCATCGAATGAATGCGTCGTGGTCACATGTAAAACAGACTGAGGCGCGGCAGCTGACAAGTCTCAAGCAGCCTCTTGTTTACATACTGTTTCTGCAATTGATCGATCTGAGGCCCCGACATTTTTGAACGATAGGGAGCCAAATCCCGGTCTGCCTGCGCGCGAACCATGACAAGTTCCTCGTCGGAGGCTGTCGTGAGCAACCCGGCAAACATTTTCTCCTCGAGCACGGTGAGATGCCGTTCCAGATCTTCCAGTCGCTTGGGTGTGGCGGTAACGTCGTCGGCCATGGCTCGCAGCGTTCGCGCTGTTTCGGCCAGCAGCGGCCTGACCGGGACTTCCTTCTTTTCGGGGACGCTTGCCGCGTCGATCACATCCGCATTGCGCCGGAGATAAGTTGCGACTACCTCAGGTTCGAATCCTTCGCCCGACCGCGACTTTCGCTGCGGTTCTCCGGATGCGCCAACCGCCGCTTCCTTCATGTCTTCGGCTGCGCTCAACACAGCCTGCGAGCAGTAAGCGAGACTGTTGATCTTCTTTGTTTTCGCGGGCCGCTGATCATATCGGTCAAACGCTTCATCAATCCCGCGCAACACCGCATTCAGGGGAATGCCCGCATCTTTCCAGGTTTCAATCAAAGCCCAGTCCAGCGTGGAGAGCAGCAGGCCTCCGCCACGCCGCTGCAGATAGCGCTCCTCGATCTCGGAGAAATAATTGAAATAATTGTCCACGACAGGTCAGCGGGAGGATCGCGAAGCCGGAGTCACCTTCACTGCTTCGCCATTCTTCGATTTTTGCCGGACAGTCTTATCCACATCCGACGCCGGTTTGCCGGAAGCTGATTCCTTACGGCCGGATGCATTCCGCTCCCAGATAATGCGCAGACCTTCCAGCGTCAGAGAGTCATCAATCGTCTTGATGTGCTTCGATCCCGTGCCGATCATCGGGCCCAGCCCACCGGTGGCAATCACATTTGTCTCTGGACCCAACTCGGCGAGCAGGAGTTCCAGGATTCCGTCCATCAATCCGATGTAGCCGTAATAGAGGCCCGACTGCAAGCTGCCCACGGTGTTGGTTCCGATGACGCGCGGAGGTTTACGAACTTCAACACGTGGCAAGCGCGCCGTGCGCTCAAACAAAGCGTCGGCGGAAATCCCGATACCCGGAGAAATCACTCCGCCCAGATATTCGCCCTTGGCAGAAACACAGTCGAAAGTCGTGGCCGTGCCGAAATCCACGATGATGCAGGGGCCGCCGTATTTTTCGAAGGCCGCGACAGCGTTCACGATGCGGTCTGCGCCCACTTCCGCTGGGTTGTCATATTGCACGGGCATTCCGGTTTTAACCCCAGGCTCGATGAACAGTGGGCGCAAATGGAAATATCGCTCGCACACCTGACGCAGCACGGGATCGAGCGGCGGCACCACGGAGGAGACCACAATTCCGTGTACTCCTTTGACTTCGAGTGCAGCCATCGAGAAAAGATTTCGGAATAACACTCCATATTCATCGACCGTGCTCGTGCGCGAGGTCGCCACGCGCCAGTTTGCCATCAGAGAGGTATAGCCCGGCGCGTCGCCCTCGCTCGATGAATGCAGGTCGGGCGGGCGCTCGAAAACGCCCAGCACCGTATTCGTGTTCCCGACGTCAATGACCAGAAGCATGATCGCGATTTGAACTGAAAAAAGCTAAAGCAGCTATGTTTCCCGCACGGTTCCACTCAACACGGTCCGGATACCATGCTGGGTTTTCAACTGCAGGAAGCCACGTGCATCGAGCCCGGCAGTCGTTCCTTCCAGAGCCGAGTAACTCTCCTCGATCCGGACTTTCTTGCCGTATGCCCAGGACGAAGCTTCCACAAACCGCTTCGTGATCGATGGCATTGCGTCCGGATTCTCCAGCAGCATCCTGTACTCACGGTCGAGTGATTTTAACAAAGCGGCAGCAACCTCGACTCGCGACCACTCGCTTCCCGTGATCATCCGCAAGGACGTGGCGCCAAGCTCTGGTGGAAACGCGGCCTGGTTCACGTTGATTCCAATCCCCACCACGATGTGGCGAACCTGGGTGGCCTCAGAATTCATTTCCGTGAGAATCCCACAGACTTTCTTTCCGTCGATCAGCAGATCATTCGGCCACTTCAAGTCCGGTGCCAGACGAGCGTCGACCTGCAGAATAGCGGATCGCACCGCAAGGCCGGCTGCCAGCGAGAGGATCAGCACATCAGAGGGAGGAAGGGGAGGGCGAAAAATCACAGAACAATAGATTCCAGTAGAGCGCTCAGACAGCCAGGAGTTCGATCCGCGCCCTCTTCCCGCAGTCTGCTCCTCGGCGAGAAGGACGCTGCCCTGCGGAGCGCCCTCCGCGGCAAGGGCCATGGCCGCGGTATTCGTCGATCCGATTTTGAAGTAGTGGTGCATCTGCGTATCAAAGATAGTGCCGCGAACCAGCGGTTTCAGGATCTCTGGAAGAAGCAGATCCGGCACGGATCGCAGCCGATATCCGGTTGCGGGATGTCCTGCCACATCCACTCCCAACCCGCGCAATTGCTGGATCAAGCGCCAGACTTCGGATCGGCTGGACGAGATTTCCTGCGCGATCTTGGTCCCGCTGACCACAACCATGGCATGCTCCATCAGCAATCGCACAATCCGCCCTAAACGAACGTCGGTCTGGTGCTCATAGGTCGCGGACTTCTTCGGCGGTCTGGGCGAAAGGGCACCCGTCCGCGAGCCTTTACCCTTGCGCATTGAAGTTTTTCTGGCGATGGGGAAATTATGCGCGAATTACCGTCAAACGACAATCGAACCTAGGTAGGAAGCACGCGCATGCTCATATCGGCGGCGTGGGTTGAGTGCGTCAACAGGCCGACAGAGATGAAATCAACCCCGGTCTCGGCGTATGCGCGAACATTTTCCAGTTGAATGCCGCCCGAGCACTCGACCGGGATGCGGTGATCGGAACCTTGCGCTCGGTGGTGAGCACAACGCTCGACCGCCTGGCGTACATCTTCCGGGGACATGTTATCCAGAAGAATCGCTTCGGCGCCATGACTGAGCGCCTGCTCCAACTCATCCAGTGTGCGCACCTCGATCTCGATGGGTTGCTCCCCGCGACGGTTCCGATGCGCCCGCTCGAGAGCCGCAACGATTCCACCGGCCAGGGCAATGTGATTATTTTTCAGCAAAACTCCGTCGGACAGATCCAGCCGGTGATTCTGCCCGCCACCGCAGCGGACGGCATATTTGTCGATCGCCCGCAGGCCAGGCGCGGTCTTGCGCGTGTCCAGAATGCGAGCGTGAGCTCCAGCGACGGCATCCACAAACTTTCGAGTCAGGGTAGAGATCCCACTCATCCGCTGCAGGAAGTTCAGGATCACCCGCTCACACGAGAGAAGCACTCGGGCATTGTGCCGGACCACCGCCACGGACTGTCCCTTATGCAACCGCACGCCGTCGAAGATCTCTGGATGCGTCGTGACCTCGTAATGCGAAGTCACCGCCCCGTCGAGGACCGCGTATACATCGAGAATTCGCGCAATACACCCGATGCCGGACAAGATGCAATCCTGTTTGGCGATGATGGTCGCCGAAGCGCGCTGGTTGGCGTCAATGCACGCGTAGCTCGTGGCGTCACGGGTGGCGCGGTCTTCGACCAGCGCATTTTCCAGGATCGCCGTAAGCCTTCGTGAATTCCAATCCATAACCGACCGTGTGGCGACAGCCCCCCTCGCCTGTCCGGCGGACCGTCGGTCCGCCTGCTCTCAGCTACACCCCAACTCCTGCAATTTGCTAAGCGTCTTTTCCTTCAAAACTGCCAGCTCCGCCTGCTGCTTGCGGAGATTGTCGACAACATTCGCTGGAGCCTTGGCCAGAAACTGCTCGTTACCCAATTGCCGCTGCCCGCTCCCGATCCCCTTATCCAGCTTTTCCAATTCCTTCTTCAGACGGTCGCATTCGGCGGCAGCGTCGATCTGACGTTCGTAAATGACGTGGACGTCGAACCGGGCCGTGCTTCGAGCCCCGGCGAACTTTGCCAGTGAGTTCTCCACAAATGTGATCTGGGCGGCATTGGCCAGCCGCTCCACCGCTCCCCGGTTAGCTTCAATCATTTGACGAATGGCTGGTTCATGAGCGAACACTTCAATGGGAACCTTCACCTTGGGTTCTACCTTGAGTTCCGCCCGCACATTGCGCACACTCACGATCAGATCCTGCAAGATCGCCATCTCCGTTTCCGCCGCCAGATCAAACTGCTTCTCGTCCGCCTGGGGATACGCCGTCAGCGCAACTGATTTCGCCGGAGCTTTGCCTTCATACATGACCTGCCAGATTTCTTCAGTAATGAACGGCATCACCGGATGTAGCAAGTGCAGCGCGGCGTCGAAGAGTTTCACCAGATTCGCACACGCAGTGCGCGCCGGAGTCTTGCCGGATTCATCTTCGAACTGAAGCCGCGGCTTGATCAGCTCCAGGTACCAATCACAAAACTCTCCCCAGAAGAAATCGTAAATACGATTCGCTGCCTCGTGAAAGCGGTAAGTAGCCAATGCCTCGTTGACATCAGCCGCCACACGGTTGAAGCGCGAAAGAATCCACCGGTCTTCCAGCGCCTGACTGTTGAACCCAGCAATGCCCGTGGAGGGCCGGACGTCTCGTCCGTCGCCGGGACGAAGGCCTGCCTCGCGATTGCCATCGAATAGCCGAGTGCTCGACAGCGCGGACGACGCGTCCGTCCCCACACGCTCGACGTTCATGAACATGAATCGAGCCGCATTCCAGATCTTATTAGCAAATGCCCGGTACCCTTCCGTCCGGCTCTCATTGAATGCTATGTCAGTACCCGGCGCAGCCATCGCCGCCAGCGTGAAGCGCGTCGCATCCGTCCCAAATCGCTCGATAATGTGGAGCGGATCGATCACGTTACCCTTGGTCTTCGACATCTTCTGCCGCTCGGCATCGCGCACCAGCGCGTGAATATACACGTGGCGGAAAGGCACGCTGTCGTCCTTCTTGTCGGCCTCGCCGCTCGCTTTTTTGATGGCGGCATCCTGCTCGTGCCCCTGCATGAAGTGGCAGCCGAACATGATCATGCGCGCCAGCCAGAAAAACAGGATATCGAAACCCGTGATCATCAGCGTGTTGGGATAGAACACGTCAAGATCCCGCGTCTTCTCCGGCCACCCTAAGGTCGTAAACGGGAGCAACCCGGACGAGAACCACGTGTCCAGCACATCGGGGATCTGCTCCAGTTGCGTGCTGCCGCATTTGCACTTGCCCGGCGCCTCACGCGCCACGATGAGCTCTTTGCAATCGCCGCAGGTCCATGCCGGAATGCGGTGTCCCCACCACAGCTGGCGCGAGATGCACCAGTCATAGATGTTGGTCATCCAGTTCAAATAAATTTGCCGGAAATTTTCCGGAACGATCGTAATCTCGCCGGATTCGACGGCCTGCTTCGCACGATCCGCCAGCGGTTTGATCTTGATGAACCACTGTTCCGATAGCCGCGGTTCCACGACTGTTCCGCAGCGGTCGCACTTTCCGAGCGCCAGCGTGTAATCCTTTTCCGCAACCAGAAAGCCCTGTTCTTTCAAATCATGGAGCACGCGCTTGCGCGCCTCAAAGCGGTCGAGTCCCGCATACGCGCCCGCATTCTGATTCATGTGCGCGTGCTCGTCCATGACATTGATCTGCGGCAGCTTGTGACGCAATCCAGCCTGGAAGTCGTTGGGATCGTGGGCCGGGGTAACCTTTACCGCGCCGGTGCCGAACTCAGGCTGCGCCAGGTCATCGGTGATGATCGGAATCTCCCGCTCCATCAGCGGCAGTCGAACTTTCTTGCCATGCAGATGGGTGTAGCGATCGTCCTTCGCATTGACGGCGATCGCCGTATCCCCCAGCATCGTCTCCGGCCGCGTCGTCGCAACCGTGATGAACTCGTTGCTCCCAATTACGGGATAGCGAATCTCCCATAATTTCCCAGCCACGTCTTCGTGTTTCACCTCAAGATCAGAGATCGCGGTCTCGTGCCACGGGCACCAGTTCACGATGTAGTTGCCGCGATAGATCAGCCCTTGTTCATACAAACGAACGAAGACCTCCCGCACCGCATGCGAAAGATTGTCGTCCATGGTGAAGTACTCGCGGTCCCAGTCCACCGACGCCCCGAGCCGCTTCATCTGATCGAGAATCGCGCCTCCGTACTCGCGCTTCCACTCCCACACGCGCTCGATGAACTTCTCCCGCCCCAGCTCGCGGCGCTTCTTGCCTTCTTTCTCGAGCTGCTTCTCGACCATCATCTGCGTGGCGATGCCGGCATGATCGGTCCCCGGCAGCCACAGCGTGATGAACCCGCGCATGCGATGCCAGCGCACGATGATATCCATCTGCGTCTGGTTGAGCATGTGCCCCATATGCAACCGCCCCGTCACATTCGGAGGAGGCAGCAGAAGAGTAAACACCGGCCGGGTCTCGCCTGGGGCTGGAGTGGGAACTGAAAAGAGCTTTTCTTTAACCCAATACTCCGCCCAGCGCGTCTCAATCGCGCCCGGCTCATACGCTTTAGGAAGTTCTTGCGGCATAGAAAACGTGAGCACTCAGCCGTCAGCAATCCCCCAGTGAAATGTCATCCCGAGCGAAGGAGAACGATTCGAACAATCGTTCTCTGCAGTCGAGGGACGTTGCGTAACTCCTCTTCCACTGACCGCCGAATGCTGAATGTTGAATGCTTTTTGATCTTACAGGCGAGTGAAAACAGGGGTCAAACCTGGATCGGGGGTGTATATACAGAGGGCAAAATGGGCCCTCCCCCACCTCCGGACCCATAATCAACCGATTTTGACCTCGGCTCCTGGTGGGCCCGCTCACCCGCGCGTGGAGCTCGCTCGTATGTTTCGTGGGAAAGTGCGAGTTTGTGCGCCTGGTTATAAGCGGGGGATTTTGAGAGTTCTATAAAAAGCAGTTGATCGCTCCTTGGGCGCAGTCGCTGATGCCAGAAACTTGTCGCTGCACCGCGGTGTTTGCGAGTCTTGTCAAGGATTCGGTTCGGCGAGCTAAGGCCGACTTCCCACTGGTGCCTTTGTGC
>JBKOUZ010000002.1:0-27469 GCA_046723715.1 Acidobacteriota bacterium | reverse complement strand
GTCCCGTATCAGTATGGCAGCTTGTATTCATACATAGGGGTGACTCTTATCCCGCGATTCCTGTGGCCTGACAAGCCTTCCGTCAACGACGCGAACCGCTGGTATCAGGTGAAATATGGTTTGACGGACTCTCAAAATCTTTCCACTGTTTCCATCGCCGTCGGAACGGTGGCAGAGAGCTACATAAATTTCGGCTGGTTTGGACCTTTGCTCATAATCTTTCCGCTTGGAATGTTCCTGGGATCGTTCGAGCGGATTTTTCTGCATGCCGACTCCGGAGTTCTTTTCAGCTGCCTCGGAGCGGTACTGGTTCCGCAGTTGCTCGCCATCGAAGCGCAGATGGCGCAGTACGTGGCGGGATTGGCCCAACAAATCGCCTTGGTCTTGTTGGTGCTTGTTCCCACACTTGAGCTGCGAGCGCAAGCAGGGCAATTACGCAGACTGGTACCGCTGCCCTATCCTGCAAATCGTGGAATGCAAAAAAATAGTTCATCCCTTCCACACCCAGCAATGCAGGGTCGGCGAGCGGTTGGGAAATAGTTGTGGCCATGAAGATTCTTCATGTGAGTCCCTCGTTTTATCCCACAAGGGCGTACGGCGGGACTATTCGCTCCAGCTACGGGCTATGCCGGGGACTGGCTGAATTGGGGTGTGATGTACGCGTTCTGACGACCGATACCGACGGGATCGGGCGCAACCTCGATGTGCCAAACGATAGGGATGTCGTTGTGGATGGACTACAGGTTCGGTACTGTCGCAAGCTTTTGCGCAATTCTGTCTCTCTCGATCTGCTGCGCGTGATTCGCGAATACATTGAATGGGCCGATGTCGTCCATCTGATTGCGGTTTACTCGTTTCCCACCTTTCCGACGCTTTCCTGCTGTCGCAGATTCAGGAAGCCTATGGTTTGGTCGCCCAGGGGTTCACTGCAGCGATGGGAGGGATCGACTCGTCGGGCGCACAAGTTTTTGTGGGAAGAGGCGTGCCGAAGTTTGGTCCTGAAGGACAAATTTGTGCTGCATGCAACCTCGGCGGATGAAGCGGAGCAAAGCAGTGCGCGCTTCCCCGGGCTGCGTACGGTCATTGTTCCCAACGGCGTGGAATTGGCCCGGCACATTCGCCGCAAGGAATCGGGTGGAGAATTCCGTATCACGTATCTTGGCCGGTTGCATCCCATCAAAGGGATCGAGAACCTGATCGATGCCTGCAAATTGTTGGAGGGCGACGCTGAGCCATGGCATCTCAAAATCGCCGGGGCTGGCGAATCGGATTATGCAAAGATCCTGTCGGCGAAAGCCGCTAGCGTACAGCCCCGAGGGCGCATTGAGTTCGTCGGCGAAGTAGACGGAGCCGCCAAGGAGGATTTGTTCGCAAGCTCCGATGTAGTGGTTGCGCCCTCATACGTGGAAAATTTCGGAATGGTCATTGCGGAAGCTCTCGCTCATGAGGTGCCGGTGATTGCTGGCAGGGGCACCCCCTGGCAGGGCCTGAACGCGAACCGGTGTGGCCTGTGGGTGGAGAATGCCCCAGAATCGCTCGCCGAATCCATTCGGCAGATTCGTGAAATGCCGTTACAGGAAATGGGCCGGCGGGGGAGAATTTGGATGGGACGGGAATTTTCGTGGCAAGCCGTCAGCCGGCAGATGCTTGCAGGCTTCCAAGAATGCGCCGGAGTTGGGGAAGACTCACACGAAGTCGTTCCAGTAAAAGGTTGAGTTGATGACCCGTGACCCGGAAAGTTCCGGTCCGCTTCCCTTGGTTTGTCCCAGGGACAAAATGGCATTTTCACTCGTCACTGACAGCAGTCTCACCTGCCCTGCGGGCCACAGATATCCGATCGTCAGGGGCATTCCTGTTTTCCTGATTGCGGAGGCTTCCGAAACCCACGGGGTTTGTGGAACGTCGCAGAAACGCGCTTCAAAAGAAAATGATCTTGGAGAGGACGACTGGCGTCCGAGCCCTAATGACCCGGTACATCCTGCTGTTCAACGGATGGTCTCAGCCGCCGGCGGCTCTTTGTACAAAGACCTCGTCGGCAATTTGCGTAACTATCCAATTCCTGAGATACGTCTGCCGGCTGCGAAGGGCGAGCGCCTCCTCGACATCGGTTGCAACTGGGGAAGATGGACGATAGCAGCGGCTCGTAAGGGTTATCGGGTTACAGGTCTGGATCCTGATCTCGGAGCTGTGCTCGCCGCGCGCAGAGTAGCCGAGCAGTTGGGGGTGAGCGCCGAATTTGTTGTCGCGGATGCAAGATATCTGCCGTTCCCGGCGAATTCTTACGATAAGGTTTTCAGCTACAGCGTTCTGCAACATCTTTCGAAGACAAACGTCGTTATGGCCCTGCGTGAGATCGCGTATGCGCTAGCGACAAATGGTGAAGCTTTGATACAGATGCCGAATCGGCTGGGGCTACGCTCTGGATATCAGCAGTTGCGAAGAATTGGGAAGAGTCGAGGCATCTTTCACGTCCGTTATTGGACGCCGTGGGAACTGAAGCGAACCTTTACCACGCTCATAGGTCCGAGCAAGATAGCCGTTGATGGGTATTTGGGCCTCGGGATTCAACCAGGGGACCGGGCGTTTATTCCGCGCCATCTGCATCCAATTCTGACTGTCTCTGAGCTACTACGGAGAGCTTCCATGCACTTCGCTCCGCTCGCATTGGTGGCGGACAGCCTCTATCTGTCGTCAAACAAGCGCCCCACACGATAACCGAAGCTCGTTGAAATCTTCACAGCCGCTTGCGTGCTAAGATCAGGCACCGCATATGCAGTCACAGTCCGATCGCATCGTCACCGTCGATGCTCTTCGGGGAGTAGCCTCCCTGTCGGTGGCGTGGTTTCATTTGACGCAGCCCAATCCTGCTCTTGCGCCGGGAATCATAAAGTCGAGTGGCGCATACGGCTGGTTGGGGGTACACATTTTCTTTGTGATTTCCGGATTTGTGATCCCTTACTCCCTCGACAAAGCCAAGTATGAACCGAGACAATTTTGGAGGTTTTTTAGCAAGCGGATCGTGCGATTGGATCCTCCGTACTTCGCGAACATGTGATTCATCCTTGTTCTCGCTTTTATAGTGCCGCTGGTCCCAGGATTTCGCGGTCCGCAACCACATTTCACCGCAACCCAGTTACTTTCTCACGTTGGCATATCTCAATAGCATTCTTGGGAATCAGTGGATCAATCCCGTTTATTGGAGCCTTGGGATTGAATTTCAGTACTATTTGCTCGTGGGATTGATCTTTCCCTTGCTTGCCGCCTCCAGCGGCACCGTTGCGATGCTCACAATGGGTGCACTCCTTGTTCCAGGTCTCTTTGCTCCGCAGTTGTCTTTGCTGTTCGTGCACTTACCACTGTTTGTAATGGGCATTTTGACCTATCGCTATAGAGCCGGACGCTTGCCGAAATGGTGGTTTCTTGTGGCGCTTGGTACGACGTGCATCTTCACAGCATGCAGGCTGGGCCCTGTCATTGCGATCACCGGCACCATGACTTCACTGGTTATCACCTTTATCTCTGTGCGGGCCAGGATACTAGGCGGGCTGGGCATGATCAGCTATTCGCTATATCTGATGCACGTGCCCGTAGGCGGAAAGATCATCGACCTGGGAGTTCGCTTTCGTCATGGGCAACTTGTGCCAGCCATGTTCCTGCTCGCCGCAACTGCCGGCTCCATTGTTGCGGCCTGGATACTCTATCGAATCGTGGAACTGCCCTCTCGGCGACTATCGTCTCGAATCTCGTACCGTCGTCGGGACACGACCGAAGCCGAAAATCCAGTCCCGTGCACTGCAGCAGTCTGAGCGATCTAAACATCCCCTATGGCCGAGCATTGCTCGCCTTCCATGGCGGCTGCGTCGTCTGCACGGATTCGCTTGCCATCGGCCGCCGATCTTCGGAGGAATCAATGGTTAGCACCTTCGCTAACGCCCGTCGAAATCGTGCCGCGAAATGTTCTTCCAGGAATGTGCTGTGAACTCTCTCGTATGCCGCGTTTCCAAGTTTTGAGGCTAGCGGAGCATTCGTGAGCACGGGAACCGCTGCCTGCGCAATGCTCTCCGGCCGCAGATCGTTGGCAAGCATGACACCGTTCCCGTCCGGAAAAAGCTCGGCTGCAACCGTCCCACGCAATCCCAGGAAGGGAACACCGACACTTGCGGCTTCGATTCCCGCCAAGCCGAAGCCTTCCTGCTCGGACGGATAGAACAACAGGCGCGAGGAGCAATAGGCTCGGTCTCGTTCTTCGTCGCTGACTCGGCCGCGGAATCGGATGCCTTGCAGCTGTTCGTGCCGCACCCGACGTCTCAGACGCGGTTCATCAGGTCCAGTACCGATAACAACCAGCTCTGCTGCCGGAGCAGCAGCGCGAATCACAGGCCACGCGTTGAGGACAGCATCATGCCCTTTATAACGTTCGGGGCTGCTCATTCGACCCACGATCAAGGTGGTGGGGGGCAATGCACCAGGATCTATCTGTTTTGACTGACTGCGGATGCCGAGCCATGCTACCTGCACGTCTGGAAGCCATGGATTAAATTTGCGCGCGATGGCTGCCGTGGTCGCCGAGTTTGCGACAATCACGGATGCGCCCAGAAGGGCTTCGCGCCTGCGACCACGGAGGGGCTGCCAAACCTCTACCCCGTGAATAAATACAACGTATGGCACACTGCGAAATTTCGGCACTATGCCATGCAGTACGGCTAGGTGCACGTGATCGTAAATGACTAGATCAGGCGGATTCTGGGATCCTAGGAAAACGTGCCCGGCGATTTTCGCAATTCGCAACGGGCGTGGCCAGAACGGCGGATGCTGCCACACTGAAACCTTGCAGTTTGGTTCCAAAGCCGCCTTCATCGACTTGGCGACCACTCCAATTCCGCCATAAGTCGTGCCCAGCCCCGACGTAACCAGCGCAACTCTCTTCAGTGACTTAGAAATAATTCCAGAAGATACCATGGTGGACGAAAGGCAGAATCACAGCATTATATGCGCTGAGCGAAAGCTCTCGGTCGCCCGCCAACACTTTTGCCCTTCCGCGCTCACTGAGTGCTTGCAACAACGTTGTCAGATAAAATGATGCGAACTTAAGAGGCAGCCGCAGATCTCTAGTCCGGCACTCGAGGAAGGTCTCCTCGCTTGGGGATTCGCGCTATAAGTCGCAAGCGGTAGTAACGAATCGAAATCAGCATGTGCGGTATTGCAGCTGTACTCGGAGGTTTCCCCCCCGAACAAATTGAAGCCTCGTTGCTTGCCATGCTCGAGGCACAGATTCATCGCGGCCCCGACGATGCTGGTTCAATCTTGATTTCGTGCGGCAACGCAACCGTTGGCCTGGGAAATCGCCGTCTGGCAATTCAAGATGTCTCTCCCCTTGGACATCAACCCATGCGCAACGAGAATACGGGCGATGTCCTCGTTTATAACGGCGAAATTTACAACGCGCCCGAACTCACAAAGGTGCTGAAGACTACCGGGTGCTCCTTCCGCGGTCACAGCGATACCGAAGTCTTGCTCAGAGCCTATGAGAAATGGGGCATCGAATGCCTTAACCGGCTGCGAGGAATGTTCGCATTCGCCCTGTGGGATATGCGACGCTCGCGATTAGTCATCGCTCGCGACCATTTCGGTATCAAGCCGCTATATTACGCGAGCGCAGGCGGCGGCTTTGCCTGTTCGTCCGAAGTTCAAGGGTTAGCTAAAAGTGGGCTGATCTCCGGTAACGTGGATCGACGGGCGCTCGCCGGGTATCTCGCCTATGGCGGTGTGCAGGAGCCGCTGACAATTTATGAGAACGTCTTTGAGTTGCCGCGTGGCTGCTGGAAGGAGTTCGATGCATTCGGAAATGCCGCAGGTGAAGGACGATACTGGCAATTTCCGCAACAGTCTTCGAGCAAACAACCGCCTTCGCAAATTGTGGAAGAAGGACGAGCACTGTTACGCGAGTCCGTAAAGCTTCACTTGCTGAGCGACGTTCGCATTGGCGTGTTTCTGAGCGGCGGTCTGGACTCAACCGCAATCCTGGGTTTGACCCGCGAGGTTGCCCAAGACAGCGCCGTCGAAGCTTTTACAGTTTCGTTTCCGGATAGACCTGCGGACGACGAGCATCGTGCCGCACAGGCTACCGCCGCCCGCTTCGGCGCGCCTTTCAACAACTGCGAAGTCAGTGACAGCACGGCATTAAGCTGGATGGCTGACGCCCTGGCGCGCATCGACCAGCCCTCGATAGACGGCTTCAATACGTACGTCGTGGCGCGCGCTGCTCGGCAGCAAGGGATTGTGGTTGCGCTTTCGGGACTAGGCGGCGACGAGATTTTCGCGGGTTACAACCTTTTTCGTCGCGTACCCCGCACCTACAACATCATGTCATGGCTGAATCCGCTGCCCCCATCGATGCGACGGGCCGCTGCGACATTCAGTACGGCACTCACCCACCAGATTGCCCGCCGCAAGGCTCAGGAAATCCTGGCCACAGACCCGGGCCTGATAGGAATCTATTTCCACTATCGTAGGCTGCTGTCGAATGGAAGCCTCGCGGCGATGGGCCTGAATGCAAGGGCTCTCGACTTATCAGAAGATTTTCAGCTCCCGGATTTTCGCTACGAGGACTCGTTTCTGCCCGGCGATCACATTGCATCGGTAGGCAGACTGGATTCATCCTTCTATCTGCAAAATATCTTGCTTCGAGATAGCGATGTCTTCGGTATGGCGAATTCACTTGAGATTCGCGTCCCCTTCCTCGAACGAGACCTGGTGCAGTGGGCCTTTGGACTTCCGGGTGGTGTCATGCTCCCTCCACGAGCCCCGCAAAAATATCTGCTTCGAAAGATTTGCGCGGACCTTTATACCGAGGAGCAGTTCAAACAGCCTAAACGGGGTTTTGCTCTACCATTCCCAGCGTGGCTCCAGGGGCCGCTTCGCGAGTTGCTGGAAGAAAATCTGCGGTTGCTGCGCGGCAGCGGTCTCCTCGACCCTGCCGGGATTGATCCGGTGCGGAAACTGTTCGATATTGAACCGCGCGGTCCTGCATGGTCGCGAGTTTGGGCGCTGGTAGTGTTGGGGAATTGGCTTAGGAAAAAGGACTCTCGTCCTCAAGGTAGTGCTCGGCCCGCGCTCCCTCACCGCGCATAAACACTCGCTTACAGAGATTAAAAGGGTAGGTGGTAGATGGCAGCCGTTCCTGCCGCAGCGACCAAGGTGGTAGCGTTCAATGCATTTTTGATTCCGCTGGTAGGAATAAATAGTATGTCGTCATTCCTAACAGCGACATCCTGTGTCTTGCCCCGAAGAAGTTTCTTCAAGTCAACTTTCTCTAGCTGGAAGCCGGTGGGAGTGCGATGGAGCAGAGTAGTCTTGCCATAGGAAGCAACATGGGTTGGTCCCCCCGCGGCAGCTACGATCTGCAGAACAGTCACCCCACCTGTTGCATTCAGCACATACCCACCGGGCCGATTCACCTCTCCAAGAACATACACAATCCCGGCCTTAGGCACTACAACTGTGTCTCCAGGCTTCAGGTCGAGATTGCTGGCCGCCATTTCTGCGGGATTCTTCGAAATGGTCACGGTAGTTGCGTCTGGCTGATCACGATGAGTGATCATGACTGAGTTGGAAGCTTTTTCGGTCGTGCCACCCGCCAGTTGGAGAACATCGAACAAGCGGTGTGGCCCAAGAGCAGAGTAGAATCCAGGTCTTACAACCTCTCCAGAAACTGAGATTCCGCTATTCGTGAAGTCTTTGGCGAAAATTGAGACCTGCGGATCATTAACGATGTTGTTCACTCGCAACTGGGCCTCAATGGCAGCCTCCGCTTCGCTGGTGCTCAAGCCAGCCACTCGGACGTAGCCAATCAGCGGCAGGGAAACATTTCCTGTGTCACTGATGCGAGTGCGACCCGAAAGGTCAGGTGCGCCGTAAACAGTGATCTCCACTTCGTCGCCGGGGCCGAGCAGCAGGCTCGCGGGTTTGACCGGCATTACGTGGGATTTGGGCTCCGTTTGTGAGACCGCTTGCGAGTGTTCGCTCGTGTCCTGTTTGGTTGCGGCACTCGCCAAAGCACCTGAGTTCTGTGACGCAGTGGCGTTCTGGGCTGTCGCGCATTGAAAAGCGCCAATAACTATCCACAGGACAATTAAGTCACAGAGTTGGACGCGACCGCTAAAGACACAACGCATAATGTGTACCGATATTCTAAGGCCGCTCCCCCGGACGCACAACTGGCGTCGCCAAATTTGCAAAATTGATTGCGCTTTTAATCAAGCGGCTTTCGCGCAGTGATCAGCAAAAAAAGACCCCAGTTGCGAGCGATGCGACGGATTAAGAATCGGGGGAATACAACCCACACGATCTGATAAAACCACGACTGATATTTCGCGGAGGGTTGATGGAGGAGCAAGTCGCCCGGACTGAATTCCACCCGCACATCAATGTCGTGATATCCAGAGACCAGTTGACGTGCCTCCTCTCGGGTGAAGCTCTTTGTGCCCGGGCTCTCGAGATGGTCGAATACGCACTGCCGCAGTGACTTGCCGCGGAGAAATCCGTAACGCAACCACAACATCATGCCTGTGACCGACGGATGATGATAGAGCATGATTCTGGCCTGTGCGCCCGGTTTTAGCACACGCCAAGCCTCGCGCAGACATTGCTGAGGGTTGGGGCTGTGATGCATGACTCCATAGGAATACACCACGTCGAAGGTATCGTCGGCGAAGGGCAACCGCTCGGCATCGGCAATTCGCAGGTCCGGTTTAAAGCCCGCAATCTCGCAACGCTGACGCGCGCGCTCGATCGACGCGACCGACAAATCTACTCCTGTCGCACTCGCTCCCGCTTTGAGCCACTCGAAATAGTCGGCCCCCATCCCGACTCCAATTTCCAGCACTTTCAGGCCACGAGCACCTTGAAAATTCGCAAACTCGAAGATAAATGGCTCCAGTTCATAGCGTGCCTTCGCGTGCGCATCGAAGTCCTCTTTACCTTCGAGATAGCGCGTTCCGCAAGGTTCGGCGTTCCAGAAATCTCTGACTTGTTCCTTATTCGCTGTGCTTGAATACATTTTGGTTGGGAAAAATCTGTTGCGACAGTATAGCTGCATGAGAGCGGAATCAGGGTAGAATGCTTACAGCCTTTCCGTGTTCAATGCCCAAACTGGAAGATCCTAAACAGCTGGAGGTCATGCGGACCTCCGCGACGCTCCCGGTGAGCGTGATCGTGGCCGCGCGTAATGAAGCGCGCAATCTCCCTCGTTGTTTGCTGTCACTGCGCCAGGCTGGAGAGGTATATGTGATCGATTCGCAGAGCACGGACGCAACGGTTGAGATTGCCGAGTCATTCGGGGCGCAGGTTATTCAGTTTCATTATCAGGGCGGCTGGCCGAAGAAGCGGCAGTGGGCCATAGACTCCCTCCCATTCACCTACGAATGGATTTTGCTCATCGATGCGGATGAGGCATTAACGCCCGAGCTTGACGCCGAGATCAAACAAGCCGTTCAGAATCCGGCAGTGGACGGCTATTACGTCCGTTTGCGAATGTTTTTTCTAGGCCGCGAACTGCGGCACAGCGGGGCCAGTTTTTATAAGCTTTTGCTCTTTCGCCGAGGGAAAGCTTCTTTCGAGTGTCGCCTGAAAGAGCAGGATGACTCGATGGCAGATATGGAAGTTCACGAGCATGTAGTTGCGAATTCGAATGCGAACATTGGCAAACTCCGTCACGCTCTGCTTCATCACAATGTCGAGTCGCTTTCGCATTACATTCGGAAACATGAAAAATATTCCAATTGGGACGCACGCGTGTGGTTCGAAGGCGAGGCGAATGCAGGTTTATCCCCGTCCCCTTTTGGATCCCAGGCGCAGCGGCGGCGTTGGTTGCGCAAGCTTTTCTTCTTCGTACCCGGCTCCCCGGCGCTGTTCTTCTTCTACAAATACATCATGTGCCTGGGATTTCTCGATGGCGTTCCCGGCCTGATTTACTGCGGATTCCAGGGCATACAGTTCTTTCATATCAAGGCAAAGATCTACGAGCTGAAAGTACTCGGCATGCGAAAGGGGCAGAGCTAAGCCGATGTGCGGAATCAGCGGTGTGGTGAATTGCGGAGATCGCGAAACACTGGCACGCATGACACTAGTGCAGGCGCATCGCGGCCCCGATGATTCCGGCCTCTGGGATCGCCTCTTGCCTGACGGCTCATACATCGGGCTCGGCAGCCGCCGTCTTGCCATTCTGGACCTATCAGCGGTCGGACACATGCCGATGTGCAACGAAGATCGTACGGTGTGGATTACCTACAACGGCGAGATATACAACTTTGCAACACTACGCCGTGAACTGGAACACAAGGGGCATCGTTTCACCTCGAATACTGATACGGAAGTGATCGTTCATCTGTACGAGCAGGAAGGCGCGGAATGCGTGAAGCGTTTGAACGGAATGTTCGCGTTTGCCATTTGCGATCTGCGCTCGGGGACGCCAACGCTGTTCCTTGCGCGCGACCACTTCGGAGTCAAACCGCTCTATTATTTTCACGACGGTACGCGCTTTGCGTTTGCCTCAGAGATCAAAGCCCTGCTGCAAATTTCTGAGGTTGAGGCTGACCTCGATCCTCAATGCCTTGATCAGTACCTGACCTTCTTGTGGGTTCCAGATCCAAAGACGATGTTCCGTCGCATTCTGAAGTTGCCGGCGGGGCATTCCGCCATAGTGCGGGGTGGCGAGTTGAAGATCAGTCAGTATTGGGATCTCACGTTTCCTGCTGCTGGTGAAACCCGCACACGCTCAGAAATGGATCTCGCGGAAGAGGTTCGGGAACGATTCCGGCGTTCCGTAGAGGCGCAGATGGTAAGCGATGTGCCGATTGGAGCGTTTCTGAGCGCTGGATTGGATTCCTCTTCAATCGTCGCCATGATGCGGTCTGCAGGCAAGCGGCCGGTCCGAACCTACACGATTACGTTCCCGCGCAAATATCGAGTGGGCGAGAGCACGCTGGACGATCCCGAAGTTGCAAGACGCCTGGCCCAACATCTTGGATGCGAGAACCAGCGGATCATAGTCGAGCCGGATGTGGTGGATTTACTGCCCAAACTCATCTGGCACATGGATGAGCCCACGGCTGATCCCGCTATTATTACGGCTTATCTGGTCTGCCGCGAAGCGCGCAAGCAGGCCACCGTGCTTCTGTCGGGAGTGGGCGGCGATGAGCTTTTTGCCGGATACCGTAAGCATGCGGCGCATTATTGGTCGGACGCGTACACGCGTATCCCGGGGCCGCTACGCGCCGTATGCGAGGGCGCAATCCGTAACTTGCCGAGTTTCCGGGGAACAGCGCTCAAAGGTGCAGTCCGCCTCGCGAAAAAGATGGCGCGGAGTGCATCGCTGACTCCGACTGACCGCTTCGTCGCGAACTGTACGTATCTCGATGGCGGACATAGATCGAGTATCTACACCTCTGCATTCGCGGCGCAGGCGTTTTCGCTCGATGCGGCCCGAGAGCACTTCGCTGCCTTTCAGCGCGTGAAAAATGCCGATTTTCTTCACCAAATGTTGTACCTCGATACGAAGATCTTCATGACGAGTCTCAATCTTAATTACAACGATAAGATGAGCATGGCTTCATCGGTGGAAGTCCGGGTTCCTTTTCTGGATCGCGAGTTGGCTGAGTTCGTAGCTTGGAACGTTCCACCTAATCTAAAGTTGAAGGGCTTCTTAAGGCCGACGACGAAGTATATTTTTCGGCGTGCCATGCGCGACCTGCTGCCCGGGGAAGTTTTGCAGCAGCCCAAGGCCGGCTTCGCCGCTCCGGTGGACTACTGGCTAACTAACGACCTCAGGACAATGGTAGATGATTTGCTCTCGCCCGCGCAGCTTCGTAAGCGCGGGATGTTTAAGCCCGCCGCCGTCGACCGGTTTGTGCGCGAACACCGCAGCGGACGACAAGATTGGTCCATGCAAGTGTGGCAATTCCTCACGCTCGAACTCTGGATGCAAACATTTCTCGACGCTGGCGCGGAAAAGTTTGAGTCCGAAATGATTCCGCGGTATGTAGCCACGGCATGAAGCAGGTTCTTCAACACGCAAGCACCGGCGAGATCACGGTCGAGGAGGTTCCAGCCCCACGACTTCTCCCTGGCTGCGCGCTGGTACGGGTCGCAGCATCTGTCCTATCGGCTGGAACCGAACGAGCGTCCACCGAATTTGCTCAAAAGAGTTTATGGCAAAAGGCAAAGTCCCGGCCGGATCTGGTCCGAGAAGTAATCAGCAAAGTGCAGCGGGATGGAATTCTTTCCGCCGTGCAGGTGATTCGCAGCCGTCTGGACCAGCCGACCAGCCCGGGCTATAGCAGCGCCGGAACCGTGATCGCGGTTGACGAGGGTGTCACGGGGATCCGTCCTGGTGACCGGGTAGCCTGCGCTGGCGCAGGGCTGGCGGTGCACGCCGAAATGGCCAGCCTCCCTCGCCTGTTGTTGGCAAAAATTCCCGCATGCGGTTCGGCGGTTGCATCCGAAGTTGTCTTCGAGCACGCTGCGTTCGCCACCTTGGGAGCTGTGGCGCTGCACGGGATCCGCACCGCCGGGGCAAAGCTTGGCGACCGGGTTGCCGTTATCGGCCTCGGGCTTTTGGGGCAGCTTACTGTTCAGTTGTTGAAGCTTGCCGGGTGTAAAGTGCTTGGGACGGATCTCAACCCGTCACGTGCGCAACTTGCGGCGCAGATGGGCGCGGATGCAGTGGCAACCACGGCGCATGCATTTCGCGATCTTTGTGCGCAGGTCTCGGACGGAGTTGGGCTGGACTGCACAGTGATTACGGCGGAAACTTCCAGCAGCGATCCCGTGAATCTTGCCGGCGATATCACTCGCGACCGCGGTGTCGTGGTAGCAGTGGGCACAGTGGGCATGGACATCGAGCGCAAACGCTATTTCGAGAAGGAACTCGACTTCCGTATTTCGCGATCGTACGGGCCTGGACGATACGACTCGGCTTACGAACAAAAAGGGCGCGACTATCCCATCGGTTATGTGCGATGGACCGAAACGCGCAACATGGAAGCCTTTCTTCAGTTTCTGGCCGAAAGAAAGTTAAACCTAGAACCCCTCATCACGCACCGATTCTCTATCGACAGCGCGCAGAGCGCGTATGAACTAATTACTGGCAAGTCAAACGAGCCCTTTCTGGGAGTTGTGATTAAGTACGGAGACGGTGGAAATGCCTCGTCGACTCTAACGCTCGTGCATCATGCTGGTAAGTTGACTCGATCTCGGAGCGCATCTACCACAGGCGCCAACGTGGGTCTGCTTGGAGCAGGAGGATTTGCAACATCGACCTTGATTCCGGCGATGCAGGCCTCTTCTCACATGCGCCTGGTGTCGATTTGCGCAGCTAACGGAGCACGGGCCAAACACGCCGCAAAAAAGTTTGGCTTCCAGAGTTGTACTACTGACGATACCCAGCTGATCAATGATCCTGAGATTAACACTGTGGTGATTGCGACTCGGCACCATCTACATGGAAAGCAGGTCGTGTCAGCTCTAAGAGCCGGGAAACACGTCTTCTGCGAAAAACCCCTGTGCTTGAAAGAAGGTGAGTTGTACGAGATTAAGTCGGCTTTTCTTGAACTTCCTGAGGCGCAACGCCCGGTGCTTATGGTGGGTTACAACCGGCGCTTCGCGCCCATGGTTGTCCGGATGAAAAAGTTTGTGGCGTCCATTGCAGAGCCGCTCGCGCTGCATTATCGAATCAACGCTGGACTTCTTCCGCCTGATCATTGGGTCAACGATCGTGAACAAGGTGGCGGCCGTATTCTGGGAGAGGTCTGCCATTTCGTTGATCTGCTGATGTTCCTTGCCGATTCGCCTATCGCCGGGGTTGAGGCTCGCGCACTCGGAACTACCGCGCGTTACAGCGGCGACAACGTGCTCGTATCAATCCACTTCGCCAATGGTTCT
Source organism: Acidobacteriota bacterium (assembly GCA_046723715.1). Taxonomy (GTDB): domain Bacteria; phylum Acidobacteriota; class Terriglobia; order Terriglobales; family Acidobacteriaceae; genus Sulfotelmatobacter. The sequence goes on along the minus strand of JBKOUZ010000002.1, from coordinate 13,531 downwards.
GAAGGGACGGTCAGCTATTTGGCGAATGGGGATCGTTCGTTTTCCAAAGAGCGCATCGAAGTCTTCGGCGGCGGTAGCACGGCGGTGCTGGAAGATTTTCGCCGGCTGGAACTTGTGCGCAATGGCCACACTCAATGCGTTCGCTCGAGATGGCGCCGGGACAAAGGCCATTGCGCTGAGTGGGCGGCGTTTGTCGATTCAATTCGACAAGCGAACGAAGCGCCGATTCGTTTCGAGGAGCTGGTTGGTTCCATGCTGGCGACGCTGCGTATCGAAGAGTCGCGCACAGCCGGTAATGCCGTTCGCGTAAACGTGTCGGAGTTCCTCAACCGTCACCAGGGAGAGCCCATTTTGCATCCCAGCGCGAACCAAATGAGCTAAGTACGTCTCGAATTGAGAGGAGAACAAGTTACTTAATGCTGATTTTGGGCCTCAATATGTTTCACGCCGACGCGTCGGCGGCGATCGTGCTTGATGGCGAAGTGAAGTTTGCCATTGCTGAAGAGAGACTCAATCGGCGCAAGCACTTCGGCGGCTTTCCCGCACTGTCGGTGCGAGCGTGTTTGGATGCAGTTGGGGCAAAGATTTCGGATGTCGAGCACGTGGCGGTCGGCCAGGACACGCACGCCAACCTGGCGAAGAAACTTGAGTATGCACTCCTCAATCCAACAAAAATCCTGAACTTTATCCATCTGCGGCAGCGCAAAGTGGCGATGCGTGATGTGCGATTGCTGCTTTCGAAAGCTCTGGAAATCGACTCCCGGCAGTTAAGGTTCCGAGAACATCACCTCGAGCATCACCTAGCTCATATTGCCAGCGCTTATTTTTGCTCTCCCTGGGACAAGGCTGCGGGTTTTAGCCACGACGGCTCCGGGGATTTTGTTTCCACGATGATGGCGCGCTGCGGGGGCAACGACATTGAAGTATTGCAGCGCGTGTTTCTGCCGCACTCGTTGGGCAGCCTTTACACCATGATCTGCGAGTTCATCGGCTACACGAAATACGGTGACGAAGGTAAAGTGATGGGCCTTGCGCCATATGGCGGGGACAGGTATTGCAACGAGATCAGCAACATCGTTGCTCCCAAGAACGGCAGCTTCCAGTTGGATTTGGGCTATTTCAAGCGGCTCGGGAGCAATCAGGGCATGCAGGTCCTGCCTGATGGCACGGTTCGCTTGGCGCGGCATTTCTCGGACCGCATGGAGAAACTGTTTGGCGATCCTCGCAAACCACACGCAGAGATCACCCAGCGCGACATGGACCTGGCATTCGCCATGCAGCGCCGCTTCGAGGAGATCTTCTTTCATCTAGTCAGGCACTTGCACAAGAGGGTTCCAGTCGACGATCTCGCTATCGCAGGCGGATGCGCACTGAACAGCGTGGCCAACGGAAAACTCTTCGAGTACACGCCATTCCGGCAAACATACATTCAGCCTGCGGCCGGCGATGAAGGCCTTGCCATTGGGGCGGCGTTGCACACTTATCATTCTGTCCTGAAGCAACCTCGCCGCCACCACTTGAGGCACTCATATCTGGGTCCGGAGTTTTCCGAGTCGCGTATCCAGTCGGCTCTACAGAGTGCGGGTTTGCCAATTCGGAAACTTCATCGCACGGAGTTGCTTGAAGAAGTGGCCGAGCATATCGCCGCAGGCCATGTTGTGGGTTGGTTCCAGGGTCGCATGGAGTGGGGCCCGCGCGCGCTGGGGAATCGCTCGATCGTGGCCCATCCGGGGCGTTACGATATGAAAGATATTTTGAACGCCCGTATCAAGCACCGCGAATGGTTCCGGCCGTTTGCGCCGTCGATTCTGGGCGAATATCAACACGAGTACTTCGAGCACGATCATGCGTCGCCATTCATGCTGCACGTGTACAAGATTCGTCCGGAGAAACGCAAGCTCTTGTGCGCAGTAAATCATGTCGACGATACGGGCCGTCTGCAAACGGTCACCCGCGACGAGAATCCGATGTACTACGATCTAATCTCTGCATTTCACCGTAGAACCGGCCTTCCAGTTCTTCTCAACACCAGCTTCAATGAGAACGAACCGATCGTTTGCACGCCGGAAGAGGCGATCGACTGCTTTCAGCGAACGCGCATGGATGTGCTCGGGATCGGGCCATTCCTGATCGTGAAGCCCGATACGCAGCTCGATATGATCGCCACTTCTTCCAGGGCAAAGAAGGAAATTATTTAGCCGGCTCAGCGCGTCGGGCGCACGCGGTCAAGGCCTCGGCCACTAATTCCAGTTGAGCATCCGTCAGTTCTGGATATATCGGCAGCGAGAGTACTTCCTTTGCGGCCTTCTCGGATTCAGGCAAGGACCCGGGTCCGTAGCCGAGTTCTCCATATGCGGGCTGAAGGTGAACCGGAGTGGCGTAATGCACGCCCGTCTGAATGCCGTGCTTCAGCAGGGCTGCCTGCGTTACATCGCGATTCTTACAGCGAACCGTGAAGAGATGGTACACATGTCTTGCCCATTCCCTTTCCGCGGGAAGGACCACGTCAGCATCAGCTAACAAATCGCCGTACTTCTCAACAATACGGCGCCTTGCCTCAGTCCAGATTTCCAGTTGCCGCAGTTTGACTCTTAGGATCGCACCCTGAATAGCTTCGAGACGGTAGTTGTAGCCGCGGAGAACGTGATGATACTTGCGATCCTGCCCCCAATCGCGCAAGCTGCGAATCTTCTCCGCGTATGCAGGATTGCTGGTCGTCACCGCCCCGCCTTCGCCATAAGCTCCGAGATTTTTGGCAGGATAGAAGCTAAAACATGCGATGTCTCCGATACTTCCCACGGGTCGCCCCTTGTACTTGGCTCCGTGCGCCTGCGCTGCATCTTCGATGACGATGAGCCCGTGTTCCCGTGCCACATCCATTATGAAATCCATGTCGGCAGGATGTCCGTAAAGATGTACGGGCATGATCGCTTTCGTGCGAGGCGAAATTGCCGCCTGAATCGCCGCGGGATTCATGTTGAATGTGCGCGGTTCGATGTCCACTAAGACGGGCTTCGCGCCGGTATAGAGAATGGTGGCCACGCTTGCCACAAACGTGAAAGGCACAGTGATGACTTCGTCGCCCGGCCCGACCCCAGCCGCGAGCAACGCAAGATGTAGCGCGCTGGTACCGGAATTTACGGCGATGCAGTCCGTCGTCCCGCAATACTCGGCAAATTCGTTCTCAAAGCCCTCAACCTCCGGCCCGAGCACAAACTGACAACTCTCCAACACCCGAGCAATTGCTTCATCGATTTCGGGCTTGATGCTCCGGTATTGCGCCTTCAGGTCCAGGTATGGAACTTTGATATTCGCCATTCAGAGAATCCTAACGGGCTCCGTGAATCAGGAGACCTGTACAAGCAATAGCGATCCCGACTACCGCAAATCCTCCCCCGAGCCCCCAGTAGATTTTGCGTCCGGTCAGCAGCGTAATGGATGTGATCACGAGCGCGATTTCGAGGAATACTTCGGAAAGGTCGAAGCGGTTGGCGCGATTCCGTTCGGTTGCAACTTCTGCTTCCAGCTTTCGGGCTTCGGCTTCCGTATCGTCGCGTTGGTCTCGATATCGGGACGCCTCTTGCGAATATTTGTCGTGCAGCTTGGCTAGGGCCGCAGCATCGGTCGTACCCTGAACTGAGGTGAGGTCCAGGAATAGTTCGTCAACGTGGCGCCGCACGTTCTGTGACTGATAATAGGCCCATCGGTCCGAAGCCATAGCTTGCAATACCACCTCTTCAGTGTGAGCACGATGGCCGAGCAGGCTGACAACGGCGACTAGCACCGCCAGGACTGCCATGGTGACAGAAACGGGCGCAAGTTCCGGATTGTGCTTTGCATGCTCAGCGTCTTCCTGCAGTTCCGTGAGTTCCTCCGGCATTCCGCTATTCTCCCATGACCTTCACGATCACGCGCTTGTCGCGCTGCCCATCAAATTCCGCATAGAAAATCCGCTGCCATGTTCCAAAATCGAGTTTGCCTCCGGTGATCGGCACGATGACCTCGTGGTGGATCAGCAGCGCCTTGAGGTGCGAGTCGCCATTGTCTTCACCTGTTTCGTGATGCTTGTAGTCTTTCTTGAATGGTGCGAGGTGCTCGAGCCATTCATCGATATCTTCGATCAGGCCACTCTCGTTATCGTTTACGTACACACCGGCTGTGATGTGCATTGCTGAGACCAGGACCATGCCTTCCCGCACCCCACTGTTGCTGACGATCTGCTCTACTTGCGGCGTGATATGCACGTAGGCCCGATGCGTTTTGGTGTGGAACTTCAAATACTCTGTGTGAGTTTTCATGCCGGATCCTTTTCTGCTGGAGTCGGTTAGCGTAGTGCTTCAGCAATCTTGCCCGCCGCGAGCAGTTCGGCCGTGCGCGCAAAATCCGGATACATGACGCGATCTTTTTCCATGGTCGTACACACCGACCGGATGGTTGCATGCGCCGCTTGTCCCCGCTTCGAAGTCTTCAACGGCGCCAGGAAGTCCAGCGCCTGTGCCACGGCCATCGCTTCGATCGCCAGCACGTTCCGCGTATTCTCAACGACTCGACGCAGCTTGAGCGCCGCCGTCATTCCCATGGAGACGTAATCCTCTTTGTTGCCGGAAGTAGTGATCGAGTCGACTGACGCCGGATGCGCGAAAACCTTATTCTCGCTGACCAGCGCAGCCGCCGTGACCTGAGACATCATGAAGCCCGAATTCAAGCCTGCGCCGGGAGCGAGAAAGGGAGGTAATCCCTCACTCAATGCAGGATTGACCAGCCTTTCGATCCGGCGCTCGCTAATGCCGGCCAGAGCGCTCAGCGCTATCGCCAGGAAATCCAAGGCAAAGGCCAAAGGCTCACCATGGAAGTTTCCCCCAGAGATCACGTCACCTTGGGCAAGCTTTGGATTGGTGAGAAACACCAGCGGGTTGTCGACTGCAGAGTTGACCTCCACTTCGAAAACCTCTCGGCAGTGCGCCAGCGTGTCGCGTACCGCTCCGTGCACCTGCGGAATGCAGCGCAGGGAATAGGCATCCTGCACGCGCCCGCATTCGCGATGTGATTCGCGAATCTGGCTACCCTCCAGCATTCGGCGCAGGTTGGCGGCGGTCTTTATTTGACCGCTGTGGGGACGGACTCTATGGATGCGCTCATCGAATGCGGCATCTGTACCTTTCAGGGCATCGCACGATAAGCCGCCAATTACGTCGGCGGAATCGACAAGAGTCTCCGCCGACAACAGGGCCAGCGTGCCCAGCGCCAGCATGGCCTGGGTTCCATTGATGAGGGAAATGCTCTCTTTGGCTTCAAGGACGATGGGTTTGATTTGGGCTCGTTTTAGCGCATCTCCGCTGGCCAGGCGCGACCCTCGTTCCTCGTAGCATTCACCTTCACCAATCAGAGCCAGCGCCAGGTGCGCCAAAGGTGCGAGATCGCCGCTCGCGCCGACGCTCCCTTGCGATGGCACGAGTGGAGTGACCCCGCGATTAAGCATTTCGCACAATGTGTCGATGACAATCGGGCGCACTCCTGAATGGCCCTTCGCGAGCGAATTGGCCCGCAGCAACATCATGCTGCGCGTCTCTGCCAACGGAAGAGGCTCGCCTACGCCAACCGCGTGCGAGCGTACGAGGTTGACCTGCAATTCGCGAATCTGGTCACCGGCGATACGAACATCGCTCAGCTTGCCAACCCCCGTGGTGATTGCATAGGCCACTTGATTGCTGCTGACAATTGCCTCGACTACCGCACGCGCTTGCTCCACCATGGCGCGCGAATCCGGCGCGAGCAAGACCGCGCGCCGCTCTACCGCCACTTCGCGCACAGCCTCCAACGTCAGATCATTTCCGCTGATATGAAGTGCGTTCAAGAGAATCCTTAGTAGTTCTACTTTTTGACCGCAGCGCGGAATACCTTTAGATATTTCTCTGGCAGCGCCGCTACCTTCATCTTCGAATCTGTGACGATGTGGGTTGTCTCACCCTCGGCCAGCAACGCTCCCGTATCGGCTCGGGCCAGTTCGTAACTGAAAATGATTACGGATTCGCGCACTGTCTTAAGGCGTGTGCGAACGATGACCTCTTCGTCGTAGAACACCGGAGCCCGATAGCGGCAAGTTACTTCTGCCACGGCGATGAAACATCCGTCTTCGCGTTCCATGTCGCGATAGGAAAATCCCATTTCTCGCATCAACTCGACGCGCCCGACTTCAAACCAGATGAGATGGTTGGAGTGATAGACGACGCCCATCTGGTCAGTCTCGGCATAGCGCACGCGCAACCGCGTCTCACCCACTGTTGGATAACTGTTTCCGCTCATTTACCCGTCCACATCGGCGTCCGCCTCTCGAGAAATGAAGAAATGCCTTCTCGGAAGTCGGCTGTCAGACGAATTGCGGCATTGGAGCGCACGGCCTCCTCGATTTGAGCGTCAATTTCAGAGCGTGCATGGTCGGTCAGCAACTTCTTTGTGGCAAACAGAGAGGCGGAACTGTTTTCCATTAACACCGAGGCCAGTTGGCGTGCTCGTTCCATCAATTGTTCGACAGGCACAATTTCGTTGATCAATCCCATGCGCGCAGCCTCCGCCGCGTCGAAAAGTCTTCCCGTGAGCAGGAGATCGCGTGCGTATTTCTCCCCCACTTGGCGGAGGAGAAATGTTGAAACAATCGCGGGCACAAACCCGACCCTGACTTCCGTGTAACCGAACTTCGCCTCCGGAGAGGCCAGCGTGAAGTCGCACAGCAGCGCCAGCCCAGTTCCCCCCGCAATAGCCGCGCCGTTTACCGCCGCGATCGTCACCTTAGGAAACTCGTACAGCGACCGGAACAGCTGCACCATGGTCTTCGAGTCTTGCAGGTTCTGCTCCGGCGTTCTCCCAGTCAGGGCCTTGAGATTCTCGAGATCCATGCCGGAACAAAACGCCTTACCCGCACCTGTCAGGATCAGGATAATGGCGTCGGATTTCGCAACCTCGTCGAGCGCTTGCAGCAGCTCATCAATTAGTTCGAAACTAATCGCATTGCGCTTGTCCGGACGATTCAGCGTCAGAGTCGCGAGTTTGCCTTCAAACGTTAGCTGAATTGTTTTGTATGCCATAGAGACGCCGACGTATTTTTGCGCACTGCTTTGTTGATCTGTGATAATCCGCGTGGATCCGTGGCTCTTTTCAATCTGCAGCGTGCGATTCGGAATACTTCGCCGCCAGACCGCCGGTCGCCTTCAGAAGGGTATCGAGTGGCCTTAGCCTTGGCAAATTCGCCCCTCGCTGGCGAAGTGTTTCAATCACAGTCTCTGTCGCGATGTTCCCAACCAATGCATCCTGCGCAAATGGACACCCCCCCAACCCTCCCAATGCCGAATCGAAACGACGGCAACCCGCATCGTATGCGGCCAGAATTTTGTCTGCGGCCAACCCCGGCCTGCTATGCAAATGAACTCCAATCTCAAGATAGCTGTACTTGTTCATGACCGCCCCGAGCAATTGTGTGATCTGCTGAGCCGACGCCACGCCGACCGTATCTGCCAGGGAAATCATGTGTAGGTTTTCGGCTTCCAGCAGTTCGATCGCGTCTACTACCTCGTCAGCGCTCCACTTGTCGCCGTACGGATTTCCAAATGCCATCGAGATATAGACCACGACATCCAGTCCGTTATCGTCGGCCTTTTTTTGCACCTTCTCCAACTCGTCCAGTGCCTCTTCAGGGGACTGATTTTGATTCTTTCGCAGAAATGTTTCTGAGATGGAATATGGGAAACCGAGGGTCGACACTGCCTTAGTTTCGATGGCTCGCTGGGCGCCCTTTTCGTTCACCACGATGCCGATGATCTCCACGTCATCCGGAGGATTCAGTTCCCTTAGAACTTCTTCAGAGTCCGACATCTGGGGCACAGCCTTCGGAGAGACGAATGACACAGCATCGATGTGCTTGAATCCTGCGCCGATCAGCGCCTTCAGATAATCCGATTTCAAGTCAGCGGGGATTATCCCTTTCAACCCTTGCCAAGCGTCGCGGGGACATTCAATAAGTTTGACGAGTTCGCTCATTCGAAATCGGCCACGGACCTTCACGGATTCACGCGGATAAGTTGTCCCGTGACAATCGCTGGCTAGTAAGGGATCAAGTCTGCAACACTCCTACCTTGAACTCCGGGACGTCGGGATTCAGCGAGGCGGCTTCCAATGCCTGGGTGATGGCCTCGCGGGTTTCTATAGGATCGATGATCCTGTCGATCCACAAGCGCGCGGCTCCATAACGCGGGTCCGTCTGTTCATCGTAAGTGCCTTTCACCGATTCATAAAGTTGCTTCTTCTCTTCGTCGCTCAATTTTTTACCGCCGCGCTCCAGTTGTTTAACCTTGATCTCCACCAGGGTCCCAGCCGCCGAATCGCCGCTCATCACTGCATAGCGAGCGGTCGGCCAGGCAAAAACGAATCGCGGATCGTATGCTTTTCCACACATCGCATAGTGTCCTGCACCGAACGATCCACCCACGATAACAGTGATCTTGGGCACGACCGAATTCGACACCGCATTTACCATCTTTGCCCCCGCTTTGATAATCCCGCTCCACTCCGCATCACGGCCTACCATGAACCCGTTCACGTCATGGAAGAAAACCAGCGGTATAAGATTCTGATTGCAATCCATGATGAAGCGTGATGCCTTCTCGGCGGACTCGGTGTAGATTACGCCACCGAATTCAACCCGCTTGTGCCCTTCGTGATCAGTTTGTTGAGCATGCAGTTTTTGATTGGCAACAATCCCAACCGCAAAACCACCGATACGGCCGTAGCCGCAGATTACCGTCTTTCCATACTCGGGCTTGTACTCGTCGAAGCGGCTGCCATCCAGGATGCGCGCCAGGATTTCCTTCATATCGTAAGGGCGCCCCGGGGACGGATCGTAGATGCCGTAAATTTCCTCGGAAGCGAGTTCCGGCTCGAGTGGCTTCTTGCGATCCCATGGAGAGAGGCGCCGGTAGCCCCACTTTTCGACAATTGAGCGAATGCGGGCGATACAAGCCTCATCATTAGGCTCGCGGAAATCCACCGTGCCGCTGATAGCCGAGTGCATAGCCGCGCCGCCCAGATCCTCAGCGGAAACCTTCTGCCCGATGGCTGCTTGCACCAGGGCCGGACCCGCAAGAAACAGTCCGCTGCCATCCGTCATGAGCACGTGGTCGCACATAACAGGCAGATAGCCGCCACCAGCCACGCACATCCCCATGATTGCGGCGATCTGGGGGATGCCCATAGCGGACATGACTGCATTGTTACGAAACACGCGTCCGAAATCATCAGTATCGGGGAAGACATCTTCCTGCAGGGGCAGGAATACCCCGGCTGAATCGACCAGGTAGATGGTGGGAATGCGATTCTCGATCGCGATATTCTGAGCTCGTATGACCTTTTTCGCGGTCATCGGAAAGAATGCACCGGCTTTTACGGTCGCGTCATTTGCGATGATCATCACCATGCGCGTGTGTACCCGCGCCATCCCCGTGATGACGCCCGCGGCCGGAGCTCCGCCCCACTCTTCATACATGCCGTGCGCTGCGTAGATGCCTAATTCGAAAAAGCTGCCGGGATCAGTGAGCAGCGCTATGCGCTCGCGCGCGGTTAATCGTCCCTTCCCATGCTGGTTCTCGATCGCTTTGGCGCCGCCGCCTTCACAGATCACTTCACCCTCGTTGCGCACCTGCGACATCAAATCCGCGAGGAATCGCATATTGGCTTCAAAACGCGCGGAGGTGGGATCGATTTTCGTGGTCAGCACGTTCCCCGACGATGAGGAGTTCGCGGTCAGCGATTCATTGCGATCATGCATATAGAACGTTTTACGGTATACCAGCCGGGCAGAACGGCGCAATGCGGCTTAAGCTCGAATCCATCTAGGGTGACTCAATGAGCCTGATCGCTTCGGCGACGGGATTCTCCGCAATGCAATCAATGAGACCAAGCTGCCAGGACTCTTCGGCCGTCAGTTTTTCTGCAGCTACAAACAATGCCAGGGCCCGAGGTTTTCCGATGACGCGTGGCAAGCGCTGAGTCCCTCCCCAGCCAGTAATGAGTCCCAGTGCCGCGCCTCGATGCCCAAATACCGCATTCGGGGATGCGACGCGACGACGGCAAGCCAGTGCCAGATCCAATCCTCCGCCCATGCAGTAGCCCGAAATTGCCGCACATACCGGTGCGGGGAAATCTTCGATGCCCGCCATGAGCTCCTGACCCAGCTTCGAGAACACGTGTGCGGCCATTCCATTGAGCTCGGCGATCTCCTGCAACTCTGCGCCTGCAGAAAAATAGCGCTCGTTCCCGGCAATTACCAATGGCGTCTGCTCTCGCGCCAGCGCTGAAATCCTTTTGGTCAGCGATGTCACACAATCACGAGTCAGCCGGTTAGTTCCGTCATCGGACACCAGTCGAAGCAGGCGCACGCTCCCGACTGACTCAAGTTCGAACCCGGTCACAGACGTCACGTAGTCATAGCTGGATCTTAGGTTCTTCGCTCGATCCACTCCGCAAGGCGGCAACCGTCCTCCTCCAAGAGGAAAGTTCCCACTCCAAAACATTCGCCAACGATGCGTTGCGTATCCGGATCGCGAATTGCGCGTGTGATCCACTGTTGTCCCACTCGGTATTGCGCGGCAGTAAACCATTTTTGCGGAAGCACGTCCACCAATCCCGCCTGCGGGTAAAGGACGAATAGCGCGAACGCCGGATCATCACCTGACATTGCTTTGTAGCTTGTGGGAACGATTAGTTCGTCAACGCTTGCCAAGTCTCGCGGTATCTCGATTTTGTGTGTCCCCGGGCCCAACGCGAGCGGAATTTCAAAATCGATCTTCGGCGGCGTAGCCGCATAGATGCGATCTGAGGACTGTTTGAACCATCCTGCGACCTCAGCCAACTCGAAAGCTTTCAATTCGTCCGGATCGAAACAAGCCAGCCGAATGTGCCTTCCTTCCGGGCACCAGATGCCAAGATAGTGTGGCGAGACCAGAAATGGCCGGCAATACGTATTGAGAGCCAATCGGATCTGGTCACGCTGCTGCGCAAGTCCTAGGGTCACCAGATGCGCGACGGGGCCCTCGGTTCCCTGATGGGTCCAGACAAAGTTCTGCCCAGTCGGAGAGCGAAACGAAGGAAAGGTTTTCCAATACCAGGGAGCCGGGCCAATGGTTGAGGAAAGAATCTTCTTCGCGCGGGGCGCGTCAATCACAGACATTAGCCGCCCGCCGGTACGCCCGGCCCTTTCACGTGCGTGCGGATGAATTGCACAATCTCGTCCATTGCGGTGCCGGGTTGAAAGATCGCCGCTACTCCTGCCTTTTGCAGGCCCTCAATGTCCTGATCGGGAATGATTCCCCCGACCAATAAGAGGACGTCATCCATTTTGTTCTGGCGCAGCAGGTCCGAGACGCGCGGCACAATGGCGTTATGAGCGCCCGACAGAATAGATAATCCGATTACCTGCACGTCTTCTTGCAGGGCGGCGGTGACGATCATCTCGGGAGTCTGTCGAAGACCCGTGTAGATGACTTCCATACCCGCGTCGCGCAGGGCACGGGCAATAACCTTTGCGCCGCGATCGTGTCCGTCCAAGCCTGGTTTCGCGACCAGCACGCGGATCTTTGCGTCAGCCATGCAACACCATTTAACCACAGAGCGCACAGGCGATCACAGCGGCCTGCCTATGATGCTCTGCCCGCTAAAGTGTCTTGATATCCAGGCTGCGCCACATATACCAGCAGGCCACGCTGCGATACGGCTCCCAGGCGCGCGCAATCTTTTCCATGTCCTTCGGTTTAGGCAGCTTCCGCTTGCGATAATGCCTCTTCAGCGCCATTTGCACGCCATAATCGCCCGTAGGCAGCACATTGAGCCGGCGCAGAGAGAAAATCAGGAACATATGCGCGGTCCACACCCCGATTCCTTTGACCTGGGTCAGGTGTTCGATCACTTCCTCGTCCGGCAACTCGGGAAGCTTTGAAAAGTCGAGAACTCCCGCGGCTGTCTTTTGCGCGAGGTCCTTCAGGTAAGCCGATTTCTGCTTGGACAGACCGACTCCTCGGAGCTGTTCATCCGAGAGTTTCAGGATGCCTTCCGGTGTGAGCGGGTCTCCAGCAAGGGAGGCAAAACGCTTGAAGATCGTTTCCGCCGCTCTGCCGTTCAACTGCTGATACACAATGGCTTCCGCCAGGCTGGAGAATTGCGGTAGTCCATACTCCATCTGGAACGGGCCCACTCGCTCGATGATTCCGCGAAGCACCGGATCGCATTTCTTTAAATGATTGATCGCCTTCCGCATGGCCCTATACATTTACCACAAATGCGAGGCGATGGCGAACAAAAGACGAATAATGGGTCTCGTAGAGACGTTGCGTGCAACGTCTCCCGGCAGAGCTACTTCTTGACAGCAATTCCCAACACTTCATATTTTCCATTGCGCAGCAGACTGCCGGCGCCGACAAACGCGCGCGCGGGGTAGTTCTCGTGAAAGTAGGTCTTATAAACATTATTGAACGTATCGTAGTACTTCAGATCGCTGCAGAATACTTGTATGGAAACGATGTCGTCCATCGTCAGTCCAGCTTGCTCTACGGTGGCCTTTACGCCCTCCATCACGAGCTTCGCTTCCTGCTCCGCATCGGCCGGCGCCTGCCCCGTCTTGGGATCGAGCCCGATGTGCCCCGCAATATAGAGCGTGTTGCCGACCAGAACGCCATCGCTAAAAGGCAAAGCTTTGGTGTCTGCCGGCCGTGGCTTGACAATATATTTCCGGTCAGCGGCCCCGGCAACAGTACAAGAAACCAGCAGCACGAGAGCAACTGCGAGTTGGCGTATTTTCATAATCTTCCTCGAAAGTGGAGTTTTGAAATTCGTCCAGGAGGCTACCACCGAGAGCGCCTTCACTGCCAGCATCCCTCGCTGGTACCTGCGGGAGTTATTGATGAACCGTCACGCGGCCTTGTGTTCACCTCCCCGAAAGTTCTCGATCAAGCGTTCCGAAGTCCGCAGCGAAAAAGCCAGAATGCTGATGGTCGTGGTCTTATCCGTACAGTTGAGAAACACGCTGGCATCACATACATACAAGTTGGGTACGTCATGCGTCTGCCCAAAGGCATTGGTCACGAATTTCTTGGGATCATCTCCCATGCGGCAGGTGCCGGTTTCATGCAAGCTCCAGCCAGGAATTTCAGGAGCATCGGCCGAGCCCACGAACTCCCCTCCCGCCGCCCGTATGACTTCACGGCAAACTTCCTTCGAGTGTTCCCACATCTTCAAAACATTCTCATCCCACTCGAAGTGCAGGCGGGCCACTGGCATTCCGTAGGGATCCTTCACCTCGGGATCGAGGTCCATGTAGTTCGAATCAGAGCGAAGTGTCGGAGCCTGGATCCCAAAGCTTACCGGTGAGGGGAGTCTTGATTGCCATGCCACCGCCAGCGCCCGTTCCGATCACGATTACGTCGTAGGTTTGCTTCGACATCCCAGGTATTTGCCCTTCAGGAATTCGTCTTGGAAAGATGCTTGTGCTCAG
>JBKOUZ010000239.1:0-14003 GCA_046723715.1 Acidobacteriota bacterium | reverse complement strand
CAACGTCGATCTCATCGCGCAAATGTCCTGCAACCCCGCCGTGGGAGGGATTGCCAAAGGACACTTGGTCCGCGAAGTCGACGCCCTGGGCGGCATCATGGGCGAGATTACCGATGCTGTTGGCATCCAGTTCCGTCTGCTGAATACGTCTCGCGGTCCGGCAGTATGGTCTCCCCGAGCCCAATGCGACAAGCAGGCCTACCGCCTGAGAATGCGCGAGGTCCTCGAATCGCAGCCTAATCTCAAAATCAAGCAGGCGGAAGTCGCCGACCTGATCACAGAGCAAGGTTTAGGTCTCCAGTCCCAAGTTTCGGGACAGGCACAAGACGATGGCGCAGTAACCTCTCGAAACTCGAAACCGGAAGCTCGAAACCTTGTACTTGGAGTCAAGCTCCGCGACGGGCGCACCGTAGGCGCACAAGCCGTCATCATCACCACGGGAACATTCCTCAATGGCTTGATCCACTGCGGCGAGCAGCAATATCCTGCCGGCCGCTCCGGAGAACCTAACGCGGTGCTGCTCGGAGAGGCTCTGAAGAAATTAGGCCTCCGCGGCTGTCGTCTTAAAACCGGCACCCCGCCGCGCCTGGACGGACGCAGCATCGACTGGACGCGATTCTCGCTGCAGCCCGGCGACGCAGATCCCACTCCATTCAGTTTTCGTACCAGGCGCGTCGCTCACCACGATTCGCAAGTCCCTTGCTACATCGCCTGGACTACGCCCGAAACGCACCGAATCATTCGTGAGAACGTGCATCGCTCCCCGATGTACAGCGGGCAGATTCAATCCATTGGTCCGCGTTATTGCCCGTCCATCGAAGACAAAATCGTCAAGTTCCCCGACAAGGAAATGCACCAGCTCTTCCTCGAGCCCGAGGGCCTGAACACCCACGAGATTTACGTGAACGGCATGAGCACGTCGCTGCCGGTAGAAGTTCAGCTGGAAATTCTGAAGTCCATCCCCGGTCTGGAAACTGCCGAAATGCTGCGCCCCGGATACGCCATCGAATACGACTCCATCGATCCCACTGAACTGGAGCGTACTCTCGAAACGCGCAAAATCTCAGGCCTGTTCCTCGCTGGGCAGATCAACGGCACGTCCGGTTACGAGGAAGCTGCCTGCCAGGGAATCATGGCTGGCATCAATGCAGCCCTGCAGGTGAAGCAGCAACCGCCTTTGATCCTGGACCGCACCGAAGCCTATACGGCAATCCTGATTGACGACCTGATTTCCAAGGGCACGAATGAGCCCTATCGCATGTTTACGTCGCGAGCCGAGTTCCGCCTGCACCTGCGCATCGACAACGCCGACCGCCGTCTCACCCCGCACGGCCGCCGAGTTGGCCTGATCTCAGAGCAAGCCTGGAACAATTTCCAGCAGAAGCAGTGGCGCCTGGCAGAAATGAAAAATCTGCTGGAGACGACCCGCCTGACGCAAGAACTGCTGGAGGCATTTCATTCATCGGATATCAGCATAAACCACATAGGTACGGACGCGACCGTCCGTCCAGCGGAGCAAAGCCCGGCGGCGCTCTCAGCCCAATCCCAGGGGCAAACCCTCGCGCAACTCCTGAAACGTCCCGAACTGGCGATCGAAGAACTAGCTCCGATCCTCAGGAAGCTCAAGCCGGAGTTCTTCCAGAGAGAAGAGACCCCGGCGGTGTTCCTTTCGTCAGAAGTCCGCAACGAGCTAAAGTCCGTCGAAACGGAGATCAAGTACGAGGGCTACTTGCTGCAGCAGCAACGAGCGATGGAGCGCCTGAAAAAATCAGAGTTGCACGCAATCCCGGAATGGTTCGACTACCGTTCGGTGAGCGGACTCTCCCGTGAGATGCAGGAGAAGCTAACAAAAATCCGCCCTCGCACGATCGGACAAGCGTCGCGAATCCCCGGCGTGACTCCCGCGGCAGTTTCGCTGGTGAATGTCTTTATAGAAATTCAGGCGCGAAGACGCGAGCAAGCAGCCGCAATCTGAGGATGATCGCTGAGAAGCGGCTCCCAGAGCCGAATCCGTCAACGCAAGCTCTGGCTGGTTTGTAACTGCTCCGCCAGCTTCAACTCCCGTTCCGCGTCTTCCTTCTTCCCGACGCTCCGATAAGCTTGACCGAGCAACTGGTGAGTCATCGGGTTGTTCGGATCCATACTGGCCGCCCGCTGCAACGCCACTACGGCTAGATCAAACTCACCCTTCTTCTCCAGCACCTTGCCCCTCAGGATGAACGGTCCCGTGGATGTCGCATCCAGCCAGATGGAACGCTGCAGCAATCGATCCGCTTCTTCGAATTTCTGAATGCGCGAATACGCATCGGCCAGCTTGTAATAGGTCGCGGCATTCGCCGGATTGATCGCCAGCTCCTTCTGAAATTCCGCGATAGCTTCAGGTATCCGCGACTTGTAGAGAAACAATTCGCCCAAAAGGAAATGCGCCAGCGGCAGCTTGGGATCGAGCGTCACAGCTTTCTGCGCATACTCTTCCGCCACCGGATCATATTCCTGCCGCAGCAGCATGCGCGCGGTGAACAGATACCCGGCCGCCGAATCTCCCGGCACGTCGAACATCTTTCCAAACGACTTGCGCGCCTGATCGTAATTCTTGGTTTGGATGTACGCGATCCCCAGCACGTAGGCCGCATCCACATTCGCGCGCGCATACCAGCCCTGCACTTTTTCCAGGAAAGGAATGGCCTCCGCCGGATGCCCGCCACGAAAATACGCAAGTCCCAACATCTGAACAGCCTCATCATTTGCCGGATCGGCGGAATTTGCCTTCTTCAAATATTCAATCGCCTGCGTAAAATCGTTCTTCCGGTAATATGCCGTCCCCAGTTCCAGCGGGAGCCCTTTCGTCTCGGGATCACGGGATTCGACCGCGTGGAGCTCCTTGATAGCCTCGTCGAGTTTGCCGTCCTTCATCAGCTTTCGAGCGTCAGCAAATATCGATGAGGAACTCTGCGCCGAGCCGGGTTGCGCAGGCGCTACTTGCTGCGCTGCAAGGGGCGCGCCCAACAAGACGATCCCCGAAACGAATGTCCGAAATTTACGCATCATGGTATTGAAGAGGAGATTTCTCAAACACAAGTACCCGCTACTGCTGTGATTTCTCGTTCTGCAATGCTTGCAGGTTCTCTCTCGCGATCGACTGGTTAGGATCCAGCTGGAGCGCATGTTCAAAGTGCGCCTTGGCGTCCGCGTAGCGCCCCATTTCAGCTAAAGCTGCCCCCAGGTTGGCCTCTACCGCCGCATCTTGCGGCTGCAACTCCAGTGCTGTCCGGAAATGCTCCACCGCGCCGCGGAAATCCTCTTGCTGCGCCAGCGCGAAGCCCAGATTGTAGTGGGCGTCAAAATAATCCGGACGCGCTTTCAAGGCTGCCTGCAAATACGACGCAGCCTGCTGCGGATGGCCCCCAGCCACCAATGCCGCTCCCAGCGCATTGTTGCCCGTAGCGTCTTCCGGCCGCAACCGCACAGCCGCTTGATACTCCGCCAAGGCCCCCTCCAGATTGCCTTTGGCCTGCAGCATCGCTCCCAAGTTGTAGTGGGCTTCGAAGTCGGCAGGATTTTTCTCAACATCATGTCGTGCCAGCGTTTCCTGCAGCGCCATTCGCGGATCTCCCTTCGCCGCGTCAAAATTCACCGGCAGCACCTGCAGCCATAAATGACACATCTCATCGCTGGACCGATTTCCGCCTTTCACCTTGATCGCAGGATGATTCGGATTCATTGGATTCTCGTCCGAATTGTCATACATATAGCGCAGACTCACGGTCGTTCCCTTCGGCAGCAAAACGGGCACCGCGTAGCGATACACCGCCTGCCAATTCAGATTCCAGCGCGGAATATGAATGAGCGTTCTTTTCGTACCGTCGGGCAGGGTCGCAAGCGCCTGAATGTCCTTCCCCAGGTAGTGCGCATGCGGATAGATGGCGATCAGATCGACGTCTACGGGCAGCGTGAAATCGTCGGTCACCACAAAATTCTTTTCCCCCGGCGGAATGTCCAGCTTTGAATCGTTCTCCAGCTGCAACAGCATGGGAATCTTGGTCGCAGGATGATCTGTGAAATACAGGCCGATGCTCGGCTGAATTACTTCCTCCTTTCCGGAAGGTTGCAGGTGCGTGTTGAGCACCAAGTCGGTTCCTTTATCCAGCCGCAGAGCCATGCTCTCCGGTTCAACGTAAGGAATCGTCCCCGGCTTCCAGAACAACAAGTGGCTATCGGGGTCGAACACCTGCGACTCAATCCGGATCTCCATCCCCCCAAAACCCGCACCGGGTTCGCTCTCTCGCTTGCGAGAAGTTGCCGCTCGATCGACCAATATATTGGCGTGATGTACGTAACGCTTGTCGCCCGGCCGAATCTCGACCGCCTTCACCCACTTGGTTTGCTGGATGGGAACGCGGAAAATGAAATTCCAGTAGGTGTCCGTTCCTCGCGGTGGAAGAATGAATGGCTTTTCTGCTTTCAGTATGAGATCAGGCTCGCCCAGCCGCCAGCCCTCGACAAATTTCGGCGCAGGCGGCAAGTCGGTCGCATCACCTTCCACCGCGCCCTGTTCCACCCAGGTCACGATGCGATCGATCTCTGAATCGGAAAGCCGAAGTTCGTCGGCAAACGTCGTTTCCTGCTTGTCAGGAAGCCACGGTGGCATCGCCCGCGTCCGTACCATAGCGGCGATCTGGCGCGCATGCTTCTTCACATCCGAATAAGTAAGGAGCGAAAACGGCGCAGCCTCCCCGGGATGATGGCAGGAGGAGCAGGAACGAAAAATGATCGGGGCAACATCGCGATCAAACGTAAGCTCAGACGAACTGTTGAGGGAGGAATCTCCAGGCGAGGGGGTGCCCGAGCCTTCGTTCGCGATTTGTGCGAAAGAGGGTGGGGCTTTTGGCTTCCCACCGGCAGACAATTGGGGCAGCAAGAGGATGTTCCCGCAGATCAGCAACATCCACGGGAGCCACCGTCCCCGCAGCATCATGGCAAGTCTGCGATGTAGCATCCAACTCCCCTGACTTCCTTCTGTGCCAGCGTGGTTCGCGCCAGTGCAGCTCCAATGGCATCCTGCAACTCGTGCGTACTCGGTGCAGGCCGCGCCCGGCTCAAATCGATGTACCAATCGTCAATTCGCCCGTCATAAACGAGTCGCCGCTCGCGATCGAACACCGCCACTTCGGGAGTGATCTGCACCCGGCTCAACTTCACCAGAGCGTGCTCAGGATCTCGCAATATGGGCAATTGATACCCATACTCCGACGCGGATTTACGGATCTCCTGCGCCGTATCTGTTCTGTCGGGATAGACCAGCCAGAAACTCGCGCGGTCGGCGTATTCCCTGCTGATTTGCTGGATCACTGGAGCATAGCGGCCCGACACCGGGCAATCGCGCCGCAGAAACACCAGCACGACCGGTTTCCCTGAAGCGGCCGCGAAAGGGTCCACCGCATGGGCCTCGAGGTCGAGGGCCCGCTGCCCTGACGCCAGCCCGCAGAGCACGGCCAGCGCCGTCCCTATCCACGTCAACTTGATCCAGAATTTGCCCCACCACATAAAGCGCTGCGCCCGCGAACTGACTAATTCTAAGAGCCACAAGCATGAGTGTCCACCGTTCGCCCGCGCTACAATGGCCAGCAATGATCGCCCATCTCCGCGGCAAGCTGTTGGCCAAGCATCCCAACCAGGTCATCGTCGAAACCGCGGGCGTAGGTTACGACGTCACCATCACGGTTCCGACTTTCTCTGATCTTCCCGAGACCGGAACTGAGGTCGCGCTGCACATCCACACTCACGTGCGGGAGGATGCACTCGCGCTTTACGGTTTTCTGCGCGGCTCGGAAAAACAGCTATTCGAAAAGCTGATCACCGTGAGCGGTATCGGGCCCAAGCTGGCCATTACGATTCTCAGCGGCATGCCGGCCGATGAGATGGTCCGCTCCATCCGCGGCAACGACATAGCACGTCTCACGCGCATTCCGGGAATTGGCAAAAAGACGGCCGAGCGTATGGTGCTGGAGCTCCGCGACAAGCTTGCTGAAACGGGAGCGCCCGCTGCGCCTACCCCTTCCGCCGTCACACCCATCGAAGAGGATGTGCTCTCCGCCCTGCTCAACCTCGGGTATCAACGCCCAGCCGCCGAGAAGGCCCTCGGTGCCGTGACGAAAAATAAAGCAGGATCTTTCGATGCCCTCTTTCGCGAGGCGCTGGCAGCACTCACGAAATAGCTACTTCCCGATGCAGAAAGTACTGAAGATGAGATTGAGAATGTCGTCGGTAGTAGTCGCGCCGGTGATCGCGTCCAGCGGGCGCAGCGCGTTATAGAGGTCGAGCAACAGCATCTCGTGCGGAATCTTCTGGGCAACCGCCCTCTTCGCCGCATCGATCGAGTTTAGAGAATCTTCGATCAGCCCCCGGTGGCGCACATTGGTAAGGAATCCCTGTTCGACTTCGGCGCCGGTGTTTCCTCGAATGTAATGTAAGATCTGCGCGCGCAGTTCGGCAACGCCCTCCCCAGTCAGCGCGGAGGTGCAAACGTCAGGCGCCTTGTCTGCTGATTCCTGTCCCCTGATCTTGAGATCGATTTTGTTTTTGACGACAATCGTCGGCCGGATCGAAGCCTGGGCCATTAGCTCCGCGTCTTCGGCAGCTTCATTCTGCGACGCATCGAGCACGACCAGCACGAGGTCTGCATCGGCCAGCGCCTCCTTCGACTTGCGAACGCCGATGGACTCGGCTTCGTCCAGCGACTGACGAATACCCGCCGTGTCGACCAATCTGACGGGAATGCCCCCGATAGCGACGGTTTCAGTGACCAAGTCGCGCGTGGTGCCCGGAGTCGCGGTCACGATGGCCCGTTCGCGTTCAACCAGTTGATTAAACAGACTCGACTTGCCCACATTCGGCCGGCCCACAATGGCGAGCGTCAATCCCTCATGCACGATTTTGCCGTAGGCAAAGCTGTCCCGAAGTAGCTCGAGCGGAATCTGCACCTCAGCGATGTGCTGCATGATCACGGCATCGGGCAAGACCGAAACGTCGTCTTCGGCAAAATCGATGCCGGCCTCGAGTTGCGCGATCAACTGCACCAGAGTCTGCTTGATCGGCTGCAGGCGCCGCGACAGCGCCCCATCCAACTGCTGCGCCGCAACTTTGGCCTGGTAGACAGTCTGGGATTCAATCAGGTCGCGGACCGCCTCGGCCTGTGTCAGGTCGATTCGTCCGTTGAGGAAGGCGCGCGAAGTGAACTCGCCGGGCTCGGCCAAGCGCGCTCCCGAGGCGACACAAAGCTCCACGATGTGGCGCAGTACCACCGGCGAGCCATGAGCCGAAATCTCAATCACGTCGTCGGTGGTGTAGGAGTGAGGCTTGGCGAAATAGGTGACTACGACTTCGTCGATGCGTTCAGTCTGCATAGGGGCAGACGCCTCGTCCGTCTCCGAGCGAAGCTGGGTGGAATCCACCAATTCTCCAAACACGGCTCGCCCGGGTTCGAGTTCATGCCTCAGCCGCAACATCGGGTGCGCGATCTCCAGAGCGCGCGCACCCGACAAGCGCACCACGCCAATCCCTCCGCGCCCGGGAGGCGTCGCAATCGCGACGATGGTGTCATCCAGATTCACGCCCCGATTGTAACGGGTAAACTATCGACAGCTATTGCTGGGCATTCTGAATTACATCGCCACATTGTAAGGAGAATGACTCTCTTGTCCGTTGCTGACGAACTGCTAAAAGCTAATCAGGAATTCGCGCGCAATTTCAAGCTGGGAGAGCTGTCGGTTCGCCCCAAGCGCCACGTTGCGGTGCTGGCCTGCATGGATTCGCGGATATTGTTCGAGCATTGTCTGGGATTGAAGCCGGGAGACGCCCACATGATCCGCAACGCCGGCGGCATCGCCACCGACGATGCGTTGCGCTCGCTGATCGTCTCACATCACCTGCTCGACACGCAGGAGTTCATCATCATCAACCACACCGACTGTGGCTTGCTCAAGGTGCAGGAAGACGAGTTGAGGCATCGTCTCGCCGATAAGATGGGAGCCATCGCCAGCGAACCCGCCCATTTTTACGCCTTCGACGATTTGGAAGAAAACGTTCGAAGACAGATGCAGCGGGTGAAATCGCACCCCTGGATTCCGAAGAGTATTCCTGTGCGCGGGTTTGTGTACGACGTGAAGACAGGAAAGCTGGAGGAAGTGGCTGTGTAGGGACAGCCGTCTTCGCTGTCCAGCCGGGCGAAGCCCGGACTTGCACGTAAATTACAGAAAACCCGTCGAGCGGCGCTCGACAGCCGGTTGCGGCTGTTCCCAAAAATGCCTATCGCACTACTTTTTCGATTTGCGATCTTAGCTCCGCATATGGCAATGCTCCCGGGTGGTACCAGGCGACCTTGCCTTCGCGGTCAACTAGAACCAGGGTTGGCGTCGTCGACGCTCCGTACACGTCGAAGTTGTGTTTGCTGACGGGCACCGGCATATCCAGCAGCCCGCTGTAGAACCGGTGCCTCACCGCATCGATATAGCGCATTTCATCGCTGCGTGAGGCGTGCTCGATTTGCGCCGTGTACCCGTAATACCGTGTCGGGCCAATCACCTTCAACCCCTTGCTGGCGAACTCCGACCGCAGTTGCGTGATGATCGGAGCCTCCGCCTTACAGTCCCCGCACCAGTGCGCCCAGAAAAACAGCAGTACTGGAGAGCCTCGTAGCTGCGCTGGAAGTGGCGCTCCCAGCGACTCATCGGATTTCAACGTCGGTGCAAGTTTTCCCTGAAACGAAAGCAGGTTGAGATTCTTCTGAATCCGGTCATGGATGGAAGTCGCTCCATACGTCCGCAGCGCTCCCTGAAGGAGTGCAATTGCCTGCGTCCGTTGCCCGCGCGCGACCAGCACCTGGGACTGCACTTCCAGAGCTGCTCCCAAGGCCAGGGGCAGGTGCGGCTCAGCGTCCACCGGACGCTGCTTCAACTGCTCCAACGCTAGCGTCTTCGTCTCTTTTGCATAGGCCGCAGCCTGATCATACTGACCCTGGTCCAGCGCGGCGCGGCCAAGCCATGAATACGCTTCCAGATACTCCGGGTCGACCCCCCACTGGCTGCGATAAGAATTCAGTTGAGCCTCGGCCGCGCCATAGTTATTTTGCATGAGCGCAACGCGGACGTTCTCCACGATCCCGGCCCACACAGCCGGAGTGGTAAGCAAAAAGGCGACTACAGCAACTCTCAAACGCATTTTGCTAATGATGATCGTTTTCAGAAAAAGTGGCAAATGTACGCCATCGGACACTCTCCAGCCCAACACATAACACGCTGCACATCAGTGGCTTAGCTGTACCCGAAGACGATTTCTGTAGCTTTTTTGGGGCAGTTTAAGGTACAATCATGTTGCGTTTGACTTTAGAGTTCCTCGCAGTACATGCATCTCCGCTTAACCCAGCGTGTGACCTGCCTGCAGAAGAATCCTGAAAGCTTCAGCGCTACATCAAGAACAAAGGAACAAAGCATCACATGGAAACAGGAACAGTGAAGTGGTTTAACGACGCCAAGGGCTATGGATTTATCAGCCGCCAGAACGGTGAAGATGTATTCGTACATTTTTCCGCCATTCAGGCCAGCGGATTCCGCAGCCTCCAGGAAGGTCAGCAAGTGCAGTTTGACGTGGTAAAAGGCCCCAAAGGCTGGCAGGCAGAGAACGTCAAGGGCGTCTAACTCCCTTCACAGCAAGACAATTCGAATGAAGGCGGCCAGCAATGGCCGCCTTTAGTTTTTGAACATGTATGCGTTCAACCCATCGCGCGAAAATATAGTGGAAACGCCCGGCTGTGCGACTCGTTGCTCATCCCTTAGCCATTCTTCCCCGACTCGCAAATCTTTTCTCTGCCATCTACAATCGGAACTCATGACCGCCGCCGCAGGCTCCCCCCCAAACGCCTTCATTCGTCAGCTTCCCAAGGCGGAGTTGCATCTGCATTTGGAGGGAGCGGTGGAACCCGCAACCTTGCACGAGCTTCGCAAGCGACATGGCGATTCGGCCACTCTCGCCGCCACCGAAGCTCTCTATCGCTATACCGACTTCCCCACTTTCTTGATGGCTTTCAAGGAAGTCAGCGCCCACCTGCGCGGGCCGGATGATTACGAGCTGGCCACCTATCGCTTGATGCAGAAGCTGAAGGAAGAAAGTGTGCTACACGCCGAGGTGTACGTAGCCGTCGGAGTTTGCCTCTACCGCAAACAGAATTTTCCCGCGATCTTCGAGGCTCTGGAGCGCGGACGCGCCCGCGGCGCCAGGGATTTCGGCGTATCCCTGCTCTGGATTTTCGACGCCACCCGTCACTTCGGAGTCGAAGAGGCGCAAAAAGTTTTCGAACTCGCGGTCCGCTACAAAGATCGCCATGTGACTGGTATCGGGATCGGCGGAGACGAGATCAAGGCGCCTCCAGAACTGTTCCGGGGCGCTTACGCTTACGCCGAAGATCACGGCCTGCACCTGACGGCTCACGCCGGCGAAACCGCATCGCCGGAATCGATCTGGGGAGCTCTCAACCTGCACGCCGAGCGCATCGGCCACGGATTTACTGCCAGCCAGGATCCTGATCTCATCGAGGAATTGGCCTACCGGCAAATCCCGGTCGAAATCTGCGTTACCAGCAATCTTCGTACGGGAGTTTGTAAAGCGCCTGCCGAACATCCCGTGAAAAGTTATTTCGATCAGGGACTCATGATCACTCTTAACACCGACGATCCCGCGCTGTTCTCCACCTCGCTCGCCCGCGAGTACCAGTTCGCCCAGCAGACCTATGGCTTCACCGACGAGCATTTACGGGAACTGGCGCGCAATTCGTTCGAGGCCTCGTTCCTCGCCGCCGACAAGAAATTGGAAT
The DNA here is from genome assembly GCA_046723715.1 of Acidobacteriota bacterium. Lineage (GTDB taxonomy): Bacteria > Acidobacteriota > Terriglobia > Terriglobales > Acidobacteriaceae > Sulfotelmatobacter. Next base: position 3,139 of record JBKOUZ010000239.1, on the reverse strand, counting down.
TACTAAGTCTTTTCGACGCAGCTGCGGCGAGATAGGTCACCATGCCCGTTCTACCTGTCCTGCAACTCGGCGATCCGCTCCTGCGGCAGAACTGCGCTCGCGTCGATGACCCGGCATCGCCTCAGATGCAACACCTGGTCACCAATCTGGCGGACACGCTGGCCCATTGGCGCACCAAAACCGGCTACGGACGCGGAATAGCCGCTCCCCAGATCGGTGTTCTTCAGCGCGTAATTTTTCTCAGGCTCCCGGGCGAAGATCCCTGGCCGCTGATTAATCCCGAGATCATCCACCGGAGCCTGGAAAAGATCGTAGTCTGGGATGCCTGCCTGAGTTTTCTCTCCATCTTCATGCAGGTCGAGCGCCATCGCGAGATCACCGTCCGATATCAGGATCTGCAAGGACATACATTGCAAGTCGAAGCCGGAGAAGATCGCAATCTCTCCGAACTATTGCAACATGAGATCGACCACCTCGATGGAATCCTGGCCATCGATCGCGTGACAGACAAAAGAACGATCTGCACGCGCGAGGAGTTCGAGAAGCGTTACAGAGATTCAAGTCCGTATGCACTTGCATCACAAAAGGAAGGCTGAGTATTCGAGTACTGAGTCGGGACTGCTGAGTACTAACTGATGCTGCACATCGGCATAGTCGCCTGTAGCTCCGAAGGAGCAGCCCTCTGCTACCGTACGATCTCCCATGAAGGCTCCCAAATGCTGGGCCGCCACGATCATCCAGAGGTGTCGCTGCACTCGCACTCTCTGGCTCAGTATATGAAGAGCATTGACGCGGGAGACTGGGCCGGCGTTGCGCAATTGATGCTTTCCTCGGCCGACAAACTGGCGAAAGCTGGAGCCGATTTCCTGATCTGTCCCGATAACACCATCCATCAGGCCTTTGATTTGATTGAACACCGTTCTCCGCGCCCCTGGCTGCACATAGCACGCGAAGTCGCGGCAGAGGCAAGGCGCAAGAACTTCAAACACGTTGCGGTCCTGGGAACGCGGTACCTCATGGAAGGCCCGGTGTATCGCGAAGCGCTGAGAGCGGCCGGCATTGACCACCGTGTCCCCGAGACGGAGCAACGCGAACGCATCAATCAAATCATTTTTGACGAACTGGTGAATGGGCAGTTCCCGGCGCGTTCGCTTGCCTACCACGTAGAAGTCATCCGCTCTCTGAAAGACCAAGGCTGCGACGCCGTAGTCCTCGGCTGCACAGAGATTCCATTGCTTGTACGTCCAGAGTCGTCACCGCTACCGACGTTGGATTCAACGCGCCTCCTAGCCCAGGCCGCAGTTCGCAAAGCCGTGGAAGGATGATTATTTGTAGTCGGGTTTGTGTACGGACCGACGCCTCGTCCATCCCCGAGCGAAGCTCGGCCGCTCTTGTAAAAATCACGACCGAAGGTCGGATGATGTTGCAGTAAGCTTGAGGGAAATGCCCACAAATCGAGAGGAACCCCGGCCTCAGCGTCACTGCCTTAAATTCCGCTCGCTCCACGAAGCGTACGTCATCCTGCGCTTAGAACCGGATGCCCCCATCCCCGATTGGGCGACCCAGGCCGAGTTTACTTCGATCACGCGCAGCCAGGACGAGCTTTCCATTGTCTGCCCAGCGCAAGGCGTTCCCGCTCACCTGCACTCGCCCCACCGCTGGATCTGCCTGAAACTCGAAGGTCCGTTCCCCTTTTCCCTCACTGGAGTGCTGCTGTCGTTCATCCAGCCCCTATCGGACAACGGAATTCCGATTTTTGCAATCTCGACCTACGACACCGACTACGTCTTTATTCAGGAGGAGTTCGCGCGGACGGCGGTTACCGCCTTGCAGCAGGCTGGACACGAACTCTGCAATGCCGATGAATCCTTGCGCAAACTTATACCGCCGGGCGACATTTAGATTCCTGAACGCTGTTCCGTATCGCCGTTCGCTTTGACTATCGGCCCACACACTGGAACCGAGGTGCACCGGTTGTAATTCCTATGTTCTAATAAACATTAACCACTTGAAATGTCATCGTTAGTCACAACCCTGCGCCGCCACGCCAAAGCAGTGAACCGGAATCTGCGCGGAGCCAAGATGGTCCTCCGCGCTCTGTCTTCCACCGAACATCCTCTTCTAGCGCACATCATTCCCATGCGCCGGTGCAACCTGGCCTGCACGTACTGCAACGAGTTCGATGACTTCTCGAAACCGGTCCCGATCGAGGACATGGATCGTCGCATCGACAAACTCGGCGCCTTGGGAACGTCGGTGGTCACGATCTCGGGTGGAGAGCCTCTGCTGCATCCCCAACTCGATGACATCATCGGCCGCATCCGCGCTAACGACATGGTTGCCGGTTTGATCACCAATGGTTACCTGTTGGTTGCCGAACGCATTCAGCGCCTCAATCGCGCCGGACTCGAATGGCTTCAGATTTCCATCGACAATGTCAATCCGGATGAAGTTTCGAAGAAAAGCTTGAAGGTTCTCGATAAAAAACTGCAACTCCTGGCCGAGCACGCCGACTTTCACGTGAACATTAATTCCGTCGTAGGCGCGGGCATCAAGCATCCCCAAGACGCGCTGGTGATCGGAAAACGTGCCGTCGAACTCGGGTTCAGTTCCACCATCGGCATCATTCACGACGGTGGCGGCCAACTGCAGCCTCTCGCCGATGAGGAGCGCCGGATCTACCACGAGATGAAGCGCCTCGAAAAGCGCAGCTTCACTCGCGTGAACTCTTTCCAGGACAACATCGCCAAAGGCAAACCCAACGATTGGCGATGCCGAGCCGGATCCCGCTATCTCTACATCTGCGAGAACGGGCTGGTTCACTACTGCTCGCAGCAGCGTGGCTATCCCGCGATTCCGCTGGAGAACTACACCCTCGAGCATCTACGCCGTGAATACCTGAGCGAAAAATCCTGCGCCCCGCACTGCACGGTTTCTTGCGTTCATCAGGTGTCGATCTTCGATTCCTGGCGCGCTCCGCAGCATCTCTCGACGATCCCGGCTCCGGTTCCGTCCGAAAATTCCCTGGTTCAAATCGAATAGGGCTGGATTTGAAAGCACGATCATCAGTCGTGCCGCACGAGCCTGCTGAAGCGAGAACTCTCGGTTAACTCCCAAGATTCCGATGCACTCTTTGTAG
>JBKOUZ010000044.1:0-21906 GCA_046723715.1 Acidobacteriota bacterium | reverse complement strand
CCTGACATTGAGATTGTCGGAGTAGTCAAAGACACAAAGCACGAGAATGTTCGAGGCAGGATCAAGCGCACAGCCTTCACTCCTTACTTGCAGGAAAAAGATCCTGGAGCGATGAACTACTACATCCGAACGGCACAGTTGCCGGAGGCAGCGGAATCGACGATTCGGCAAGCGATGCAGACGCTCGACTCCAAGCTGGTGCTCGACAATTTCCGGACGATGCAAGACCAAATTGAAGAGACCTTGGTTGCCGAGCGCGTGATCGCATTTCTAGCGCAGAGCTTCGGCGTTTTAGCTGTGTTGATGACGGCGATCGGTCTGTACGGGGTGCTCGCGTATTCCACAGCGCAGAGAACGTCGGAAATTGGCATTCGCATGGCTTTGGGGGCAACCCGAGCTTCGGTAGTGCGGGTTGTACTTTTCGAGGTTCTCTGGCTGGCCGGAATTGCGGTTGCCATCGCCTTGCCGTTATCCCTGCTGCTGGGATCGGCCGTACGCAGTCAGTTGTTCGGCATCTCGAGCAGCGATCCGCTATCGCTGATCGCAGCGACACTGTTGATCGTGCTGGTCGCGCTGATTGCTGCCTCGCTGCCGGCGGGCCGTGCCGCGGGAGTCAATCCCCTAGTCGCCCTGCGCTACGAATAGGAGTTTCTCCCATGACCAGCCCGTTGCAGGATGTTCGCTACGCATTGCGGCAACTGCGCAAGAGCCCCGCCTTTACGGCAGTCGCCGTTATCACGCTGGGGCCCGGGATCGGGGCAACAACCACAATTTTTTCGGTTGTGAACGCCGTGTTGCTGGCTCTCATTCCCTACCGCGATGTGAATCGCCTGGCTTCCTATGTGCCCGCGCGGCGAGCTATTAAAGTCGATCCGATGGTCGCATTGCGTTACGAGTGAGGAGTTATGGAGACTTTATATCAGGATATTCGTTACGCACTGCGACAGATGCGCAAGAGCCGAGGCTTTGCGGCCGTCGCCGTCCTTACGCTAGCTCTCGGGATTGGGGCGAATACGGTGATTTTCAGCGTGGTTAATGGAGTGCTGCTGAGCCCGCTGCCCTTTTTCAAACCAGATGAATTGGTGACACTTCACGAAAACAAGCCGAACTTTGAAAGCGGCTCGGTTTCGTACGCAAATTTTCGCGACTGGCAGAAAGACAATCACACATTTTCATCCATGGCCGTCGCGCGCACCTATGCTTTCAGCCTGACTGGAGTTGGCGAAGCCGAGCAAGTGAACGGCAACTTCGTCTCTTCGGATTTCTTCTCACAACTGGGAGTAAATCCCATTATTGGCCGTACTTTTCTTAGCGGTGAAGATGAGGTGGGTGCGGGGGCGGTGGCACTCCTTGGCGCAGGACTGTGGCAACGGAAGTTCGGTGGTGCGGGCGACGTCCTGGGGAAGAGCATCACTCTCGACTCGAAGGCCTACACGATTGTCGGCATAATCCCCGCAAATTTTCGCCTAAGCGTTCCGGGATTCCGAGACTGTGATGTGTATGTCCCGATTGGTCAGTGGAGTAATCCTCTGCTGCTCAAGCGAGGAGCGGGCCTGGGAATTCATGGCATCGGACGCCTGAAGCCGGGGGTGAGCCTCGAGCGGGCCCGTGCAGATATGGACGCTGTCACGCGACATCTAGGGACAGCGTTTCCGGATGTCGATAAGGGAATCACTGCCAAGATCGTGCCGCTCAAGCAGCAGATGGTGGGCTCGGTTCGCCCGATTCTCACCGTGCTGCTGGCGGCGGTGGGATTTGTGCTGCTGATTGCGTGCGCGAACGTCGGCAACCTGCTGCTGGCGCGATCTTCAGGACGCGCCCGAGAGCTGGCGGTGCGAGCCACGCTGGGCGCCACTCGATCGCGCGTCGTCCGCCAATTACTAACCGAGAGCATTTTGCTGGCGCTGGCTGGAGGCACCCTGGGTTTGCTGCTTGCGACTTGGGGAACACGGGCGGCACTCAGTACTTTGCCGGCGGCTCTGCCCCGAGCCGAACATATCGGGCTGGATTTACACGTGCTGCTCTTCACGGCTGCTATTTCGATGCTCAGCGGCATATTTTTCGGGCTAATCCCTGCATTGAAGATTTCACAGCCCAATCTCAACGAGGCGCTGAAGGAGGGCCGCGGCTCGACCGGGCTGCGTCAGCACGCACAAGCCACATTCGTGGTCGTGGAAATGGCATTGGCGGTCATGTTGCTTATCGGGGCGGGCTTATCGATACGTAGCCTGATTCGGGTGTGGAGCGTAGATCCTGGATTCAACCCGCACAATGTTTTGACCTTCGGACTTTCTCTTCGGCCTTCCTTGATGAATGCGAAGCCGGAGGCAATTCGAGCGGCGTTTCGCGAATTTGACTCCAAGGTCGCTTCGCTCCCCGGGGTTCACGCGGTTTCGCAGACGTGGGGCGCAATTCCTTTCAGCGGAGATGACGAACAGCTGTTTCTCCTGGAAGGTCAGGCGAAGCCGGCGAACGACAATGACATGAACTGGGCGATTGATTACATCGTAGAACCGGGCTACCTGCAGGCGATGGGAATTCCTCTGCAGCGCGGACGTTTTTTTACCGCGCACGACAATGAGAACTCGCCGCCGGTCGTGGTCATCGACGATGTGTTCGCAAACAAATACTTCCCGGGAAAAGATCCGATTGGGAAACGGATCCAGATCAACCGCTTTCCCCAACTCGCAGAGATTGTCGGCGTAGTGGGACACGTGAAGCAGTGGGGACTAGACAGCGACGACACTCAATCTCTTCGCTCCGCCCTGTATATCCCTTGCGATCAGATGCCGAACGACTTTGTCGCCATGACGCCGTCGGGTTCGGCAGTCGTGGTTCGAGCGGACGATGCCGCTGCAGGACTCTCCTCCGCGGTGCGGAAGATCAGCCGGGAAATGAGCAGCCAGCAAGTTATCTTCGGCGAGCAAACGATGGACTCCCTAATTTCCCAGTCGCTGGCTCGCAGGCAGTTCTCGATGATTTTGCTTCTCGTGTTTGCATCACTGGCGCTGCTGCTGGCCAGCGTGGGCGTTTACGGAGTGATTTCGTACATCGTGGCGCAACGCTCACCTGAGATCGGTCTGCGGATGGCTCTCGGCGCACGGCCTTACGACGTGTTGAGACTCATCTTGGCGAGTGGCGGCAGACTTGCAGTTGCAGGGATAGCTGCCGGGATTGTTGGTGCATTCGCACTCACGCGGCTCATGTCCAGTTTGCTGTATGGGATCAGCGCCACTGACCCGAGGACTTTCGCCGGCGTCGCACTGCTTTTCATGCTGATCGCGCTGAGCGCCTGTTATGTACCGGCGCGACGCGCCAGCAGGGTCGATCCGGCAATTGCATTGCGCTACGAATAATTGAGGAATTTATGGAAACTGTGTTTCAGGATCTTCGTTACGCGCTGCGGCAGATGCTCAAAAGCCCGGGCTTCGCCGTTATCGCCGTACTTACGCTTGCATTGGGAATTGGCGCAAACACCGCCATCTTCAGTGTGGTGAATGGTGTATTGCTGCGGCCTCTTGGATTTCGGGATCCCAACAGGCTGGTGCGAGTCTGGCACGTTCCGCCTGCGCAAAGCTTTCCGGGGATTGACCGATTTTCTGTATCACCGGCGAACTATGTGGACTGGGAAAGCGAGAATCATGTATTCGAGCAGATGGCGATTTATTCCTATCGCGGCTTCACACTGACGAATACGGCGAAGCCGCAACAGGTGAACGCATCCGCGGTGTCATCGAAATTCTTTGAGGTACTCGGGGTTCAGCCTATGTTCGGGCGCGCGCTGCTGCCCGAGGAGGACGATCCCGGAAAATCGAACGTCGTGGTTTTGAGTTATCGCTTCTGGCAGGAACACTTCGGTTCCAATCGCGACATCGTGGGTCGGGACATCACCATGGACGGGCGCAATTTCCTGGTGGCTGGGGTTATGCCTCCATCGTTTCGCTTGCCCGACTACGCGGAAATGTGGACTCCCATGGCGTGGACCGACACTGACCGGTCGATTCGAGGAGAGCACCACTACGTTGTGATCGCGCGACTGAAACCGGGAACCGACGTACAGCAAGCGCAGGCGGAGATGAATACGATTTCCAGCCGGCTAGCGCAACTTTATCCCGCAGACGATAAAGGCTGGGGGGCGGTGGTTGTGCCGCTGCACGAAGACCTGGTGAGTGATGTTCGTCCAGCCATGCTGGTGTTATTGGGGGCGGTAGCGTGTGTTCTGCTGATTGCATGTGTGAACGTTGCCAATCTGATTCTCGCCCGAGCGTTCGGGCGGCAGAAAGAGATTGCTATCCGGACGGCGCTGGGTGCGAGTTCAGGTCGCGTGTTGCGGCAGGTGCTGACGGAATCGGTGCTCCTGTCTCTGGTGGGCGGGGCACTTGGGCTGAGCTTCGCGCCGTTGGGAGTTCGCCTGATCATGGCGTTTCTGGCGGATAAAGTTCCTCCCTCCGTCGAAGTTGGTCTTGATGCGAAAGTGCTTCTCTTCACCGCAGGCATATCGCTGATCACGGGCTTGTTGGCTGGGCTGTTACCCGGTCTGCGACTGGCCAGGAAAAATGTGAGCCAGACGCTCAAAGAGGGTCTGGGACGCACTGATACGGACACTGCGGGTAACAGCACGAGAAGCGTGCTCGTCGTGGCCGAAGTGGCGCTCTCGCTGGTGCTTCTCATGGCCGCCGGATTGATGATCCGGAGCTTTCAACGGCTTCATACTGTGAATCCGGGATTCGATCCCAAAGGCGTTCTGACAGCGAATGTTGCGGTCTCAGCCAAGCGGTTTCCTTCTCCAGTTGAACAAATCACGTTTTTCGATCAAGTGCTGCAACAAGTGCGGGCGTTGCCGGCAGTGCAATCGGCCGCACTGGTCGACGACATTCCGCTGCTTGGAGGGTCGCACCAGCCTATTCAGATTGATGGGCGACCGGTTGTGGCCATGGCGGACCAACCGGAAGTTGACGTGAGGCTGGTAAGTCCGGGGTATCTGAAGACGCTCGGTATCCCCCTCCTTCGAGGGCGCGACATCAGCGATGCAGATGTGGCCGGCAGACCGGGAGCGGTCCTAATCAGCCAGTCAATGGCGCAGCAATTCTGGCCCGGTGAGGACGCGATCGGGAAGCGCTTGTCGCTCACATTTTCACCCGGCCCGCCGCGTGAAGTCGTTGGAATCGTGGGGGACGTGAAACTCGACGGTTTGGACCAGACGCGTCCAGCGGTGGCGCTCTACACAGCCTTTGCTCAACTTTCACCGACTCCCATCGGAGGATGGCGTTCCTTCGGAATGACGCTGGTAGTCCGCACGACGAACAATCCCGCGGGTATCGCTTCGCTGGTGGAGAATGCGGTGCACAACGTGGATGCCCAAGTTCCCTTGCGAGACGTACTGCCGATGCAAGAGGTCGTGAAAGGTTCGCTGTCGCAACAGCGCTTCAGCACGTTGCTCCTGGGCACGTTTGCCGGACTCGCGCTGGTTCTGGCAGCCATTGGAATCTACAGCGTCCTTTCGTACAGCGTGAAAAGGCGCGTCAACGAAATTGGAATCCGCATGGCATTAGGGGCGCGATTGGGCGACGTTCTGCGCATGATCGTTTATGAAGGGATGAAACTGGCAATGATCGGAGTACTGATCGGGGCAGTCGTGGCGCTGACGTTCGGAAGAGTGATGTCGAATCTGATATATCACGTGCGGCCGAGCGACCCACTCACATTCCTGGCTGTCGCCGGAGTGCTCGCGTTGGTAGCTTTCCTGGCCAGCGTGATTCCCGCCTATCGCGCAGCGAGAGTCGATCCCATGAAGGCACTGCGGTATGAGTGAGGAGATTCCATGCAAACGCTTATCCACGATGTTCGTTATGCATTCCGGCAAATGCGGAAGAGTCCTGTATTCTCCGCCACAGCTATTGTGGTTTTGAGCCTGGGCGTATGCGCGAGTGTGGCTATCTTCGCTTTCGTGGACGCGGCGCTCCTTAAGGCTTTGCCATATCCCGATTCTTCGCGGCTAGTCGATGTGACCGAAAGTGCGGCGATGTTTCCCAGAGCCAATCTTTCGTACCTCGATTACCTCGACTGGAAAAAGCTGAATCATTCCTTCAGTTCGCTCGAGGTCTACAATAACAGCGGTTATCTACTGCGCACTGCTTCGGGTGCAGAACCGGTTTCGGCTATGCGGGTGAGCGCGGGATTTTTCCGCACGCTGCAAGTAGTTCCCGTCCTGGGCCGGGACTTTTTCGACGGAGAGGATCAGCCGTCCGCTGCCAAAACAGTTATCTTGACCTACTCCTCATGGCAAAAGAGATATGGCGGCAGAAAGGATGTGATCGGCCAGACGATTCTGCTCAGCGACGTCGCGCACACCATTGTCGGAGTGTTACCGCAGAGCTTTCAATTCGCTCCCGCAGGAGATTCGGAGCTTTGGGCGCCTTATCACCAGGATGATCAGTGTGCGAAGCGGCGAGGTTGTCACAATCTCTACGGAGTGGCGCGACTAAAGAATGGGGTTTCCATCGAGGCGGCGCGAGCCGAGATGACGGGCATCGCCCGGCAACTTGAACTGCAATACCCGGTCGATAATCGCGGCCAAGGCGCTTCTGTAGAGCCTTTGTCGAAAGTCATGGTCGCCGACGTGCGTCCGATACTTCTTCTGCTGCTTGGCGGCGCTGGCCTGCTTCTGGTTATCGCATGCGCGAATGTGTCAAGCCTGCTGCTAGTCCGTTCGGAGAGCCGCAAGCGCGAGATCGCGGTCAGGGGTGCACTAGGAGCTTCGCGGCCCAGGCTCATCCGTCAGTTTGTGACGGAAGGATTCGTATTAATGGCGGGAGGCACCGTTCTCGGGCTGATGGCTGCTAGTGGCGCCATGCGGATTCTGCTCCACCTGATCTCGAAAGACCTGCTTGCGAATATGCCTTATCTGAATGGCATCGGCATCAACCTGCATGTGTTCGTTTTTGCCATGCTCGTCGGTATCCTGGCAGCGAGCCTGTTCTCACTGGCACCGATTATGCGCTTGCCTTTATCGAAGGTGCGCGAAGGTTTGGCGGAGGGCGGTCGTAGCTATGCGGGAACTTTGTGGCGCCGGTTCGGCGCCAACCTGGTAGTTGTCGAACTTGCGGTAGCAGTGGTTCTTCTGTTTGGCGCGGGATTACTTGGCAAGAGTTTCTATCGGCTGTTGCATGTCGATGTTGGGTTCCAAGCGGACCACCTCGCAACAGTGACGCTGAACCTGTCGGATGCGAAATATTCGAAAGACGAACAGATCGTGCCCGTGGTGAGACAGATTCTGCAGCGAACCGGCAGTTTGCCCGGCGTTCAGTCTGTAGGACTCAGCACGATGCTGCCCGTGAGCTTCAACGGAAACACGAACTGGATCAGGGTTGTGGGCCATCCCTATAACGGGGAACACAATGAAGTGAACACGCGCAGTGTGAGTCCTGAATTCTTCAGCACGTTACATGCGAAGCTTCTTCGGGGGAGGTATTTCACCGAGGCGGACGATGCGTCCAAGCCGCCGGTGATCATGATCAATCAGAAATTGGCCAGCAAGTATCTGCCCGGGGAAGATCCCATCGGCAAAAGGATCGGGGACAACCAACTATCTCCGAAGTCGATTGCCGAGATCGTGGGCGTAGTGGAGGACGTCAAAGACGGCTCACTGGATACAGAGACTTGGCCCGCAATGTACCAGCCGTTCAACCAGTCCACGGACACTTACTTTTCTCTGGTTGCGCGCACTTCGCAATCCGAGCAATCGGTGCTGCCGGCGATGGTCGCCACCATTCGTGAGGTGGATCCCGGCATTGGCACTCTGCATCCGACGTCGATGGCGGCGCGAATTAACGAGTCGCCGAGCGCGTACCTGCACCGTTCGGCGGCATGGCTGGTCGGAGGCTTCGCGTTTCTGGCGCTGCTGTTAGGGGTGGTCGGTCTGTATGGCGTAATCGCGTACTCCGTCAGCCAGAGGACTCGCGAAATTGGAGTTCGGATGGCGCTGGGCGCCCAGCGTGAGTCGGTTCTGCAACTGATCATGAAAGAGGCGGGTGGGTTGGCAGCGGCGGGAATCGTAGTGGGTCTCGTGTGCGCAGTTGGAGCCGCAACCCTGATGCGAGCCCTCCTTTTCGGAGTTCAGAGTTGGGATGTCGCAACTCTGGCAGCCGTCGCAATTGTGCTCGCTAGCTCGGCGATGAGTGCGAGTTATTTGCCGGCGCGAAGGGCAGCCAGCGTGAATCCCATCGAGGCGCTGCGTTACGAGTGAGAGTATGGAAATCTTAGCTCAAGACATCCGGTACGCACTGCGGCAACTGCGGAAAAGCCCAGGGTTCGCCATGGTCGCTATCATTACTCTGGCCTTGGGCATTGGCGCGAACACGGCCGTGTTCAGCGTGGTAGATGCCGTAATGCTGCGTCCGCTGCCCTACAGCCATCCAGAGCGACTGGTCGAGGCGGAATCCATCAATTCTCATAATCCGCAACCCACTGCCGCTTCATATCCCGACTTCTTCGACTGGCGATCGCAGAACCATTCGTTCGAACACCTGGTTTCGTACCACGATACGTTGTTTGTTCTCACCGGTCTCGAGCGGCCCGTCCAACTGGATGGCGAGATCACCTCGTGGGACTTGCTACCGGCACTTGGAGTACGCCCGGAGCTGGGACGTGGATTCACACCCGACGAGGAAAAGCAAGGAACTAAGGTTGTTCTGATCAGTCATTCGCTATGGGTATCGCAATTTGGCGCCGATAAAGATGTCGTAGGACGCAATGTCCGTTTCAGCGGCAGCCTTTTTACGATCATCGGAGTCATGCCGCCATCATTCAGGTTTCCGGTTACGCGGCCGAATAATGCCGTGTGGACGACACTGGCGCTGGATGACGACCCGCTCGATGCACATCCCAATGTTCGCAACCGTGGCTCCCATTTCCTGAATGTTTTCGGACGACTAAAGCCTGGAATCACCATCACACAAGCAGATCAGGATTTGCGAGCCATTGCGGTCAATTTACTGAAGCAATATCCCAACACCAATACGAAGCATGACTCTGCCCGAGTCGAATCGGAAATTACAGCGATGCTGGGCAACACCCGAACCGCTCTGCTGGTGGTCCTGGGCGCAGTGGCTCTGGTGTTGCTGATTGCCTGCGGAAATATTGCCAACCTGCTCCTGGCTCGAGTCCGTGAGCGGCAACGCGAAATGGCTTTGCGCTCAGCATTGGGCGCAGCGAAAGCAAGGATCGTGCGTCAGTTGCTGGCGGAGAGCCTGGTTCTGAGTATGGCGGGGGGGATCGCCGGCTGTACCCTCGCCTTCTTGTGTACGCCAGCGCTGCTCTCGCTTATTGGTAACAGCATTCCGCGCGTGGCTAATGCTGGAGTGGACACGCGCGTGCTCCTGTTCGCGACTGTGTTATCGATCTTCACCGGAATCGTATTTGGCGTGCTGCCTGCCGTCACTGGAGCGCGGACGGATCTCGTCTCGACATTGAAGGAAGGCGGTCGAACGGAAGTATTTGGCCGGGACTGGCTGCGATCATCGTTAATAGTCGGACAGGTCGCAGTGGGCTTGCTATTGACCGCTGCGGCTGGACTGCTTATCAGCAGTTTCAACCGGCTGATTCATGCGGAACAGGGATTCGATCCCGACCATCTGACCACCATGTATTTCGAGGTGCCGGATGCACAGTACAAAAATATTCGTTCTCAGTTCTATCGCTCTTATTTTGAAAAGGTGCGTTCGCTGCCCGGCGTGCAGTCCGCCGCTGGAGTGATGGTGCTGCCCATGACGAACGATGGCATTGTCATCAGCTTTGAAAATCCAGAACGTCCCGTGCCCGAGGGTGACCAACCTAGCGCCCACCTGACGCCAATCACAACTGAGTATTTCAGTGCCATGCGGATTCCGGTTCTGCAAGGGCGCGATTTCAGCGATCGGGATGATATGAATGCGCAACCGGTAATGATGGTCAACCAGGCATTTGCGCAGAAGTTTTTTCCTGGCGAACAAGTTTTGGGTAAGAGGCTGAAACCGGGCGCAGGCAACGGCACCCCGGGAGGGCCACCCTGGCGGGAAATCGTGGGGGTGGTGGGCAACATGAGGCTGTACGCGACCGACCGCGAGATGGATCCGCAAATGTATTTGCCCTCATCGCAACTGAATACCTGGTGCTGCCTGTATACCGTTGTGCGCACGTCGCTCGACCCGACAAGCCTGGGAGCCAGTGTGCAACGCATCGTCTCCAAAATGGATAAGGACATTCCGGTGACACAGGTGCGGACCATGAACGAACTCATGGCGCTGCAGCTTTCCCAACCTCGCTTCGCCATGGTGCTGGTCAGCACGTTTGCCGGACTGGCGCTCGTGCTCACCATCGTGGGTCTTTACGGGATCATGACGCATGCCGTTACGCGGAGGACACGCGAAATCGGGGTGCGGATGGCGCTTGGGGCACAGCGCGCATTAGTACTGAGGATGATTCTGCAGGATGCCGCCATTCTATTGCTTGGGGGCATCGCGATTGGGAGTATCTCAGCGATAGCATCGGCGTCGATTCTAAAAAGCATGCTGTACGGAATAGGACCTCGCGATCCGATGGTGATGGCAATGGTTTGCACAGGCATTGCCGCTGTGGGATTGATCGCGGCATACATTCCGGCGCGCCGCGCAGCCGGTGTGGACCCGATGGTTGCTCTGCGGTACGAGTGAGGAAACGGGATGGATCTGATTCAGGACGTCCGCTACGCAGTACGCCAGTTTCGGAGAAATCCGGGCTTTACGCTGGTCGCCGTGCTCACGTTAGCGCTGGGGAATGCGGTGAATACCTCGGTCTTCACCGTGCTGAATGGGATTCTACTCAAGATGCTGCCGGTGAAAGATCCGCAGCAACTAGCGGTTATCGGCGACCCCACTCGGGCCAGCAGCCGCTCGAATGGCACGCCGCGCCTCGCTGTCTTCTCGTATCCGCTTTATAAGGAGATACGGGATCACAATTCTGTGTTCAATGGTTTATCTGCTGGCGCGACGGACCATCATATCGAGGTAGATCCCGGTAATTCTCAATTTCCGGACCAGAAGATCACGGGACGCATGGTGAGCGGGAATCCGCTATCCCTGGCGAGCACGCGAGTACTACATAGCTATCTATTTGGCCTGAAGGGCACCGATCCCCTGTCTTTGATTGCTGTAGTGGTTTTGCTAGGCATTGTAGCGGCGCTTGCGGGTTTTATTCCCGCGCCGCGCACGGCGGGAGTCGCTCCGACAGTAGCGCTGCTTTACGAGTAAGCGAGGATAACCATGACCGGGGTTATGCAGGACATTCGTTTTGGGCTGCGACAGTTGAGGGCGAGTTTGGGGTTCACTTCGGTGGCGGCGTTCACGATTGCCCTCGGAATCGGCGCGAACACCGCGATCTTCAGCCTTGTAAGCGGAATTCTGCTCCGCCCGCTTCCTTATCCACGGCCGGCGGAACTGGTGAGTGTGACGGGAACTTATCCCAAGGGCGCTTTTAGCGCGATGCGCGAGCAGGTTCGCACGATGGATGTCGCAGCCTATGCGGAAGGGCACGAATACAACCTGACACATGTGGGCAATCCGGTTCGTCTTTCGGACACTCCAGTATCGGCTGAATTCTTTTCTGTGCTTGGCGTCCGTCCGCAACTGGGCCGCACGTTCGTGCAGGGCGAAGACGCAGCCGGCAGTGACCGGTACGTGATCCTCAGCCATGAACTTTGGGAAAAGCGCTTCGGCGGCAATGGCAACGTGATCGGCAGATTCATTGAACTGGAGGGAACGAGCCGGGAAATTGTTGGTGTGATGCCGTCTGATTTCCATTTCCCCTCTCCCAAGACCCAGGTATGGGTTCCTCTGCATAACGATCCGCGGAATAAGGTGGAATACTGGGCGGACGATTTTATGCCTGTAATCGGACGGTTGCATCCGGGCGCATCATTGGCGCAGGCGGGGGCGGAAGTGCGTTTATTTCAATCCCGCGTTTTCGCCTTGTTTCCGTGGGAGATGCCGCGCAGCTGGAATGCTGACGCCGGCGTTGTAGGACTTCGCACAGGCATGGTGGGTGATGTGCGGACGCGACTGCTGCTGCTTCTAGGGGCTGTAGCTCTCGTGCTCCTGATCGCGTGCGCCAACGTCGCGAACCTGATGCTCTCACGGTCCGCCACACGAGAAAAAGAGATGGGTATTCGTGCGGCACTCGGTGCCGCACCCCGGCGCATCGCTCGCCAGTTGTTGACCGAGAGCGTTTTGTTGTCGGTGATCGGCGCTATGTTGGGTTTCGCTATTGGCGGAGCGGGTTTATCGGTACTCAAAGCCGCCTTGCCCGCGAATACTCCTCGAATTGAGGATGTGCACCTGGACTGGCGTGTTCTGCTTTTCACCGCGGGGCTAGCTATCGCCACCGGGTTGGCGTTCGGACTGGCACCGTCTCTGCAATCCTCGAAGGCAGCCCTATCGGACGCCCTCAACTCAGCAGGGAGAGGAGCTGCCGCGTCGGTATCACGACGACTGAGAGGTTCTTTAGCGATTGCGGAAGTCGCGCTTTCGGTCATGCTCGTGATTGCTGCCGGACTTTTGATCCGAAGTTTCTGGGCCTTGTCGCATGTCGATCCCGGGTTTCGTCCCGAGCGCATCGTGACGGCTCGCATCACTCCGAATCAATCCTTCTGTTCTGAAATACAACGGTGTCTCACGTTTTACCGCGACGTTCTCGATCGCGTGCATTCTTCCCCCGGGGTGAGCGATGCGGCTTTAGTGAACACTCTGCCGCTGGGAGGAAGGGTAAGCAAGCGCTCGCTGCAGATCGAGGGCTTTGTCGGGACAAACGAGGAGAAGATGCCCTTGTTCTGGCTCGATGTTGTTTCCCCACGCTATTTCCATCTGATGGGGATCCCGTTGCTCGCGGGGAGAACATTCACCAGCGCGGACGAGACCGGCAATCCGGGAGTGGCAATCGTGACCGCGGCTTCCGCAGCCCGGTACTGGCCGGGACAACATGCGGTGGGAAAACATATCCGATTCTCCAACGAGGACGAATGGCGCACCGTGGTTGGCGTCATGAACGATGTGCGGGCCTACGATCTGCAGCACAACACTCCGGAGTTCATGCGTGGAACGGTCTACGTTCCTTATAGTCCGAAAGCGACGCTCGAAGACGGACGGGTTCCCGCCGACATGACGATTGTGCTGCAGACCTCTGCGAACGATGGGCAGGTCAGCGCACTGCTACATAGAACGGTGTCCTCGCTCAGTTCCGAGATTCCAGTCAGCGAAGTGAAGACCATGCGTTCGGTCGTGCAGGAAGCGGTGGCGACGCCCGCATCGACCACTGTGCTATTCAGCAGTTTCGCCGCGGTGGCGCTCATCCTGGGCATGGTTGGTATCTACGGCGTCCTCTCATTTCTAGTTTCGAAGCGCAGGAAGGAAATCGGACTGCGCATGGCACTGGGGGCTCGCCGACAAGACATCCTGTTGCTGGTTATGAAAGAAGGGGCAACCTTCGCCTTGGCTGGGCTAGTTCTCGGGATCGTGGGAGCGTTGCTGCTGGCAAAGTTACTAGCCACGCAATTGTATGGGGTCAGTTCTGTGGACGCGGTCACGTACGGCGGCGTTGCCGGATTAGTTTCGTTGGTGACAATGGCGGCGTGCTACATCCCTGCGCGGCGAGCAATGCAGGTCGATCCACTTATTGCTTTGAGATATGACTAGTCGGGAGAAAAAACAATGATCCAGTTGAGAAATGTGGAGCGCAGCTACAAATTGCCAGCCGGTCAGACGTGGGTACTACGCCGGATCAATCTGGACATTCGCGAAGGCGAATTCATCACCTTCATGGGGCCATCCGGCGCCGGAAAATCTTCGTTGTTGAACGTGTTGGCATTGCTGGATGACGCATGGGAAGGGGAGTATTGGTTTCGCGAAGAAGCCGTGCACCAGATGAAACGCAAGCAGCGGGCAGATCTGGCCAAACGCAATGTGGGCATGGTGTTTCAGAGCTACCACCTTCTCGATGACCTCACAGTGCAAGAGAACATCGACCTTCCGCTTTCTTATAAGGACATCCCTCGCAAGGAGCGTCAGAGCCTGGTAGCCGATACCCTCGACCGTTTTCGAATCGTCGCCAAGAAAGATTTATATCCCAGTCAGCTCTCCGGAGGGCAGCAACAACTTGTGGGCGTGGCGCGCGCCGTCATTCACAAACCCGCGCTGCTGCTCGCCGATGAGCCGACGGGAAATCTTCATTCCGGACAAGCCAAGGAGATTATGGAACTCTTCCGTGAACTGAACCAGCAAGGAACCACAATTGTGCAGGTCACGCACTCAGAGACAAACGCAGGTTACGGTTCCCGCACGATTCAACTGCGGGACGGATGGATGGTGGCAGATACGGCCAATCCGGCGCTATCTCAACCGGCGGAGGTCAGCGCATCGTGACCTCACGGAAGCGGGGAGTCCTGCAGCTGTCCAGCTCTACCCTCTTTGGATTCGTAATACTTGTCAATCTTTGCCAGGCGCAGACGATGCCGCAAACCGAATCCGGGGAGAAATCCTCCACGGACCGGAGTGCGACCCGCTTACAGTTTGAAATGCCGAAATCGCGCAACCCTCTGCACGCTTATCAACCGGATAGCGTTCCCGAGCCGGTGATGTCTAATTCCGCGCGTCTGGATCAACTCGTACGGAATGGGACGCTCTATCTGACGCTGAGAGATGCGATCAATCTGGCACTGGAGAACAATCTCGATCTGGCAATCGCCCGGTACAACCTTCCGATTGCCAACACAGACATTCTGCGTACGAAAGCCGGCGGATTCTTCCGCGGGGTGAACACCGGCGTGGTCCAGGGGACTCCGGGCGGCGGAGTGGGGGGCTTCGGCACAGGGGCTCCGGGAGCCGGCGCGGGTGGCACCAGCGGTGGTGCAGGAGGTGCGGGCGCTGGCGCATCGGGCCTGGTGCAATCCACACTCGGTGCTGGAACGGCGGTCTCTTCGTTTGATCCCCTTATCAACGTGAACGGTGGGGAAGAGCATCAAACGACTCCCCTCGCGAACCGGCAAATCTATGGCGTGCCGCTCCTGCAATTAAATACGGGACAAGTCGTTGCCAATTATTCTCAATCGTTTCCGACGGGGACGAATGTAGCCGTCCAATTCTCTAACTCGCGCCAGACGACGAACAGTCCTTTTTTCAATCTGTCTCCCACCCTGAACTCCACATTCCGTTTCCAGATCCAGCAGGAACTGCTGGCAGGATTTGGCTTTGGCCCGAACTTGCGATATCTCCGCATCGCGAGAAATAACAAGAAGATTTCGGATATCGCATTCAAAGATCAGGTCATCGCCACGGTAACGCAAATCGAGAATATCTATTGGGACCTGGTCAGCGCTTACCAGCAGACCCAGGTAAATGAACAGTCGTTCTCGTTTGCTCAACAGACATTGGAAAATGTCAGGAAGCAGTTGAAGTTGGAGAGCGTTCCGGAGATGGACGTGATGCGGGCCGAAGCTGAAGTTTCGAAACGCGATCAGGAGCTAACGGTGGCGCGAACGAGCCTGCAATTGCAGCAGACGCTCATGAAGAATGCGATCACCAAGAGTCTCGATGATCCCACTCTGGAAGCCATGCCGGTGATTCCAACGGATCAGATGCAAAGCGTCTCCATCCAGACCGCCGAACCGGTGCAGGACTTGATTACGCAAGCCCAGCATAACCGGCCCGATCTTGCAGAAACTGACATCGATCTCTTAAACCGCCGGATTAGCAATCAGGCGGCCCGGAACGCGTTATTGCCTTCACTGTCCTTCGTTGGTTTCTATGGCGGATCGGGCCTGGCGGGGTTATTGAATCCGATTTACGACGTCACGAACCTGGGTCCGAATGTCTCCAACGTTCCAAGGGATTTTCCTGGTGCTCTGCAAAATGCTTTCAACAATACTGCGCCGGATTACTATTTCGGCCTGAATCTCAATATTCCCCTCAGGAATCGAGTTGCTAAGGCGGACCAGTACCGGTCTGAGTTGGAGTACCGGCAGGCCCAGTTGCGGATGGAGCAGTTGAAGAAGCAGGTTCGAATCGAAGTGCGCAATGCGCAATTCGCGCTGGACCAAACTGGGGCGCGAGTTGAGGCGGCGCGTAAGGCGAGAGACTTGGCGCAGCGCACGTTCGATATCACAAAAAAAGAACAGGAACTTGGGGCGGGATCGAGCTACCAGACGTTGTCCGCACAGCGCGATCTGTCTCTGGCGCAATTGGATTTAGTCAACGCCATGACGGTTTACGAAAAAGCCAAAGTTGAACTGGATCGCGTGACCGGCACGACTCTGGAACATAATGGCATACTGATCCAGGAGGCAATCAGCGGTGTAGTTTCGGGTCGCAATCCCTAGTGCGCATGCCAACTACAGCCAAATCCGGAGAAGTCGATCTCACACCATTTCGGCGGGACGCATCGGCGCCCGTGCGCATTCTGGCCGCCGATGACCAGGAACACATCCTCGAAGCGCTCGATTTCCTGCTGCGTCCGGAAGGTTACCGCGTCGATAAAGTGCGTTCGCCGGAAATGGTCGCCGAGGCGGTTGCAGCGAACTCGTACGACGCCGTGCTCATCGATCTGAACTACACCCGCGACACAACCTCGGGGCAGGAGGGCTTGGATCTGCTGTCCCGAATCGTGGCGCTCGATGCGACCGTTCCGGTCATCGTCATGACGGCATGGGCGAATGTGGAGCTTGCCGTTGAAGCCATGCGGCGTGGCGCGCGCGATTTTATTCAGAAGCCCTGGGAAAACGAGCGGCTGATCTCGATCATTCGCACGCAAGTTGAATTGCACCGCGCCCTGCAGCGGGCGGCTCGGCTGGAAGCGGAGAACCGGCTGCTGCGTGCCGAAGGAAAGCCCGACTTCATCGCCGCTGCTCCAGCCATGCAGCCTGTGCTGGAAGCGATTTCACGGGTTGGACCGTCCGACGCAAACGTGCTCATTACCGGCGAACATGGAACGGGCAAGGAGGTCGTCGCGCAAACTTTGCATGCGCTCTCCGCGCGTGCATCCCGGCCGCTGGTGGCGGTAAATACGGGCGCGATTCCTGATGCCCTATTCGAGAGTGAACTGTTCGGCCATGTAAAAGGGGCCTTTACCGATGCCCGGACTGATCGGATCGGCCGTTTCGAACTGGCCGACGGCGGGACTATCTTCCTCGATGAGATCGGGAATGTACCGTTGCGACAGCAGGCCAAGCTGCTTCGCGTTTTGGAGTCGGGCGAAGTAGAACGAGTCGGGTCGTCGCGCCCTCGCAAAGTAAACGTTCGAGTTCTGTCGGCGACCAACACCGACCTTAACGTCGCTTGTACCTCGGGGCAGTTCCGCGAAGATCTCCTGTTTCGGCTTAATACGGTGGAGATCCACGTTCCGGCGCTGCGAGAACGCCGGGAAGATATCCCTGTATTGGCCGCTCACTTCCTGGGACGATATGCCGCGCGCTACCGGCGTGCGGTAAAAAGCTTTGACCCCGCCGCCCTGCTCGCGCTGAAGCAGTATTTCTGGCCGGGCAATGTTCGCGAGCTGGAACATACGATTGAACGGGCCGTCCTGATGTGCCGAACGGGAGAGATTCAGCCCGCGGACCTTTCGCTAAGTTCTACACGCGCTCCATCCCAGAATCTGGAAGAACTGAGTCTGGAGGCGGTCGAGGCCGTGCTTGTCCGCAAAGCTCTGCAGCGATTTCAAGGGAATGTCAGCCAAGCGGCCGAAGCACTCGGACTAAGCCGAGGCGCACTCTACCGGCGAATGGAGAAGTATGGCGTTTAGCTCCCCTGGCCAGATGTCGCGCCCGCGGAGAAAAGCCCGACTCCTCTACGAACATCGAATCAGCCTCTACTCCTTTCTGGTGGCGCTGCCCGGCCTGGTAGTGACGGGAGTGCTTGTCTGGCTCCAGCCATGGAGCATCCAAGGCCGGCTCACACTTATCGGAGCGGAGTTGTTTGTCTGGTGGCTCCTCGCGATGGCCCTGCAGGAGCAGACCACCCGGCCACTGCAGACGCTGGCCAATGTGATCTCCTCGCTTCGCGAAGAGGATTATTCTTTCCGTGCACGTAACGCTTCGGCGGATGATGCGCTGGGGGAGTTGTCGTTGGAGGTCAATTCCCTGGCGGACATGCTTTCGGGAGAGAAGCTGCGTTCGGTTGAGGCAACCGCCCTGCTCCAGCGGGTGGTGGATGAGATCGATGCACCGTTGTTCACCTTTGATCCCGCGTCCACGCTCCGGCTGGTGAATCCTGCCGGAGAACGCCTGCTGCGCCACAACAAGGCCCGGCTGCTGGGAAAGAGCGCCGCCGAACTCGGGTTAGAGCAATGCCTCTCAGGGGACAACGAAAGCCTGGTGGAACTGAGCGTCAATGGATCGCAAGCCCGTTGGCTGCTGCGACGAAGTTCGTTTCGCCAGAGTGGAGTTCCGCACACGCTGGTTGTGCTTTCGGACGTGAGCCGCGCGCTGCGAGAAGAAGAACGGAGGACCTGGCAGCGGCTGATCCGCGTTCTGGGACACGAACTCAGCAACTCTCTGGCTCCGATTAAATCCATTGCGGGCAGTCTCAGTTCCCGACTCTCCACGACCTCGATGGATGTGGCGGTGCGCAGCGATCTGCAACGCGGGCTAGAGATCATCGAAGCGCGTTCTGCCTCGCTACATCGCTTCCTGGAAGCGTACCGTCGACTGGCACAGATGCCCGCGCCGGCTTTACGCGAAATTACGCTGGCTCCATTGATTGCGCGCGCGGCAGGTCTGGAAACTCGCCTCAAAGTGTGCGTACAGCCCGGCCCGGACTTGAGCTTTCAAGCGGATCCCGACCAACTCGAGCAGATGCTCATAAATCTCATTCGGAATGCCGCAGACGCGGTGTTGGAGACAAGGGCTTCTGCGGCAGAAGAGCAGGCCTCCAAGGAGGCGCCCGAAAGAAATGGCGTGCTAGTGCGCTGGGACGCGGGCACTGAGGAGGTCACGCTGTCGATTGAAGATGAAGGACCAGGGCTTTTGAATCCGGCAAACGTGTTCACGCCCTTCTATACGACGAAGCCAAATGGAAGCGGCGTTGGCCTTGTGTTGTCCCGTCAGATTGCCGAGGCGCACGGTGGAAGTATTGAGATCACCAATCGCGCCAATGCCCGCGGCTGTGTAGTCAGAGTCGTATTGCCCAGATCGCCTGGACGCGCAAGTATTGCTGCTTCATGAACCGGTGAATTTCGCAAGCGAACTCGGCATTAGGCCAGGATTTGCTCCGCAGGCATAATTTCGGACCGGGTGTATTTCCCAAGCGGATCGAGGGTATTTATATGAGTCGAATGGCTGTGCCCACGAAGAATTATTGTGACGCGCTGCTCGAAACCTATGCCGTAAACGACCGGATGAACCAGCTCATCCTCGAGCATCTTGATCCTCGGGCGTGGCGGGCTAAGCCTGCAGGCCGCAATGCCCGCCCCATCGCAGCTATCTTCGCGCACATGCACAACGTTCGTCGCAAGTGGCTGAGGCTTTCCGTCCCACATGTGAAGCTCCCTCCGCAACTCGATCGCACGCGGTGCACCCAACAGCAGACGAGTATGGCACTGGCAAAGAGCGCATTGCTTTGCTCAGAAATGCTCGCTGAAGCCTTATGCCGCGCAAACGGACGCGTGACAGAATTTAAACGCGACGGTTGGGCCAGCGCATGGGCGCCCAGCCCTGCCATGTTTGGATACATGATCGTGCACGATGCCCATCATCGGGGACAGATATGCATGTTGGCCCATCAGCTGGGTTTGCCGCTGCCGGGCAAGGCCTCGTACGGGCTTTGGGCCTGGGAAAAACTCTGGAAGGAGTGCGGATTCAGTGGGTCCGAGCTTAAGATGAGCAAATCTGAAGTCCAGCGCAAATGAGAGGCGCTGAATTGCCTGCATCCTATGATTCGTCAGTGCCACCAACACGAATTTGAGCGGATTTACACCATCATTAACGACGGTGCGCTCGCTTACAAAGGAGTGATTCCTGAAGATTGCTGGGCGGAACCGTATATGTCCAGGGGACAATTGCAGCACGAAATCGATGCCGGTGTTGTGTTCTGGGGCAGTGAAGACAACGAAAAATTGTGCGGCGTCATGGGCCTGCAAAGCGTAGGAGATGTGACGCTGGTCCGGCACGCCTACGTGCTCACGGCCAATCAAAGAAGGGGCATCGGTGCATCCCTGCTGTCTCGCTTACGAGAGCTGACGAAAACGCCAATGCTGATCGGTACTTGGGCGGATGCTTCATGGGCGATCAAGTTCTATCAGAAGAACGGATTCGAGCTCGTGGGACGAGCATTGAAAGATCGCCTTCTGCAACAGTATTGGACGGTCTCGCAACGGCAAGCAGAAGTTTCCGTAGTCCTCGCAGATGCAGGCTGGCGCAAACTCAATCGCGAAACCTGAGGGCGTGCCGACGGCAGCCCTACGAAATACTGTTCAAGCTGCAAGAATATCGTTTTTCCTTGTAAAGGTACCCGTCTTGACGGAAACTATCCTCGCCTGAATGTCTGGGCGTCCGAGCTAGTACGCAAGCATACGAATCGAGGAGGTAACCTCCGTGAATCCTGGCAGAAGCGTCCGCCCCCTTACCGGAATCCTGATCACGGTTGCGCTCTTGTTAGCGCTACCGTTGTACGCGCAAACCGACAAGACTCTCCCGCCCAATACGCGGTTCTTCACTCCGCCCCCAGATGCGGGAGCGGTGCAGCAGGCGCTCAGCCTGATCAGGTCCGGCCAGGTGAAGAATGCACTGCTGATTGCCGCCATGGAAGTTGTGCCGCGCGCGGTATGGGTTACGGGCGGGACTCCCTCGCAGGTACGCTCCAGTGTGAAGAAAACGTTGTCGCAAGCGAAAATGCAAGACGCAGTGGCGGTCTTAGTTCTGTATAACATCCCCAATCGCGACTGCGGAAGCTACTCCGCCGGCGGGGCGCAAGACACTCCCACTTATGAAGCCTGGATCGACGCGGTGGCGGGCGCTATTGGTAGCCAGAAAGTCTTGATCGTTCTTGAGCCCGACGGGCTGGCGTTGTTGCCTACCGACTGCGGGTACACCGCTCAGAATACGGCTGATCGTTTTACCCAGATCAACTACGCCGTCACCAAGCTCGAAGCGAATCCCGCGACTATCGTGTATCTGGATGCAGGCCACAGTGCCTGGCATTCCGTAGGCGACATGGCCATTCGCCTGGTGCAGGGCGGAGTACTGCAAACTCAGGGCTTCTATTCCAATCCCTCGAACTACCGGGCCACTGACTACGAGACTAAGTTTGATACGTGGATTTCCAAATGCATTGCCTTCGCAAACGATCCGGAAGAGGGCGGCTGGCGGTTGGGCCATTATGACTGGTGTGCCAGTCAGTATTACTCTCCCTTCGGGTCCGTGAACCCGAACGATATCAGTACCTGGAGCTACACCGACCAGTGGTACGCCGCCAATTTGGGGACCGCTGTTCCGACGACTCACTTCCTGATCGACACCAGCCGCAACGGTCAAGGGCCATTGGACGCGGCCTCGTATGCTGCGGCTCCTTACAACCAGCCAGTAGGAGTGATTGGGACGCTGAACGCGGGTAATTGGTGCAACCCGCCAGCGCGCGGGCTCGGCTTGAGAGCAACTGCGAACACAGGAGTCCCGCTTTTGGACGCATATCTATGGATCAAAGTGCCGGGCGAGTCCGATGGCAGTTGCAATGCACAAGGTGGCGTTCGCGCCTGGGACTACGGTGCTTATACTCGGCCTGGATGGCCGACGGACCCGGCGGGACAGGCGCTCTTCGATCCGCTCTGGGGCCTGGTAGATCCCGCGGCGGGCGCTTGGTTTCCGCAGCAGGCGTTAGATTTAGCCAAGCGCGCAAACCCAGCCCTGCTGCCGTAAAC
>JBKOUZ010000124.1:0-23781 GCA_046723715.1 Acidobacteriota bacterium | reverse complement strand
TTGCATAACTTCCCCAAAAATATGGTGATTACGGCCACCCCCCGAGAGATAAACGGTTGCGCTCCTTAACACAAGAACGATTTTGTTCTTGACAAGCAGTACTCATTGGGTGCGTAATCTCGGCGGTAGTAGAAAACCACTAATACTTAACCTCTAGAACGTTGGGACGGGACGGGGGCGGTTCCTTCCTCAACCGGTATTTCCCGAAATCGGTTACTCACCTTGGTGGCAATTGGAGATAAGTTATGTTGAAAACGTTGAAATTAACGGCCGGTGTGGCCTGCATGGTCACGTTGCTCGTGGGCGTGAACTTGTGGGCACAGGGCATTTTCGGCACCCTGACGGGAGTCGTTACAGATCCGTCACAGTCGGTCGTGCCAGGGGCAAAGATCACCTTGACCGATACGGCCTCGGGTTCAACCCGCGATACCGTGACCAACTCCGAGGGATACTACAGCTTCGCATCTGTGCCTGTCGGCTCGTACTCGTTGTCAGTCGAAGCTGCGAATTTTGAGAGCTACAAGGCGCAGGATGTTCGGCTGGGCGGCGGGGAACGGCGCAACGTCAACGTGACATTGAAGGTCGGAAGCACATCCGAGACGGTGGAGGTCAATGCCGAAATCAGTTCCATCGCCACTCTGGACTCCGGCGAGAAGTCGTTTGCACTAACCGCAAAAGAGCTCGAGAACTTTGCCCAGGTGGGCAGCAATGCCGCCGAGTACATCAAGATTGTGCCTGGGTTTGGTATCACCAACGGAACCCAGAACAAGTCCAACTACAACGGTCAGACCATCGGAATCAATGCGAACGGCGACTCCGGTAGCCAGAGCCCGCTCAATGCTGCCTATTCCTATAACGGCTTGCCGGTTAACGTGCTCGACATTACGGCAGACGGCGCGCACGTCTCTGACCCGGGATGCAACTGTGACACCCCCGTAAATCCGAATTCGGAATTTTTGCAGGAGTTCAAGGTCCTGACCTCGAACTTCTCGGCTGAGAATCAGAAAGGCCCAGTCCTGATTACGTCCGTCTCGAAGGCTGGCGGCAAGAGTTATCATGGAAGCGCGTTCTTCTCCGCTCGCAACCACGCTCTCAATGCCAATGATTGGTTGAACAATCACAGCGGCGTGAAGCAACCTGCGAACTCCTACTACTACCCGGGCGGCACGTTTGGCGGACCGGTCATCATCCCGGGCACAAATTTCAATAAGAGCCGCGAGAAATTATTCTTTTGGACGGGTTTCGAATACTTCCGCCAGACTCTGGATACCGGTCTGCTGCGCGCAACTGTGCCTACCGCCGGAGAATTAGCCGGGGACTTCTCGCCTGCTGAAATTAACAAAGAGGGGAGCGTGACTGCTTCAGGCCTTCCGCCTTGGCAGCTAACCCCTGCGGCTACCGCTGCTTTCGGTGGCACTACCATTCCCGCCTGCACCGGGACACCGAACGGAAGGTGCATCGACCCCAACATGCTGGCCTTAGCGCAACTGTTCCCCAAGGCCAATGCCAATCCGAACACGACGGGCGGCTACAACTATGTCCAATCTCAGATTTTCGCCCAGAACAATCGCCAATGGGCCATTCGCGGAGATTGGAACGTTAGCGCAAGCACCAAGGTATTTATCCGCTACAACTACCAGCGCGAAATCCAGCAGTTCCCGGTCGGACTCTGGTGGAGAAACGGCGATCAGGTTCCTTATCCTTCACCGATTCAGGGCAAAAACAAGTCCGACTCCTGGACGGGAACCGTGACGCACGTGTTCAGTCCGACGATGACCAACGAAACCATCGTCACTTACTCTTTTATCGGCTTCCCCAACGTATTCGCCAACCCCGCCAAGGTCGATCGTACGCAGGTGGGTTATGGTTATACCGGTTTGTTCGGCAACGGCGTGAAACAGATTCCTTCGTTTGGCAACTTCGGACCAAGCGAGGCCGCTCTGGTCTTTAACCCCGGTGGATTCGAGGCAGGAGGGAACTCGCAAGGGCTGTACGCGAACAAATACATGCCCAACGTGAGCGATACCCTGGCGAAGGTTTACCGGAACCACACCTTCAAGGCCGGGTTCTTCTGGGAGTGGATTCGAAACGCGCAGCCGGCGAACAACAACACGAACGGCCAGATGCTGGTATCGCATGGCAATCAATATAGCTGGGGCAACGAGTACGCAGACTTGCTCACCGGCAATTTGAACAGTTACCAGGAAACGAACTTCAACCGCATCAATGATATTAACTACTCCACCTATGAATTCTTCCTACAAGATTCGTGGAAAGCCACCCGAAAGTTGACGCTGGACTTTGGCGTGCGATTCACGCACTTCACGCCGTGGATCGATGGAAAGAATTTCGGTTATTCCATCTTTGAGCCCTCACAGTATCAGCCTGACTGCGCGGCTGCGCCGACGTTCTGCGGATTCGAGTGGCACTCGAAAAACTCGTCCGTGCCGCTGGGAGGCTTCCCCACCCGAAAGCTCTTTTATCAACCCAGGTTCGGCGCTGCTTACGACCTCTTTGGAACGGGTAAAACGGTGCTCCGGGGCGGTTGGGGACGCTTCTACTACCATTCTGGGCAGTTTACCAACGGCTTGGACGCATCCGCGGGAGTCGCGACCGCTAGTTTAAGCCCGACCACCTGGGTTGGCGGACCGGGCTGTCCCACGAATCCTTCAGGTGGTTCGCCGCTGTTCGCTGCGTATCTGTCTTGCCTAAACGTTGCCGCTACACCCTCCGCACCGGCGGCAGTCGATCGCAGGGATGACAAGCAGCCGTATACCGATAGCTGGAGCTTCACCATCGCCCAAAGGACTCCCTGGCAAGGTCTCCTTGAAGTCGGTTATGTAGGAAATCGCAGCCGGGATCTAGCCAGCAGCGGCGGATTTGGGAGCAATCTTAACCTCGTGCCGGTAGGCGCGATGCTAGGCGCAACCAATCCTGGGAATGCTGATCCCAAGTTCTATCGTCCGCTGAACAACCCGACAACAGGAGAAGGTTATGGCGACCTGAACCAGGCCACCAACAACCTTTACGCGAACTACCACTCGCTGCAGGTCACCTGGGGTCGGCACTTAGGTCGTTACACCATTCAGGCGAACTACACTTTGCAAAAGGCCCTGGGCATCATAAGCGCGAATGCCAATGGCCAGCCCAATGGGTCCGCCAGTATCAATCCTTTTAACCTGCACAGCAACTATGGCGTGCAGCCCACTGATCGGAGGCAGTTGTTCAACATTGCCTACTCGATCGATATCGGAAATCCCCTGCATGCGCATGGTTTCCTCGGCGGCGTCACCAGCGGCTGGCAGATCTCGGGTATCACCCAGGTCCAAAGTGGCGCAAACATCACTTACAGTGGTGGCTACAACGCCAGTACCAATTACAACATGAACTTGAACGGCGCGATCTTTCCGGGAACCGCAAATCACATAACAGGAGACCCGTTGGAGAACGGAATCCCTTACAACAACCAGTCCATCCTGGGCACCAACGCAGTGCAACTCAATCCGATCGTCACCTGCAATCCCACATCCCATTTGGGAGAGCATCAGTACGTGAACGGCGATTGCTTTGCCGCTCCAACTACGGTTGGCCAGAACGGCCCGACCCTGTTGCCGGTGGCATACGGACCCGCGTACTTTAACTCTGACCTGGCTCTGTTCAAGAATTTCAGAATGTCGGAATCGAAGAATCTGCAATTCCGCATTCAGAGCTACAACTTCCTCAACCATCCGTTGTGGTCGTTCCCTAACAGCAACAACCTGACGCTTCAATTCCAACAGGACCCTGTGACGGGACAGCTTAATCAGACCAACACGAACTTCGGCAAAACCACCGAAAAGCAAGGCGCCCGCGTGGTCGAATTTGTGGTCAGGTTCATCTTCTAGACCAGCAGTCCGATTCGAACTTCAATGGGATGGCTCCGGCCATCCCATTCTTTTCCTGTAAACTTGTGAACACGGCTCCTGCGGTATGCATAGATACTCTTTTCTCCTAGTGCTGACACTCAGCACGCTCGTTCGCGCACAATCTCCTCAGGCCTCCCCTCAGCAACTAGTGCAGGATGCGATGCAGAAGCAGCAAGCGGGCGATCTCGAGGGAGCTGTTAAAGAGTATCGTCAGTTCCTGAAGGTGCACCCCGAAGCGACTCCCATCCATTCCAATTTGGGTGCAGCCTTGGCCGGGCTGGGACGGTACGAAGATGCGGTGCCGGAATACAAAGCTGCGCTCAAGCAGACGCCCGGCTTTACTCAGGCTCGTTTGAATCTGGGAATTGCCTATTACAAAATGGGGCGCATCAGTGACGCAGCCACCCAACTGGTGCGCGTGCACGCCGAAGATCCGGGGAACCACCAGGCTGTGCTGCTGCTGGGCGACTGTTACCTGCGTATGGGCCAAAACAAAGATGTTATTCGCTTGTTGGAGCCAGAGCAGAGGAAATCTCCCGACGATCTCGCCATCGCTTACATGCTCGGAACCGCGCTCTTGCGTGACAAGCAGCGCGATGAAGGAGCGGCCGTGATCGACCGTATCCTGCGCAACGGTGACTCGGCGGAATCCCATCTCCTGCTGGGAATGACCAAGTTCGAGGCAATGGAATATCCGGGCGCAATCGCCGATCTGACCAAAGCCGCGGAAATTAATCCGAACTTGCCGGACGTGTATTCCTACCTGGGGCAGGCGCAAATGGCCAGTGGTGACATGAAGGCGGCGCGCGATGCCTTCGAAAAGGAACTCGCAGTAAATCCCAACGATTTTGAGTCAAACGTTCGCTTGGCCGTCCTGTTGAAGCAGGATGGCAATTATGAACGCGCCCATCAGTTGCTCGATCGTGCCTTGCTGGTTCGCCCCAAGGATCCGGGTGCACTTTATCAAGTCGGAGCGACGTACCTTGCGGCAGGAGACCTGAATCCGGCCCTTCGCTCTTTGGAAGCCTTGATCAAGCAATACCCGGCATTTCTTGAGCCGCACGTTTCCCTGGCGCAGGTCTACTACCGGCTGAGGCGAAAAGAAGAAGGGGACCGGGAGCGCGAGATCGTGCAGAAGCTCAAGGCCGAGCAGGACGCGCAACAGTCGAAAGCCAAAGGCGACGCTCAGACAAGACCCTGACCGTTGTCATCCCGAGCGCAGTCGCGCCTTGCATTCGCCTGTCGGAGACCGCGCTATTTCGCAGGCTCCTCTATCTTTAAAAACTGATCAGCGGCAATATCCTTCAGCACCTCGCGGATGCCGCTCGGCCAGCGAATTTCGAGCGACGCTACCTTGGAATCCAGCCCGAGCCCGAAGTGAACCCGTTTATCGCTTGACGACATGAAGCCGACACTGACCGACACATGGTTGTAGAATACGCGGTCGGAAGCGGTGGTCAGCTTGACTTTCGCTCCGATCGCGTCCTGTGCGCTCTTATGCCCGATCAGGTTCAGCATTAGCCAGTGATTGCCCGTATCGGCAGTATTCATCAGGATCTTGGGCCCGGCATTGAGCGATGTAACCACGATGTCGAGAGCCCCGTCATTGTTGAGGTCTCCAAATGCCGAGCCCCGTTGATAACCCTTTCGCAAAAAGTCCTCGCCCATCTCGGAGGACACGTCAATAAACGTCTTCCCGTCGACGTTCTCGAAAATTGTGTCGTGTTCGGGAGATGATTCGTTCACTTGGTCGACGTCGCCGTTGGCCGAGTAAATGTCCTTCCAGCCATCGTTGTTGTAATCAATGAATCCGTTACTCCATCCCGAGTGCGGCACGCTCATCGATTGAATCTTCGAAGAGTAGGCGTAAGTGAATAGAGTGCCGTTGTTCTTCAATAGCTGCCAGACTTGCTGGCGAAGATTGTTGTAAAAGATGTCCACTCGGCCGTCGTTGTCGAAGTCCTTCGCGTCCGATCCCATCGAGGATCCGGTGCGGGCATTCTCGTCGTAGCCAACCCCCAGTTCGAGCCCTCGTTCCTCGAATTTCCCGTTTTTCATGTTGATGAACAGCGAATTGGGTTCGGTGTCATTGGCGATGAATATATCGGGCCATCCATCGTCGTTGAAATCCGCAACGGATATCCCCATCCCCTTGCCTGGAAAGTTCGACAACCCGGACTTTTCCGTCACGTCCTCGAACTTGCCTTTGCCCAGATTATGGTAGAGGCGGTGAGGCACGCTTTTGTAGCGCCGCGGGTCGCAATAATATTCCGTGCTTCCCATGGTGCAGCGCAGATCGGTTTGTGGGGTCCAGTACGTGTAATTCGAGACAATCAGGTCGAGAAGACCGTCATTGTCATAGTCAAACCAGGCGGCAGCGACGCTGAGCGTGTCGCGCGGCTTGGTCCCGATTCCGGAGATCTGAGTCGCGTCGGTGAAAGTTCCGTCACCATTGTTGTGATACAGCGTATTGCGGCCCGCCGCGCAGACGAACAGATCTTCGTAGCCGTCATTGTCGTAGTCGCCGACTGCCACCCCGAAGTTGTAACCCAGGGATTCACCTGATATCCCCGCTTTGGCCGTAACGTCTTCAAAGGTCCCGTCGGTACGCTGCTTCAGCAGGCAGTTGTAGTACGCGGGAGTACTCTTTTTCATTTCCGGCAACTTCGCGCCATTGGTGAGAAAAATATCCATCCTGCCATCGTTGTCGAAGTCGAAAATGGCTACTCCGCCACACATGGGCTGGGGGAAATACTTGTGCCCGCCCGGGTTGTTGTTGCTGATATAGGAGATCTTCGAACGCGGTGCCACGTCCACAAATCCAGGGCGCTTCCCTGTGGGCACTGACCCGGAGGCCAACAAAAACAGGCAAGCGACCACCAGGCAAAGCCCGGAGGCCAGCCTTGAGCAGATGCTAGACTGAATGTTGGGCATGAAGTTCTATTCCCGCATTCTATCTGGAATTCTGCTCACGACCGGCCTTCTCTTGACGGCCTCAACCGACGGCCCAATAGTCTTTGAAGAGATCGCTCAACGCTCTGGTCTTGTTTTCGTTAGCGACAGCAGTCCAACACCAAACAAAAATCAGCCTGAAACCATGGTCGCTGGCGTGGGTCTGCTTGATTACGACAATGACGGCTATCTCGACGTGATGCTGGTAAACGGCGCTGCCATCCCCTCACTTCAAAAAGAAACACCGAAGTATTGGAATCGCTTGTACCACAACAACCATGACGGCACATTCTCGGATGTGACCGAAAAGGCAGGTGTCGCTGGCATCGGCTATGGAATGGGGGTGGCGGTTGGGGATTATGACAACGACGGTTGGCCCGACATCTACGTCGTAAATGTCGGCAAAAATCAGTTGCTGCACAACAATGAGAATGGGACCTTTACTGACGTGACCGACAAAGCCGGCGTTGGCGGAGGCTT
The DNA here is from genome assembly GCA_046723715.1 of Acidobacteriota bacterium. Taxonomy (GTDB): domain Bacteria; phylum Acidobacteriota; class Terriglobia; order Terriglobales; family Acidobacteriaceae; genus Sulfotelmatobacter. The sequence continues at coordinate 16,444 of JBKOUZ010000124.1, read as the reverse complement.
TCTCGACGGCAAAAAGATGTGGTCCGTGTCGGCCGCCTGGGTCGACTACAACAATGACGGCTTACTTGACCTCTTCGTCTCCAACTACTGCAAGTGGGAAGTTAATAAAGATCCGTACTGCGGTCCCACTCCCAAGGTGCGTGCCTATTGTCATCCCAACAATTATGCAAACCTGCCGAATACGTTGTACCGCAACAATGGCGACGGCACCTTTACGGACGTCTCCGCGGAAACGGGAATCGCCAAGTACCTCGGGAAGGGAATGGGAGTGGCTATCGCCGACTACGACCACGACGGATTCATCGATATTTTTGTGGCCAATGACAATCATCCCAACTTCCTCTTTCATGATCTCGGCGGCAAAAAGTTCGAAGAAGTTGCGCTGGAATCCGGTGTCGCCTATGCCCAGAGCGGCAGCGCGCTGTCTGGCATGGGAGTAGATTTCAAAGACGTGGACAACGATGGACGCCCGGATCTCTGGCACACCGCCGTCGAGAACGAATCGTTCCCCTTATTTCGTAACACCGGGGGAGGTCAGTTCGTCGAGCAAACCCTGCCCGCACAATTGGCAGTGACTCGCAGCATGTCGGGGTGGGGCAACGGAATTGTCGATTTCGACAATGATGGGTGGAAGGATCTGTTCGTGGCCCGAAGCAACGTTCTCGATAACATCGCTCAATTTTCCAATCGCCAGTACGAAGAACCCAACTCCGTTCTGCGCAATCTGGGAAATGGCAAGTTCCAGGACGTCAGCAGCCAGGCTGGCGCCGATTTTCAAGTCGTTGCTCCTCATCGTGGAGTCGCGTTTGGAGACCTCGACAATGATGGACGAATCGATGCCATGGTTACTGTCCTCAACGGATCATTGCAGTATTTCCACAATATCTCGAAGAACGGCAATCACCGGATCACTCTCAGTTTTGTTGGAAAAAAGAGCAATCGCATGGGGCTTGGCGCGCAGGTACGCATCACGGGGGAGGACGGCAAAGTCCAATATAACGAGGCCACCACTGCCGTCGGATACGCTTGTTCAAGCGACGCTCGTGTCCACTTCGGCCTGGGGGGCTCGCCAGTGATCCGCGAAATCGAGGTCACGTGGCCCGGTGGCACACGGCAGCGATTGCGGGACGTGCCCGCGGATCAGATTCTGAAAATCGAGGAAAAAGCGGAGTGAGCCCTGCCAGAAACTTGGCAGGCGTGCGACGCAGCAATTCTTGTGAGCTATTGAACAGGTATTGGTGGAGGCGGCGGGAGTGGGACTATTCAATGCATTGACAGCAAGGAAGGTATTGATTCTTCTTTATGCGTTGCTGACGGAACAGTTGTTCGGGCACAGGCCGATTTTTCCGCTGACGCGAAATTTGTCGCTGCATGACCAGCTTCTAAATCACGGACATATGAAAAGTCTCTAACATTCCAGAATTGTACGAAACAGAAAAAACGTCAGCCAAAATCGCTGATGTTGCACGAGATGAAAGCAGCGGGTTGGGCTCTCCGCAATGACGTGTAAACTATTCATGCGCTCATGCTTTCGTCCGCTCAAGAGCAGCGGTTCCGGTACAGGGAAATATCCACTGCGCGCGCCATTGCCTCAACATTCAAGTTCAGCTCAAGAAAGTCGCAAACCGTTTGCGCACAGCCCAAAGGCTCGCTCAGAAGTTTTCGAAAACCCATGCGGCAAACGGGAATTTCTTCTCTGTGTTCGAGCCAGGCGACGATTTGCCTGATGTGATCGCGGAACGCCTGTGTCAGCAGTGCAGGATCAACCCATTCCATCGATCCGCGGCGCTTAAGCATCTGATCTTGCGAGGCGAGAACCTCTGTGAGAGGGCGTTCCATAAATATAAGTTTGTAGTCTCTGCCGCGCGGAAGCGAAAGAAGAAGTTGCGAAATTACCTTCACCGCTTTGCCTTCAGCCTCGTCAATGAGATTCGGTTGGTTGGGCAGCAACTTGGACGATTCCCATTCGCAGTAACCACGGGGATTGTCTACATCGGCCTTGCGTTCCTCATCGGTGAGAAGAGGCATGCCGCCGGCCGCCAGCATTTGCATCATCAGAGAAGTACCTGAGCGCGGCAAACCTGAAACAATAGTGATCACTGTTTGACCATATTAGCCAGACGCCCGCGACCTAGTCACGAGGCCGGCGATGCGGCGCCGGACGCGCTTGTCGATATATCGACTGTCCAAGGCCTGCCATCGAGATGCCCGGGCAGCGCCAGGCCGAACAATTTCAGCACCGTCGGAGCTACGTCGACAATGGCCGGCTTCTCCTCGCTGATTCTGTGATTGCAGAAAAGGACTCCGGGCACTAGCCGGGGATCGATGCAATGATCGCCGCTCCACGCCTTCAAGTTGTCTTCAAAAATCTGGCTCGTTACCTTACCCATCACCGAGTCCCATGAGGCGCGAAAGCCGACGCCGTAACCCACGATCAAATCGGGTGCGTTGTCCACGTAGGGCCCGGCATACACCGCGTCGCAATCGAAAACTCCGGTAATACCGACGCGTCCCGATGCCGGGTCGACGAGCCCGTCGAGTTTGCGGCGCAGTTCGTCCTTTAAAGCGCTGGCTTCGCTTCCGGGCTCAACAATTCCTTCGCGTTCCCGGCCTTTCAGATTCAGGTAAAGTCCGTTCAGGCCCATGGTATATGCGCGGGTGCGAGACCAATCGACGTCATCGAACCAGTCCCCACTTTCTGTTTTGCCCGGTACCAGCGCGAGATATCCATTCTGGTGTAGCCACGCATTCAGATTGACGCAGCGGGCAAACGACTTAAATCCGTGGTCGGAGACAATCATGAGCATAGTACGGTCATCGATCTGCTTCATGACGCGGCCAATGAGTTCATCCATACGAGCATACAGATCCTGAATGACGGGAGGACGTTGATCGCAAGGGACCTCTCGGGCGGCGGGATGATCATTCTCTAGGTAACGCCAGAACATGTGTTGCACACGGTCGGTTGTGTCGAACACGCAGGCGCAGAGGCCTTGTTGCGTTTTCTCGAGAGCGTCGAACAACATGCGCTCGCGATCATCATGATTGGCATAGCACTGCGCCAGAAAAGCTCGATCGTCGAGAACTTTTTCGTTCAAGGCCCAGGTGTCTTCCGCGAGCCCCAGCGTGGCGTAAGGTCCGAAGAGTTTTGCAAGGTAAATGGAGTACGTAACCGGATGAGAGATGGGCAGATCGGGCTTGCCCGGATCGATGTTTACCGGTGTGACGTAGACCTCGACCTCGGGCGCGATTTGCTTGAGATAAAAGCGGCAGATGCCGTGCGCGCTGAAGCCCACAAGAGCCTTGAATTTCACCGGAATCCACTCCGAGTAGTCACCGACCTTCAGGGTGAAGCTTGCGGAATCGACGGTGAATCTGGCTTGATTTCTGCCGGGATCGGGATAAATCTCAAACTTTACTCGCAGTTCCTCGCCGGAACCGCCGGCCAAAGGATCCTCAGGGCCGGGGACGTACGAGACGCAGTGGGATCCAGTGCGCCGGATCGGAATGCGAACTCCGCCTTCGCGAAATTTATTGTCGCTGAGCCGGGTGCTGCAGAAACAAAAAGTCCCCTGACTGCCCTTCAGGTCGGGCACGCACATGCCAGAGAGAAGGACGCCGGAGAATTTCTCTGGCGGAAACGTCACCGGCACGCGAAGTACCGAGCAGAAGATGCCTGCCTCGGCCAGCCAGTGCCAGAAGGGAGTTCCGCGGCGCATGCCTTTGATCTTGGGACCGCCAAGCGGAATAGTGTATTTACCTATTTTCCAGTTGCGCTTCGGTCCTTTGATTTCGGCAGAGGAAAGGTAGGGAAGATAATTGCCGAGATCGCGAGCCAGAAAATCGTAGATGTTGTGCTTGCCAGGATTGACGCCGGTCATGAATGTCGACCACGCGACGGGAGAAATAGCGGGGTACGTGGTCCGCAACTTCCGGAATGTTCCTTGTCCGCGCAGCTTCGCCAGATTTGGCAGCCTGCCTTCGCTGATGAAGCGTTCGGTTAGTTCCGGGTCCATACCATCGAAGCCGAGAATCACTGCTCGCTTGATCTGCGCCTTACCATAGGCATTGCGGCGTCGGAGAACACGGAATACCTGGCGAAAAGGCCAGACAAAAAAGGCGTAGACGGAATAAAGCAACGCAATAAAGAGTGTCCAGAACGAGGAGAGGACGGCAAACCCGGCGCCCGGTCCGGCGTAAGCATGGCTGCGAACCGGGCAAAGCAGAATCACGGCCAGAACGGCGAGAAAAACGAAAAAGCGCCTGTGATCTGCCAGGCACAGTCTGTTGCCGAATTTCATATCTCAACTCCAAGGACACTCTTGAAAAGAAAACCTGCGGCCAGCGACAAGACGAAGAACAGCCAGATCCAATTCCATTCGACGCCGGCGAAGGCAATATTACGGGCGGGGTACTGCACCTCGATAGCTTCAACCAAGTTGTTCCGGGACAAGGCGGGCTCTCCCGAAACAAAGATCCGTTCCCAGAATCTTCCTCGAAGACGCACGGACGATAGCCGCCGTAAACCAGAACCGACGACAACGCGCTTGCCGAAGAGTTGGTCAGCGATCTGAACGTTGATGACGTATTCTCCAGCTTTGTCGGCGACTAGTCTCCATACAACTTCGTTTTCCACAGGAACACGCACAGGCGGCGCGGTAGTAGTTAGACCGTCCGGCAGCTGGAGCGAGGCGTCGTTAAGCGACTCAGGATTGTTCATTCGAGCGGTGAGAAGAAAGCATTGTCCAGTGGAGAGCGGCACTGATCCCAGATATCGATCGAGCTGCGCCATCAGAAACGTCAGTGGGACAATCACCAACAGCAGGGGCTTGATAGCAAGGCGGAGGTAACGGCCCGTGGCCAGCACGATCCGGCCGTAAGAGGCGAGCACGACATGAATCTGATCCTGAAAGAGGCGGAGCGCCAGCAGGTGAGCTTTGAGCCGGTCTTTTGCGGCGTGAATTGCTTTCTGGTCGGAGGTATAGCTAAACACGATCACCATCAGCAGCCCGATAACCAGTGAAATGCCGACGACGATTCCCGAGGCAGCATTGACCCCAAGAGAGCCCATATGCGAGGAAGGCGAAGCCACTACTCGATGTACCCCAGCCCCTGCAGCCGCTTCTTTATGATTTCCTTCGATGTGGTACCGCCCTCCCCAGGAGGGAGGATCTTAGCCACTTCCTTTTCGAGCGCGTGCACGACGAATTCGTCCACCGACGAGTAGCCGCACGCGTCGGCGCACTGCTTCACTTTGTCGAGCAATTCGCCTTCTAGCTTCACTTTTTGTGAGCCGAACATGATCCCCTGAACCTCACTCCTGGTTGTTCAAAACTATTGGGATGCACCTGATTGAAACACTGATTGTCCAATCATACCTTGTGCCTTGGCGATTCCAAACTCGGCCAAAGTGGTCGGGGCAATGTCGGTCAAGGCGGGAGCCTTCGCCGCAATCTTGCGATTGCTGAGCAGGACACCGGGAACCAGGGTGTAATCCATGCAATGGTCGCCGCTCCAGGCATTGGAATTATCTTCGAGTTCCTCAGCCGGGAAGAAGCCCAAAATCGTTTGCCATCCAGCGCGGTAGCCGCGATTGTAACCTACGAGCATATCGGGACCTGATCGCGCGTATGGTCCCTGAAAGGCGTCGCTGGCAAGGTCGACCCGCGTGATGACCTGTTGGTTCGATTTTGGATCTTGCACTGCGAGCAGCTTGGCACGAAGCTCCCCCATCAAGCGGTCGGCCTGGGTCCCCGGTTCAACGATGCCGTTCCTCTCGCGACCACGCAAGTTTACATAGAGACCGTTCAGGCCCAGGCCATAGGCGCGTGTCTGAATCCAGTCCACACTCGCAAGCGGTTCGCTTGAATCGGACGAGTCGCCGTTCTTGAGCTTGATGTATCCCTGGTTCAGCAGCCAGGTATTCAGGTTGAAGGAGCGATAGTACGGAGCAAATCCGTGATCGGAGAGCACGAGCAGCGTCGTTCGATCATCGAGGTGCGGCAGCACTTCACCGAGCACCTGATCCATCTGCTGATAAAAATCCGCAATCGCCGAACTATTCTGGTGCGCCAGGGTTTCGTCATATTCGGGATGTCTCGCGTCCATCAAACGCCAGAACATATGCGAATTCAGGTCGAGGCTGGAGAAATAAAAAAAGAAGACGCCCTCGTTGAATTTGCGAAATTCGGCGTCAAAAATGCGACGATGCTCGGCCAGTACAGTTCGTGCCTGCTGCAGATATTCACTGTCGTCGAGCACGCCATCGGACAGAGCCTTGGTGTCTTCTGCGATCCCCTGAGTATGGAATTCTCCGGCCTCGTCGGTAAGTACGCGCGAGTAGCTGGTCGGAGTGGAGATCGGCAGAGCGGGATCGGCCGGATCGATATTAATGGGCGACACGTACAGTTGAAAACGAGGATGCGCCTGCTTGAGATAGAAGCGGCACATACCCTTTACATTGCCGAAGAAGGGAATTAATTGAAACTCGACGCCGACCCAGTCGCTCCACTCTCCCTCGCGAAGCACAAACTCATGATGCTGGACTGTGATCTTGGCAACCGCTTGCAGAGGATCCACTGAGACGGTGAACCGCTCCATCACGGCCGGGTTACCCTTTCGGAACGAATTGTCGGGGCCGATCAGGTTCGCCACGACTCGAGAATTCTCCACCTGTACGGGGATAACCTGACCGCCTTCCACCGCGCCGGGAGTGGCAGTTGGATCGTCTGTGTAAAAAGAGAACGTGCCATAGGTTCCTCGCAGATCAGGGGTGCCCATACCCGAAAGGGTTCTGCCTTTGGCACGCACCGGAGGAAAATTTGAGGGAATGCGAAAGATTGTGTTGGGAATTCCGTGCTCATCAAGAATCTGCCAGAAGGCAGTGCCATGCCTTAATTGCTCGGCGCTGCCAGCGCCGAGCGGGATGGACCAGTTACCCAACTGAATGGCGTGCTTCGCGCCCTCAACCTTCGACGCCGAAAAAAAAGGGCTAAGCGTCTTCGGGTCCCGATGAATGAAATCGAAAATTCCGTGACCACCCGCATTCATGCCAGTAATAAGGTTCGACCATGCCACTGGGCTTTGTGGCGGAATGCTGGTGGTGAGAGGCCGAAAATCTCCCTGGGCCTCGAGCTTGGCAAAATTGGGCATTTTGCCTTCGCGCATGAAGCGATGCAGAAGTTGGGGATCCATCCCATCGATACCGAGAATAATCAGGCGACGGTCACGATGCGAATTTACTCGAGCAGATCGGCAGAACAGCAGCATTGCTGCCCCGATTACAAGCAACAGGCAGCCCAGCACCCGCGATGTTTGTTTTAGAGACTGAATCCTCAGATATCCTCGTTCGATTGTGACACGTTCAGATCGTTGTTAGACTTCTAGTCATGCTGCGGCGTCTGGGCTCGCGGTTCTTGCCTGTCATTCTAACCTTGGTCGTTTTCCAGGTCGACTCTCAGGCTGCGATGAAGCCAAACATCATCCTCATTACGCTGGACTCTACGCGGGTGGACCGCATGGGGTTCATGGGGACACGGATGCTGCTGACCCCCCGCATGGATGCGATTGCGCATCAGGGAATCGTTTTTGCGCGGGCCTACGCGCAAGCCCCCACCACCGTGGCTTCGAATGCGACCATTCTTACGGGCACCTATCCCCAGACTCACCGCGCAAGCGAGTTTGGTGGTTCTCTGCCTGCAACGCTCCCGTACTTGCCGGACCTGCTCCATGCGAACGGATATCGCACGGCTGCATTTGTGGGGTCGATTCTTTTGGATCCTCGAAACGGTCCCTACCAGGGCTACGATCGGGGGTTTGATGTATACGATGCGGGCTTTCACCAGCCACAGAGGGGCGAAAGCCGCTTTCGATCCGTAGTACGCTCTGGCGATGAGGTGGCAGCGCGCGCCACGAAATGGCTGGTGAGTAACAAACAACGGCCTTTCTTCTTGTGGATGCATCTGCAGGATCCGGGCAGTGCCAGCAATGGCCCTTACGATCGCGCTGTGGCGGCCGCAGATGCTGCGGTCGGAAGATTGATTACGCTTCTACGGACTCAGTCGCTTTATGACGATTCATTGATTGTGATTGCAGCTCCCCATGGAGAAAGTCTGGGCGCCCACGGAGAGGACACTCACGGCATTTTTCTTTACGACGAGGTGATTCATGTGCCCCTCCTGCTGAAGCTACCCAAGAACCAGATGGCGGGGAAGCAAGCGAAAAACCGCGCCCGCCTTTTGGACATTGCTCCCACTGTGCTGGCGGAGGCTGGGGTCGCGACGCCAGCGCAAATGCAGGGACAATCGTTGATTCGAATCGCGCAAGCCACCTCGCAAACCGACCAGCCCGCCTATTCCCGCAGCGAATTTTCACAGCGAGGCTTCGGATGCAGCATGCTCGAGTCCTGGCGCGCGGGAAAATATCTCTATGTCCGTGCACCGAAACCCGAGTTGTACGACTTGTCAACTGATCCGGGGGCCACGCGCAATCTCGCCCAGAGCGCAAAAGCGACGCTGGAAACCATGGCTTCACAGTTGCAGACGCTGGACGGTCGTCTGACCAATGATGCTGCGAAATCGGGCTCGGCGTTAACCACCAGTGAAATGCAGAAACTCGCTTCTCTGGGATATGTGGGATTGCAAAAGGGCAGCGCCGGGGTGAATCCAGCGGGGGAAGGTACCGATCCCAAGTACGCTATCACAGCAATCAATAAGGTCCTCGACGCAATGCTTGAGTTAGACGACGGCAAGCCCGAGAAAGCGATTCCGGCATTGCGGCAGGTCATTGCGTTGCAGCCCATGATTTATCTCGCACAATATGGAATGGGTGCGGCCTTGCTGCAGCAGGAACGATATGCAGACGCCATTGCCTATCTGCACAAGGCTATCGAACTGCAGCCCGATTCTGCATGGGCTCATTACGGAATGGGTATCAGCCTCTTCAAGACTGGCGACTTCAGGACCTCGGCAGTGCATTTGGAGATTGCGTCCGGGCGCTTGCCTGGATTCTCTGTCGTGCACTCGGCCCTGGCAGACGCTTACGCTCGTCTCGGAAGGGAACCGGATGCCACCCGTGAGCGAGCGAAAGTCCCTGGAGGCAGTGCCAAGCACTAAGCTCAAATCTTGTTTTCAGGACAGTTTTGCATAGCGATAATCTTTATCGGAGCCCCCATTGCAAGTCGCCGGTGCATGTACGTGTAGGTTTTATCCTGGCGCAGGCGGAAAATATCGCAAGACAGCGGAGTCGCGGCAGCCAACCGATCTGGAACTCCTGCACTGGTCGGGTCTTGCTTTACTTCTAGCAACATAATCTTGCGATTAAAAAAGCCGGGAGGCTGTGCTCCCGGCTCGGTGTTTCTTACCCGCTTCTAGAAGCTGAGTCGCAACCCGAATTCCATGGTCCGCGGAGTGTTGCCCTGACCTGGCAGCGTACCAAAGCCGTCGGACGAACTCGTGTCCAGATAATCGCCTGGACCCGGATCATAGAACACAGGATGGTTGAATAGATTCACCGTCACCATTTGGAACTCGAAATTAAATTTTTCGGTGATCTTGATGTTTTTCCGCAAGCTAAAGTCCATGTTCCAGTAAGACAGGCCTCGAATTACACCCCAACCGCCATTCTTCGTGTCTAACCCAAGAATCGGCTGCCGGATCTGGTCGTAAGCCGCGCTCGGGTCAGCGAATAAATTCGGTAGTTGGCCGGGAGTCTTGTGGACTCCGGTGCTGAGGTGACCAACTGGAACCGCATTTTCAGAGTTGCCGTTTCCGAAAAAGTTAACGGAGTCGGCTTCACCGAATGCCTCGCCACCGCCGTTGAGCGCGCCGAGAGTGACCGGTATGCCGGTGCCGGCAGTGAAGATAGGAGCGAACGTCCAGCCTCCGAGGATATGCCCCAAGGCTCCACGTTGACCATGGAACACAGGAGGAGCGTAGACAAAGAACAAGTTGTAAACGAACTTGCGGTCAAAGCCCGCCCAGCCGTAGGCCGTATTCAAATTGAACGGATCCGGGGCCGTCGCCTGGCTGGTCGCCTGTACCACGGCTCCTGTGCTCAGCGTCTTGGACCACGTGAAATTCGATTGCGTGGTCAAGCCATGCCAATCGCTCATTTTGAAGGATGCAAAGAGCGCATTGTAGTTTCCGTGGCCGATGCTGGCGTTAACACCCACACCCGACGTGAGCTGACCGCTACAACCGATTTCGGTTCCAGTTGGGCAGTTGAGTGGAGTGTTCATCATGCTCCGCGGGAAGTTGAATCCACCGTTATCGAGATCACTCCAGAGGTCCCATACGTTCTGGCCAGTGAAGTTACCCAATTCGTTGTCGACGACCGCGGCAGTACAGTTAGAGTAAGTTCCTACCCCATTTGAAAAGGTGCCGTTGCAGTACGACGGGTTCATGGCTGCGGCGAAGAACGGCTGGGGTGCGATGCTGTTGATGTAGTTGCCGTAAGCGGGATTGGCCGTCACTCCATCGGCCATCAACGGCGAGGGAACGTTGGCGCCGCACGCGTTGGTAGAGATGGCGCATCCCAAAGCTACCGCAACGTTAGCGTAAGCATTCTTGAACTGCTGGCCACCCTTCGTCATCATGTAGGGAACGGCATTGATGTTGATCGGCTGGTATTCATGCTGAATCCGCCGGCCGATGTAACCCAGCTCAAATGTCATTCCTTTATGCAGCTGTCGTTGAATCGTTAAATTGAACGAGTCAACGACGTTGGGGCGGAAGTGCGGATCCAAAGCCTCGCCAGCACCTGCCGCGATATCATTGATACCGGGGTAAAGAGGTTGTGGCAGTGTCGCTGAGGCGGCGGGAATTGGCGCGACCAGACCGTCGGTCCCGATGCGGAAAGCATTACTTGCGTCCGGGGCCCCAGATCCGAGGCACGTTTTGGCGTCCATGAGCGGACCGAAACATTGCACAGGCTGAATCAGCCCCGTCCCCAGCAGCGGTACCAGCACCAAGTCTACGCCGTTCAAGCGACCATAGATTCGCCCGTATCCACCCCGAATGACGGTATCCTTCGAGAAGCTCGGATTCCAGGCTACGGCTACTCGCGGGCTGAATGAACCGTAGTAGGGATCGTAAGGGTATTTCCTTCTGTTCTCGGTGTTGTTCACCAAATTGAAACCAACCGTCGGATTGTAGACTTTGCCCTGTAGCGCAGCTTGTTCACGAGAGTGCATGTAAGCCTGGGTATCGACCAACTGATTGGCCTCATCCACGAGTTCGACCTGTAAGCCTTGCTTCTCCACCGGAGGCATTTCCAGCGTCCATCCCAGGCCGTAGGTCAAAGTCAACGACGGCTTCATATGCCACGTATCGCTGAAATAAACGTTATAGAAAGGAATAGTGACGCGGTCTTCAGCCGGCGTGAGCGGGGGGTTGAGGGTAAGGTTCGAGCCGGTACGGGTGTACGCCTGCTGTGAGATGGAGACAATGCCCAGTGCGGCCGTGTAATCGCGGCCCCAGTCCTTATCCAAGCCGGCGTCAGCGACCGCCGTTGGAGTATCCACGGTGATGCCTGTGCCTCTTGCCGCAGATAACTGATAGACGGGCTGATAATTGATGCCTCCGCCGTTATCCGTGCGCTGGTGCCAGTTAAAGTTGCGCTGATAGGTTCCGCCGAATGCGAAGAGGTGGTTCCCATGCAAAATGTTTACGTCGTCGCGAAACATCTGGTCATGTCCATCCCAGAATCGCGTGCGGGTTTGCTGTGTATTGACGTTGTAAGGGCTCAGGCTCTGGTCTCTGGACTCCCCTAGTGGCTCGAGCGCTCCACCTAATCCATCGAACTGAGGCGTGTCTCCCTCCCTGCTCCAGGACCACCAGTTGCGCAAGAAGCTATAGTGGAAGTTGTTGGTGATATTGGAACTGATGTTCGTCGTAAGTCCAGCGACCAGGTACCAGGGCAACTGTGGCGCCAAGGATCGGGATGCTGGAACTCCCAGCTTATCGCCAGGTAACATGCCACCAATGTCCACCTGGTCGTGCGTGGCGATGCCCAGCTTAAAGTAGCGGTAGCTGGACATGAAGTGCCACTTGTCGCCGAAATCGTGATCCAAACGGAACACGCCAAAGTTGCTGGTTTGCGGCAGGGCGAGATTAGCTTTGAAACCGCCGATGTTTCCCACGCCCCCTGACATATCGCAACGACTTAGCCCGCAGTCACCATTGACCTCATTCGGCAGCGGCATGTGATTCCACATCTGTTGAACCAGAGAATTGATCCCGATGCCGCGCGGGTCGAGGGTCGATCCAGGATAAGTAACGTTGTTGAACGTTACGGGCCCAGGATTCAAGTTGTAGTAGGTCGCCCCGCCGTCGAAGGTGAGCAGACCTAAGCGCATAGAGGCCGACGGAACGATCTTTTCGATGGTCTCGGAGTTCGGCCATCGATAACCTTCGTAGTTGGCGAAGAAGTAGGTTTTTCCGCCAAGCAAATTGGGCAGGAGCGTGCCTCCGAAGCGTGCTCCGAAGCGACTACGGTGCCAGTTGGGAACTGGAGTGCCGGTGAGATTATTGTCCCAAGTATTTGCCGACCAGTTGTTGGTCAAGTAGTACTCATAAGCACTGCCGTGATAAGTGTTCGTACCCCGCCGGGTGACGACCTGCACTTCGGCGCCTGCCGAACTATTAAAGTCAGCGGTCTGGCCGGCGCTGTTCACCTTGAACTCCTCGACGCTGTCGGCGGGAGTGGGCATGACTCCGGTCGGGCCGCCAGCCACGGCAAAACTCTGGTTCGAGATGCCACCTGTCGGATCACCCGCAAAACTGGACGTATACACGCTCATACTGCCGTCCATGTCATTAGTGTTGTTGCCGCCGTCGAGCATGAAGCTGCTCTGGTCGACAACTGCGCCGGCGACGCTACCGTCGGGACTGACGCCCGGTTGCAACTCAACGAACGTGCTGACATCTCGGTTGAGACTGGGCAAATTATCCAGGGCAATAGCTGTCACTGTATTGCCCACAGTGGCGTTCATTGTTTGCAACTCGGTTCCTGCAGCCGTCACTTCTACGACCACATTGCCGCCTCCGACCTGCAAGGCCAGGTTCACGACCATGGCAGCCCCAACGGTAACCTGGGCTTGGGTCTTTGTCGTAGAGAACCCCTGCTTGGTGGCGCTTAAGTCGTAATTCCCAGGATCGACGTTGACGAATACATAGCGCCCAGCCTCGTTCGTCGTTGCCGAACGAGATGTTTTCGTGGCTGTATCAGTCAGCGTGACGTTCGCACCATTCACCACGGCACCGCTCTGATCGGTTACGATTCCAGCGAGCGTGCCCGCATTCGTCGCTTGCCCCCAAGCGAGAGCACCAGCCAAAAGGAATACGAGAGCCCCAAATATCAGCGTCGTACATAAAGAGAACAGAGAGAACACGCGTCTGCGAACGTGCATGTACATCCTCCTGAAAGCGGCTTAATTTTCTGAATCCCCGAGACTTGTGGCTTCTGCGACTGCGGTCTAAGCCTCTACAACCACTGATAGGTTGGAAACACTATCATTATTGATTGCGCGAAAACAAGTAGGAATTGTTAGGATTTATTGACCTGAGGGATTTCCTCATATATCACTGATACTAAGGGAGTAACCTAGCATTCGAGCTGCACATGGAGCAAGACACGATGCATTAGTTATGTGCTCGCCCGCATCGAATCACATGGCTTCCATCCATCTAAAGTCTCCGTTGTTTCGTCTATAGTTGGCAAGCAGAAGCGAGGCAGCTGATGTGGCATGTCTAATTCACCTTGGCGTTGTCTTTAGCTGGATACAGAAAAACATCCCTGAAATGCTAGTCTGATGAACCTGTGAAGCGTCGTGCCATCGTTGTTGCGCTTTTCTTGTCCGGGGCCTTGTTGGCTGATAGCTGGGCGGCGTCACCAAAGGCGCCGCCTCCAGATATCTTTCTGATTACCATCGATACCCTCCGCGCCGATCACATTCACTGCTATGGTTACGCGAACGGATCCACGCCGGCCTTGGATGCTTTGGCCAAAGACGGCGTGCGCTTTACCAATGCTTTCACACCCAGCCCCATCACTAACACATCTCATGCCAGCATCCTCACGGGTCTGCTGCCGGGCTCTCACGGGGTCACCGATTTCGCCGTCCCTCTGGTGAGCGCATATCCAACCATTGCCGAGTTGCTGAAAGCGCGCGGCTATCGCACTGCCGCATTTATCGGCGCTGTGATTCTCGACAGCAGGAGCCTCGCCCCGGGCTTCGATCGAGGCTTCGATTTTTACGACAACTTTCCCGAACACTCCTCGACGAAATCGCGATGGGGACGCCTGGAGCGTCGCGGCATGGATGTTGTCTTACATGCCGAGAATTGGCTGGCCAAGCATCCCGCGAGACCGCACTTTGTCTGGGTTCACCTGTACGATCCGCATGATCCCTATGAGCCGCCCGCACCCTTTGCGCAAACTTACCAAGATCATCTTTACGATGGAGAGATCGCCTATGCGGATTCAGCGCTGGCGCACTTCATGGGATATCTCAAAACCAGCGGTAAGTTTCAAGACTCGTTGATTGTAGTAGTGGGAGATCACGGCGAAGGTCTCGGCGAACACCGGGAAGACACTCACGGCATCTACCTTTATGACTCGACGACGCACGTACCCTTGATCGTCAAATTGCCGCGTCGAGAGAGCGCAGGCACGTCCATCGCGGCACAAGTACGAACGGTGGACATTGCTCCGACCTTGCTGGATCTGGCTGGAGCCGCTGCACCGGCGAAGACCGACGGAGAATCGTTGCGGCCCTACCTCTCGGGAAAAACCGACGCTAGTCTGCCCGTCTTTGGGGAAACCGACTACCCGTTACGGTTCGGCTGGGCTCCTTTGCGCTCTGTGCGAAAAGACGGGTTCAAGTTTATTGAAGCGCCGCGCCCTGAACTCTATGACTTGAACCAGGATGCTGCCGAACTGAACAACCAATACCAAGCATCTGACACACGTGTGGAGAGCTCCCGGGCGATGTTGACAGAGCTGCGAGCCAGAGAAACTTCCAGCGAGGCATCCAAAGATGCACCTCAATCGGACACGACAGGAAGCGTATCTTCTCTGCCCGACCCAAAAGATAAGATCGAAGAACAAAACCTGTTGCACGCGGCAATGGTGGCTTCGGAGGACGATCGTTCCGCCGATGCCAGAAAAGCACTGGAGAAAATCCTCCAATTCGATCCCAAGTCCCCGACAGCTTTGCGTCAACTCGGTGAGTTGGAATTGCAGGCAGGAGACTACGCTCTGGCAGCGCAGCATCTGAAAAATGCGATGGCGATTCGGCCCGATGACGCTGCTGCGGCATTTCGTGCGGGAGAGGCACTAGCGAAGGCCCATGATCCGGGCGGCGCGCGAGATGCACTGGAAACGAGCTTGAAACGGGTGCCTGGGCAAATTCAGGCGCGCTTGCTGCTGGGAAATGTCTATTTGGAACTGAAAGATACAAAAGCCGCCCAGGATCAGTTTGAAGCGGCGTTGCTGCTGCAATCCGAAAGCGTAGAAGCGCAAATTGGATTGGCCAAGACGCACATATCCGACAGAAGCTTTATGGACGCCATTCAGTTGCTCGAGGCCCTCTCGAAAACGCACGGAAAGAACAATGCGGAGGTATTCCATTTATTGGCGAAAGCGTATTCCGCCGTCGGCAGGGACAGGGAGGCACGGCAAGCGGAAATAAATGCGAAGCTGCTTGGGCCAAGGATTAAGTAACTTCCGGGAGATTCGCCGGTTCTTTTGCACCACACTCACCGCTTTCACTGTTTCGGCGAAACCAAATCCTCAATCTGACGAGAATCCCCAGGATCGCGGATCTTCCTATTGAACGCGGTTTGGCGGACAAGATTGGGCGTTGTGACTACGAGCGCGAAATAACTACGGATATGTGACCATAGTTGATGTAGTTGCTATGTAGGAATCGACTGTGGCTAACTGACGAATAGCCCCACGTGGATTTTTAAGGTGCCTTAATTGGGCGTAATAAAAAGACGTCACTAGAAGTCGTGGCGTAAGGCGAGATTGAAGCGACGGAAAGGAATCCGTCGCAACAACTTGTAAACAAGATATGGTGGAGGCGGCGGGAGTCGGACCGCGTGGGCCTGTTTTGCCATCCTAAGTTATTGAAACCACGTGACGCCACAATCGCTTTGAACGCTGAAAACGCCTATTTATCGTACGGTTATCGTACACCGCGAGCATCGCATGTGCGCGCGCGGCCGAACTGCCCGCCCGCAGCGCGTTTCCCAAATGGGGGGGTCTAATTCCAATTTTCGATGCTCCGTAGAACCGCCCGCCCGTTTCTGGACCTCAGTAGCGAAATAAACCCACCGGGGGTAGCGTCCGCGCAGAAGCACGGCGACGACAAAGAGAAAAGCTCTCGCTACAGATTTTGAGCGTAATCGCGCGATTTTTCACCAATTGACCTGCTAAACTC
>JBKOUZ010000243.1:0-6011 GCA_046723715.1 Acidobacteriota bacterium | reverse complement strand
AACTTGTCAGGAGCAAATCGAAGGGAGCGGGTTCGGTGGCCAACTGAAAGGATGTTCAGGCCACTTGGTGGTCAGCGCTCGAGGGGGATGGGTGTTCGTCGAGCAATTCCTGGACCGCCGTGATCAGCAACGCTGATTCTGCTTTGTCAACCAGCCTGTTGATGCCGTGATTGCCTGCCTCGTGGCTTACCGCCGAAGAATACATTGTGAACATGACGATGGGGACTCGGGGGAGAACTGTCCTGATAGCGGAGGCCGCATTCAAGCCGTCCATTTGAGGCATAGCGAAGTCAAGAACGATCAGGTCAGGTTTCAGCTCAACTGCTTTCTGGATGGTCTCTTGTCCGGTGACGGCGTCCCCGCAAACCTCCCAACCGGGTTGGGATTCCAGCATGGCGCGGATGCGCCGTAAGACGGACTCGTGATCATCCGCAATCAGGATGCGCTTGCCCAAAATTACACCTTTTAGGAATGTAGAGGAACGTTGGCCTGGACGGCCATACAGGATAGGGGGTAGCTGGCGCATTTTGGCGCTACCCGATGCGGGTCTGGACCGTTATCATAGGGAGATTACGACCTTTCTCAGTCCCAGGATCCCAGAATGCCGCACCCACAACGACCTGCACGCCCGTGGCGCGAAGTCGCTGCCGAAGTCACGCAAGAAAGAGACTGCGACAAGCTCCTACGCCTGATTGAGGAACTCAATGAAGCTTTGGAGGAGCAGGGCGTAGTGAAATCGGATGGCCAGACTCTGCCGCAAAAAGCTCATTAGTGGCACGCAACAAAACGAGCGCTTTTTGCGCCTCTAACCCTCGCCGTAAAATCCTCAGTTTCAGGCTGCGCAATGCCGCGCATCGCACGGTCGTATCGTCGAATTCATAGGTCTATCCTATCCTCTCCCATCTCCCGGCTGCTCATTCTCTGACAGGGCAGAGCTAGCATGCAGGCAGAAGCGGACCGTCGAATATTGAGTCCTCCTGGAGACTGAGTGGGAGTGCAGCCTGGGAAAGCTTATCTCGCGTTTTGCTAATATGTCGGGGCCGTCTGATATTTTGCCGGGAGAGACTACTTGCGCCGAACGCGATCCATTGCTTGCCTATTTTGGTTCTTTTCCTTTTTCTGCGCGATGGCCGCTAGTCAGGATGCGGCGGTGGATCCTTCCATGCCGCCGCCACCGCATGAGAAGAAGATCGTTGTTAAACATATTCTAGTGATTGGTGAAACCAGGGGGTTCGAGCACGATTCGGTTTCCGACGCGATGGCGGCCATCTACAACATGGGGCACGAGACTGGACTTTGGGAAGCGATGCTGCGCACCGATACCGAGCTCATCACCAAGAAGGAGCTTTCGAAAAACGCCAAGAATCTTAATTATTTCGACGCCCTGATCTTCACCAGCACGACCGGCGAGCTTGAACTGGACGACGCGCAGAAGAAGGACATGATGTCGTTCGTCAAGGAAGACGGGAAAGGTTTTGTGGGGGTTCATGCGGCGCTGGATACGAATTACAAGTGGCCGGAGTATGGCGAAATGATCGGAGGATGGTTTGATGAGCATCCCTGGTCGCGGTTCAACGCCCCGATTATTAATGAGGATGCGAATTTTCCAGCGGTGCGGCATTTTCCGCACGCGTTTGTGAAGTACGACGAAATCTATCAAGCGAAGGAATGGTCTCGGGAGAAGGTGCACGTTTTGCTGAGCCTGGATCCTGGGAAACTGAATTACAACAATCCCCGAGTGCACCGGCAAGATCATGATTTCGCGGTGGCATGGGACAAGATGTACGGGAAAGGGCGGGTGTTTTATTCGACACTGGGCCACACGCAGGAGTCGTGGAGCGATCCTGATATCCGGAAGATGTATTTCGAAGCGATCAAGTGGGTTCTGGGGATGACGGAAGGGAGTACCGGAACGCATCCGCGGGCACAGACGTCGGAGGATCAACGCTGAGATGAGTGCAGATCACCGCAGAGGGCTTTGGGTTGCGGCATGCGCGACGTTCCTGCTGGCGAGCGTTATGTGGTGTGCAGGGCAGGCGAGTAACGCCGCACAAGCGGGCGGAGAAACCCAGCAGAAGGCCACGAAAGGATCGAGTTCATTCCCACCCGAGTTGGTGGAGCAGGGCAGCGTGTTATTCCAGCGGGACTGCGCCTTCTGTCACGGGCGCGATGCAATGGGGGGTGAGAGCGGACCGGATCTCACGCACTCGAGGCTGGTGCGCAGTGATGTCGACGGGGAAAAGATCGGGGCGGTGGTGCGCAGCGGGCGTCCCGCAAAAGGGATGCCACCGTTCGATCGGTCGGATGAGCAAATCGCCGCACTGGCGGCATTCATTCACACGCAGCAGAAGAATGCAGCGAACCGGCCTGGCGGGCGCAAGGGCGTGGATGCTTCCGATCTGCAAACCGGGAACGTGGAGGCAGGGAAGAGGTATTTTGAAGGCGCCGGCGGCTGCGCGAAGTGCCATTCAGCGACTGGAGATCTGGCCGGGATCGCCACGCGGCATCAGGGGCTTGAACTTGAAATGCGCATGCTGTATCCGGAGAACGCGAAGTCAAGAGTGTCGGTGACGCTGTCTTCGGGAGAAGTGGTGAACGGAACGTTGGAGTACCTGGATGAGTTCACGGTGGGGCTGATCGATGAGAGCGGCACGTATCGCTCGTGGCGGACCCGCGATGTGCGGTACAAGGTGGATGCGCCGGTGAATGCACATGTGGAATTGTTCAGCAAGTACAGCGATGCGGATATTCACAATTTGATGGCGTATTTGCAGACGATGCACTAGGGATGGCGGGGCGCGAGCGTTTTTCAAATTTGCGAATGAGAAGACAAAATTGATTGAGCGGAGATGCGGGTGCCTTCGGGGGCTGAAACCTCGGCTTTCCGTAAGAATTTCCGAAATTCAGACATGACACGGTATCTCAGCAGGCCTCTTCTGAGGTGGGTTGTTCTGGCATCGGTTAGCGCGACATTGGCGATTGCGTGGTGCGGCGTGATGCTGGGGCAAGGTGCGGATGAGCGGATGCTCACTCATCCCGGGAAAGATAGTTGGCCGGGATATCACGGGGACTATTCCGGGCGACGTCATAGCGCGCTTACGCAGATCAATGCAGAGAATGTTAAGAATCTCGGCCTAGCGTGGGCCTTTCAGACGGATCAGAGTGCTCCGATCAAGTCTTCACCGCTGGTGGTGAATGGCATTCTATATTTCACTGTGCCGGACAATCTGTGGGCGGTGGACGCGCGCTCCGGCCATCAGATCTGGCACTATACCTACCCTCCGAACAAAGGGCTGCACATCGGGCATCGCGGGGTGGGGATGTACAAGGGCTATCTTTATTTTCTTTCTCCCGATGCGCACCTGGTATCACTCAATGCCAAGGACGGAACGGTGCGCTGGACGGTGGAGGTGGCGGACAATAAGAAAGGATATTGGACGACGATGGCTCCGCTAGTGGTTGGCAATCACGTGCTGATTGGAGTGTCCGGTGATTTCGATAATCTGAGCGGATATATTCGTGCGATTGATGCGGAGACTGGGGCGACGCAGTGGCAATGGGATTCCAGTCCTCCGGCGGGAACTCCCAATCAAACTACCGGCGGAATGACATGGATGACAGGAACGTACGATCCCGAACTGAACCTGGCGTATTGGGGAACGGGGAATCCGACTCCGGTTCTCAACGGGTCGACTCGGCCGGGGGATAACCTTTATACGTGCTCCATTGTGGCGCTGAATCCGGAGACGGGGAAACTGGGTTGGGCTTTTCAGGTTTCGCCGCACGACACGCATGACTGGGATGCGGTGGAGACACCCGTGCTGGTGGATGGAGATTTTCATGGTGCTCCGCGGAAGATGCTGATGCAGACGTCGCGCAACGGATATTTCTTTGTGCTCGATCGCACGAATGGGAAGAGCCTGCTGACCGTTCCGTATGGGCCGGTGAATTGGACGTTGGGAATCGATAAGCAAGGGCGGCCGATCCCGAACGCGGCGAAGGAACCGGCGCCGGATGGTCGCCTGATCGCTCCCGATGAAGGTGGAATGACGAACTATCGTTCTCCGAGCTTTGACCCGAAGAACGGATTGTTCATCGTGGATGCTCATCCGAGCTATAGCATCTACTTCGCGAAACCGGCAGATGGGACGTACGGTTGGGCGGGCGCGGACTACACGGTTTGGGGCGTTGGGCTGCTGGAAGCCATTGATTACCAGACTGGCAAAATTCGCTGGAAGCATGATCTTGGCCCAGGTGGATCAGGGGCGGGGGTGCTAAGCACGGACTCGGGCGTGACTTTCAGCGGAGACGCGATGGGGAATTTCCTGGCGGTGGATTCGAGCAACGGGAAAACACTCTGGCATGCGGGCTCCGGATCGCAGATTCATAGCTCTCCGATTACTTATGAACTGGACGGGCGGCAGTATGTGGTGACCAGCAGCGGAGGCGTGTTGTTCGCCTGGGCTCTCCCGGAAGCTCAAGACTGAATCGATTTCCAAGGCGGAAACGTCTCCGCGATAATTACAAAGAAGTGTTGGGCAGCGCGATTCCGCAGCCTTAAGTTTTCTTCCCATCCATGCGCTGCTCATAGAATCCGCGCCAGAGCGGCAAGCGTTCGGTCATCTTGAGCGCGGCGATGTACTTCTCATCCAGTTGCACATCTTGCAGAATGAGCTCCGGGTGTAAGGAACTGACCAGCGCGTCGGCGGCGTGGATGATGGTGAGGGAGGAGAAGCTGTCCTCGATGCTGTCGGAGGGGCAATCATGATAGGCGACGGCGTGGATCAAAGGATGAGGCAGTCCCCAAATACTCATGAGGTAGGCGCCGAGTTCGGCATGGGTGCATCCGAAGTGTTCGCGTTCTGCGGTGGTCAGGCAGCCGGGGGTCTTCGCGACCGCCGTTAACAGCTCGGCGTACTGACGGGGCATTTCGGCCAGCAGTACCAGTTTGCCAATTTCGTGCAGGATGCCGGCGGTGGAGCATTCGTCGACCACGGACTTGGCGCATTTTTCACTGGTGGCGATGCGCTGGGCGAGGCAAGAAACCGCAATGCCGTGTTCCCACAAGGTGGCACAATCGGTGGCAGAGGGATCCTTGAATTGGGAGAACACGTGCACGGAAAGAACCAGAGCACGGACCATTTCGGTGCCGATGAGAGTGATCGCCTGGGTTGGATTGGAGACAGTGAAACGCGCTCCCATGAACGCTGAATTGGCGAGCTGAAGAATCTTGGCGGTCATGCCGGCATCTTTGGAGACGGTAGCGGCAATTCTTTTCAGGGAGACGTCTTCGCACTGCAGTTCGGACTGGATTTCGTGATAGAGCGCGGGTGGGCTGGGGATGGATTTGAGTCCGAGGACGAGGGCGCGGACGCTTGAGTTTTTCAATAAATCGCGCATGAGGAAAGCCTGCGCGAGGCGGGTCTTGAGTTCTTGCGGGTCACAGGGCTTGGAGACGTACTGGTGCGCGGGTCCGAGAGAGCGCAACACGGTCTCGCGGTTGGCCTGGCCGGAGAGCACCATGCGCACGACCTCGGGATATTTCTCTTTGACGGTCTCGAGGAGTTGCGCGCCATCCATGACGGGCATTCTCATGTCGGTAATGATGGCGTCATAAGATTCGCGGGAAAGGGATTCCAGAGCGGCGGCGCCACTCTCGACGAAGTTCATCTCCCATTGCGCGCGCATGGGGTGAAGAGAGCGCTTGAGGCCTTGCAAGACGAGGGTTTCATCATCCACAAATAAGAGACGCCTGCGCGCCGCTTCGGGCTTGGGAGTAGCTGCATTCATAGACCGGGTGCGATGCCGCCAAGGTTGTACTTCGGAACATCGGGGTGAATGGTTCAGCGAATCCGTGTATCGGGCAATGACTTTGGTGCATACTGCGACTGGCGGCGAGGAAGACAGCCCGCGGCGGGTTTCTGCGATACGACTCAACTTCCAGTCTCCTCCTGTCGATAGTCAGAGCATGGCATCTTCCCCATCACCGAGTCCGCTTATCCCCTGGGGAG
>JBKOUZ010000128.1:0-30095 GCA_046723715.1 Acidobacteriota bacterium | reverse complement strand
TTCGGTCGGTTCTTCCACTTTAATGACCTGGAAGCGTCGTGCCAGCGCCGCATCTTTCTCGAAATATTTCTTGTATTCGGACCAGGTTGTGGCAGCGATGGTGCGAAGCTCGCCTCGCGCCAAAGCTGGCTTCAGCAGGTTGGCGGCATCGTTCTGGCCGGCCTGGCCTCCAGCGCCGATCATCGTGTGAGCTTCATCGATGAAAAGGATCACCGGTGTGGTCGAGGCCTTCACTTCCGCGATGACATTTTTCAGCCGATTCTCGAACTCGCCTTTGATGCCCGCTCCGGCTTGCAGCAATCCCAGATCGAGTGCGCGGACCTGTACTCCTTGCAGAGACGGCGGCACATCGCCTGATGCCACTCGGCGAGCGAATCCCTCCACAACGGCGGTTTTTCCTACTCCGGCCTCGCCCGTCAGGATGGGATTGTTCTGCCGGCGGCGCGTGAGAATATCGATAATTTGCCGTACCTCGAAGTCACGACCCAGAACTGGATCGATTTTGCCGGCGTTCGCGGATTCTGTGAGATTAATGGTGAACTGGTCCAGGCTGGTCTGCCTCGCTGAGGGTTGAACCTGAGCTGCTTCTGGCCGTTCTTCACCTCCCCCTTCGGGCACCTGCTTCTTCACGAAACCAGCTACGTCCTCTGCGCTGTTCTCGCAAATTGAAAGAAGATCGCTGCGGAGTGACTCGACCGAGATCCGCTTCAACTCCGGGCAGCTGGTGGTCGCAAACTGTGCGAGAGTCTCGCTTGTCAGCAGCGCTGTTAGCAAGAACGCCGAACGAATCTGCGTGGCGTTGTACTCGACCGATCCGATACTCCAAGTCTCGGACAATAATCGAATAATTCGCGGTGATATGGCGGGATTTCGTGAGTTTCCCGACCGCATGCGATCCAACGCTCGCGTGAGATCACGAGAGACGCGCGCCGAATCGATTTCGAAGTGCCGATAGATCGCAGCCACATCCGAGTCCGACGCTTCCGTCAGTCTCATAAGGTAGTGCTCAAGATCAACCTCGTAATGAGTGCGGCTGTAGCACAGCCTCGCGGCTTCTTCGAGGCCATCGCGGCATGTGGCATTCAGTTTCGCAACTAAGCCTTCTCTGCTCAGCGCCATATCAAGCCTCCAATGTGACTTGCTCGCTTTCCCGGAAAACAGCATCGGTCGCATGCAACGAGAACAGGTCTGTGCGCAGCCACGCTGACCATCCCAGGCGCGCGGGATCATCGCCCCCAAGCTGACAGGTAGGAACTTCTTCACGCCGCAAGACAGCCTGAATTTCAAAGTCGAGCGCATTACCCAAATACCAGCGAATCAGGGCCGCAGCCTCCTCGAAGTCTTCGCCGTCAGGCAGAAAGCGACGGAACTGCTCCGCGTTCAATGGCCCAAATGCAACGCCGACTAGATCCTGGCCGGTCCAAACCGCATCGCCAGCCAAGGCTCCGGTGCCCAAACGGCTATTGGCTGTCCCGGAGCCCAGGCTGCACGCTTCGTCCGGTTCCAGTGCGTGCCAAGTACCCACAAACTGCGCCACAGTGACGGGTACTCCGAAGTAGTCGCACAATATGGCGCGCAGCGTCTCTGCCGAGTGTGGCCGCTGCGCAAGTAGCCCGGCGTATCGCAAGAGAGCCAGATCAGCAATGGGCATCCGGTGACGCAAGCCATCGGTTCCCATTCCGATCAAATCGAAAAGGTAATTAGTGAAGTCGTCTACCGCTGATTTGTTCTTTCGGCGCGATTGCTCGTATCCGATCACAAAGCGATGCTTCTTCCATGCGTCGAAGAAAAGTTCAATCAGCCGGTGGTTGAACATGTCGAGAAATTCTGCGAAAGAACGATCCCCGAGACATTCACGATCGACTGCAATCTCTGTATACGCTACCGGCAGTGCGCCATGCGGCCCGGTCATACCCAGGAAAGTCACACTCATCTCCGGTGGCCCGTCCCCCATCCGAACCAATTGGGCGATGGCGCTAGCGGGGAATGCCAGGGAATTCAGGACGCGGAAACGAACCGCTCCCGGTTGCGTTCCGTTGTCGCCGTTTACGGAGGCAAGGCGTAATAGTCGCACAGCCTGGAAAAAGTCAAACTCACAAGCGGAAGCGTACAACGATTCGTCTAAGCGAGAATCTGTTCCCCAGTTCGAGGCGGCCATGCCCAGGCGACTCCTTTCCGCTGACGCGTGGTTACACGCAGCTGAGTAAACGAATTCACCGCACTGTAGAGGCCGAAAAAGCGATTCAGCACCGAGCCCATCAAGAACACGCCGCTGCCCGCGAATTGATCCTCATCGAACTCCGTATCGATTGAAATCCCCTGGGAAAAGACAAACCCATGTTCCGACTCCACCCGGGCCATCTTGCGGCGGCTATTGAGGGCGGCAAGTCCCCTTATTTGCCTTTCGCTCGAGGCATTTCTGGATGGATCGTGCAAGCGAAGCATTTCGCGCAAGGCATCGACACCGCCCTGCACGAGAGAAAGATGGTTCAGCGAAAGATGCGAGATCAATCGCCACTGCAGTCCTCTCCGCATGGGCGGACGAATCGTCTTGGTTGGCCCAAGCACGATTCTCGACTGCACGATCGCATTACTCTCCAGATTGAGTTCGCCCCACGTGCCGTTGCAGGAAAGCTTTTCGGGCAAATTCCGATTCGTGCACGTGGTGTAGACCATGAGCGACTCAGTCGCAGGCAGGTTTGGATTGAAATTGCGATCGACCAGAGACAGGTACACTTCCGTCGCTGAATCTCCGTTTCGTTCGGACGGGCGTCGGCACGCATACCAAAATGCTTCGGCTGTTTCGTCGCCTTCGCCGTGCCGGAATGAGTAAAACGGACGATATTCTTTGGACTCCTCGGCATACGGCGCCACCGACGTGACCCGGTCGACGGAATACACTTCCATTCCCAAGGGAGCGTGCACGTCAGGGATGACGGGATATTCAGCCTTAGCGTGCGAAACTCGGATAGGCTCGGCGCACTGCTCGAATAGATTCACGACTGGTGTACATCCTAAATGAAATGTGTCAGCACCAATCGCAGTCTCTAAGAAGGTTGCGCGTTCCGGCCGCTGAAATTCATCGATAAGAATTACGATTTCGAGGCGATCGGAAAATGGCTCACTTGCGGTTCGATTCAGCTGAGTAACGTCAAAGAAAAGAAACTTCTGCGGAAAGCCGAAATACTCCTGCAGCAAGCGGTAGCCCTGAAAACTTGTTTCCGCATACGGAAGAATCGCTTCGTTGCGCTCGAACCCGGCCTCACTAATGCATCCTGGCCCAAGCGATACCGATGCCCACTTTCCGGTCTTCTCCTGACGACGGAGCAACACCTGGCTGACATTGCTGAAAAGCAATTCGTAAATCCAGTGCGCCGCTTGGAGGTCGCCTCCAAGATAGAAGCGCAAATCCCGAATTTGCAGGGAGGAAAATTTCGCGGCCCCCCTGGTCTGCAATTCGATTCGTATTGCGTACCGGGCATTGCCGCCACTAACTCCACCCGCAAGGTTGGCCGCGTGGGAAAATGACGCCGAGATCACACGAATTGGGAAGAGCCGGACAGGATAAATGCTACGAAAGCGACACTGAACTCCGCCCACCGGCTCGCTGTATGCCATGCTCCCGCGTGGTACGACATGGCCCGTGGCCGACTTGCTTTGCTCAGCATCAACCTCGAATTGCACAATGGCCATCGCTGGCACTTGGCGCGAAAGGTGGGGATAGAGGATATCAAGGAGTGCCTGTGTAATCTCCGGAAATTCTTCGTCGATCTTGTGCTGGATCCTTCCCGCAACCAGCGCAAATGCTTCAATCATCCTCTCAACATGCGGATCTTCACAGCCAGTGCGGGTCATACGCAGTGCAGCGGCTCTCTCGGGGTATTGCTGTGCGAACTCCGACGCAAACTTCCGTATGAAGATCAGCTCACGCTCATAATATGGAAGTAGCTCACTGCTCATCGGATGGACCCCGGCAATACGGCCAGTTGGCCATTGTCCCGCTTTAATCCCAACTCGAACGACATTCGCTGCTCTGTAAACTCAGCCTTCGCCTCCACCCGGAAGCGCAAAACCGGATTCACATTTTCTCGATCGAGTACTCGCACGGCTACATTGCACAGCCGGGGCTCGAAGATTCGGATCGCTTCTTCAATCCAGCGACACAGTCGGTTCTGCTCCGGCCCAGATCGCAGGCTCCCGCACTTAGCAAGGTCGGGAACTCCAAAGTTCACGATTGAGGCTGCAGTCTCTTCAAACTCCGGTGGAATCAGAGACTCTTCCCGCCTTGTGTTAAGCAGCATTTCCACATTACGTGTGATGGACTTTTCCAGCACATCATCAAGGCTCTTAAATGCACTCGCTTCTTCCATGGGCGCGAGCCGCTCGAGAATCGACTCTCCAATCTCGATTGAGTCCTTCGTGCGCATTAGTGCTCCTCGGGCGGCGCGTCGCCAAGCGCCAAAGCCTGCCAGGGATCTAAGCGGCTAAGCTTCAGGTAAACCTCAGCGGCTTTATCGGAATTGGCCGTGCCGGAATTCCTGTCTCGATAGCAGCGCACGAGTCTCGCCCAAACAGCGCCAATCAGGTCCGAGGTCTCCCACGAGGTCAGGTTATGTTTGTCGACGAGTTCGTTGAGTTCTTCGAGGATCGATCTGGCTAACTTTATCCGGTTGGTCTGAATGCAAATGTCAGCCAGCAAGAGTTTTCTTTGGAAGCGCACTCGGCCGTTAGCCTCCGCTGCAGCTAACGCCGTCATGGTGGAAAGTGCGGCATCAATCTCTCCCGACCGCGCCATCCGCTCAGCTTCAGCCCAGGCGCCACTTACCATGCCCTCCGCCAGGCCTCCACCTGATCCGAGGCTGAACGAGCGCACGGTCACGGTGCTCTTAGTCGTTGGCTCCTGAGTCGCGGCAGGTTGCTTCTTGCGCAGGATACTGGCGATTGCAACTTGGCACTCCTCCAACGCATGCTTGGACTCCGAAAAGGAGAGCGCGTTCGGTCCAAACTGCGCTGTCACCACCTGCTCGAACTCGGCAAATTCAGCTCGTGCCTCTTCGATTTCTTTACTCAACGCGTCATACTGGTTGCGGGTGCCAACTGCGACCGCGGTCTCAAACTCCGTCACCGTTATCATCCCATTCGGCCGCAACGCTTCATCGCGATAGTTCATCGAGTAATTCAGCGCGGGTTCAGGTCGCATAGTGATCGGTATCTCGCGGACGACTTCCGCGAGTTTTTCGTTCATCCACTCAAGCTTGCCGTAACGCGCCTCTAGACTGCCTTCCTCAGGCAACGGATACAGGCCCCTGTCGGCAAAACCGGTCAGCAGTCCTTTAAGAGTCCAGATTCCGTCCCGAACACCGGCGAACCCGTGCACCCGGGAGCATGCCTCGGTAAGGAATACTCCCAATTCAAGGTCTTTTGATTTTCTGCAGAGGGCCTGCTGAACCACGTCCTTGTAAGTGGCCCAATCGGTTTTTACGGGACTCGCAGGTTCCCAGTCCTGTCTGCTTCCGAAGTCGTTGGAGTTGGGGCGTGCTTTGCGGATCTCGACCCAATCCTTCAGCCCTCGCAAATCCTCGCCGGCAGGTTTTTGCTCAGAGATGGGTACGAGGACACGCTCGTCGACTACGCGGCTAATCGGCATGCGTCTACCTCAAGGCTTCTCACTTCCAGAATTGGCCAATCCTGCTCTCCGGAAGCCAAAACTTTCTGTCCGTACGCGACGGTGAAACCGGCGGGATTCTGCTCCCAAACCGTTCGCCGCCCAAGCTTGATTTCGTCGGCTTCTTGCAGGCATGAGTCAACGTACAGCGAAAACAAAAGAACCTCGCCGTGATCGCCGGAATGGAGGCTGAGGGAAGCCGGTGTCCAAATTGTGTCGCGCAGATAGCGCGGGGCAGGAATCGCCAGCGATTCAATGGACTGCCACGGCACCCATGCATAGTGCCCATCCATGACTACTTCGAGCAAAGGGCCTAATAAATCATTGGAGTCCGTCAATTCATTTAATTCATTTCCATTCAACCTTCCGTGGAGCGGATGATCTCCCTGGTCGGCTGACTCGAGGCGAGTCATTGCAGCCGCTGAATCGCCGGCGGCGTAATACTCAATGGCCTCCACGTACGGGGTGGTATAGGGCGAATCCGAAAGCACACGCGGCCGTGGTCCACCGTGGAAAAACCTCTGGCGCTCTCGTTCGGCCTGAATTACTCCTTGATAGATACCGACTCCAAGCTCGCCGGTTGTACTGGAGAGCACATCCAACTGTTTAGCCGCTCGGTCGAGATCCCCCGCCAGCGACAACAATTCGAAATAAAAAATACGCGCAGCCGGATCGCTTGGCTTTGCCTTGACTTCTCCGGCTACGCGCGCAATTGCGTCCGAGAGCCGGCCGGTTTGTAGCAGTTCCGCTCCGATCATCTCAGTTCCTTTCTGTGGCGATGAACGCCGTTCGCTAATACTTACGCTGCGACCTTGTTCTCGACTAGGCTCCAGCCGCCCGTCGTGTTGCCCCCCTGACTGCCATCGGCCCGCTTCTGCTGGGTGTAAGTCCATTTGATGGTCCCGTAATTGAAGCTGATTGCCTCGCTCGGAAAATCCGAACCGCCTGCCGGAGCTACGTGCGAGATCACTACCTGCTCCATTTTCACTTCCATGTACTTCACTCGCTTATCTCCAGAAGCGCGCATCATTTCGATGTTTACGCTTTTGATGTGCTTCCCGTTGGAACACATCTCGTACAGTTTTGGCGAGGCGAGATCGACATACTTAGTAATGGAATAGTCGGAATGCTGGCAGCGCGCCACCGTCCCACCCCCTGCGGAATTAGCTGTGGCGGAAGCTGGTTGTGAAATTGCGTGGTTGAAAGAGAGTAACTCGATCCAGTCTTTGTGCTCGGAATCGGTGCTCTCTCCCTTAATGCCATCGATTTGCATGTAAACATCCGTTGCCATATGTGCTCCTTCCCTGCTCCTGAAGACAGCAGTATCGTGAGCGGCTGCGATCAAACAGCCACCGGTTACAACGCTGCTGGTTGTGCTCAAGCCTTGGTTGGAAGTTTCGCCACCAACCGCAATGAAACAGTGAGTTCGTCAAGCTGGAAGTGCGGTCTCAGGTAAGCCACGGCGGTGTATGCTCCGGGTTTGCCTGCGATCTCAGTTACTTCAATCCGAGCTTGCCGTAAGGGGAACTTAGCCTTTTGCTCCTGACTCGCCATGTCATCGAGCAGTACATAATTCGAGATCCATTGATTCAGGAACTGCTCGCATTGTTCTCGGGACATAAAGGACCCGATCTTGTCTCGCATCATCGCCTTCAGATAGTGTGCAAAACGTGAGACCGCGAAGATGTACTGCAACTGCGCCGAGAGCCGCGCGTTCGCATTCGCATCATCGCTGAGATAAACAGTGGGCTTCTGACATGACTGTGCGGCGAGGAAGGCTGCCCGGTCCGTGCCCTTGTAGTAACACAGAGGGATAAAGCCGAGTTTCGAAAACTCATTTTCGCGGCGATCCGTAATGGCTATCTCCGTTGGACACTTTACGGCAATATCGCCCTCATCGGTGGTGAAAGTGTGCGCAGGAAGACCCTCCACAAGCCCGCCGCCTTCAACCCCGCGAATTGCGGCACACCACTCGTAACGTGCGAAGGCGTCCGTCAAGCGCGCTGCAAAAGCATAGGCAGCGTTGGTCCATAGGTACTTGCTATGGTCCCTGCCATCCACGTTCTCTTCGAAATCGAATGCTTCGACCGGAGCAGTTTCCTTGCCGTAAGGAAGTCGGGCTAAGACATGCGGCAGCACGAGCCCGACGTAGCGCGAATCTTCACTCTCACGGAAGGACTTCCAGCGAATGTAGGCGTCATTGTCGAAGATCTTGGCCAAGTCACGGGGACCAGCCAACTCGGTGAAACTGTCCCAATTGAACAGCTTCGGACTCGCCGCCGCGAGCAAAGGCGCGTGCGCCGCAGCTGCGATGTTCGACATCTTTTCGAGGACCTCCAGGTCATCCGGATGGCGTCCAAATTCATAGTCTCCTACGAGGGCACCAAACGGGGCACCGCCCAGCACGCCAAACCCTTCGTCGTGGATTTTTTTGAACATCGCACTCTGATCGAATTCGGAGGCTTTGCGAAGGTCTTTCAATAGATCTCCTTTCGAGATATTGAAGACCTTGATCTTCAGCATGGTCGAGGTTTCCGTCTGGAAGACGAAATACTTAAGGCCACGCCAGGCGGCTTCGAGCCTTTGGAAGGCCTCGGCGTGCATGATTTCATTGAGTTGGTTGGTCAGAGCCTGGTCAATTGCCGCGATGCGGGCATTAAGCATCGCTTCAGTATCGGGCGACACCTTCATCTCTTTAGTTACGACCTGCTCGACTAACGCTTCTACCCACTGCTTGGCCGTTTCTCGCTCCTCTTCGGTAGGAGCGAGGCGTCCCTCCTTCAAAATCTTGTCGAGAAGGCTACCTTCTTCAGCAACGGTAGCAACAGCCGCTAACGGTTTCGCTGCTTCAGCCATGTTAATTCCCCTTTCCCGAGCCGCTATCTGGCAGACCGACTTCGTTGCACAACTTATTCAGTTCCTGATCGTCGTTGAGTATCTGCTGCAGCATTTTGTCTAATTTGTCGTTTCCATAAAGGCTACTGCGCAGATTCGACAGCTTCCGTCGCAATTCGATCAACTTACGCAGTGGTTCCACCTGATCCACCACGTTCTGCGGCTCGAAATCTTCCATGTTTGAAAACCTGAGCTCGACTCCCAGCTTGGTGTCGTCATTGCTCAACTTATTATCGACCTTAAATGCAAGCCGGGGCTCCATTTTGGCAAGCACCTTGTCGAAGTTATCCCGATCAATTTCGACGAACTTACGATCCTTAATTGTGAGCAACGGTTTGTCTGGCTGCCCCGAAAGATCGGCGAGCACGCCAACAACGAAAGGCAATTCCTTCTTTTCGATGGCTCCGCCGGTTTCAACGTCATAGGTAATCTGGACGCGAGGCGGACGGACCCGCCCTATTTTTTTCTGCAGGCTTTCTTTTGGCATGTTGTAACTCCCAAGGAAGACAGCGAGTAGGGGCCCAAGAAGTGACGAACTTGGCGGGCATGGTAGCACAAGTTTTGAGGCAATGACAATATTTCGTTTACCCGCATAGCTCGGTCCTGATAGGCCGGATTGATGGTTCTCACCGGAGTGCCCATCCGGCGAAGTTTTCACAACGCAATTTCCCAAAATACCCCTTGGTGAAGGCAGCCGCGGCCGGAGTATCCACTCGAATCTGCACGGTGACAGGATTGCCTTTGTTGTCTTGCAAAGTGTTTCTGTTACCTCCGTTGGAAATCTGAATAGTGCTGAACACGAAAAGTCCGCCCTCCTGTTTGTCAGCTGTATCGAGCAGACGGAACAAGCTCCACAGTCCGGGATACTGATTCGTCAATGTCTGTCCCGCTTTGATGGTTAGGCGTGTGGGAGCATTCGTCACGGGGGGCCAGACGAGCCGCGCGGTTGCTGGTCCTTTTTTCGGGTTGTACACGAGGACATGTCCGTCGATATCCAATTCAACGAGCGCCCGGCCTGTTCCGCCGAGCGTGATTGTGTAATCGAAATGCGCGCTCGGCGCACCATCGGCGTAGATAGCATCCTCAAACGAGCTGAGATCATTTAACGAAGCCAGGAACGATGTCGAGAAGGTGCCGGGGAACGATGGATTCTGCGTCCAGACATGTCCTTGGCGGAGGTAAGCCTTGCTCACGTCCGAAGACTGCGAGAACTGTAGGAGAGATCCGTTGGGAGGGGCGAACATCGCTGCGAGCTCTTGCAGCGAAGTTTCCTGACTGCTGCCGGAGTTGAAAGGATATTTCGTCCGGAGACTATCCAAACTGCTGCAGAGATTTTTGGCCGAAGCATTCACACCTGCACGGATCGGAATCGTGAGATCCGGCGGTGGAGGCGGTGGTGGGACCAGCGGTGTTCCCTTAATTACCCTGCCCGCGTAGGTGATCGGCTCCAGCAGCAGGGCTTTCACATCCACATCAACTCCCGAAGCCGTGTTGGGAATCGTGGCCCCGAGAGCATGGTGAGCAGCGATCGCAGCTTCCAAAGCTCTGTTTGCGCGATCTACCGCTTGCTGATTCGCCTGATCTTTGGGATCGATCCGGCTTGGCATCGAAGTCATCGCATTGCCCAGTTCGTCCAACGCCTGCATATAAGGCTGATTATTAGAATTAAGCCATTTCTCGCGGTTAGCAGGATCAGTAACGACCCGCAGGGGGTCGAAGGCGTGCACTACATCACCCGGGCCCGCGCCTGCGGACGTGGATACTATGTCTGCCTGGTTGGACACTTTTGCTGCGACTGATTTTCCAAGTATTCCGGCGATTTTCTGGTTAAATTTCTGCTTCGCCGCATCTTTGATGACCTGAGTTGTGGACTCTCCAGTGGTCGTTACCAAGTCCGTATTGTGCGCGGCCATATAAACGAGCCCCAACAAAGGAGAGCGATTGTTGTCGGCGAGGACCTTCAGTTTCTGTGCGGCATCAGAGCTATTGCGAAATGGTTCAACATGATGCGCACCGAGAAACGATTCCCAGCGCCGGATGTAATTCTTGATGTAAAGTTCCTGCACGTCGCGTTCGTTTTGCTGACCGAAACCGAAGTCGCCGGAACCAGGCTCCTTCCCTAAAACGCAGGGTTCCCCAGCCGTTACCAATTTGTGCTCGCGGATGTTGGCCATCATAGTGTTCCATCCATCGCGCGTGTAAGCGGCGTCAACCGTGCTCGGGCCGGTTAAGACACTTCCATAATTCATTACGTAGTTGCTTAGGGCATCACCGACACGTTCGTGATTGATCTGCTCGACGAGAGCCCTGAGGATTTTGTCTGGGCCGTTGAACTCGCGCAGATATTGCTGCGCGTGCGCTACCGCCGCACTGTTTTCGGAAATGCTTCGTTCATACGGGTTCCGGAGCAGCAACTCAGAAATGTAGAACTGCATTTGCTGGCTCGCCAGAGCGCCAGCTCCGGATGGAGCTAGTTGCACCGAATCGGCCCATATCGGAATCAGGGAGTTGCCAAGGAATTCGGCCTCCGGTTTGCACTGCCCCGACGTAACCATCCGGTACGCTTTTAAAGCGGTATAGATGTCGTCGTCAACAGGCGCGTTCGAATCCAACTGGAGAAAGCGGCTAGTCAGTGACGCCAACAGCGGACTGATGAATACACTTCGGAAGCGATCGAAGTAGAGCCCCGACACAGAATCAACAAGGTCATTCCCCACATACAGACCCCAGCGATAGGACAACGGCGGACCGTTTCGCTCATACTGTAGAAGAGTGGTCAGGGGAGATCGCATCGAGTCCAGATCTGCTAGAGCTCCCTCGTACGAACTGGCATCGGAGCGATAGACATGGACTCCTTCCACGGCACTTTCCATCCGATTCAGCAAATCCCGATTATGACGCCACGAGTTCGCCCACAACAGGCAAGCGAGCAACAACAGTGCCCCGACTCCAGCTAGCGCGAAATTGCGGTATTCCTGGTCTCGCGTGTTCACCCGAGGCGCAACATAGCGCGAACGGTCCTTTAGGATGATGTTGTTGAAAACATCAGTCAAGAACATCCACCTCGCCACGGCTCCGGAAGCGATCGCCGAGCGTGCAGGAATCGCGGCAGGTTTAGTCCCAAACAGCACGGTCGCGTCCGCGCGCTTGGGTATGACGGTGAAACCCATCATCGTGCCTTCGCCCAATGCGCTTAGGTTCCTTGCCACCCAGCGTTGTCCCGAAAAATAAAATCCTCGGAGCCGCGGTCCCGGCTGGAAAGGATTGGGGCGAAAGACATCCAGCAGAAATTGCACGACGTCTCCGCGGATCTTCTTTAACTCCCTGGGAAATTCGTATGCCGCTGATTTCTTTTTTGTCTCTTCCTCGCGGGCAAGGAATACGAGCCGCTTCTCCGCCAATGACATGTAAAGACGATTGAAGTATTCCGTAAGGCGCTTGCCTTCCCGATCCGCATAGATATCGGCGCTGTCGTTTCGCACATTAAGTAGCGGCAGGGTGGCACCCATGAGGCGCCGCGTCTCTGGTTCGCTGAGATGTGAAAAGAACTCAGAGAAGTACTGCACGCCATCACACTTGCTGAAGAGCACATATACAGGAAACTCCCGGCGGAGAACAGACGCGCCCGCTCGTAAGCGATCGCTCAAGGTTCGCGCAAACGCCGCGGTTCGTTGTGCATCATTTGCCCTCACAAATGGCGAGGCATCGCAGACCAGCACGAACCCTCTGAAGTTCGTCTCCCTCGTTCTCCCAAAGAGCATTCGGCGCCATCGTGGGATGCGCGTGGACTGGCTGAACACACGCAGTGCCCGCTCCCAGTTTTCTGATTCCTGAGTCAGAATGCGTCCGGAAATGTCGGCAAAGACTACTCCCTGAGCGAACCAGAGATTGCAGAGCCGGGTAGGAATGATGGCACCTTCACGAGTGGCTTCGCCCGCCAGCAATTGCGGCTCCAGCCCCGAGTTCAAGATCGCGCTTGTCTTCCCCGCTCCCTCCCCTCCGACTACGATATAAAGAGGAAGCGTAGCCACACTCGGCGCTTCTCCTCGTGCATTGGTAGGCATGGAGCCTGCCAGTCGTCGATTGGCCTCGGCGATCAGAGAACCAAGCTCCTGACTAAAGCTGTCGTCGCCGAATGCAGGGCGAGCAGCTACGGGAATCAGTGTTTTCGGTGCGGGTGCAAGTTGAGGGACACGCGGCCGTGTCAACACACGAGTCACGAGTGCGAACACTGCCCATACGGCTAGCGCGAGAGCGGTCATCGCGATGCATGCGACGAATACATTCACTTCGGGATACGCGAACGTCGCCACTACCGCGACCACCGCTTCGAAGAAGAAGAACAGCAACATCAACCCGAATATTCTGCTGAGGCTCATCATGGCTGCTTACCTGGCGACCAGCCTTTCGTGAATCGCATGCTGAATATCCGCAGATTTCGATCCCAACTGCATAGAGAAACCAATGAAAGACAACACTGCCAATACCAATGCTGCTAGGGCGAAGAGCCGCACTTGCCGATCCAGCGGATTAGCGGGAGGAGAAATTGGCACCCATTGTTCTGGCGGAAGGGCACCATCTGGAGAAAATTCCGGATTACGTCCAAAAATTCTCTCCATTCTGTCCCGCAGGTTGGACATCAGTAGTTGAAGCTCCGCTTTCGAGCCGCCGGCAAACTTCCCTTCGTACCCCAGCAGCAGGCACAGGTAGTACACTTCGAGCACCTCCGCAAGGCTCTGCGAATCGCGATTCGCTCGCAGGGTCTCAAGCCGCTTGAAAAAGACCTCTCCTGCCGAGCGCTGTCCGAATAATTCCTCGCCCAGACTTTTCTGCGCCCACTCCGCGGCGGAAGGATCGCACGTCAACACCGTCTCATCCAGAAAGGCCACTACCGCGAAGTTCGCCTCCTGTACGTCTTCTGCGGAATACCCTTTGCGCGCCGCCGTTGCTCCAATTTCTCGCAATGCCTGCTTCATGCGCGTGCGGAAGTTTTCAGGGTCCTGCACTTGTTGGCGAGCCGTTTGCACCCGGACCGTCGCCGTCAAAATTCCTTCGTACAACAGCGCCAGCCGTTCCAGTTTCGGAGTTGGCTTATCAGCTGCCTCTGGCTCTTGCGGTAAGACCGGCCGTATGGTGGCTACACTCATGGCTCACTCGCTCCTGACGATGAACAAGGAATCGGTTCGCATTCCGATTCTGCTTTTGGAAAAATCTTGCCCTGGCGCGGTAAAATCATCCAGAACGTGACCACTATCGTTCGTGACCCGAACTCTTCCCCCTTCTAAACGAATATGTATGGAAACTATCCCTGGCCGAGCGCTTGCCTGGGCTTCGACTCTTGCTTCAACGGAACTGTAAGTCTCCGGCCCAACAATCAGCTTACGAACAAGCTTCCCACCCATATCGAGTACGTACTGAACCCGCGCGTGATGCACTAGGTCTTCAATCTGCCACTCCACCTTCTTCTTGTCCCAAAATAGCGTTTTGCCCGGGCGCTGGAAATAAAGACCCAGACTCAAGATCCCGGACTTCAGGTACACAAGTTGTCCTGCCTCTTTCGCTTTGAACCACTCACCTTGGCGCTCGATCTGATTTAAGTCCGCCAGTTCGTAGCCTGGAACAGCAGGAAGACTCAGAGAAACGGACAAGGCTTCCCTGCCAACAGTGATTGCCTTGGTCGCGCGTTGATGTCCTGCTGCCTCCGCCATCACTTCGTAATCGCCGGGCAAGAGTGAAATATTCTGCCCGGGACTTACAACCTGATACTGCGCATCGCCCGCGCGACGATATCTGACAATGGCATCCTTTGGATTGACCTGAAAGACAACCGGGGCTCTGGAGGCGCTCAGAATCGGGCTTGAAATCATTGCGTCAGCAAGTACCTTACCCGGGGCAGTTGGGTTCACAAAGATCTCTCGAGTTTGTAATTCGAAACCCGATTTCGAAAAAGCGACGTGGTGGGAACCAGGATTGAGAATCTTCGGAACTTGGAGATTGCCGTTTGAGTCCAGGTCCCCCACGTTCTTGCCATCGATAACAACGTTGGCTCCAGGTGTCCCACCCGTAATGACGAGCGCTGCCGGGACAATAGGCGACACTTTGGCCACGAGTTCAACTATCTTGTTGGGCGCTCGTCCGCGTTGCATGTTGAGCGTCCAGACCTGACTTTCATAGCCATCGGCCGAAAGCTGGAAACTGTGTGCGCCGGGAGGTTTTCGGACCATCCACCGGCGCTTGCCAGGTATCAGCGAGCCATCAACTGTCAACTTTGCGGTATCCACGTTTGCAGCAATGAAGACCTGCCCCTCGGCTTTCAGGGACTGAATCGCCAAGGCCGGCGCATTGGAAATCTCAACCGCGAAACTTCCCTCGTCCTTACTCTGCCCAAAGTAAAGTTGGTGATTCTGTTCGCTCAACGTGAGTGCGGCACCAGAGGGACTCAGTGCAACCCTCCGATCGCCAATACGCGGGTTTTTGATTTGACTGTCCCCATACCAGGTCGCCTGATTTCCCAGGCTCGTCACAACAAATAAGTCTTCGCCTTCGAGGGTTGTGATTTTCGGCTGCGCTGCGGGCGCTGCCTGCATTGCGATGGCGAATATGTTCCGGCCCTGCGCAGCAACCGTCAGCTTGTGTGAGGCTCCATCCGTAGGAAGTGCATAGTCGTCCAGAGCACCTTCGATGAGGTCAGCCACTCTCTTTCCATCGAGCTCAACGCTTCCCTGCGCTTCAGGGGTGTGGATCGATAGTCGCACGGCTTCTGGTACGAGCGTGACCTTGCCATCGCTTTCCTGACGCAATTGTATTTGCTTGCTTTTGTAACCAAGATGACTGACATCAATAACGGTGCCCGCGAGAGCCTTGCCGTCTAAAATTGCCTTTCCATCACTTGTGACAACGCTGTCCGCTGGATCAGTTGTGATTACGATGGCCTCCTTCGCTAGAGGAGGAGTTCCAGGCACACGCCGAAGGACAACGTAACCGATCGCGGCCACTAACACGAAGGCGGCGGATAGGAGCAACAGTCTCGCAGATAATAATTTTCTTGCTGGCCCCAGTGATAGCAAGCCTTGACGCCAAAGCTGCGCGGCTTTAACCTTGGCTTCGACGAACGCAAAACCCTTTTTCTTTTCTCTCCGTCTTGGCTCCGGTATTTCGAATACTCTTGTCTTCTCTCCGACGAGTATCGGTCCTTTCTTCTCCTCGATAAGGACCGCTTTGCTCGAGTTCCGTTTCCCACCAACCACGCGCCCGTCGGTACCAGTCAGTGCGGTTTCCATGCGGAGGAGTTCACTAAGATCGTCGACCTTCGCAGCATGTTTGACCTTTAATTCGATATCGGCGACCGTTTGGCCGATTTCGGCGTCGTCTGGATACTTCGCCTTGATTGCAATCGAGTGCTGAAGAACGTCCCTCAAACTTTCGAGATTGGGGTTCTGTTCCAGCATGCGCCGGTTCTCGCCCAAAGCCACGCGGTCCTTGACTCGTTCCGCTGCCTGAAAGACGTCTTTCACTTCCTTCAGAAGGGTGGCTTCGAATTGCTCGAGACGCAGGTCATTGGGATAGTCCTGGCGCGCTGCCCGGATCCGTCCGACCGCCTCTTCTGCTTTTCCTGCAGCGACCAGTGAACGGCATTCGGTCAAGCACTGACCGACTACGCTTTGCCGCTTTGCCTCGCTGATGCTGGAACGCAGCGCTCGTACTGCCGGGTGGCTCGAATCAAGCGTGCAAGCTTCCTCGTATAGCGGTTCTGCTTCCTGCCAGTTCTCGTCAGCCAAGGTGCGAGCCCGCTCTGTAAGCACGTTGACAACTGCATCGCGCAGTCCGGGTCCACGGGGATCGAGATTGAGACTGCCGCGCAGTAACTCTGTAGCGCGTACGAGATCTTTTTGCGCCAGCGCATCTTGCCCTTCTTCAAACAGACGACGCGATTCCCTGGTGCGCTCTAGAGCCTGCTCAGCAAGAGTGCGCAACCCCGACAATTCGGCGTCATTGGGGAAATCTCTGAGCGCCGCCACCGCACATTCAATCGCCTTTGCGTATGCCCTGCTCTCCATCAAGCCGTCGATCTCTTCTACGAGCCTGGCATGCTCTTCCTCGCGTGCTTGGCGGTCGCGCTTTTTCTTGCACTGTTCCAGCTCAAATGCAATGCCCGAATATTGCGGATGAATGTTGCGTAGGGTGTCCCATTGGTTGATAGCCTCGGCGTATTGACCGCGCTCTTCAAGCTGCCGGGCCTTAGCTACAATCGCGTTTACGAGGTCGCGGCGCTCTCGGATGAGTTTCAGCTGTTGCCCAAACTGTGTCTCATTCGGAAAGCGTTCGCTTGCTTCGCGTACGATGTTGACGCGGCGATCTAGATCCGGCTCTTCCTCCAGGCGTTTCGTGACCGCGGCTATGTAAGACGAAAGCTCCTGCCGCTCTGCATCCTCGATCCGAATTTTCAACGCCTGAAACGTGCCGTCATTCGGATATTTGGTCAGTAGTTGGCGGCATACTGCCATTGCGCCCAAAAAATTCTTCTCGCTGAATTGCCTGTGCGCATCCTCTAAGGCGCTTCTGACGCTGTCCCGCTCGGAGCGGACCTCTTTGTAAAAGCTTTGGTAAACAGCTTCCCGCTCGGGCACCGTCGCGTTGGGATTGGCCCGCGCTACGGAAAACAAACGGTCTAACTTACTGAGCGCCGAATTGATTTCTCCGTCTTGGTAGGCACGCAAGGCCGAGCTATAGAGCTGCTCCTTCTGGTCACGGATCCGTTTGGCATCGGCTTCAGTCGATTCGATTTTCTCCAGCAAATCGAGAGCTCTGGTGTCTGCCCGACGAATTGCCAGCACTTCTTGCACGGCGTGCCGTGCCGCCGAAAAATCTCGGTTCTCCAAATGCGTCTCGGCCAAATCCATCCATTTGGTGATTTGCGCTTCGCTGCGTTGCTTCTCGATCGAGTCCCGCATACTGGCGGCTTCGGCATTCTGTGGGTCCAATTCGAGTACTTCGCGAACTTTGTCCAGGGCCAATGCGATTTCGTCCTGCTCCATCCGGGCTCGGGCACTCTCCAGGAGCTGCCGGATTTTCTTCTGCTTGATGGTTACATCGATCTGCATCCGCAAAACTGTGATCCGCGGATCGAGTTGCCCTTCCGATTCCAGTTCACCCAAGATTTCCGAAGCGAACGCTTCATCACCGTTCTTGAAGGCAGTTTTGGCCCGTTCGATTCGCGGCTCAATTTTGCTGGAATCAAACACCGGTTCGTTGCGCGCAGCTTTCTGTAGGGTTTCGGCCAACTCACGCGCGCTGGTGAAGCGATGGATCGGCTTCTTGGCAAGGCACTTGTGCACTACCTTGCTGACTGACTGGTTGATGCTGGGATAAAGCTCCGAAACCGGTGGTGGCATGTAATTGATGACCGCATCCATCGTCTCGTCAACGGTTTTTCGGGCGAACGGCTTACGCCGGGTCAGCGCTTCGTAAAGAATGACTCCCATCGAGAACAAGTCCGAAGCGGGAGTGATCTCCTTCAACTGCGCCTGCTCCGGCGACATGTACTGGAACGTACCCTTCTGTCCAGTGATAGATTTCGAGCCGGCAAGGTGAACAACTCCGAAGTCTATGATCTTCGCCGTATCGTCATCCATGACGAAGATATTGCTGGGCTTCAAATCGCGATGAACCAATCCGCGCTGGTGAGCCGCCTGCAGTCCACGACACACGTGTGTGGCAATTTCTACGATTCGCTCTAGAGTCAGGCGTGCGCTGGCACTGGCGATCAAATCGGCAAGCGTAGCCCCGCGTAAGAGCGGCATCACGAAGAACGGTTTTCGCTGGCGATTCTCTTCAATGACGTCTACATCCCGCACTTCGACGATGTTGGGATGTGAAATCTCCGCCAGCGCTTTCCATTCCTTAGCGAAGAGATCGACCGCCACCGGATCGGAGACATCCTTCATGAGCTTGATCGCGACGGCACTTCCCGTCTTGATGTCGAGGGCACGCCAGACGATCCCCATTCCGCCCTCGCCCAATTGTTCTTTGAGTTCGTACCGGCCCGCGATCCGAGATGCTGCCATAGACCAATGCCCAGCCCAGCCGCAAGCACAAGAATGCGGCTTACCCATTCTGATTTGAAAGTGAAAAAACGGCGGTGATCCGCTTTATCCCATTCGGTTCGGCCCGACGGGTCACTGCTCTCTCGGCCCCACGCCCAGAGGGAAGGAAGAGCTCTGAATCCGAGAGGGCAACAATATACACCGAAACTCAAAATCAAGAAATGAATTTAAATGAAGAATGTGCCGGCTTTTGCCGAATCTTGCTGACTCGCTCGGTCGAGTCGAGCATATTGGAATTCTTTACGGACGGACGCTCAAAGCTGCTTTATGCTTGACTGCTTTATGCTTGACCAACTCCGTTATAAACTAACGCCCCATGAGGGCGCCCAGTTCGAGCGCGGCTACAGAAACATCACCCCCGCTAAAGGTAACCCTTGCCGCAAAAGGCGTACGTCCACATTTCACTTTGTTCGCGAAACCTTTCCGCATTGGTCGTGTGGACGAGTGCGAATTCTGCATTCAAAATGACTATGTCAGCCGAGTGCACGCCGAAGTACGGTTCGAAAACGGCACTTGGTGGATTCACGACCGTAACAGCAGCAACGGAATTTTCCTCGATGGGCACCGAGTCGACCGAGTGCCTATCAAGAAAGCGCTGACCATCCGGTTGGGAATTGAAGGACCCGAGCTTTTCTTCCAACCCGAAATTTCGTCGCAATCTGAACCCGTCCGGGTTTCCGCCAAAGATTCTGTCTCTGAGCCGTCGCAGCCTGACTTGGGAGCCGAGCTCAAAAAGAGAGATCCTGGCAGCGGCACCATACTCCGTAAGTACGTGAACCACTATTTCAGTAATTCTGGTGAGAATATACCAGCCAGCGAGCACACTCTCTACGTCCGCCGTGCTTTTGCGGCTGTCCAAACGCAACAGAAACGGCGCTATGCGCGAATGATGACTGCCGTCGGTCTGCTTGCCTTTTGCGGGTTAGGGTACGGAATCTATGAGTGGCAACAACTGCAAAAACAACGGGCGCTGGCGGAAGACCTCTTCTATACGATGAAATCCCTTGATCTCGACATCGCAAACCTGGAAAGAAGAGTGGAGATGTCGGGCAGCCCAGCGCAAAGACAGATGGTTCAGAAA
The DNA here is from genome assembly GCA_046723715.1 of Acidobacteriota bacterium. GTDB lineage: Bacteria > Acidobacteriota > Terriglobia > Terriglobales > Acidobacteriaceae > Sulfotelmatobacter. Next base: position 10,351 of record JBKOUZ010000128.1, on the reverse strand, counting down.
GAGTCAGATCAGCGGCGTCGGGTGGAGCACGCTTACGACCAATATCTCTCATCTTTGCACGTGTATGCCGGCAAATTGACCGAACAGCAGCGAATCATCCTGCGCATATCGCGGGTCTTCGGCGAATGCGAATTAAACATGCCGCCAGATTTCGAAGCCGAAGTGAACAAGTATATCGGTTACTGGCAGCACTCAGATCGGCTAGCCACAGCGATCCGCATTGCTCAACAGAAAGGTTACGCTAGAACCATCACTCACGAACTCCTATCACAAGGGCTCCCGCCGCAATTTTTTTATCTGGCACTCCAGGAAAGCAATTTCGATCCATATGTGAGCGGCCCAATGACGCGTAAAGGAATCGCCAAGGGCATGTGGCAGTTTGTGCCGGAAACTGCGGTCAAGTACGGTCTGAGGGTTGGTCCGCTACTCGATCTTCGTCGTCCAGATCCCTCAGACGAGCGGGATCAATATGAGAAGGCCACGAAGGCCGCGGCGAAATATCTCAAAGACCTCTACTCAACTGACGCGCAGGCGTCCGGCGTTCTCGTAATGGCGTGCTACAACTGGGGAGAGAGCCAGGTGCTCCCTCTGGTAAGAAGCATGCCTGCTAACCCACGAGAACGCAATTTCTGGCGCCTGCTAGCGAATCACCGGGAGCGCATTCCGAGAGAAACTTACGACTACGTTTTCTACATTATCTCGGCAGCCGTGATCGGAGAGAATCCTCGGCTGTTCGGGTTCGACTTCGACAATCCTCTTGCGGACTTGGAAAGCCGAAATATCGGTGGTCCCTTGAATTGATTGATTTGGTGAGGACTAGCGTTTCGTATACTCAGACGTTGCTGTAAGCGCTGCCGGAGCAGCGACAACTTCAGTGCGCCAGTGGCTCAACACAGATGAGCAGCAAGGCGATTGCTTATCCATTCACGCAACTCCGGCCGACACAGAAAGGTGTCTTATCCAGCTAAGGTCGCGAACACAAATATAGAACTGCCTATCACCCCCGATCCAGAGCACATTCGGAACGTACTCCTTACAATCTGCATCTGCCACGAATGGCTGATAGTGAGCATTGCCTACAATCGCCGGCGTTCTCGATCCGACCGGCAGATTTAGCTCCGAGATTCCCGCCATGTTCTTGAAGTCATAAGGAACAGCGGAACGCGCTCGCATAAGCGCTCGGATTTTCTGCTCGCGAAAGGAACGAGCCAAGGTCGAGGTCGCTCGCCGGAAACGCTCGAAAAGTTGGTAATCTATCCACCATGCGCCATACATTGACTCATTATGGGTACTGTCAAACCCTCGTACCAAGCGGGTAGGAAGACCTGCCCGGGCAGGATGCTTCAACTCAACGACATTAATATCCCCAGAGAACGTGCTCAGCTTGTTGCCTCGCGCCTTCTGAACACAAGTTTTCGCATGTTCACGGGGCGAGGTGGCGAGATAACCCCGGTAATAACCATCACTGAGCCAAATCGGAGAGTTTATCCTCAATTTCCCTCCAGTTCTGAACAAATCTTTCACCCATACATGGATAGCTTATGTACCTCTCCTTCCAAACGAACTGGATTTCCCGGAAATAATCGGATTACGAGTGCCACAACCCGCATTTGTGCTCAATGACGAGAATGATGACCTATATACTCCGGCTGAAATGAGAGTTGCAGAACGTATGCTGCATGCTGTCTACCAGAAAGCTGGAGCCCAACGTAATCTGAAAGTTTCTTATTATCCAGGCCATCACAAGTTCGATAAGAAGATGCAAGCAGATGCACTTGATTGGTTAGATAAGTGGCTAAAAGCATAAGCAGTCTCTAGCAGAGCATGAAGCGAGGCAGTACAACCAGCGCTCCGCAGTGGCTTGGAGACGTTGCAAGGTGTTCGAAATTCGTAACAAAATCAGGTCGGGAATTGGCATGGTTCGCGGTCTCCGCTTTCACCCGGGCCGACGCGAGACTTTAAGAGTTTTGTTGTGTAACCTAAAAACAAAGCAATTCCTAGAGCTTCGTCCATACCACTCCGCACCAAAAGTCGTCGCCGTCCGTATTTCGTAACAGATGTGACTCTTCTAAAATGTTCGTAGCGACTCCGCTACACTCGTGCGAACCTTAGGACGTTGTTCTTTCCCCACGCATTTGGGCCCCCGATAACTCAGAAACGCAACGCTGGGGCGAATTTCTGCGCGTGCTTCGCAGGTGTGGTTCTCGCCTCGGATACTCAACCATTCGCCACCATCGTCGAAGGGATCAATTTCAAAATTTACTCGACCGAACGGAGGCAGTTATGAGTTCCTTAGCAATTGTCGACAGACCCACAAGGGCATCTGAGGAGAACGCCGTCTGGACGCTCATGCATTCGCATCACGGCAAACCGTTGCGAGGGCTGAGCCGCACCCCGGCGTCACCCAACTATCAAGGACGCTTCGGGCGCATGTTCCGCTCGCTTCCGGCAGCGCACTATGGGCGGACCGATGCTGACAGCCGAGCGGCCTTGATGACGCTTGGAGCGCTGATGACCGCGAAGCTCGATGAGCCGAAAGACGGAGCCGATCCGGAAGAGAGCGGCATCCCGGCTCTCTACACGTATTTTGGGCAGTTTATAGATCACGACCTCACGTTCGATCCGATGACAACGCTGATGAAGCACAGCGACCCTGATGCGCTGACCGACTTTCGTACTCCCGCGTTTGATTTAGACAACGTTTATGGGCGAGGCCCGAACGACCAGCCGTACATGTATGATAACGGCCCAAAGTTTTTGTTAGGGGAACTCCTCGATAACGGAGCACCAGATCTACCCCGCAACAATGCGACTCCAAGCCGCGCGTTGATTGCAGATCCGAGGAATGATGAGAACAGCATCGTTTCCCAGTTTCAGGCTCTGTTGCTGCGGTTTCACAACCGCGTTGTGGATGACAACCCGGGCCTGGACTTTCTGGAAATTCAGAAGATCGTTCGCTTCCATTATCAGTGGGTGATACTGAACGATTTCCTCCCGCGCATTGTGAGCACATCTGTGCTTAATGAGTTGAAGACCCACGACAAGTACGAAAAAGAAAACCTTAAGTTCTATCACTGGAGACACGAGCCCTTCATGCCGGTGGAGTTCTCGGTTGCGGCCTATCGACTCGGGCACTCGATGGTACGTCCTGGTTATCGGCTCAATGACGACGACACCACGATTCTGCCAATCTTCCCGCTTCCGCCCAACTTCCCGGAAGGCCTGACAGGTTTTCAAAAGATGAAGGCGAATCGAGGAATTGACTGGGGCCGGTTCATTGACATCGATAAACGTTCGTATGGCACCGACAAGGAGACTGATGCGAACACGAAAAAGAGGCTTCAATTCGCTTACCGCATCGACACGTCCCTGGTAAACCCATTATCCCAGCTGCCGAGCACCGTGGTTGCCGACGCGCCGCCTTCTCTTCCGCAGCGAAACCTAATCCGCAGCTTCGAACTAGGATTGCCTAGTGGCCAGGACATCGCGCGGGCCATGGGAGTCACACCGATACCCGACGACAGAATCATCATCGGCAAAGCGGTCGATAAACCAGACAACACCGGCGATGATCCAGATCAGAAAGGCAGCATCGGCGCCATCAAGGAATTGAAACCATTTCAAGGCAAGTGCCCTCTGTGGACGTACATCCTGGCAGAGGCATTCTGGAACCAGACCACAGTGGACATTCCGGTCACCGATAAAAAGAAAATAACCACCCCACAACTCGGACCAGTGGGTGGACGAATCGTCGCTGAAGTCTTCCTCGGAATGATGTTCGGCGATAACGATTCGTTGCTCGAGCAGGATCCCAGTTGGCGCCCGACGATCACCAACAAACGGGATTTCTTCTTGAAAGATCTGGTCAAGTACGCATTGGGACAGTAGCGAAGCGCGCTCGTGGTCTTATACCGGCATGAGTGGGGTTCGCCTAAACAAATCAATCCCGAACAGGACCACGTATGCTTATCACACTCTTTTTGTCCGCGGACAGCGCCGTGGCTGCCGCTTTCCTGCGCCTTTGCGGCGTGAGTCGCCGGGACCTTAATCACCTGTGCTGCACGATGGGACTCGCCGATGGCACTGCCCTACTGCTCGGGTCTGTTTTGCGCAACTCGACAGCCGCTGCAATGAAGCCACCTCCAGACTTGATTCTGCTGGCGGGCTCCATCCTTTGTTTGATATTCGTGGTCAGATCAACTCCGAATCACCCTCGAATAACAAGTGGCGCCGTCGCCGTTTTGTTCAGCCTCGACAATTTCATCGCAGGCACGCGCATCGGCGGCCTTGGCAGAGCTGCGTTGTGTGCCGCGTGCGTTGCTCTTTTCTCGCTGCTGTTCTGTCGCATTGCATTTGAATCCGCTGACTTGCTGATCGCGAGGATCAGGCGGCGCCGGTTGTTCCGGCTAGCTGCAGGGTTCCTCCGCCCTCATTCTTCTTTTTCTCTAACCGGAACGGAGACGAACCGCTCATTCGAGGAGGTCCGATGCAGGTTGTGACGCGCTCCTACGGTCCCGCACGTAGCGGTGCCAACCTGAGCGAAATAATTCTTACTCCCAAAAAAGTAGGCGCGAACCTGCTGGTGAAAAGGGTAAGCCTGCATTTCGCGGACGAACCACATCCGAAGGATGATCCTCGCCTCGAAGCGCAGCCACTTTATCTTCCCGGCGTGCACATGAGCGATGGCAAGGTCCACGACGTTGTTTATGTGTGCACAATGGCGAATAATGTGTGGGCTTTCGACGCGAATGACGGAAAACCGATCTGGCATACTCCCACGCATCTGGGAACCCCGATCTCACCGGACCCGAAGCCGCATGACGGATTTCCCCATGCAACCGAAATCGACCTGTGGGGTGTCAACCAGCGATGGGGAATCCTAAGCACCCCCGTTCTCGATCCCGAAAACGACAAGATGTATGTCGTTTGCTGGACCAGCAGCAATGGAAGTCTGGATAAGGCGGTTTATGAGCTGCACGAGGTCGACCTGAAGACAGGAAAGGACCTGCGCAAAGTTCAGATCGAAGCGACCGCAGATGCGCAGAAAGTTCCCGGGAAACCCGTCGCTACATTCATCTCTTCGAAACAAAAGCAGCGCGCCTCGCTCCTGTTGACGAAAACGGGCAATCCGTCATCACTGGTCTTGTTCATCGGCTTCGGAATGACGCATGAAGAACACGACGCCAGCCACGGCTGGCTACTCGCGTACGATGTTGCAAGCCTGAAGCAAACTGCCGCCTGGTGCACGACACCTGCTGGTACGGGTTGCGGAATTTGGCAGGGAGGACAAGGCCCCGCCGCCGACGAGAACGGCGACGTATACGTGATGACTGGCAACTATGGCGTCATGGATCAGCATGACAACCTTGTTCCACCCGCTCCCGCCGACCTCCCGAACAGCATCATCAAGCTCCATTACACGGCACCAGCGGGTGGCGCTCCGGGACGTCTCGAGCCCGTCGCATGGTTCACACCCTTCATCGATCATGATCGCAACCCGCACGGCGACGATGATTTTCAGGATTACGACCTCGGCTCGGCGGGTCCATTATTCTTGATGGGATTGGACCTGATCGTCGGCTCCGGCAAAGACGGCGTTCTCTATGTCCTGCCGCAGGACACCAACCAATTTGGAAAAGGCTCGGACTTCCGACGTCTGAAGACGCCTCCCATCTTTTTCACTTATTTCCCCGGCTTCGGAATTGACGCTTCTGTGGTTGCGAATCTCGATCACCTTTTCGACGGCAAGACACACCATCAGCATTGTTCCCCCGTATTCTGGGACGGCTCCAATGGCCCCATGCTCTTCAACTGGGGAGAAAACGAGTGCCTGCGCGCCTGGAACGTCAACGCATCGGGCAATGTCACATTTGTCGCCAAGAGTGCCGAAGTCGCGTCGGCAGGATTGGGCGGCAAGGGTGGAATGCCGGGTGGCATACTGGCCGTCTCCTCGAATGGCAAGAACCCGGCTACAGGAATTGTTTGGGCGCTTGCCCCTATCGCAGGGGACGCGAACAAGTTCGTAGTCCACGGAATTCTTCGCGCCTATGATGCATCCAAACTTGATGCCCATCCGAATGCCGACGGCACGCCTCGCCTTAAGCTGCTTTGGGACAGCAATCACATTCCTGGCAACGGTTTCAAATTCAGTAAATTTTGTCCGCCCGTGGTGGCGGACGGGAGAATTATCGTTCCTACGTACGAGGGCCGCGTCGATGTTTACGGCCTGGCAAGGCCGCCGCATCAAGGTCCACTGCCTACGAATGCAAACATGTAAATGCAAACTCGGCTCGCGAATCGTCCCTCCGAGTAGACTTCCGAAATGGATCGTTGCGTCACTTGGACTCGAACAGTGACCTACGGTGTTCGATTTTCGTAACAACATAACGATTGCAGTTGACATGCCAGCTGATCCGATGGAAAATCCGCGCACTTCTCCCAAACGGCCTCTGCCTATTGTCGGAACGAACGCGCACAAGTAGGCCAACAGACCAAGAGGCTGGCGCCCACGGCGGCGCGCCTCATTCACCGGAGTATGCAACCGTGCCCGCAGCGCTCCCGCGACGGAGAACCCGATGGTTTGATCACATTTTGGAGAAATTGGCGGCAGGCGAGTTTCCTATGGTTTAACTGCTGTTCGCCTGGAGACCAGGATTCCATCACAACAATATGAACACGTCGCTACCCGGGGCGTTTTCTTTGTACTGAGAATTTAGAATCTAGCTCGAACCGCAGCTTTCGATACGGAGGTCAACACAATGGCGCAGGCAGCCGCTACAAGTCCACCTTTGGATGTAAAGTCGGATGATATCTCAGGACCGCTCGCAACCCAGGTTCAAGGCGAGAAATTGCCCCAGCCAGTACGTGGACCTTCAGGTTCAGATGGATTTCCAAAGTTCCGTAACATCTTAGATGATGCCATGTTGCTGTTGACGTACGCCGCGGAAACGGGAATTGAAGTTGATGACAGCACCCGGACAGCCATTCTGAATGCAAAAGCCGCGCCCAGCCACGATTGGAATTATCCTGGAGCAGGAAACTTGCTAGCCGCATTATCTACGCTGGCCGCCAAGTTGAAGCCGATTACCGCCGATAGTTTAAGAGCATCGTCCAGCAATTCGGTCAATCCTGAGATCCGAAGTTTTCGATGGTGGACCTGTATCTTAACGGTCCCAATCGTTTTATTTTCAGTTTTGAGCTTTGTGTCGTCTTCAATCTCAAATGCACTCCGTACTGACATCACCACCGCGAACGAGCTCGTTGTAAAGCTGCGTGCGGAACTGGGGACACCCAACGCGCCGACGGCGGGAACGCCAGAGAAACCGGCGCTCCCTGCAGGCCTAAATCAGGGCGAAATTCTTACTCAGCTCCAGCAGTATGCCTCGACTGTGCGGGCAATTGATGCCCGAGCTAGGCGGTTGAACTGGTTTGTGCTGAACACAGAACACGACCCATATGCAAAATATCGGTGGAATCTCAAATCGAGCCCTCAAGAAAGAGCAGAGAACCAGCAAATAATGAGAGCGAAGTTCCAACTGCCTATTCCATTGGTAAACATGCCCCAAGCGTTGGACGCCCTCACTATCACTTTGCAGGATGTTCGGTCGTTCGGCCAAGACATTGTTGATCTTGTAGCGATTTATTATGGGGCGGTGACAGCTTGCCTGCTACCAATCTTGTATGCCCTCCTGGGCACGTGCGCATATCTGCTGCGAATCTTCGAAGAAGAGCTCAGGACTCTGACATTCGTCCCCTCCTCTAAAACGCACTGGGCCCGCTTTCTCATCGCCGGCATTGGCGGCGCGGTTGTAGGTCTATTCAACTTTGTGATGACACAAGGCGCTTCCATTTCCCCATTAGCAATTGCTTTCCTCGTGGGATACGCAGTCGACGTTTTTTTCTCGTTTTTGGAGGGGTTACTACAAGCCTTTACGAAATCTAAGAATACTGTGAGCTCACCCGTGGCAACCCTGTCCGTAAGCCGATAGATCGGCTCGGAAATGTCAGCGAAGCACGATTGCTCGGGCCTTCCAATAACCAATTCGGACCCCAAGAACAGCTGGAAGCAGCGACGGCGACAAAACACGTAGTGTTAGAAACACCTTCCAGAACCTGGGCCGGGTAAGCTGGGGATTTATGTCCCCAGCCATGAACATGAAGCCATTTCAGATTCGCTTCGAACCACACCGTAAAGATGCGAACGACTGCTATGGCAGTTAGTCGCAGCGAGACATCTGCAACTCCATCCTCAGCTCGGCGGCGGATTGGAAACGGCGCGCCGGTTCTTTCTCGAGGCACTTCAATACAACCGCCTCGAACGCGCGCGACACCGAGCATGTCAGCGCGCTGAGCGAACGCGGCATTTCATGCAGAATCGAATCTATGAGGCGTGGCCCCTGCGTCTCTGGAAATGCTCGGCGGCCCGTCGCCAACTCATATAGAACTGCGCCGGCTGAATAGATATCACTACGAAAGTCCGCTGGCTCTCCAAGCAGCTGTTCCGGAGGCATGTATGGCAATGTTCCTATTACTGCGAGATCACGGCTCAGATCTATCGTGGCCTCCGGGTCCACTGCTGGGGCAGCGAGCTTCGCCAATCCAAAATCGTAGACCTTCACTTGCCCTTTGGCCATAAGCATCACATTTTGCGGTTTCAGGTCGCGGTGAATAATGCAGTGGTCATGTGCCTCCTGCACCGCGGCCACGATTTGCTTGCCGACATGGAGTACTTCTTCCTGTTTCATTGGGCCGGTCTCGAGCCGTGCCGAGAGCGTCTGGCCCGTAACGAATTCCATTACCAGAAAGTCGATACCATCTTGGCTGTCAAAATCGTAAATGCAAATGATATTGGGGTGATTGAGCTTTGAATGAATGAGCGCTTCGTTATGGAAACGTCTACAGGCGGCGGCATCGTGGTAACTGGCAGCCGCCAGCACCTTCACCGCTACTTCTCTGTCCAGGTGCTCGTCGCGAGCGCGATAAACTACGCCCATACCGCCTGCAGAGATTTGTTCGACCAGACGATAGTGGCCAAGCGTCTGTCCCACACTCGGCTCATGCGGAGCTGCATCGGGTCTTGAATCAAGGTGTGGCTCCCAAGTGGCCCGGAACTGCGGCTCGCGGCACTTTTTCATTGTCGGCTGGCTAGCCCTACCCAAATTGGATCCTAATTCCTTCACCGGCGCCAAGCCCCCCGTTCTGGACTTATAAGACAGTGTCTACTCACATATGGCACAGCTTGAGGAAGTATTTCGCCCGGCAGCTAGCGGCGGCATCAGCACGGAGGAGACTTAATTCGGGGTTTTGTTGATTTCTGCCAGCAGTGGCGCAGAATTTGCAATCGAGAGGCGCCCACCATCAGGATCCAACTTCTTTCGCTAAAATTATAGTCAGCTTTGTGCCGAAACAGGGGAGCAGGTCACTTTGCGACGTAAGCATTGCGTAATCTGACATGATCTTAGTACTGCCTTCTAGTACTGCCTTTCTCTCGAGGGTTTACAACGGCTATCGCTGTGATCGCGAGCAGCGTCCGAACGGCGGGATTGCTTCTCCGGGTGGCGGACAAAAAGTTAGGAATCCGAATCCGGTACATTCGTGCGAAGTTCCATCCCGCAGTGAGGGATCCAAACTGATGGCCTAGTCTCCCCTCAGTGCCGGCCCTGAAGTATCCGGGCCCCAAATTTTCTTCGAAAGAAAGCCGAATCTGACCACAACTGTGATTGATTATTGCGAGCCAGACTCTCGTAATCGCACCAAACACCATGGAATCTATAGCTTGAAGAGCTAGCATCAAAAATGCTAGGAGCGGCTCCTGGCGGGTGACCTTGACGCTAGGTTTTCATTGATTTTGTGAAGACAAAGGTGCAAGATTTGCGCCGTACCTTTTCCAACGGTTCCCAATCGAAAAAAATTCCGGTTTTTCAAGACTGACCCCCGCGCAACGCCGCGTTGCGAAGGTCTGAAATGTTTTCCGAGTTCGGATCACTTGACTATGGAACTCCGAACGGAACTCTAGTCTCTGGGAGGTGGCCAATGACACACTCCGCCCTCTCTGATCGGAGCCGTTTTCTGCCTTCCTGGGCCATAAATTTCAATCCACGAGTGAGAGGAACATATGAATAACAATCCCCTGAGTGACAAACCTGTGAATTGGACCATCATGGTCTACATCTCTGCTGACGATGTTTTGGCTAACTTCGCAATCGACTCCATAAATCAATTCAGAAGCGCGGCGACGGCGCCCGGAGATAGAGTGGTGGCTCTATTCGACCCCAATAATGGCAGCGAAAAGGCATCCCAATACAGTTTTGAGATCAAGGACAAAGACGCCGTACTTAGCGTTGTTGAAGAG
>JBKOUZ010000008.1:0-39471 GCA_046723715.1 Acidobacteriota bacterium | reverse complement strand
CCGCACGTGGCTCAAAATCTGGAGCGACCCGGTGGGAGTGCGATTGATGCTCGCACGACGCAGCACCCTGGATATGCCATCAGTCAGAGGAAGAGGAAGCGTATCGAGGAGTGCTTCGGATGGCTGAAGACGATCGCGCTGTTGCGGAAGGTTCGGCATCGTGGGGTCTTCAAGGTGGGATGGGTCTTCACCTTTGCCGCGGCTGCCTATAACTTAGTCCGCATGAGGAATCTGGCGATTCAAGCGACGTAAGCCGAGTTCGCAGTCTGCTCCCAGGACCGAAAATGAATCCGCGGGACACCAGCGGATGCAGGCAAAACCCTTCCCCAATCACAAAATCACGGAGACTGGAAGAATCTAAGTCGCGGAGTCCCTTTTTCCGCAGCCTGCGAGGGCGCAAAATCGGGCGAGAAATTTCCCTGCTCTCCTCGAATATCTTCCCTATCGCAAGGACGACGGCACCGCTGCGGAAGATTTTGGTGGAGAGATCGGATCCCGACTGGTGCTGCCGGTAGTCACTCTGAGAGGCACGCCGTCACCACAATTTTCTGCGCCTGAGCCTATGGAGCGACGAGCGACATCAAGATGTGAAGGTTTTCCCTGGCCGGGAGAGTGGACGGTGGAACGCGATGAAGTGCGCCAGAAAACAACAGTGCATTGGAGAGGCATCTGCTCGTGACCACGGACCAGAAAAACTTTTACTACAAGTACACCCGGGAGTTACTGAAGAACGGACAGTTGTTGAAGACAAGAAGCTGGCAGGAGACGATTCCGCGGGAGCATCAGTAGTCGCCGCGATCCGCCGACAATCATGCGCGCGAACACAGCCGGCTTTTAGGTTTCCACCAGGACTGGCGATTGCGCCTTCAAGTCCGCCGCTAACAAGCGGTGGAACAACTGCTCTCCAGCCTCGCGCCGTACGGAGAGGCGGCCGGCGCCGTAGGCTCGCGACTTCAGCCCGCGCTGCACATCTTCACAGATCCCGAGATCTTCATCCTGAACGCGGTTGCCGACATTGACCGACTCTGTGTTGTACGCACGACGCCCCTCGCTTATATCGCTGAAATAAAAATCGAATACCACCGTGCAATGATCGGCGTCGACGGGGATCACATAATTGGTGTCCATGTATCCCTCGTAGCAGTTGATCATCAGGTTGGGATATTGCCAGAAATACCTAGCGCGGTCCCCTTTTCGCGTGGCTCCAGTCGCGGCGTCCTCGTCGGATGCCACCATCGGACTGGACTGCAGGCAGTAGCGATCTTCATTTTCGATCGTGTACTGCTTGTAGTCGAGAACGGAACTGAGACCCTTGTGCAGATGGGGCACGTGATATCCACCGTCGAGGTAGTTGTCGACATAAACCTTCCAGTTGCACTGAATGTCGTAGGAGCGCCGGTCGAAATAATGCAGTTTGCTGATGTTCAGAGGCGCGACACGCCGTACTAGTCCGCCCAGAAATTCCTTGAGCGACATCGCATCTGGATCAAGGTTTACGAACACAAAACATTCCCAGGTTTCTACTCGAATGGGGAGCAAACCATTGTCAGCGCGCTCGAAGTTTTCGACACCTTCGAATTCCGGCATGCCCTTCAGCGAACCATCCAGGCCATATTTCCATCCGTGATAGGGACACTGCAGGATGGAGGCCTGCCCGCAGGCCTGAGTAACAACCGCGGCCGCGTGATGACGGCACACGTTGTAAAACGCTCGAAGGTGACCGTCGGATCCGCGAACCACGACAATCGGTTCGCCGGCAACCCTGGCGGTCACGAATTCTCCAGCATTCTGCACTTGAGCCGTTCGGGCTACGAGCTGCCAGGTCTTGCTGAATACATTGAGGCGCTCCAGTTCGGCAATGCGCGCGTCGGTGTACCAAGGCGCGGGAATGGTGGAGGCATGTGACAGAGGCGCGCGGTCGTTGTAAGTCGCAAGGATCTGTCCGATTGAGGTATGCATGGTCATCAGCCCACCTTTGCGGATGCGTGGTTTCCCCGTGTCCGATTACGAGCGGCCGGGACAGCCGGTTCAGCGCCAATAGCCCTTTGCAGAACCGAGAGAAATTGTTGAATTCTGGCTTCCTTTTTCTCCGACAGTTCCCCCTGGCGTCTGAATAAACCGGGATCCAGCTCAGCCGTCAGCAGCGCGTCTTGGAATCGTTCGACCATCCAGTCGATGATGGAAACCATCATTTCGATGTCCAGATCATCGCGGAGCTCGCCGCGCTCCAGGCCAAAACGGACGAAAGTGACTGTTCCGTAGGGATCTTCGGTAAGCAGAAAACGGTTGATCTCGCGCTTTAAAACAAGGTCTGTACCGTAATTGCCCAGCAGCGAAATCCGGTACGGAATCCAGTCTTCGTGCACAAGGTGCTCGGTGCGAACCAGCCAATAGCGAAGGACTTCGAAAAATCCTGCCTGGCGTACTTCCGCCGGCGCATCCAGATACTTGGCGAACGAACGCACCGCGCGTTTGTAGACCTCAAAAAACAGCCCGTCTTTGCTCCCGAAGTGCTGGAAGATTGATCCCTTGGCGATGCCGAGCGCGCTGGCAATGTCTCCTACCCGCGCATCGTGGTATCCATGCTCCGCGAAATGTTTCGTAGCGGCGTCTACGATACGGCTGCGCTTGGCTTCAGAGCGAGGGCGTGTCTTAAGTTGACGTTGGTAGAGTGGCGGTGCCACGCGATTACTGGCGATTCCCGGCATAATCGTGACTTTAAGTCACGACAGGATAACGAATCACGGTTTCGTTTTCAACTTTCATTTTCCTCAGGATCTACGGTACTTTAACTCAATTCGCCGCACTCCCATTGACCGTGAGTCATCATCAAACGAGCCGCACGTACGATGCGATTGTAATTGGCGCAGGCCACAACGGGCTCACCGCGGCAGCTTATCTTGCGCGCGCCGGGCTCTCAACCCTCGTTCTCGAGCGGCGGGATATCGTCGGAGGTTGTTGCGTAACGGAAGAAATCGCCCCCGGGTGCAGGGCGTCTACTACTTCATATGTGGCCAGCATGTTGCGGCCAGAAGTGATTTCCGAGCTGCGTCTCCAGGACCATGGGCTGCGCATGGTGCCATGCGATCCCTCGATCCAAGTGCCCTTCCCTGATGGGCAAGTCGTCCCATGGTGGGCAGACCGCGAACGCGCCAAAAAAGAGTTCTCGAAGATTTCGCCTAGAGATGCCGAACGATTTGTACGCGTTGATGATCAGCTTAAAAAACTCGCGCGCTACCTGCAGCCGTTCTTTCTTGAGCCTCCTCCGGAGTTGGACGGTTCCAGTTTAAAAGGTTGGAGCGATCTGTTTCGGGTGGGAAGAAGACTTCGTAGGATTTCGAATGCTGAGATTGCGCAGCTGGTTTCGTTTTTGACCGGCAGCCTGGGCGAGTTTCTCGATCACAACTATGAAACCGAGAAAATGAAGACCATGTTTCTGGCCAATAACGTCTACGGGAAACATGGCGGGCCGTACCAGCCAGGCACAGCGATCGGGCTTCTCTTCCACCTGCTCAGCGGAGGCGAACACGAGCTTCAGGGTTTCTATGGACACGTAATGGGAGGAATGGGATCGATTACGCAGGCAATGGCTGCGGCCGGCAAAACGTTGGGAGTCGAGATTCGCACCAGCGCGCCGGTGGCTCACATTGACGTACGCGATGGTCGTGCACGCCGCTTAGTGCTTGAAGATGGAACCGAACTTCGCTCCCGCATCGTGCTCTCTAACGCGGACCCAAAGCGAACTTTTCTCGGCTTGCTTGATGAAAAAGATCTTCCCGAAGATTTCCTCTTCGCGGTGCGCGGAATCAAAATGCAGGGCCCCTGCGCCAAGGTAAATATGGTCTTGGCCGAAGAACCTCAATTTAAGGGAACCCCGGCAAACGCTACACCGCTCGAGCGAACCTTCTATACTCTCGTTCCAAGTCTGGAGTTTGCCGAGCGTTGCTATGACGTTGCCAAATTCGGGGCGATGCCCGAGGAATTGTGGGTCGATTGCGTAATTTCCTCGAATGCCGATACTTCCCTTGCGCCGCCCGGTAAACACATCCTGACCTGTTTTGTGCAATACGTTCCCTATCACCTGCGGGAAGGCACCTGGGATGAAAATCGTGAACTGCTCGGCGATCGTGTCGTAAGAAAGATTGCTGAGTATGCTCCCAACGTTCCGAACGCCATACTGGCGCGGCAAGTACTCACGCCGCTCGATCTGGAAAGAACCTATGGGCTAACCGAAGGCAACATCTTTCACGGCGACCTGCGACTGGAACAGCTCTTCTTTATGCGTCCAGTGCCCGGATGGTCGCAGTATCGAACCCCGGTGGACGGGCTTTATCTTTGCGGGGCGGGAACGCATCCCGGGGGTGGAGTGACGGGGGCACCGGGCCGCAATGCAGCGCATCAAGCATTGCGCGACTGGAAAAAAGGAAGGCTCCGAGAGGCAGTAGCATGAGTGCAGGCTTGGGAAACGCAACTCTCCCGCGAACTGCGGACATTGTCATCCTGGGTGCGGGCGTCATGGGAACGTCCATCGCATTCCAACTGGCAGAGCGCAATGCGGGCAAGATCGTCGTCCTCGACAAAGATCACGTCGGCCGGGGTGGCACTGGACGTTCTTCAGCGTTGATTCGCATGCACTACACCTTCCCACCAGAGGTGGAGTTGGCTCTGGTCAGCCTCGATATGTTTCAGAACTGGCGCGAGATCGTGGGCGCTCCGGGAGATTTTCGTAATACCGGCTTTGTTCGGATCGTTCATCCGCATGAGAATTCGAGACTCAAGGCGAATGTGGAAATGCAGCAGAAGCTCGGCGTTAAAGTCGAACTCATCGACAAACAGCAACTCCATAAATTGGAGCCCGACTGGAAGGTCGATGATGTCGATCTCGCTGCTTACGAACCAGACTCCGGCTATGGCGATGGGGCGGGTGTTGCCGGCGATTTTCTCTCCGCTGCCCGCGATCTCGGCGTAACTTACTCTTCGCGAACTCAGGCGAGATCGTTGCTCGTCGAGGGTGGCAACATCCGTGGGGTGGTTACGGATCAAGGCGCGATCTCAGCGAACATTGCGATCGCCGCTACAGGCCCATGGACCCGGCCGCTAATCAAGGACGCCGGATACGATCTTCCCATCGAATGCGAATATCACCAAGTCGCGATTCTGCGAAATCCGACGGCCATGAAAGGTGGCGGCTGCGCCTGTATCGATTCAGTCACAGCGACCTATTTTCGCTCTGACGCTCACGACAAGTTCCTGGTGGGAGATTTCTACGGCTCTCGTCCAGTAGATCCCGATAATTTTCCGCAGAGTGCATCGACGGAATCCATGGAGGAAATCCTTGATCGTGTTTGCCGCCGCATTCCGAAGCTCGCAGGCGCTGAGGTGATGCGAGGCGTTACGGGTGTGTACGACGTGACTCCGGACTCGCGCGCCTTACTTGGCGAAATCCCGGGTATAGCCGGTCTTTATGTATGTGCCGGATTTTCCGGAATGGGATTCAAGATCTCCCCGGCAATCGGGCTGGTGATGAGCGAACTACTGCTCGACGGAAGAAGCAAGACCGTCGACATCAGCGCCTTTCGCCCCAGCCGTTTTCAAGAGCAACGGCCAATTAAAGCAGATTACGAATATGTGGACGACTAACACTCAGGAGAGAGCATGAAGAAAAAAGGAATTCTCGAACGCTTGAAAGAAGGTCCCGTGCTGGGGGATGGCGGTTACTTGCTCGAACTGGAAAAACGCGGATGGGTCCGCGCAGGTCCGTTCACACCCGAAGTGGCCCTGCTTTATCCGAATGCCTTGCGCGAGTTGCACGTAGAATTCCGCGAGGCCGGCGCCGAGGTTTTGCAGGCACTGACCTTTTACGCCAGCCGCGACAAGCTCGCGACTGTCGGGCTTGAAGATCGCTTGGAAGAACTCAATCGCTCCGCCGTTCGCGTGGCGCGCGAAGTGGCCGGCGATCAATGCCTGGTGGCAGGCAATCTGAGCCTCACTTGGATGTACGAGCCTAATAGCCCCGCGGCCGCCGATCGAGTCCGCAAAACCTTCGACGAACAGCTAGCGGTGCAAGTCGAGGAGGGCGTGGACTTCATTATCGGCGAGACATTCTCCTGGTTGGGAGAAGCCCTAATCGCGGTCGAGCGTGCCAAGAAAACCGGCTTGCCGGCCATGGTCACGATCTGCTTTGAGAACAAAGATGAGACGGCCGACGGCCACACCGCTGCCGATGCCGCTAAAGCGCTGTTCGACGCGGGTGCCGACATCGTAGGCATGAATTGCCTGCGCCCGCCCGAGCACATCCTTGCACCGATGGAACAGATGCGAAAGGCGGTCTCGGGATATATAGCGTGCCAGCCGGTCGCGTACCGAACTCCGAAAGAGAAACCCGACTTCACAAGTCTTGCGGAGTTTCCTTACGCTTTAGATCCGCTGCAGTTGACGCGCAAGGAAATGGCGGACTATGCCTCGCAGGCGCGTGATATCGGCATTAACTTCATCGGAGCCTGCTGTGGGACCGTAGCCATGCACATTCGCGAGATGGCGCGTGTGCTGAACAAGCTGCCAGAGGACTCTCGCATCTGGAAGAAGGGCGGCGCCAAGCCCATGTCAGCGTACGAGTATTACGATCACGACAAGCTCGGTGTCGGCAAATAAGAAATAAGTTCGGGAGTTGAGAAAGCGGGCCCCCAAGGGCCCGCAACCATGCAGACTAGACAGCCTTTTTCATTTGCGGCTCTTCCGCATGCACCAGCGGCATCTCCACCAGATGCTCGCTGAGGAACCACACTTGCAGTTCGTTGGTGCGCAATACATCGCTAACCACCATGTCGTTAGTTCCCTGATCTCCAATCTCAGTAGCCCGCTCCGCCAACTCGCGGCACTGTCGAATAATGATCTGGTGCGCGTCCAGCAAGCGAGAAATCTGGACCGGCACTTCCTCGCGGCCGCGCGGAGGACGCTCAATTTTGGTTGTCTCGGCTACATCATGCGCCATGGCCAGTGATATCCCACCCAGCAACTGGATGCGCTCAGCAATCGTGTCCACCAGTTCGACCTGCTCTTCAAAATGCTTGTCAAATAAAAGATGCAACTGATAAAAGGTCGGCCCCGCAACTTGCCAATGCGATTTCTTATAAAGATCCCGCAGCGTCATGCTGTCGGCCAGCATTTGATTGAGCTGCTCAGTCATCTCCAAACGCACCGGTTCGTCTAACTCGATAGGTAGGGCGTGCGAAACTGTCCCGTGGCGTTGGATTTCAGCCGCACGCTGATGAATGCGGGGCTGCGCGTTGAGCACCGATTGCCGTCCACCATTTTCTTTCTTCGGCATAATGAGAACTCCTCCTTCATCGCGATCTCATGGCTCAAGCGCCTCAATGAGATCGACATGCGTTGGATTGTCGTATCGATGGATTGGATGCTTCTCTTTTTGATGCGAAGACAAACGCGAACCGTCGGTGCAAAAAGGGGATTTTGATGCAGGCGAGAGCCGAGCGCTGACTTGAAACAGTTTTCCGCGCGCCGCCGAAGTTTGACGATGCCCCTACCGGTTGCGAGCATCGGAATGCGGGGTGGAGCAGTCTGGTAGCTCATTGGCTCATAACCCAATTAGCTACTCCTTCCAAGCGGCTGATTCCTTTAACTCTCCTTTCAAAATTGCCCTACAAACAGGGCTGATCTTGTTCACTAGTTGTTCACAACTTAGAAATGCTGTTCACAACGGGGCGGCGGTGTTCGCGCAGTGTCGCTTTCGTGTGTCTGGAGGAATTGTGACAGCAGCAGAGCAGGTCACTTGGAGGAGATTGCAGTACTGCAAGACCCATTCTGCGGAACCTGAGGCGGCAGAGATTCCAAGATTCGAACTGGCGTTTAGATCCGGCGCCCGCGGAGAACCGTGCAGCGGCGGGTTAGTCGGATGCTGGGCAACGCAGACTTCCCCCCCGGAGTAGCGGCATTAGAAAACTCGAGATCGCGCCACGGGCAGGATGCTGCACGGCACATTTCGTCCGGACTGGCGAGCGCAAACCAGTATTCAAAAATTGCTTATGCCAGCCGCTGCTACGAAGGGGAGCAATCGAGCAAAGGGAAAATTACGGCGAAGGCTCGAGAGTGCCAGAGTTCGGTTTCCCACAGGAACGGAAGCCGCGAACAGAATCGGGGCTGACCCTTGTCCTGCTGCAACTCGAGCAGACGCGGCACAGTTCGAAAAACGGATGCTAACTTATCACCTGTAACGGAAGATCGTTAGCAGGCCCTGAACCTTCGCCAACCTACAGCGGCGATACCAATTGCCATGAATGTAAACGTGGCGGGTTCAGGAACGGTCGAGAACGATACGGAGTTAGCAAAGTAGATTCCGTACGTGGGTTCATAAATGAACGAGAAGCTGAGCTTTCCCGGCTTGCTCGCAAGGAAGAATCCACAGCCACTACTTGGGCAATTTGTATTGATTGTGCCAAAGAGAACCCATGCCCACGGGACCGAAACGGTGAAGTCTTTTCCATTGGTCGGAAATGTAATACCAGGAACGTCCAGATCGGTGGGAGCGAGACCAAACTGGCCAAAGTCGTAAGCGAGTGCCCCGATTTGCAGGTATGCAGTATCCCACAATATCGTCGTTGGCCCAAGACCCTCCTGCCCGGGATAATATCCAATGGAACCATCGAGCCAGAAAGCAGGTGTGCCTCCAACAGCGAAGATGAAAACCCCCTGCCCTGAAAGTGTGACGCCTACATTGTCACCTCCTCCGGAGTTCGGACCCATTAGGACATTCGAGTTCAAATCGAAGCGAATCGTATCTGCAAACATGTTAATGGAGATCAACAGAAAGGATATTGAAATGATTCTCGGAATGAGCTTCATATATCCGCCTCGTCTACATGGGGTCCGATGCCAGACCGCTCCGGAATGCTGACCATCGACGGGAGCAGAAAAATTGTTTGTTGCGATTACCTACGATAGCTCCCGCAATGGCGGCCAAGCCTGATGCCATCAAGCCGAGCGTGCCTGGTTCCGGAGTAGTAATGAACTCTCCGCCGGCATACTCGTAATTGGCGGGGAATACGTCATTGGCTGGCTTGAGATGAAAACTTAAAACCAGTTCGCCTGGATGAATGATCAATGTGAGCGATTGGCCCGCGGATATGACCCCGCCGTGAATATCCGCGACCGTGGCAGGCAACGTTACTGTGAACATCGGGACATTTCCCGCAGGAAACGTGATTGTACCCGAACTTATGAAGGAACTCCCGAATGAGAGGTTGTTAGGATCATATGTCGTCCCGTTTATCTGAACTGCAAGGAGAGATTGCAGAGGCGCAATGAAGTCGACGGACGCACTGACGGATGTGCCGGGAAATAAAAAGGCGTTGGTAAAACAAAAATCGCACCCCGCACCGCCGCCGCCTGAGATTTGGGTTCCCGGACCCGTCATGCTACTAGACACGTTGTCGCCTGCTCCGAAATTAAGATTGATAGAAATGACTGCCTGAGTGATGGATATAGTATCGGCATTCATGCTGGCCGAAGAAGAGATTAGGGTAATGCAAAGAAGCGACAGAGACAGGAGGAACCGTGTCATATGCACCTCCGCAGAAACGATTGCAATCGTACTCCCGTCTCTTTCGGTTTTTCAAGGAAGACTGTCATTGGTGACGCGTCCTCAGGAGCATCGAAGGACGAAAATCTTGCTATCCCGATTTCACTTATCGATCCCCGCGGGCGGGTTGCATATCTCTGGAACCTGAAACGTCCTCGACCCAGCGGTACTAATGCACGCGCGGTGCCAGGAAATGAGTTTCAAACGGTTTTTTCTGGCATATCTGTTAGTACTATAATTTTCGTATTGGCTGAACGATCAGAAGTTAGTAAGCTATGATTGAGGGTTTTTCGCCGGGCGGTTCCCATTCGAAGGTCTGAAAGTGCCGGAACAGAACAGCGCGGAACGGGTGCGATGCTTCACTGCCGACGGGATGCGCCAAATCATCGAAGCGGCAGAAGAACCATTCCGCACGCTCTACTGGATTGCGGCAGACGGGCATTCGCATGGGTGAATTCTGTGGGCTGAAATGGGAGAGCATCGACTTCAATCGCAGTATCGTACAGATCAGGCACACCAGTTGGCGGAGCAAAATAGGAACGCCGAAAGCGAAGAAGGCGTCCGGACTTTTGCGCTGTCGCCTCGTCTTTGCGCAACACTGCGGGAAAAGCACTGCACTGATCGCCCCACTGACCAAGACCTTGTGTTTCATACGAAGCACGGGAAGCCGTGGGATGGTGACACGATCAGGAAGGGGAAACTGCATCCACTCCTGCAACGTCTCGGCATTACGGCTGGCGGGTTTCATGCCTTCCGTCACGGTAATGCGACGATCATGGATCGAACATCCGTGCCGACAAAGGTTCGGCGGGACAGGTTGGGCCATGTTGATTTCACAACCACGTCAGGTTACCCGCACGTTGTGAGTCTCGATGACCAGCGAGCCGAGGCAGAACTTGAGCGTGTAATTTTCGGCAATGTTCAGAAGACGCCAGAGCAGCAACGGCCTGCGCTGAACATCTGTGGGCAAATCGCGGGAGGGAATGCGTAATGTTTTCTCCCGAATTTTGTTCACCGTTTGTTGACAACCGGCACTTTGAAATGAGAGAGAATCAGCGCCAAAACCCTGTGGTAGAATTATTTCGCGGGGTGGAGCAGTCTGGTAGCTCGTTGGGCTCATAACCCAAAGGTCGGTGGTTCAAATCCACCCCCCGCAACCAACGAAATCATACGGTTACGGGCAATTCGGCAGTTGTAGAGACTGTCCAAAGCTGTCCAATAAGGGGAACTGACCCACAGTTCCCCTTAATTATTGAATCAAGATCTGCTGATTCATTTCCCTTCTGAGGACTCGTTGCACGATTGGCCGATTGGCTTTTCGCTTCGCAACCGCTGAAGCATTGCCGTACTGATCCATCGTGGTCGAGATGTGAGCGTGTCGCATTAGCTTCTGCTGTACTCCCATGGGTGCTCCCGTTTCGTTGAGCCATGCGCGATAGGTGTGACGAAACGTATCGTCGCGAAGAACTGACACGTTTCGGACGAATTCCTTCGCATAAAGCCCCCTCTTATGGCTAGCGGCACGATACGCGTTCGTCGAGAAATCCATTCTGGTGGTGACTGAAGCACTTGTTTGTTCTCGCATTTGCTGCGCCATGTCTTCTTGCCTCGATTTACGGTCTTCTTCAGGGAGCATGGCCCTTTGGGATCGTAGAAATGATCTTGTCGGCAGTGGCGTTACGACGTTGGCGGCTAGAAAGGAGAAGCGCTGACAATGGCACTAAGAAAAGTTGAGCTTGGCCCAGGAACGCGTCCAATATCAACCGACGGGCAAGGAAAAGTGGAATACCGATCCATGGCCGGTTTGGCTGGTAACGCCGATTTTGCCACTGTGTAGTTCGATAATCGCCTTGGCAATCGGCAACCCCATACCCGTACCCTGAATGATCATGCGCTGCTCCCGGCCGCGGTAGAACTTTTCAAAGATCATCTCTTGTTCCATGGCATCGATCCCGGATCCGTGATCGGCGACGCTTGTAATCACTTCGCTGTTGTTCAGTTCGGCAGTGATATGGATGGGAGTGTCAGGTGCCGAGTATTTCGCTGCATTGTCCACTAGATGTGTGACCACCTCAGTGATTCGCTCGATATCCATCCGCAATAAAGGGAGATTGGAGGGAACATTGATCTCGACAGGATGGCGCCGCAAAGCTGGTTGTAGGTTCTGGATCGCCCGATCGATGGCTTCGCGGATGTCGTGAGGCTCAAAGTGAAACTGGAGTTGATGAGCATCGAGTTGCGCTACTTCGCCAGCTTCTCCGACCAGCCGGTTCAGCCGGTCGCTTTCTTCGTTGATGACCTGAAGCAGGTCTTCGCGTTGAGGTTTGTCGAGCCGCGCCTCTGATAGCAATGTCTCGGCGGAAGCCTTGATCGAAGTCAATGGTGTTCGAAATTCATGGGTCACGGAATCGAGCAGAACGGATCGCAGCCTATCGCTCTCGCGTGCGGCCTCACTTTTCGTGAGCTTCTCAATCGTATTGGCCCGCTCGATCGAGATTGCGACCAAGCTGCCGATGGCTTCGAGGCTTTCGCGCGAAAGATCGCAGCCGGAGACAGCTAACGAGCCTACGGTTCGTACTCCCATACGTAGGGGGACATAGCAAGTCCGGTGCTCGCGGTCGAGCACCGGTTCGCCGCGATCGCTGATTGCCTTCAGCTGATCGAGTGGAAACATGTGTCGACTCGCGCCGTTAAAGAAGTAAGCATCCTGTTTTCCTTCGACAAAGATTGCAGCTCCACTGACCTCGAACGAGTCGACAATGCTTTTAGGGATAAGGTTTAGCAGTTCAAAAGCGTTTTCGGTCAGCCACAATTGCTGGCTCAGCGCGTACAGTCTCTCGAATTCACGCCGGCGCTCTTCCGCCGACAAGGCACTGCGACGGGCGCGTTCAGACAGCTGGCTCGCCACTACGGCCGTAACTAAAAACGTCAGCAGGGCGATCCAGTTCTGGGGATCTGCAATCGCGAAACGGAATAGTGGTGGCAGGAAGAAGTAGTTGTAAGCTACCGTAGCAAGCATGGCGGCAAATGTGGCGTACCGCAAACCCCAGTTTGCAGAAATAAACAGGACCGCCAATAAAAAGCCGAATCCGACGGTCGCGTAGTTGACATGCAGCCACCGATAGCAGAGAAATGTAATCGCCGCCACAATGACGGCGGACAATGCAAACCTTAGAATTAGATTTCCAAGCGGTCGTTTCACGTTCGCTATTGTAGTTAGATTCGAGCGATATCCAACGACTGAGGATAATACATAGCATGGTGAAGACACCTGAACAGTGGTTGGAGGAGACCGCTCCGGAGAAGAAGCAGGCAATTTTCAAGCTATTCCTGGGGTACGCGCCAGGCGTCGGCAAGACATTCAACATGCTGAGCGAGGGCATTCGGCGTCACAGTCGCGGTGAAGACGTGGTCATTGGGGTAGTCGAAACACATGGGCGTGCGGGAATTGCAGAGTTAGCAACGAAGTTGGAAACCGTTCCGCGTCGCAAGGTCGAATATAAAGGTGCCACATTCGACGAAATGGATTTGGACGCCATACTCTCCCGGAAGCCACGAGTTGTCCTCGTTGATGAACTAGCCCACACAAACATCGAAGGGAGCAAACATCCAAAGCGTTATCAGGACGTGATGGATCTGCTGGACGCGAACATCGACGTGATGTCTACGATGAACGTTCAGCACATTGAAAGCTCGATGCCGACCGTGATGAACATCACCGGCATTCAAGTTCGGGAACTGGTTCCTGATTGGGTAATGCAGAGGGTCAACGAGATCGTCCTCGCCGACTTAACTCCTGAAGCGCTGCAAACGCGGATGCGCCGCGGCGACATCTATCCCGTGGATAGAGCGGAAAGGGCCCTCGGGCATTTCTTTAAGCCTGCGAATCTGATCGCTTTGCGCGAACTGGCATTGCAACAGGTCACAACTGCTGTAGACCGCAGCCTTGAGTCGTATCTCGAAAAAGAAGGACTAGGTAAGAACCTCGCATTGCGCGAACGTATTGGCGTATGCGTGAGTTCAAGTCCTGCCGCCCAGTACCTGGTGGCCCGTGCAGCTCGGATGGCCCACAGGATCGATGCGGAATTATATGTCATTTACATCGATATCGGGGTGGATGAAAATCCTGCGGACAAGCGAAGCTTGGCTCAGAATCTGCAATTTGCAGAAAACCTCGGCGCAAAAGTGGTGCGAACGAACGGCAAGAACGTCGCGGAAGCGGTTGCCAAAATCGTTCGCGAGAAGCATATGACGCAAGTTGTGTTTGGCAGGTCCGCCCAGCGGGGTTGGAGACGGTACTTTTATCTTTCTGCAATTCACAAATTCCTGCGGGATGCTCCCCCGGTGGACGTACACATCGTGACGCAAGAAATGAAGTGAAAAGTGTGATGACCAATCAAGACGAAAAGCGAAACATACTGGTCGTGGACGACGAACCTCAAATTACTCGAGTGCTGAAAACCACCCTGTCCAGCCACGGATATGGGATACGAACCGCCGCCGATGGGGAGCAAGCCCTTCAGGAGCTGAAAGGTTGGTCCCCCGATCTTGTGATCACTGATCTCCGAATGCCCAATGTGGGCGGTCTTGAGCTATGCCGTGCGATCCGGGCCGAGTCCCGCGTTCCGATTATCGTGCTGTCGGTAAAAGGCGAGGAGTCGATCAAAGTGGAAGCACTCGATGCAGGCGCCGACGATTACGTCACAAAACCGTTCAATGTAAACGAACTGCTGGCCCGCGTCCGGGCCGCTCTGCGTCGGGCGGCCCTCCAACTCGAGCCAGAGACTTCGGTGATCGAGATTGGAGATTTCCGCATCGACATTCCAGCGCGCAAGGTTGAAGTTAAGAAAACTGAGGTACATCTGACGCCCAAGGAGTTCGATCTTTTGGTCTACCTGGCCAGACACCCTGGAAAGGTTGTCACTCATCATGTTCTTCTGACATCGGTGTGGGGGCCAAATAGCGCACAGCAACCGGAGTATCTGCGTGTGTTCGTTGGACATTTACGCAAGAAGCTTGAACCTAATGAAGGGGCCCCACGCTATATCGTGACAGAGCCCTGGGTGGGTTATCGTTTTGAACCGGGTGAGTAACAGGGCATGAGCTGTGAAGTGCGGAGTTATTCGAAATGGCTTCTGCAAACAAGAAGAAAAACATGGAAGGGTAAGCTACTGAAATCGCGGGTAGGGAAGTGTTCGAAGTCGGCGATTTCAGAATTGATATCCGCAGGCGCACAGCAACACTCCGGGGGGAGTCGCTAGACCTAACTGGTGAGGAATTCGATGTTCTCGTATTCCTCACCACCAACCCACAAAGCGTGGTTACGCCGCAGAGAACTCTAGCCACTCACTGGAGCGGGGCAAGAACCCACCAGACCCAAATCCTCCGGGTGCTCCTGTCTTTGCGGAAGAAACTTGAAAATGCTGCAACAGGACAGCAATACCTGCGGGGTCGTCTATCGCTTTGAACCAGCCTCTTCATCCGCAAAATAGGATTACTGATCACGCGGAAGCTCCCAGAGTGCGAAAATCACCTGGCGTCTTTACGAATTGTTTATGGACTCTTTAGACAACTTTTACGTGGTTTAGTTTTCAATTGAGTGTTGCCGAGAAAAGGTGTCAGGGTACGAATGGAGCACGACTTTTTCGCTTAGCCCAGTCCGTTCCGATATTCACGGCGTTCTTGCCGGGAAGGGGCTCCTGTTTGCGGTGGATCAAGACTTGCTTTTCTGGAGACTAGCTTATGCAGGACGTGCTTTGGATTGCTGTAACGATCGCATTTTTTGCGCTGTCAATCGCCTACGTTCACTTTTGTGAGCGTGTGAAGTAAGGGAGAAACTATGAGCGTGGAATCGATGATCATGCTCGCGGTTAGTGTGCTGACGACGGTTTATCTCGTCTATGCGCTGCTGCGTCCGGAGAAGTTCTGACATGACAATCAATGGGTGGTTACAGATCCTGTTCTTCCTCGTGCTTGTGTTCCTGGTGACCAAGCCGATGGGCGTCTTCATGACGCGTGTGTTCAACCGCGAGAAGACGTTTATGGATCCCGTGCTGCGACCGGTCGAGCGTTTCCTTTATCGCGTGACAGGCGTGGATGAAAGCCATGACATGCGCTGGACGGAGTATGCGATCTCTATGCTGTTGTTCAGTCTGGTGTCGATGATCGTGCTGTATCTGATGGAGCGCCTGCAGGGATATCTGCCGTTCAATCCGCAGAAGTTCGGCGCCGTAAGTCCTGCCCACGTTGCGTTCAACACAGCGGCATCGTTTACGACGAACACCAACTGGCAGGCTTATTCGGGTGAAAACACCATGAGCTACTTCACCCAAATGGCGGGGCTCGCATATCACAACTTCGTCTCGGCGGCGGTAGGCATAGCGCTCGCGATTGCGTTTATTCGCGGGATTGCCCGCCGACAGATGCAGACGATCGGAAACTTCTGGGTCGATCTCGTCCGCGGAAGCCTCTGGGTCCTCCTGCCGTTCTGCGTGGTTGGCGCCTTGGCGCTCGTGTCTCAGGGCGTGGTGCAAAACCTGCGTCCGTACGACACCGCGAAGCTGATCGAGCCGATGCAGGTCCAGAAGACCGGTCCTGATGGCAAGCCGATGGTCGACGCTCAGGGTAAGCCGGTCATGGACACCGTCACTGAGCAAACCATCGCTCAAGGACCAGTGGCTTCGCAGGAATTCATCAAGGAGTGGGGGACCAACGGTGGCGGCTTTTTCAATGCCAACAGTGCGCACCCGTTTGAAAATCCCACACCGTTATCGAATCTGATCGAGCTCGTGGCGATCTTCGCGATTGGTGCGGGACTTACACACACGCTAGGGCGAATGACCGGTTCCCAGGCGCATGGCTGGGCCGTGTGGTCAGCTATGGCCATCCTGTTTCTTGCGGGCGTGACCGTCGCGTACTGGGCTGAGGCTCGTGGCAATCCGTTGATGGCCGGAACGAACCAACATGCGACCGCACTTCAGTCGGGCGGAAACATGGAGGGGAAAGAGGTCCGATTCGGGATTGCAAACACAGCGCTGTGGGCGACCGTGACCACCGACGCCAGTTGTGGTGCCATCAATGGATGGCATGATTCATTCACACCGCTTGGCGGCATGATTCCGCTGGTCAACATCATGCTCAGTGAAGTCATCTTCGGCGGCGTTGGCGCAGGCATGTACGGGATGCTGGTCTATATCGTGCTTGCCGTCTTCATTGCGGGCCTGATGGTCGGACGTACGCCGGAATACCTGGGCAAGAAGATCGAAGCCTACGACGTCAAGATGGCGATGCTCGTCGTCCTCATTTTCCCGCTCGTCATTCTGGCTTTTACTGCCGTTTCGAGTGTGCACGGATTTGGTACTGCGAGCATTTCAAATCCCGGACCCCACGGCCTGAGCCAAATGCTTTATGCGTTCACGTCGGGTGCTGGCAACAACGGTTCGGCTTTTGGCGGCTTGACGGTGAACACGCCCTGGTATGACACGACGCTGAGTATCACGATGCTGGCGGGACGATTCTTGATGATCATTCCGATGCTCGCGATTGCCGGCAATCTGGCGGGCAAGAAATACGTGCCGCCATCGCTGGGCACATTCCCCGTAACCACGCCGTTGTTCACCATGCTCTTGATCGGTGTGATTTTGATCGTAGGTGCGCTCACTTTCTTTCCAGCGCTCAGCTTGGGCCCGATTCTTGAGCATCTGCTAATGGTCGCGGGCAAGACGTTCTAAAAGATTTCACCATGCCAATGACAACGGAAACTCCGACTATGCCGCATGTACCCAGCGTCCGCCTTGGGCATTCGCCGATGAAGCCCCGAAAGAAAGCAGTATGGGAATGGAAGATCGTGAACCGCGCGATCTTCGACGCCTGCTTGAAGCTAAATCCACGGAAGATGATGGGCAATCCCGTCATGTTCGTAGTTGAGATTGGCAGCGTGATCACGACCGCACTGTTGTTCAATAGCGGCGCGGCATTCAAGTTCAATCTGCAGATCACGCTCTGGCTTTGGTTCACAGTCGTATTCGCTAATTTTGCCGAAGCGATGGCAGAAGGTCGCGGCAAGGCCCAGGCGGACACGCTGCGCAAAGCTCGATCGGAAACGATTGCGAACCGCATTCTCGACAATGGACAAACCGAACAAGTGGCGAGTTCCAAGCTCAAAGCTGCGGATTTGGTGTTCGTGTCAGCAGGCGAACTGATTCCATCCGATGGAGAGATTGTCGAGGGCGTGGCCTCGGTGGATGAATCCGCGATTACCGGCGAGTCGGCTCCTGTCATTCGCGAAGCGGGTGGCGATCGTTCTGCCGTTACCGGCGGCACACGGGTTCTGTCCGATCGGATCAAAGTGAAGATCACTTCCAATCCGGGTGAGACGTTTCTTGATCGCATGATCGCCTTGGTCGAAGGGGCCGAGCGGCAGAAGACGCCAAACGAGATTGCTCTGAACATTTTACTGGCGGGTTTGACGATTATCTTTCTATTGGCGGTGGTTACACTGCAACCCTTCGCAATTTACTCGGGCAGCCCGCAGACCATATTTGTCTTGGTTTCACTGCTCATCTGCCTGATTCCAACCACCATCGGCGGGCTGTTGTCCGCTATCGGCATTGCCGGTATGGACCGGTTGGTGCAGCACAACGTTCTCGCGATGTCAGGGCGGGCGGTAGAAGCCTCTGGCGACGTAAACACGTTGCTGCTGGATAAGACCGGCACCATCACTCTAGGCAATCGTCAGGCGTCGCGTTTTGTTCCGGCTCCTGGGGTGACGGAGCAGGAACTCGCCGATGCGGCACAACTTTCGTCGCTTCCCGATGAGACCCCCGAAGGACGCTCCATCGTTGTACTCGCGAAGGACAAATATGGACTGCGTGGACGAGAGTTGAGTTCGCATGAAGTCAAGTTTGTTCCCTTCAGTGCTCAGACACGCATGTCGGGCGTGGATCTGAATGGCTTCGAGATACGCAAGGGAGCCACTGATGCAATCGCGAATTACCTGACTCAAAACGGGCATCGATTGCCTGACGAGGTGCGCAAGATCGTGGAGGAGATTTCCATGCTGGGTGGAACGCCTCTGGTGGTAGCGGAGATGAACCGCGGAGCGCTAGGCGTCATTGAACTGAAAGATATCGTCAAGGGCGGCATGAAGGAACGTTTCGATCAACTGCGGGCGATTGGCATCCGCACGGTGATGATCACCGGCGATAATCCGCTCACAGCCGCGGCGATAGCGCGGGAGGCAGGAGTCGATGACTTTCTCGCGCAAGCTACGCCGAAAGACAAGATGGACTTGATCAAGAAGGAGCAGGCCGACGGCAAGCTGGTCGCCATGACGGGAGATGGCACCAATGACGCTCCCGCGCTGGCACAGGCCGATGTGGGTGTCGCAATGAATACCGGCACGCAAGCGGCTAAAGAAGCCGGGAACATGGTGGACCTCGACTCGAATCCCACAAAGCTCATCGAGATCGTGGAAATCGGCAAGCAGTTGCTGATGACCCGCGGTGCGTTGACGACGTTCTCCATTGCTAATGATGTGGCCAAGTACTTCGCGATCATCCCGGCCATGTTTGCCGGAACGTTCCCCGTCCTGAATGCGTTGAACATCATGCATCTGAAGACGCCAGAGTCCGCCATCCTGTCGGCGGTGATCTTCAACGCGCTGATCATCATCGCCCTGATTCCGCTGGCGCTGCGAGGGGTGAAGTATCGGCCAATGGCCGCAGCCGTTCTCCTGCGGAACAACTTATGGATTTACGGTGTGGGCGGCATCATCGTGCCCTTCATCGGGATCAAATTTATCGACATTCTGATCACCCACATGGGACTTGCATAAAGGACATTGCCATGAAAAAGAATTTGATAACTGCGATCTTGATGACAGTTGCCACGACCATCCTGCTGGGAATTGTTTATCCCCTGATAGTCACGGGCCTGGCGCAACTAATTTTTCCCAAGCAGGCAAACGGCCAGCTTATTCAGAAAGACGGCAGGATGATTGGATCGAGCATCATCGCTCAGGGATTCTCAAGTCCTGGGTATTTTCATCCGAGGCCTTCGTTCGCGGGAAACGGCTATGACCCAACGAGTACCAACGGATCGCAGCTCGGACCCACCAATCAGAAACTAATTGATCGAGTAAAGGGTGACGTTGCGAACGCGCAAGCTGAGAATCCCAGCACGACTGTGCCGATTGACCTGGTAACCGGCTCGGGTTCCGGACTTGATCCGCACATCACGCCCGCAACGGCTGAGTTCCAGCTGCCTCGTGTCGCAAAGGAACGCGGCACGACCGTGGAGCAACTACGTACGCTGGTGCAAAAGCATACGCAAGATCGACAGTTTGGGTTTCTGGGAGAAGCTCGAGTCAATGTGCTCGAATTGAACCTCGAACTCGATGAGCGATTCCCCACAAAGAAGCAGGCCAGCATTCAATAGCCAGTGTGCGCGGCTTGGGAACTCTTGCACAGCCGAGTGCCAAGCTACGCATCTCAGCAGACAGTTCAGCGTGTTGTGATGGAAGCCGCCAGCCTAGCTGCTGTGTTTCCCTGCCTCGTATCCCTTTGATTGAGTGTTTGTGCCGCGATGCCGTCGGCACACTTTTATGAATTCTTGCTGAACTCTTTACGCATTTTTATGAGAGTTCTGATGGAATCTGACCACGGCATGAAAATCAGTGTCGAAACAATCCCGCACACGCCGATGCAGGCGTGAGCGACAGCGTCCCAACCCAAGGAAGACTTCGGAGACCGGTACATGATGACCATCGATGCCGAATTCTGCAGCGCTATGTGGTTTGTAGCTCTCGTAATGGTTCTCGTTCTCAGTTTCGCCGTTATCACAAGTGTGCGCTGCGACGGCCAGGCAACGTGGTTCGGGGCGACTAACGTTGCCGGATTGCACAATCCCGCGGACGGCGGTACCGATGGTGTGACCAACGAATCTGGTGCAAAGGCCGAATCCGCACCGGCGCCCGCCGATCCTGACATATCGCCGGCAGTAGCTAAACAGTTGGCAGCTATGCAGGCAGAAATCGAAGCACTGAAAACTGAATTGAGGAGCCGAGATGCGAACGCATCCGTTCCGGCTGCTACACCCGCGCCGTCCGCGCCCGCGGGAACTCCCGAGACAAAGGCCGCCGGGGCCCCTGCTGTGCTCTCCAGCGTTGACACGGCACAAGCTCAAGCCGGAACGCCTGAGAAGCCAAAACCTACTGAGCCCTTCGCGTATGCGGACTGGACGTGGCTCAACGGAAATGCTCGCAACAAAGACATAGTTTGGGATTCGAAATTCTTCACTCCGGAATTTCGTATGGATGCTCATTACATCATGGACCTCAACCATCCGAAAGACGACACGATGGGAGGCTCGACCGAAATTTTCCGGTCGAATGAGTTCCAAATCGAGCAGATCAGTTTCGGTGGGAATCTGCATTGGCAGAACGTCCAGGCACGAATCCTCACCATGGGGGGAATGTTCGGAGTCACCACTCCGCGCAACGATGCCAGCCCCGCACGCGGTCAATGGGACCTTCGCGGCGCTTATAAGTATTTCTCGGAAGCGAATGCGGGCTATCACTTCAACGTAAATCATGGCCTCAACGTCGACGCCGGAATTTTCGTTTCCTATATCGGTCTGTTCAGTTATTACAACTTTGACAATTGGGCATACCAACCGTCATACGTTTCGTCGAATACCCCCTGGTTCTTCAATGGACTTCGGATTCAATGGTTCCCTACTGACAAGCTCAAAATCGAGCCCTGGATTATCAATGGCTGGCAGTCTTATGGCCGTATGGGCAGTAAGCCCGGCCTGGGTGGCCAGATCATCTGGCGTCCAAAGCCATGGTTGGACCTCGTATTCAACAACTACGGCATGGGCGAGGACACGGTAGGCAATGGCGACGGCCACTTTGGACGCACGCGTATCCATACCGATGACAGCATCCTGGTGAAGTACTACGACAAGCCAGAGAAATTCCTCGACAAGATGGCCTTCTCTCTCACCGGAGACTTGGGCTGCGAATACGGCGGCAGTGGAAGCTTTGTGAGCGCGCAGGGGCGAGTCATCAACAACAATGTGAATTGCCATCGCAACACTGCCACTAGCGGCAAGCAAACCTTCGCTGGATGGATGCTCTACAACCGCTTCTGGTTCAAGAAGGATACGTATGGGCTCACTGTTAGCGGCGGCGCGATGTCGAATCCGGGCCGCTATCTAACCCTGCTTCCGCCAATCAATGGAGCCGATGCCATCAGCGGCTCACCCTATTTCACCGTCAACCCTGGCGATCCTTACAAAGCGTGGGATGCTTTGGTCACGTTCGACTGGATGCCGAGGCAATACATCACGTTCCGGACCGAGTATGGCTATCGGCACTCCAACGTTCCTTACTGGACGGGACGTGGAGGAATCACCCCTGGCATCAACACGACGCCCAGTACAGTTCCAAACCCAAGCGCCGGTTCAGTGGTCGGAGACACGACTTGGGCCCCGGGTCCGGCTCTGTCAGCTACGCCCGGTTTCACCTGCGTCGCTGGTTCGACAGGCTGGTGTCCTGATCTGAGGAAGGACGAACCCAGTTTGAGGTACGCAATCATGGTCAAGTTCTGATTATTCGCGACGTCGTGCGATGCGCGGCACTTGTCCTCTCAGGCGCGTATCGCACGACTTAGTAAGCACTGCGTGTGCGGGCAGGAGGCAATTCGAGGAGACATATCATGTCAGCGGCGGAAAATGGTTGTACTGGTAAAGCAAGGCTCTGGACTCTAGCTTCACCGCTTCTTGTCACCTTGACGCTACTTGCCTGCTCGGCATGCAGCAGCGCGCACGGGAACCAGTGGGCGGAGCACCTCCTCCTGCAACCGTTGTCCCCGACGTAAATGTCAACCTGTTCACCGTCGATTACCCAGAACAGTTTCCTCTGGCCGAGGCAACCCCCCATTCGGCAGCATCACAACTGGTTGTAACTGGCACCGTGAATCCGGATATTGCGCGCAGTGTTCCCCTCATATCATTGGCCACAGGTCGCGTAGTTGCGCAAGAAGAGTGGAGGCGACTTCTGAACATCCGCGGTACACGCTGCCGCACCGGGGACCGCCGATCGTCTCACAGGGACAGCCAAACCTTTATGGAATCTTTATGCCTTTTCCATTACTTCTTTGCGTCTTTTCTCACATGATCATGGTGCTAGTAAGGGAGGGCACATTCATGATCACAGTGCTTACGTTTGTTCTGATCCTGCTGTTAGGAGTTCCGTTTCTCCTCTACTGCTTGTATAACTTTGTTCGCGAGATGGCGCCTTACAAAAGATCGGTTTGTACTTCTTCCCCTATCCCGGCTTTGCATTCAGTCGAAGTAATTCGCGCACAGCGACACAGTCGTCCAAAGTCCCAACTCACCTCGCCGACGAGGCTGCGATACTCAGATCAGAATTACGCAAAACCGTCGCGGGCTTTCCTGAAGAGCCTTCTGTAGTAATCGGAGTACGAAGTCCCGAGAGGGTCGTGCTAGGGACGTGCATGAGCCAGAAGAACTCACCAGCAGTTCTAACAATCATTCGCAATCCAATATTGTTACCTCAGCCCTACCTTCTTTGGTCACAAAGAATTGTACCTTGCGACGGCGCTTGACGATAACCGTCGTGGCCGTTCAAAATGTATGCTTTCACGCCCACGTACTAAAGTCTGCGGATACAGAATCTCCTGAACAGTCGAGATCGTTATTTCTAAAATCCCGATCTCGACGTTTCGAATATCTCATAGGCGCTGACTTCAAGATTTCGTAAACCTTTACGATTTCTTTATACCGAAAATGATCTAATAACCAGAGGGAGCTGGCTATGGGGATGTACATTTTGCTTGTGATCGGATTTGCGGCTGTTCCTTTTTTTCTTCATTGCCTCTGGCATGTCCTGCGGGACATGAACCCTGGCAAGAAGAGCGATCGCCAACCTCTATTTCATGAGCGCGAGACCACACCGCAACACAACTATCTTCCTGGTTCTGAAAATACTACGGGGCAGAAATCGTAAAGCTGAAAACGAAATGCAATGGCGTTCGCCGCTTTAGAGAGAAATCCTACGCACGGCTTCGCCAGTCGCGATTACCAACCCATTTGGCGCATACGCTCAAGGATGAGCACGCTGTAGTTATTCATGCGCTCTGGCCGTCGCTTGAGGGGAGCTGGCAGAATCGCAGCGAGCCGTGCCGCCTGTTCCCGACCGACGTTCCGGGCAGCGGTTCCGTCGTAGTAATGACACGCCGACTCTGCACCATAGATACCAGGACCCCATTCAACCACGTTGAGGTAGATCTCCAGAATGCGCCTCTTGCCAAGGACGAGTTCCGCCACCGGTACCAGTGTGAACTCCGCTCCCTTACGGAGGATTGAGCGACCCGTTCCGAAGAAAAGGTTCTTTACGAGCTGCTGAGTAATGGTTGAAGCTCCGCGAGTGCGATTGCCTTCCCAATCATCTTCGGCCGCGATTTGGACCTCGTGCCAATCGAACCCGTGGTGGTGGTAGAAGCGCGCGTCCTCCGCGGCGACTACGGCGTGCTGAAGGTCGCGTGAAATTTGGCCGAGCGGAATGAATTTGTAGCGTTCGTGATACGGAGTGTTGTGAATCCAAGCCTGCAAGTGGCGCTGGATGTGCACCGCAGTTGACGGTGGATCGATCCACCGGGTGGCGAGAAGGATGAGCGCGGCAAGCAACCAAAGAAGCACCACGCCGATGACAAACCATCCAACAAAGGATCGGAGAAAACCCTCGGGAAGCCGTGTTTTTGGGTGTGTCTCTGGCGCTTCAGTCACTTTTCAGGATAATAGCCTGGGCTGGGTTGCCGCTTGGGGTGATCTTAACTGACCGGTCGGCGGGTTAAAATCCCCTGCAGAACCATGAACGCCACCGCAGAGCGCAGTGACGTTCACCTTTTCAATCTGGTCAACATTGCACAGTCAAGAGTACACACTGTCGTCTCACATGCGGCGGAATAAATCTGCACGCGTCGCAGTTGCTCCGTTCTCTCCCCGCGCTCACCTACGAAAACGTCGTCGCCTTCCGTTCAACCATCGCGTACGCCCATACGGTTCAACAAACCCGGATGCAATCCATGCCCATGAGATTGGCGAGTTTGTTCAACTTGCTGAAAATGTGTCCCACGCCAACGGCGCAGTGGTGCGCCGGACCCTGAGCATTCCATTCGCTGAGAAATTGTCTAACACCGAGTGGAAACCTGTAACGGCTGTTCGTATTCCCGATCTCGAGAATCTCTCCGGCTACGGACTCTCCTTCTGCGGCCAGGAGCTTGAGTTTGCCGTCCGCTGTCTGCACAACGGAAAGCAGGGTCACTGGTCCATGCTTGACTGACATTTCTACCGAGAGTCCCTGCCCGACCTTGCCGTGATACACCTGAAGTGGGCGCACCTTGGTCTTTCCCTCTGCAATTGCGATGTGTCCCGGGCCGTCATGTCCCATAAGAACAACATCGTCGTTGTAGTCAACTGCATAGAACTCGGTAAAGGAGCCTCCCACGCCAAATGAGTGCATGATCTTCATGGCCTGAGCGTTCTTGATTTCGTACTCGCCGGCGACCGGGACTCCACGCGCTGTCAGCAGACTCGTTCCAAGAATGATTGAACTGATTACATCCTCGTTCTCGGCGTTGCCCGTGCCTTGATGGTAATACGCCAGTGAGCCAAGGCTGTGGCGCTCCACGAGACGGTCCAGCGCCACGGAAGTCCGCGCAGCTCGCCCGAGTTCCTCCTCCGAACAATCTGCCTGCACATCGAACGAATTCCTGAAGCACGAGACTCTTGCGCTCACATCTGCTTCGCTAACTTCGCGACGGATGGCGGCCAGTTCTTCCACCTCAAGCATCTCGATGTGACCACCAAAATAAGCGATCTGCTGGGTTAGGTCAGAATAGATATCGAGCATTCCTCCGTAGTAATGGCCGAGAACGCCCAGCCGGTTGTGTTCCATCACATGTGCGACGCGAGCCGCGTCGATCCATTCCCGGATTTCGTTCCACGCCACCGCATCGTTTTCGAGCATACCCGTTACCTGGAAAAACGGGATCTTGCAGCGATTAAATACGTTCGCGATTTCAGGTACAGGACAAGCCTGGCAGTGTGCCAGCCACTCGCCTGTCATCTTCGTTCGGTCTGCCAGACGGTTGAAGCTTGCATAATCGATCGCGGAGGCAGGCGCGAGATTCAGAATGATCACCGGCAGCTTCGCCCGGCGCACTGCAGGTAGCACCGTCGATGACAACGCATAGGTTGTGACATGAAGCATGATCAGAGCCACGTCTGCCTTGCGAAACTCGTGCCCGGCCGAAAAGGATTTTTCGGGAGTGTCGATCAGTCCGAGGTCGATGACTCGTGCGTCAAGCTCTTCCAGCTTTCTTGCAACCTGCTGTGTGAATCCGATCAGCTTTTCCCTCAGCCCTGGGAACTGCGGCCAGTAAGTATCCAGACCAATGCCAAACAGTCCTACTCTTAGTTGTTCACTCGTATTCATGGTTCGCCTAACTTAAAACCGCAAATCGAGGCAAGAATATTCGCTGTTGATTCAAGCCACAAGCGGCTTTCGGCTGACGCTTGGCATTTTGAGGTGCGAAATGGATCGATTTGCGGCATGCTCGCACCGACCGCACCAGATTTCTATAAAGACGAAAGGGGCCGGGAAAAGAAACCCTCTTGTTCGTGTTCGGAATGCGATTCATCAGGCATGCTGTTTCTCATGGCGAAATGCGCCTGGGCCCATCGCCCGCAGTTGACGGCAGGCAATTCTTGATGCCACCATGCGTACCCTGCATTTTCTGGTATCGCTCATGAGAGATTTGCCATTTTCACGGACTTCGATGAACAAGCTGTTTACGCACGTTGTCTCGGCGCTAACAATTTTGCTTTCTTGTTCTGCTGCCGTCGGCCAGGAACGACTGCCGCAAATTACGGTGCATTGGGACAAAGTGATCCGCACAACTCAAACTACTCCCACCCTGCAAGTGGTGGTAAACCCGCCGCTACAGCGAGGCACTCCTGTACATGACAACGCCTTCAAGGCGCTGCATGATCTGGGCGCAGACTATGTGCGATATGTTCCCTGGTTGCCGTATCCGAAACTGGGAGTTGCTGAATTGGAACCTCCCAAGGACGGCAAAACATCGTGGGACTTCACGCTCATCGACCCGATGACGATCGATTTCCTGGAGGCCACGAAGGGACACTCCACGATTCTGAACTTCAGCACGATTCCGCAGTGGATGTACAAAACCGACAAGCCTGTCAGCTATCCTGCCGATCCCATCCAGGTTACCTGGGATTATGAACAAGGCACCGAACTCCGCGATCCAAGCATGAAGGAAGTGGCGGATTACTATGCCCGGCTGCTCTCCTGGTATACAAAGGGTGGGTTCACAGACGAACTCGGCAAACGTCACGAGTCGGGCTACCACTACTCCATTCCGTACTGGGAGGTACTGAACGAAGTCGATTTCGAGCACCACATCAATCCGGAGACTTACACGCGTCTGTATGACGGAGTTGTACTAGCGATGAAGAAGGTTCAGCCGGAAACGAAATTCGTCGGTCTCGCACTGGCGATGGAAACCGAGCCGCGCTATTTCGAATATTTCCTGGATCACGGAAATCACAAGCCGGGAGTTCCGCTCGATTTCATCTCCTATCATTTCTATGCAGTCCCCTCGAAAGATGAAACGCCGGAAGTGGAACAATTCACATATTTCGCACAGGCGGATGGGTTCCTCAAGACGGTCAGGTATATAGAGGCGATCCGGAAACGCCTGTCGCCCGAGACGAAAACGACAGTGGATGAACTCGGAGTGATCTCTGCCGACGATCTGGCACAAGGTGAGCCCGGACACGTTATTCAGCCAATTCCAAATTCATATTGGAACCTCGCAGGCGCGCTGTACGCTTACCTCTTCGGTGAACTGACACAGCTCGGCATCGACGTTGCGGGCGAGTCTCAGCTCGTGGGCTTTCCAACGCAGTTCCCCAGCGTGTCGATGGTGGATTGGAACAACGGCAAGCCGAATGCGCGTTACTGGGTTTTGAAGTTGTTGCACGATCACTTCGGACCAGGGGACAAGCAGGTTGAGATTGCCCTATCCAGTCCTTCCACACCTACTAATCCGTACATCTACTCTTTGGCTTTCATCACGAGGGACGGCAAACACCGCCTGCTGCTGGTCAACAAGCGCGATCAACGGTTCGAAGTTACCGTGTCAGGGGCAAATGGAGGAAGTATGGAGTATGTTGACCAGACCACGGGATTCCAGCCTGTCGCCTCGGCACGTCTGAGCAGCGACACTGTGAAGTTAGGTGGCTTCTCCGTAGCAGTTATAGCTTTCCCCTGAGCCGCCCTTACTGGGGCGCGGTGGCGTTGGGATCGACTTCCTGCTTCGTGACCTGGTCGGGGTTGAATATAGCCGGCGCTGCGATGTGCTCACTGGATTTCCCTCGGAGCCGCTGAAATTCGGCGTCCGCCTTCTCGGCCTCCGCGGTGTTGCCCAGGGCCTTTTCTGCTCTCGCCAGACGATACCAGGACACAGCGTTGTCATGATTCAAGGCGATGGCTTTCTGAACATGCGGCAGCGCAAGCCCCGGCTGACTCAATGACATCAGAACCGCGGCCAGGCCTAGGTGCGCCTCCTCAAAGTCCGGATGAGACTTCAGGGCCAGCTCAAAGGCATCTTTGGCTTCGTTGAGTTGGCCTGAAGAACGGTAGATATCCCCGAGTTCGTACGCCGCATTAGCGTTGCTGGAATCGAGCTCCAGTTCTTTTTCGAAGTCCTTCATCGCCTGATTGCGATCGTCTATGGAGCCAGTGTCTCGCGAGCGGGCAAGCCAGGTTCGACCCCGTCGATAGTGAATGCCCGGCCGGCGGGGATCGATCGCAATCACCCGCTGATATTGGTCGATCGCCTGGACGTACGATCCCTGGCTTTCATAAGCTTCTCCGGCAGCCTGGTGGCGCCAAACGGAGTTGGGAGCGATCCTGGCCAACTTCTGTACGCTCAGGAAAGCAAAATTTCCCAAGATCTTCGCGTTGTGATACAGAACCTCGGGATCGTTGGGATAGAGATGATCCAGATCCAGCGCGACCTCCACTGCCTTGCCGTCCTCGTGCAGCCACGTGTAGGCCCTCTCCAACTGCAGGCCGCACATCCGCTTGATGGCAGTATCCGGCGAGCGATGGAAGCCTTTTTCCAGCCCTGGCAGGGCCTCACGGTATTGACCGAGTTCTGACAGCGACATGGCCAGCAGGGTATCAAGCTTAGGGAGTGCCGGATTGACTTTCAGGGCATGTAGCAAAGACGGGACCGCCTGCTCGAATTTCTTCTCCTGAAAGTAGATGAGCCCGAGGTTGGCGTAGATCTCGGGAACGTCGGGCTCGAGACTCCGCAGCTTTTCGAAAGCGCGCTCGGCGTCGGGATAGCGTGACTCTGCTAAGGCTTTTTGCCCCTCCTGTGAATAGCGCTCAATCTCCGATTCGGTCGAGCTTTGGCAGTATCCGGTGCAGGCCCTGAGACAAATAGCAAATACCGCACCTTTCAATAGAGTGCTTGGGAAGTGAAGCATGTCAGAGTGTACCTCACTACACATCGATCATATGGCTCTTCGAACTTGTTTGAAAACCAACGTCGTCTCAATCCACGGCCAAAAAAAATCTGCCACTCCCCGAAAGGCGTGGCAGAGTAGTCCGACAGCGCGACGCCATGTCTCAGAAGGTTAACTTCCCACTAAGTTGAAGGATACGAGACGAGGATGACTGGACGATTTGACCGAAGTCGGAAGCACCGACCGTACGGGAGATGGCAGTGTTGCCGCCCGACCCCGCGAGGACCAAGCCGCCTACGTCACCAGCGTATTGGTGATGGTTGAAGGTGTTGAACGTGTCCACGTGTAAGGCGAATTTGACCCGTTCACTGATCGAGAACGCTTTTCCGAGACCCATATCCCAGTTGTTGATACCGGGCTGGCGCAGAATGTTTCGCCCGGTCGTCCCGAACACACCGAGAGGAGGCTGCGTAAAGCAGGCCGGGTTCAGACGCTGGAACGGACCCGACAGGCTGGCGTGGATGTCGCAGCCGGAGACGCGGTCCGCACGCTGAGGAACAGCTTGGAGAACGCCGCTTATGTCATTGGCATAGACACTGTAGGGGAATCCGGTCTGGAACGTGGTGATGCCGGTGAGTTCCCAGCCGCCCACCAGCAGGTTGGCTGCCCGGCCGACTCCTCCCAGCACCTTCTTTCCCCTACCGATCGGCAATTGATACACGTAGCTCGCCACGAACCGGTGATCGACGTTGAAGTCCGAAGGTCCGTAGTCCAGTTCGGGATGATGATTGTCCATCGTGCCCTGGAAGCCTTCGCCGGTGGCGCCGACTCCGGCCGCCGCCGACTTGTCATCCATGCTCTTGGCCCAGGTGAAGATTCCGGTCACGGCCAGGTCGCCAGCGCGATGCTCAAACTTGACGTTCATCGCGTTGTAATGAGAATAGCCGTGCCAGTCGCTGTTGATATAGAAATTGGTGAAATTCTTGTACGGCAACCGACTTGTGTTCGTGCACGGGGCTTGGCCGAGGTTGTCGTAGGTGCCTGTCGCGTCCGTGTGCTGACAGAACGCCAGGCTGGATGCGGGAATGGGGAACGGCTGCGCGATGTTGCGACGGTCGAGCAGGTGGACCGCGTGGGTTCCGATATAGTTCACTTCTAATGTCGTGTTCCGGGCAAGCTCGCGCTCGGCCGATACATTCCACGACTGGACATAGGGATTGATGGGATTCTCCGACTCGATCACCGCCAGGAATGACAGGGTCGATGCGGGGAACGGTGCCAAGGTGGTGAAGTTCGCGAACTGCTGGTTGCTCAGCTTGAATGGTATGGTGGGGTCTGATCCGGGGCTCAAGTTGTTTCGAATACTGTACGGATAAATGTCCGCGGAATCGTCGATTTCACGTCCTTCCGAAGAGTCAAAGAAGATCCCGTAGCCGCCGCGCACCACCGTCTTATTAGTGAGCCGGTAGGCAAAGCCTACTCTCGGAGCGAAGGGTTTCTTCGAGCCCGGATGGGGTACGGAGCCGCAGTACCTCAGGATGGGGCCGCTGGATGCATCTCCTCCCGGCGCCACGCCGTTGCTCGATAGCCGCTTGTCGGCGTAGCACAACCCGCCGTTCGGATTGGTCACGTCAAGCCAGAAGAAGTGGTTTGATTCCTCGTAGGCGGCGGCCCGGTAATCCCAGCGCAGGCCCAGATTGAGGGTCAGCTTCTGCGTCACTTTCCAGTCATCCTGTACATAGGGGGCGTAGTAATTGAAGACGTGCGTCTGCGGGTTGCCGGCGATATTCGTCGGACTCAGTGGACCGGGGAAGAATCCCCCTACCCCCGAGTAGTATCCCAGCATCATGTCGGCAATCGCATTGCCGGTCCCGCACAGGGGTGCGGCCGCCCCGCCATTAACCGACACTGGCGCGTTGGGACAACTCGATTGACCCGTATTTGGGTTAATCGCGCTGTTAGTCTGAATCAACTGCGGATTGAAGCTCCAGTCACCGTAGAAATCGTCATCCAGGTTACGAATCAACTTCAAACGACGTATGTCGAAACCCAGTCCAATGGTGTGCTTTCCGTGAATCGAAGTGAACGAATCGGCAAACTCCCACGCGGGCTGCTCGGATCCGCTGTAGGCATTGATCGAGCCGCCGCCGCTGCTAAACCCCGTCAGTCCAACGTTGGGCCACGTCTGCTGAAGAGGCCCAAACTTCGTGAATACCCCGGTTTCCCCGAGAGCAGCCACTTGATCGGCAGGTATGGCGACGCCTCCCTGGGGTGCGTTCGCACTCAGGTACCCCATGCGGAATGTATTTACGTTTTTAGGTCCAAGGTTGAGAGTGTAGGACCCGGCATAGTTCTTCTGGTCTTCAAAATACAGTTCCGTGCCGTGGACAAGATCATCGGAGTTGTAATGCCCACTGTTCTGGTAGTGGGATTTGGTGAACCGGAAAAAGACCGAACCAAACCTGCCGAGGTTCTGATCGACCCGATAGGTCTGCTGGTTGGTGGTCAAAGGGAAGCCGAAATTCTTGATGTAGTTGACGACTCCCTCAGGCTGGTTGGGAATCGTAGGAGTTGCCCAAAAGTGATTGGCAACTGCAACCAGCCCGATCCGGCTGGTAAAGCGGCTTGCGGGAACAACGTTTCCGGGGAATGGCTGCCCGGTGAGCGGGTCAACCGGCATGCAGTTGTAGCCGGCGCCGAGCAGGGCTGTGCAAGCGGGCGTGCCGTAGGCTGGCAGAGGACCACCCGGCAAACCTGCGACTCCAGCGGGATAAGTCTCACCCGAGAAATCGCCGGCCAAGGTCGCCGGATTGGGCATCGTGAAGTTCACGCGTGCGCCGTTGACGATGCGCCAGCCTTCGTAGTTCGCCAGGAAGAAGGTCTTGTTACGACCGTCATAAAGCTTGGGAATGTAGACCGGTCCGTTCACCACGAATCCGAACTGGTTCTGGCGCAACTCCGGGTTCGTGGTTGCGATTCCCGACTTAAAATCGGTATATGTGGGGAATGGTGATGCGTCGAACCAGTCATTGCGATTGAACTCGAATACAGAGCCGTGGAGCTGGTTTCCGCCGCTCTTGCTGATAATGTTGATCTGGCTGGCACTGTATCCGTACTCGGCGGAATATGTGCCGCTCTCCACCTTGAATTCCTGGATCGCGTCCTGCGAGAGAATCACGGCGGGAGTAACCAGCGCGGTATCGGTGTTGATCAATCCGTCTAGCGTGTAGTTGTTGCCTTCGGGCCGGCCGCCGTTGATACTCACGGCATTGCCTTCGCCCTGGCGCATGGTACCCTGCTCACCCCCCACCGTCACCGCGCCGGCGCCGATCAGCAGTAACTGCATGAAGTTGCGCCCATTCAACGGAAGTGCTTCTACTTGCTCCTGACTCACAAGTTGGGAAAGCGCGGAGGTGTCGGTGTCCAGAGCCACACTCTGCCCTTGCACCTCCACAGTTTCAGTCGTCGCACCGGGCTTCAAAACGACATCCGCACGAGACTCCTGGCCGACCACTAATCCGATCTTGCCTACGACTGACTTCTGAAACCCTTGCGACTGCACGGTAACCCGGTAGGTTCCCGGCGTGAGATAGGGGACAGTAAAGTCACCGGAAGAACTTGTTTCGGTGTGTTTTGTGACGTTGGTGTTGACATTGGTAACGTCAACAGCCGCCTTGGTCACGACCGCTCCAGAGTTGTCGGTGACAGTTCCAAGGATGGTTCCGTAGGCTCCGCCTTGTCCGTAAATGAGCTCCGCCGTCAAAATGACTACGGAACAGAGCACCAGGATGCGTGTCGTTGCGGACATAATTTTCTCCTGGCGACGCTTGCGAGTAGGTGGAGTTCGACAGCTATCCCGACGCTCAGCAGAATATTTTTCGGAACCCTGCCCCACGCAGTGGTCGCCCTCTACTGGGGGCGGATACTCCCATTGGTTGTAAGGCATCGTCAACTCGCAACCTGGAAAGCTCTTTTGTTTCGCAATGAAGAACTGGCGACACCCACCGAAGGAAGACCGCCAAATCGTTTATTGGGTAGGGAAATGGTGCTCCACCGCGAAGCACGAATCCGAGCGGTAACACCTCGTTGCTTACTACATTTTGTTCTGCAATGCAGAAAAGTTAGGCAGTTCGACACATCTTGATGCATATCAACAAAACCGTGACGTGCAAGCCGCCATCTGCATAATCGCTCGTCTAATCGGGAAAGCGGCAGCGCGATTCAGTGAGCTGCCAAATGCCGGCGGGAGGAGTCGAGGGGTTCTGTCCGCACCAGTTCTGTCAGGGCGTCATTGGGATAGTAGTGATCGACCGTTCCCGGCGTGATCAGTTTATGCTCAACAAAGACCGCGGGAGGAACAGGCCTCTGATTCAGCAGGTCAAGGCTGACCCGAATCAGGTCGTTCCCATAGCGCTCCGGAAAATAAGCAACCGAACCGACAAATCTCGTTCTGGGCTGACGCAGTTCTGCTCGCCCCTCGGGAGAGGCGTTCTGCCCCATCACGGCGCAATTTTCCGCCCTGCCCGCTTCCTGGAATGCACGTAGCGCGCCGAGTGCGCTGGGATCGTTGATGGCTCCTACCACCACGTGCCGTGCATGCGAAGAGCGCAGGTGCCGGCGCACGGCTTCGAAGCTGGGGCCGAGTTCTCCATCGCCTTCCAGATACGTCACCCGACAGTTCGCAGCGCTGGGTAGCACCATGTTGATGCCTACCAATAATCCTGAGAGTCGCATCCGCGGCAAATTTCCCGCCCGTTTCAGTTCCAGCAGCAGGATCTCATCTACTTCCGAATGCCAGTGCTCTTTGACCCATCGCCCAAGGTAACGCCCGCCGATCAAGCCAGCCTCATAGTTGTTTGCACCGTAGTAAGTCGCTCCGGGATGCGGAATGTCGATCGCGATCATGGGAATTCCAGCCTCTCGGTATTTCGCCGCCACGATCGGCGCCACTTCCTCATCCGTTTGAAACTCAATCGCGAGATCCACCTTCTCGCGAACCAACAGGTCGGCGTTGCGCTGTGCGATCTTCGCGCTATAGCGATTGTCCAGTGAGATCAGTTCCATGCCTTCCGCCGCCGCTGCGCGTCGCAAGCTCTCCGACACGTCGCGCGAGAATTGATAATCCGTGCCCTGCGCCGCATACCCCAGCCGGTACAATCTCTGCTTCCAGGGACGAACGCGCGATTGATAAAGATTCTGTCCGACCTTATCCACCATCCCGCATTTCTCGAGCGTATACAGAAGACGGAACACCATTGTCTTCGGCAAACCGCATCGCGCAGAAATCTCCTTGAGGGGCAGCGCCTCGCCCGGAGAATGAAAAGCACTGAGTAACTGGGACGAGTGAAGGATGGACT
This sequence comes from Acidobacteriota bacterium, assembly GCA_046723715.1. Lineage (GTDB taxonomy): Bacteria > Acidobacteriota > Terriglobia > Terriglobales > Acidobacteriaceae > Sulfotelmatobacter. The sequence continues at coordinate 4,932 of JBKOUZ010000008.1, read as the reverse complement.
TGACCAGATAACGATCTCGACTCTGAGCAGCGGGGCTCATGGTTTGGACATAATGATCCATTTTTTTCATTTTGCAAAGCGAAATTTGAGATTTTGCAGTCTTGTGGGAAAGATGCAGACAACTCACCTTTCGCATTGCTGGTAAGCCGGAGGGACATCCTCCAGAAAGAACGTAAGCTGAATTAGCTGGCCAGAGAAACCATGGCCACGAATCAAAGCATGCAAAATCGTTAATGTCGTTACTAGGGCCGGTTTACTGCAGCCATCCATTTCCCCCTCCACAAAATGGAACGCAGGGATCAGTTCTACAAAGCGAAACTACTCAGCCGACATTGACCCCTAGTGCGTGTACCAGGCGGGCCAGCCGCCCCCGCGATGTCTTGAAGTATGATCCTTTTGAAGTTGCCGCGATCGATCACGACTGTTTCGCAATGTAAAACGATCCATCGAGTCGAACAAAACCGTGACGGCGGCGGGATTGCAGCTGTAGTCTTCCCTCCCCAAGAGAGGTTCGTGTATGGACGCATCCACCAGTGACAAGGTTTTTGCGGCGCTTGAGACATTCCGCATTGAACTCCCATCCTGGGGTTTCGCTAATACAGGCACTCGGTTTGGGAAATTCATTCAACCCGCCGCAGCCACTACCACAGAAGAGAAGTTCAGCGATGCCGGCCAAGTGCACCTGCTTACCGGCGTGTGTCCGACGGTGGCGTTGCATGTCGTGTGGGACTGTCCCGATGGTGTGCAGAGCACGGATGAGGTCAAGGGCTTTGCCAGACGTTACGGCGTTGCACCCGGTTCTATTAACCCCAACCTGTTTCAGGATCAGGGATATAAATATGGCTCGTTTGGCAATCCAGATCCCTCCGTCCGCAAACGGGCCCTGCAGCACACGAAAGATAGCATCGAAATCGCGCGACGTCTGAACAGCCGAGATATCTCCTTCTGGTTTGCTGATGGATCGAACTATCCGGGAACTGCGAACATCCGTCAGCGCCGGCAGTGGTTCGAACAAGCATTGCAGGAATCCCATCGCGGGCTGTCTGCTGAACAGCGCATGCTGATCGAGTACAAACCCTTCGAACCGGCCTTTTATCACACCGACATAGCAGACTGGGGAATGGCTCTGCTGCTTTCGCGTTCCGCCGGTCCGCAAGCCAGGGTCTTGGTGGATACCGGCCATCACTATGCTGCGCAAAATATCGAGCAAATCGTGGCGTGGCTCTTGTCAGAGGACATGCTCGGGGGTTTTCATTTCAATGATCGTCGCTATGCCGATGACGATCTGACCATGGGTTCCATCGATCCCTATCAGGTGTTCCGAATTTTCCACGAGATTCACTTCTTCGAGTCCGAGGTGGGAAAACGTGCCGACATCGCGTACATGGTCGATCAGAGCCACAATCTGAAGGGCAAAATCGAAGCCATGATTCAGACGGTTACAATCGCGCAACAGCTCTTCGCGAAAGCGGCGCTAGTGGATACTAAGAAACTCGCCACGGCTCAGAAGAATTGTGATCTTGTGGGAGCGGAATCCCTGCTGCAGGATGCGTTTGTGACCGATGTTCGCCCGGCGATTCAGGATTGGAGATATTCAAAAGGACTGCCCAAAGATCCGATGAAAGCATTTCAGCAGAGCGGCTACCTCGAGCGCATCACGAAAGAACGCGCTGCGAAGAATGCTCACAACGTTTCCTCTTATGCCTGATCCCGTCCACTTCAATTCTTACTTGGCTTGCGTGCACCGATTCCCCAACGAAGCGGTCGAGTACGGCGCCTCTCTTCCTTGGGATTTAGGGTGATTCGCACGAATTTCGACGCTCAAGTTTCGGTTACGACCCATGTCAAAGTGAGCCACCAACGGGAGCGTCGAAAACGATCTCATCGAGTCTTCATTAGTAGATTGCATTGCTGTTCCACAACGTTGGCGAAATCATCCGGAGAGACACGCGATATGACAAGAAAAGGAACACGATTCTCGGTGGCCGCGACTGCGTTGTTCTACATGTCCGTAGCCTGTTTTGCCCAGAATGTTACAGACCCGCTGAAGAAAGGCTTCGAAAATCCGCCAAGCAGCGCCCGGCCCCGCGTGTGGTGGCACTGGATGAACGGCAATATCACTCAGGAGGGGATCAAGCTTGATCTCGAGTGGATGCATCGCGTGGGAATCGCCGGCTATCAGAACTTCGATGCCGCTCTGCAGACACCCCAGGTCGTCGATAAGCGCCTCGCCTATATGACGCCGGAATGGAAAGAGGCATTCAAGTACGCGATCACTCTCGGCAATAACTTCGGCATGGAAATGGCAATCGCCGGCTCCCCCGGCTGGAGCGAGAGTGGCGGACCATGGGTGCCGCCATCGCAAGGAATGAAAAAGTACGTATGGAGCGAAACACTGCTCGATGGCGGACAACCGTTCACGGGCAAACTCGCTCAGCCCCCGAGTACGACCGGTGCATTTCAGAACATCGGCATCCGCGAGCAGTTCGGCCCCCCCGCAGCCCACCCCCCACAGTTTTACGCGGATGCCGCAGTAGTGGCTTACCGCCTGCCGGCAGGTCACTCGGGAGAAAGTGCGGCCCAACCGAGAATCACTGCCAGTGGCGAGGGTCTTGACCCCGCAATGTTGAGCGACGACGACCTGGAAAAAACCACAAAAGTGCCGATTCCCGCAATCGGTTCCGAGTCTTGGATACTTTTTGAATATCCCTCCCCACAGACAATTCGCGCGGTAAGCTATGTCACGAAGGACCCTGGCTTTATCGAGGAACTGATTACCGGGATCAGCGCTCCAGAGAAAACTCTCGAGGCCAGCGACGATGGACAGACCTTCCGTAAGATAGTAAGCATGAGCGGAGGCCGGGCGCCGGCACACACCGTCTCCTTTGAACCCGTCACGGCGAAGTATTTCAGGGTCACATTCAAACACATGCCGCCTCCTCCGGTTCCACCGTGGGCAGAAGGAATCGATCCAGCTTCGTTCGGCATGACCATGCCTCCCACACCGACCTCGTACGAGGTGGCCGAACTGGTGCTTCACCCGGATCCGCGAGTGAATCGTTTTGAAGAAAAAGCCGCATTTGTGCCGGAGCCCGATCTTTATCAATATGCGACTCCCCCCATCGATGCCTCCGACGCCATCAAGAAATCAGACGTCCTCGATCTGACTTCGAAGATGCACCCCGATGGCGCTCTCGATTGGACGCCGCCGGCGGGCAAGTGGGTCGTGCTCCGCATTGGGTACTCGCTGCAGGGGATCACCAATCACCCCGCTACCCCCGAAGCGACCGGACTTGAAGTCGACAAACTTGATCGCCGCTTCGTAAAGGACTACTTCGAAAAGTATCTCGACAGTTATCAGGAGACAGTGGGCGCTGATGAGATGGGTAAGAAAGGCATTCAGTACGTCATCAACGACAGTTGGGAGGCTGGATCACAGAACTGGACTGACAACATGCTAGCGCAATTCAAAAAGTTGCGCGGATATGACTCAACCCCATGGCTGCCAGTGCTGAGCGGTCGCATCGTGGAAAGCGCCGACATGAGCGATCGTTTTCTATGGGATTTCCGCAAAACCATCGCGGATCTGATTGCGACTGAGCACTACGCGCAGCTGGAAGACACTCTTCATGAGCGCGGCATGCGGCACTACGGAGAATCACACGAAGATGGACGCGCATTCGTCGCCGACGGCATGGAAGTGAAGAAGATGAATGAAGTGCCGATGAGCGCGATGTGGACGCAAAGGCCGGGCGTCAATCAACCCCAGTTTGGCTACAACGCCGACGATCGTGAATCGGCCTCGGTAGCACATATTTACGGTCAGAACATCGCGGCCGCAGAATCATTGACGGCCGCAGCTGCTCCTTGGGCGTGGTCCCCGGCAACACTCAAACCCACCGCCGACCAGGAATTGCTGAATGGAATCAATCGTTTCGTCATTCACGAATCGGCCCACCAACCCCTGGTTGGAAAGGCTCCCGGTCTGACGCTCGGTCCCTTCGGGCAATGGTTTAATCGCAACGAGACGTGGGCAGAGCAGGCCGGGTCCTGGATCGACTACCTCTCTCGCGCAAGTTATATGCTGCAGCAGGGACACTTCGCGGCTGATCTCCTGTACTTCTACGGCGAAGACTCCAACCTCACGGCCATATTCCAGCACAAAGCTCCGGAGATTCCGGCAGGTTACGGTTTTGACTACATCAATGCCGACGCGTTGATTCACGAACTCAGCGTCGCCAACGGTCAGATTGTCACCAGGAGTGGCATGCAATACAAAGTACTCGGACTGGATCCATACAGCCAGCACATGTCACTGCCGGTTCTGCGCGCGATCGAAACTCTGGTGCAAAATGGCGCGGTTGTAGCAGGCCCGAAGCCTGGCGACGACCCCAGTTTGGCGGATGATCCGGCAGAGTTCGCGAGGCTCTCGTCGGAGCTGTTCGGTGATGGCACGGGTGTACACAAGGTAGGCCAAGGTACTGTTTACGCCGGTCAGAACCCGGCGGACGTTTTCAATGCGCTCAACCTGAAGCCGGACTTCGATTATCTGAAACAGCAGAACGAGTCCGACCTGGAATTCGTTCACCGCAAATTGACCAATGGCGATCTCTACTTCGTCGCCAATCGAAGCGATCGCGCCGCCGCGGTCGATGTCACATTCCGCATCTCGGGAAAGCAGCCTGAGTTATGGCGTGCCGAAACGGCCAAGACGGAGCCAGCATCGTTCAAGATAGCCGACGGACGTACTACCGTGCCCCTGCACCTCGAGCCTTGGGGCACGACCTTTGTGGTCTTCCTCAAACCGACATCTGAAATTTCACACGCCGTCCCGCAGCTGACAGAAACTACGGTGACCACGATCGACGGACCGTGGAAGGTTGCCTTCCAACCCGGCCGCGGAGCACCCGAGTCCATCACCTTGGATCAACT
>JBKOUZ010000212.1:0-5676 GCA_046723715.1 Acidobacteriota bacterium | reverse complement strand
GAGTACGGGTGGCGAGGCCGCGACGTTTGCAGTCGGCGGCGAGGCGAATGCGTTCGTCCTGGAAGCGTTTGTGAAAAAAACAGAAGCGGTTGCGGCGCAGGGCGGGCGATCCGCACTGGGTGCCATTGATTTTCAGGTGCTGACAGCGATCTGGCTAGATGACATTTTTTGCCTCTACCCCTCCCCCCTGGGGTGTTGTGGAATCAGCGGGTTGGGGGAAATCTTAAAATTAATCTATGAGCTGCAATCAGTTGCGGGGAAAATCTTGAGCTCTTGGGAGTTATCCGGATTTTCCCTGGAAGCAGTGGAAGTCAAAATCCCCACCCTCTCGCTAAAGACGCGAGAAGGCTGGGGCACCCCTTGCGTCTCTACTGCGGATGATTGCTGGCTCATAGGGGGAGTATTCGCCAACTGGAATTTTCAGTAAAGGTTGTTGGTCACACTGGGGCGATTTTTTATTGTGGAAAACTTTGCTTCTCGACTTCTTCTTGCCGGCTCCACAGACGGAAATCGTAGAAATGACCTGCCGCAGAATTCGCCCGTGATGGCCAGCCGGGGGGAGTCGCTCAACTTCACGGCTATGGGTCAAAAGCCCCACTTCTCGCAAGAACGCGAGAAATGGGGCACCCGCCCGGAGAATTCTCCTCTGAGTTCGCATCGTTACTCACGTCAAGACAGAGTGGCCCGGGTTTGAAAGTCGCACTATACTCGTTTGGGCCATACAGCCAGCATCTTCATGGACAAAAGAACATTTCTGAAACTTTGTTCTGCGGCGCTCACCAGTCCCATGTTTTCTTCATTGCTCAGCTGGGGGCAACGAGACAAGCTGACGAATTGGGCCGGCAACCTTGAATACGGAACCGCACGGCTGAGCAGCGCCAATGCGATCGAGCAGGTGCAGGAGTTCGTCCGGAAAGAGAAGCGACTGAAGGTGCTGGGTACGCGGCATTGCTTTAACGATATCGCCAACAGTACGGATCAATTTCTTTCTTTAAAGGCGATGGATCAAGCGGTGGTGCTGGATCCTGATGCCCGTACGGTCACGGTACAGGGCGGCATGACGTATGGGCAATTATGTCCGTACCTGGATAGCAAAGGATGGGCTCTGCACAATCTAGCTTCTCTGCCTCACATCTCCATTGCCGGAGCCTGCAGCACGGCGACTCACGGTTCGGGAGAAAAGAACGGCAACCTGGCGACTGCGGTTGCTGCGATCGAGATGGTGGATGCAGCGGGCAATGTGGTGACGCTGAGTCGCGGCAAGGATGAAACGTTCCCCGGTGCGGTGGTAGGACTGGGCGCCTTGGGCGTTATCACAAAGATCACGCTCGATATTCAGCCGCGTTTCATGATGCAGCAGTACGTGTATGAGCACCTTCGGCTGCGCGAACTCAAGGATCACTTCGATGAGATCGAGTCGTCGGCCTACAGTGTAAGCCTGTTCACGGATTGGAGAAATGAGTCGCTGAATGAAGTCTGGTTGAAAACGCGAGCGGAAGCAGGGCGGACGTGGAATGCACCTGCAGAATTTTTCGGGGCGAAGCGGGCGACGCGGAATCTGCACCCCATTGTGGAACTTTCCGCCGAGAACTGTACAGAACAGATGGGAGTACCCGGGCCGTGGTACGAGCGCCTGCCGCATTTCCGTATGGGCTTTACACCCAGCGCCGGCAAGGAACTGCAATCGGAATATTTTGTGCCGCGACAGCATGCGGTGGAAGCGGTCCTGGCGGTGCAGCGGCTGCACGATCAGATCAGCCCGCACCTGCTGATTTCCGAAATAAGGACGATTGCAGCCGACGATCTTTGGATGAGCCCGTGCTATCAGCGGCCAAGCGTCACAATTCATTTCACCTGGAAGCAGGATTGGCCGGCGGTTAGCAAGCTTCTGCCGGTGATCGAGAAAGAGTTGAAGCCATTCCAACCTCGTCCGCACTGGGGCAAGCTGTTTGCGATGGCTTCAGAACAGTTGCACTCGAATTATCCGAAGCTGGGGGAGTTCGTCAAATTGAGCCAGAGATACGATCCGCGGGGAAAATTCCGAAATGAATTCCTGCGGACGCATATCTTTGATCCGTTTTAATTGCTCGTTTGAGGCGCGAGAGTCTAAGAGTGGCGCCGTTAACGAGGATGGTTCGCGAAAGGTGCAAAATGCGGTATGCGTGCGCTAATCGAATCCTTTGGTTTCAACTACTTAGGTCCGTCCAATCCCCGGAATCACCGCTAAACCCCCAAATAGCACCGTTCGTTGGGATATAGCTGCGTTATCCCAAGCGCTCCCAATAAGATAAGTCCAGTAAAACCCCAGGAAAAGTGTTTCAAAACTGGTCTTAGGACCGGAGAGAAGTTCCGGGGAGCCGCAGTTTTTGGATGATTGCTTCCAGGTTCATCCGAAGCGAAGGCGAAAGTTTTTGAGCAGTCGGTGGGAGGGCACTATCCGGTGAAGATCCCGGGCGAATCCCACCAAACGCCAGCAGCCAGGAGCGAAAAGTTATCATGCGCAAGCCCATTAAGTACGTTGAGAAAGCCGTTGTGACCGCCGCCAAGGGCGCGTGGGTTGTATTCGATGGCCTGAATAAGTTCAAGCCCAATCCGTCGCCTACCCCCAAGTGGTCTGACAAGCCGCTGCTCAAGTCGTACGAGAAGACCAAGCCCCCGCTCGGCTGGCCGCGTACTACGGATTCTCTTTGCCCCAAGTGCGTGCCGGAAATCCGGCAGCAGATTCTGGATGGGCACCTGCCGCACGAAGTACTGATGAACGAAAAAGTCGGCGAGATCAAGGCGCAGATCATCGAGCGCGACGGCAAGATCCTGATGGTGAAGGATTGTCCCAAGCACGGTCACTTCGAAGACGTGATGTCGATTGACACCGATTTCTCCAAACACCTGGAAGATGTGTTCCCCGGGCGCGACATCGCGGCTCATAACGATGAGCATCTGCATCATCACGGATCGTCCACCGTGAAGTATGGCCGCGGATCGGTGCTGACGATCGATTTGACGAACCGCTGCAACATGATGTGCGATCCGTGCTTCATGGACGCGAACCAGGTTGGCTTCGTGCACGAGTTGAGCTGGGAAGAAATCAAGACCATGCTCGACAACGCCATCACCATCAAGCCGCGCCGGCAGATGTCGGTGCAGTTCTCGGGTGGGGAGCCGACGTTATCGCCATACTTCCTCGATGCGGTGCGCTATGCACGTCACGTGGGTTACAACTCGGTGCAGGCAGCGACCAACGGAATCGAGTTCGCCAAGAGTTTTGAATTCGCGCAGCAGGCGGTTGAAGCGGGCATGCGCTATGCGTACCTGCAGTTTGACGGCATCGGCAATGCGGCGAACGCGCACCGCATGGTGGGCAACCTGTTCGACGTGAAGCTGAAGGCGATCGAGAACCTGCACAAGGCGGGATGCGAGATCGTTCCCGTCATTACTATCGTGAACGGGATTAACAACGAGCAGGTCGGACGCATCATCAAGTTCGCCCTTGATAATCCCAAGACGATCAGCTTCCTGAGCTTCCAGCCGGTTTCGTTTACCGGACGCGACGAGGCTGTGACGGATGAGCGGCGGCAGGCGCAGCGGTATACGCTGTCGCACCTGGCGCATGACGTGAAGAATCAGACTGGGTTGGGTGAGCCGTCGCGCGACTGGTTCCCGATTTCGTTCATGGGAACGTTCAGCGATTGGGCGGACCTGATGCATGCCCAGGACCCGAAGAATGACTGGGGTCAATTGAGCTGTGGCTGCCATCCGAATTGCGGCACTGGCATGGCAGTAATGATCGATAAGGAAACCAAGGAAGCGGTGCCGGTGACGGCGTTCCTGCATGGGGACCAGCTGGCGAAAGATATCGCGAAGGTAAACGATGCGGCGAGAGGAAAGTTCCTGACCGGGCTCGGCATGGCGCTGTGCCTGATGAAGAACTACGATCCGTACCAATCACCGACGCATTTCAAGTTGATGGACCTGTTGAAGAAATTCGACAAGAATTATCACGTGACGGGGAAAGATTACGGCAAGGTTGGTCCGGACCGTACGATCGACGATGTGATGAAGCGGCGCGCGACGGATCGCTGGAACTTCCTGTTCATCGCGGGGATGTGGTTCCAGGATCTGTTCAATTACGACTTCCGGCGGACGGAGCAGTGCATTATTCCGTACGCGACGCAGGAGGGCGAGATTTCGTTCTGCGCTTACAACACGGGCGTGGGATGGAGAAACATCATCGAGAAGATGCACATGACGGCTACGCTTACCAAGTGGTACGAGGAGCACGGGCGTCATGAGATCTTCGCGGGCGGCAAGAAGGTGAAGATGGACGAGCCTGCGACCGCCACTGAGTATCTGAAGCTGCGGGAAGAGATCGTCACCAACGAACTGCAGCGCGACCTGGACAAGCTAGGCATCGCGAAGAACGCACGCGAGGAGAAAAAGCGGGCGCGGGATGCGAAGGCTGCGGGCGAAGCGCGTGGGCCTGAGAAGAACGATGCTGCTTATAACGCCCGCATGGCTTCGCTATATCGCGAGGTAGTGCTCAAGGAGAAGCCGGTGCAATCGGAGAACGGGTTCATTCCGCTGGGTGCGTTGGCTAAACCGAATGGGAATGGAAACGGCAACAGGAATGGGCACCATGCCGAGGAAAGCAAGCCGGAATTGGCTGAACCGGTGGCAGGAGACTAGTTTCGTTATCAGCGGCGAGAGTTATAGGGGCTGCCTTTGGGCAGCCCTTGTTTTGCTTGGAGAAGGTTAACATCCCGCGTCCCCACACTTAATCTCGGCAAAATACGTTGAAATTCATGGGCTGTCTTCGTTTCCTTCGGTGCAAGAAAGATCAAAATCGCCACCGTCTCGCAAAGTACGCGAGAAGGGTGGGGCATCCCCGGGTGCGCATAGGTCGGCGCCGGCCTTTTCTTTTCAGTTGGTTCTGCCGAAGACTTGCTTTAAGAGCTGGGTGGTTTGAGCGGCGGGGTTCTTGCGGATTTTCTTTTCTTCTTCGCCTAGCATGTAGAAGAGGCCGTCTAGCGTTTTTGCTACCACGTATTTATCCAGATCAAATTGGTTGGCAAGGGCCGTGCCGGCGGGGGCGGTCTGGAGGAAGCGGTCGTATTGCTCGACTACGCCGACCCTCTGCATCGACGTGTGCACGATCGGGGCGAAAGCCGAAGTCAGATCGGGAGTACTGGTGCGCTTGAAATAGTCGGTGGCGGCGGTATCGTTTCCGCTAAGAATGTGGCGGGCGTCGTCGAAGGTCATCTTCTTCAGGGAAGCGAGGAAGATTCGTTTGGCTTGGGGAGTGGCTTGTTCGGCGGCTCGATTCATTCCGACTTCAAGTTCGTCCACTTTGCTGCCCAGCCCGATGAAACGCAGGCCTCGGCCGACCGTTTCCAGCCTCGGCGGAAGGGCGATCTTGATGGCATCATTTTTTAGAAATCCATCTGGCCGGCCGGTCACCGCTACGGCTCTTGTGGTGCTGAGTTGGAGAGCTTGCTTGAGTCCGGCGATGATTTTGTTATCGCTTAGGCCGGACGTATCGCGCTGCTGCAGGGAATCGTCGATTTTTTTGAAGATCTCGTCGATTTGCGCCGTTGCGGAAACGGAACAAGCCAGCAGGACAAGCAACAGCGCCTTGGAACTAAGCATGGAATTCCTCTCAGAGTTTGAGCAAAGGTATGG
>JBKOUZ010000084.1:0-107961 GCA_046723715.1 Acidobacteriota bacterium | reverse complement strand
AGTTTTTACTTTTTTCAAGCAAGTGATGTAGCAAGACAAGTAAGACATGTGCCGTCTCGGAATTCACTGCACGCCGAATTCCGAGACGGCACGACCATTTGCACCCGTCGGGTTTCAGTTTTCTCGCGTGATTCCGGATTCCTGATTTTTCACTGTTCTGTAGGCCCAAGCCATGCGTGGGGTGTTGTGGGCGATGCCGATGTGGCCTTCACGGTTGAGAACGATAATCCCCCCGTGTCCGTTCACCCGCTGCTTCAGGTAATTCATCGCTTCCGGTGCCGACCATTCCGGCAAGTTGCCCGCGGCAATGCGATCGGCTGCCCACTTGGCGAGCACCAACTTCATAATCGGTTCGCCCCAGCCTGTCGTGGAAGCAGCCGCGCTTTCGTTATCGGCATAGCAGCCACATCCAATCAAGGATGAGTCCCCAAGGCGTCCCGGAGCTTTGTTGAGCGTTCCCCCCGTCGAAGTGGCCGCGGCGATGTTTCCATTGCTGTCGAGCGCGACAGCGCCAACTGTGTCGTGAGACACCGTAGGATCATTAAGGTCTCCCGCAAACAGATCGCTTTCCGGTGGAAGCCTTGTTCCCGGCGAGTCCTTGGCGACAGAAATGGGGATGCTTGCCTGGTAAGCGCGCAGTCGTTCGACTTCGCGAGCAATGATCAAGTCCTCATTCTTGCAGAGAGAGATTCCGTGCTCGGCTGCGAACCTTTCGGCGCCTTCGGCGACGAAGTAGACATGCGGACTCTCGCTCAGAATCTTGCGAGCGGCGCGCACAGGATTGCGCAGACGTTCGACGCATCCGACCCCGCCGGCGCGGAGAGTGGCGCCATCCATGATGAGGGCATCGAGTTGCACGCGCCCGTCGCGATTGAGAAAGCTGCCGCGCCCTGCATCGAAGGTCTCATCATCTTCCATGATGACCACGGCCTCCTCCACGGCGTCCAACGCCGGCCCTCCCCGTTCGAGCACCCGCCATCCCGCAGCCAGCGCATAGTTGACTCCGCGGATGTGAGCGTCCACCATGTCGTTGGGCATGGCCCAGGCGCCGCCGTGAACCACCAGCACTGGATTGGTTGGCAAGAGCCTCCAAGCATTGGTAAATGCGACCGGATAGGATAGCAAATAGGCGCCGCCGCCAGATGCGCGTCTTGCGTGCCATGTGCGGCCCGGAATCCAATCGCTCGATGCGGGTTCAGAGATCTACATTCCGAGTTCCAGTCCGCGCCTGACTCGTTACAATGGTTAATTGTTCGCCGCGCGAATTCGTGCTGTAATCACGCCCATGGCGATGCTGCGAAAATGTCCGAGGTGTGCTCAGGACGTTGCCGACCCAGCCACGACCGCGTGTCGTGCTTGCGGCTCGCCGCTCATTTCCCCCCGCCGCCTCGGAATCTGGATCGCCGCCCTGATTCAGGTCGTCCTCTCCACCGCCTTCATGTTGCTGTTCGGATTCCCCAGGATCATGATATGGATCTTCGCAGCCATGATCGTGATTGGCACAGCGCTTTCCGCGTGGATCAAGCCCCGAAAAACTGGCTCACGCACAGTCCCACAGAGACCCGTTTCCAGTCCCATCCTTTTGAAGGTCATCGGATTCTGCATCGCAGTTTCATCCCTGGTATGCGTCGCTCTAGTGCTTTTTGGATTTGTGATTTACATGAACGCCTCCACCCGCTGGCATCAGTACGAAGGGCAGGAGTACCATCGCGCCGATTTTCAGGTTAAACACGTTTACTACCAGAAGCGGACCAAGGGAGGTACCGACATTTCCGCCAGCGGAATGGTGGAGGGCCATCTCGAATATCTGAGCCTCCTGCCTTACGTGCATACTGTGCCCCGCAACGAGGCGGAACTGGACTCGCGCGTTCCGGTCGGAACCGTGATTCCCGTCTACCTGTTTCCCAATCTCAAGGGTCGCGCCCGCGTACAGGTGTATGACCCGGTTCCACCCGCCGAGGCAAGCCATCGCATGGCCGTAAGCACGGTGAAGAACACTCTCCTTGCCTTGGGAGTGATGGCCCTCGTCCTGTTCGCTCTTAGTCGACTCCGGCAACTCTGCTTCGCTGAGAATGCGGAAACCGTCCACCAAGTCGGGACCAGCTAGGAATCGTACACGAGAACGCGACTCGGAAGGGTGGGGCTTGATGTTGACCCTGTGGCCGGTTTTCGGGCGTTAGCTTCCGAATAGCCGACTACCCTCGATACCGAGCCTGTGACGGTCACGATTGTCCGCTATCGGACGGCGGCCGCCGGTCTCGGACACTTTTGTACGCCGAGAAGTCCCGTTAAACCGAAGAAAAAGATGGCTGCTGGTTGAGCAAAAGATTGGCCACAAAGCTGCAGCCTTTTGGGAGGTCCACATGAATGGATTGGCCCAGAGGACCAATTTGGCACACACTTGGCCCATTGGTCGAGAGCGCCCTTCTGCAGAACGGTCTGCGTGAGGAAGGCTGTCGCACGGCGAAGGCCGATCTTAAATTTGTGCACTCAGGTACGGTTGGAGGAAGTTCTATGAATGGCTTGCTCCAAGATGTGCGTTACGCGCTTCGCCAGTCTCGCAGAAGTCCGGGGTTCACCCTGTTCGCCGGCATGGCATTGGCTCTTGGGATCGCCGCGACGACGGCCGTCTTCAGTGTCACGGATACGATCTTGCTCCGCCCATTGAGTTACCGGGATCCTTCGCGCCTGGTGATGATTTGGCAGGACGACAGCAACTTCGGTTTCCCCCGCAACAACCCCACGCCTTTCGCTTTTACGCGATGGAAAGAGCGCAACCGTGTGTTTGAAGATATGGCAGCGCTCAGGCATGATTCTGTCAACCTGACCGGCCATGGAGTTCCAGAATATCTGCACACCGATACTGTCACACCAAATTTCTTTTCCGTTTTGGGCGTTAACTCTGTTCGGGGTCGCACTTTTTCTACTGACGACGGGCACCCCGGGGCGCCGCTCACTATCGTATTGAGCTACGGGTTATGGGTGCGTCGCTTTGGTGCCGATCCGCAGATTGTCGGACAGGATCTCTTACTGAGCGAGGCCAAGTACACGGTCATCGGAATCATGCCGCGCGGTTTCCGATTCCTCGACCCCCAGATTGATGCATGGATCTCATCGCAGTGGACATCGCAGTTCATTGAGAGCGAAAAGACCAGCCACTTCCTCACAATGGTGGGGCGTCTGAAGAGTGGGATCAGTGTCGCACAAGCGCAACGTGAAATGATTGCACTGGGCAAGCAACTCGCCGCTACCGACCCCTGGGATGCCGACGCTGTCCTGGTTCCATTGCACGAACAAATTTCTGGAAACGTGCGCCCCGTGATCCTGGTACTGCTCGGCGCAGTTGCATCCCTTTTGCTGATCGCGTGCGCGAACGTCGCCAACTTGTCGCTTGCCCGCGGCAGCGCGCGCGCACGAGAAATCGCGCTTCGACTCGCATTGGGTGCGGAACGCCGACGGGTGATACGTCAGTTGCTAACTGAGAGTCTGCTTCTGTCGTGCGTAGCAGGGGTCATTGGTCTGCTGCTCGCATTTTGGGCGACTCGGTTTCTTGTTTTGCTTGTCCCAAGCGGCACCTCAGCGATGCCACAGGTGGATACCAGGGTCCTCGTATTCACACTGTCAGTCTCGTTTCTCACCGGCGTTCTGTTCGGAGTCGCACCGGCGCTGCGTGCTTCGCGGACTGCCGTGATCGGGCCCTTAAAGGAAGGAGGAGCACAGTCGGGGATGGGAGTTGGCGGCCACGGATTGCGGCGCATTCTGGTCATCGCGGAAGTTGCGTTGACGATAGTTTTGCTCACAGGCGCGGCTCTGATGCTCCGCAGCTTTGAAAGGCTTTATACTCAGGACCCCGGATTTCGCGCCGATCACGTCCTGACTCTTCAGACCTACCTCCCGCACCCAAGGTATGACGATTTCCGGCGCCGCACTCAGTTCTATCGTGAAGTTACGCAAAGGGTCGAAACATTGCCAGGTGTGGTTGCAGCTGGATACGCGACGGACCTCCCCCTGACCGCTTGGGGCGATGGCAGCCTCGTAACGGTGGAGAATCGGGCGGTCGATCCTAAGCACATGTTGATCGCCAACATTCGCGTGGTCACCCCGGACTACTTCCGCGCGATTGGAATGAAGCTGTTCGATGGGCGCTTCCTGTCCCAAACCGATGGCGCAGACGCTCCAAAAAGCGTTGTGGTAAATGAAACCATGGCGCGCACGTATTGGCCGGGAATGGATCCGGTTGGGCGGCGCTTCAAGCGCGGGCTGTCCAATTCGAACGTACCTTGGTGGACCGTGGTCGGCGTTGTTGCCGCCATGCGCCAAGGCGGCATGGATATGCCGGTTCGGCCTGAGGCATATTTCCCATTTGAGCAGGCCGACTTCTTCCCTCCGAACTCGCTAGCAGTTCGCACCGTGGGCGACCCTGTCACTATTGTCAACGAAGTCCGCCAGCAAGTGTCGCGGGTAGATAAAGACCAGCCGGTCGCAAACGTCCAAACCATGAACGATCTTGTTGATTCGAGCATCGCCCAACCGCGAATGAACACGTTGTTGTTGGGTGGATTTGCCGGGATCGCTCTGCTACTGGCCGCGCTCGGAATTTATGCGGTTCTATCGTTCGCGGTAACGCAGAGGACGCGGGAAATCGGCGTCCGTATCGCACTCGGCGCCCGATTTGGCGATGTACTCAAGATGATACTGGCGAGCGGCGCCCGGCTGTTCGTGGCCGGAGCGGCGATTGGACTAGTGGCGGCGTTTTCATTGTCGCGCTTGATGTCACATCTGCTGTTTGAGGTCAGTCCGGGAGATCTCGTTTCTTATGCATCGGTCGTGGTTGTCTTCTCGGCAATCGCATTCTTAGCATGTTTCGTTCCCGCCCGCCGCGCGGCGAAGGTCGATCCCACGGTGGCGCTGAAGTACGAGTAAGAGAACGTGAGAGGGCGCCTACTT
This sequence comes from Acidobacteriota bacterium, assembly GCA_046723715.1. GTDB lineage: Bacteria > Acidobacteriota > Terriglobia > Terriglobales > Acidobacteriaceae > Sulfotelmatobacter. The sequence goes on along the minus strand of JBKOUZ010000084.1, from coordinate 103,014 downwards.
TACTTAGGTTGATAATTCATTCTGCACAATTGCTGGATCACAGCAACCCCGGAAGGAATTCTTAAGTTGACGCTGGTGCGTAGCCGCAATTTGCAACCTAATCTGCGGTGCGCCCTACAGCCATCCCTTGGTTCTAGCGATGCGGGCCGCCTCCACCCGATTGCTCGCGCCCAATTTACTGATGGCTTCGGACAGATAATTGCGCACCGTACCGTCTGACAGCCCAAGTTCTCCCGCGATATCTCCGCTGGCCATGCCTTCTCCGGCCAGGCGCAGCACCTGGCGCTCACGCTCGGTGAGCGGATCAAGTTCGCCCCAGGCTTCCGTCGCCAGTTCCGGATGGATAACACGCAATCCCTGATGCACGCGCCGCACCGCATCCGCCAATTCTTCGGCCCGCATATCCTTCAAAAGGTATCCCGAGGCACCCGCCTCCAGAGCGCGGCGCAGATAACCAGTCCGCGCAAACGTGGTCACGATCACTACGCGAGTTCCGGCGCGCCTGCGCTTCAACTCCGCCGCCACGTCAAGGCCCGTCATATGCGGCATCTCAATGTCGGTAATAAAGACATCTGGCCGGTGTGCCAGCACCGCCTCGAGTGCTTCCTTTCCATTTTTCGCTTGTGCAATAACAGAAATGTCCCCTTCGATCTCGAGCAGCGCCGCCAGCGCGCCTAGCACCATCCCCTGATCCTCTGCCAGCACGACCCTGATGGTCGTCCGCGTGTCTTTAACCGGAGGATTCAACTTCCACTCCGTTCTTGCGAGATTGTTTGTTTGAGCGGCAGGCTGATAGTCAGCGTTGTCCCCGAGTTGGTCGTCCGCTCCAGCGTGCCCCCCAGCATCTCGACGCGTTCGCGCATTCCCCGCAACCCATTCCCCTCCATGCTCGAAAATCCCTGCCCATCATCGGCGATCTCCAGCCGGCACGTCCCGTTCTGCTGCTCGATACGCAGTCGGCACGTCCGTGCCTGCGCGTGGCGCACCACATTGGTGACGCCTTCGCGAACCGCCAGCGAAAGCACGCTCTCCTGCATCGCGGGAATTTTCATGCTGGTTGCGGCCTCGCATTGCACACTCACCCCTGCGGTCTCCAGCGTGGACTTGGCGCGAGCCAACTCCGCAACCAATCCCTCGGAGCGGTATCCGCGAATCGCGTCTCGTACTTCCGACAAAGCCTGCCGCGAGACTTGCTCGACTTCACGAATTTCCTTCCCGGCGCGCACCGGATCCTGCTCCATCAGTTTCCCCGCAAGTTCCGACTTCAAGGTAATGACCGAAAGCGTGTGCCCCAGCACGTCATGCAGATCGCGGGCAATCCGTTCCCGCTCGGCGACTTTGGCCAGATGCTCGATCTCCTCGTTGGCCTTGCGCAATTTACGATTCATGCGGTTACGCTCGGCGAAAACCGTGTTCCCCGCGCCGATGATCATGGGAAACACCGCCGCATAGAACAGAGTCCAGCCATTGAGGTGCAGCAATAACCCTTCAATTGCACCCACCATCGCGATCATGGCCAAGCCGACGAATGCAGCAGTCTGGCTGCTGACACAAAACGGGAGCATTGCCGACGCAAAAATGAAAAACGTACAGGCCCCGCCATTGATGGGCAGGAACAGCATTCCCAGAAGCAGCATTCCGCCGATGTGGATGGCAACTCTCGGGCTCTCCAGCGCGAACAAACCAAAATAGAGGAAAAGAAATACGGTAGCGCCCGCGAGATCAAGCAGCCAGATGCGGAGGCTGGCGTGACTCATGACGGGATCGATGAAAAAGAAGCCTAGATAAACAACCCACAGCAGAGGACTCCATCCGTGATCTTTATCCTTGACTATCGTTCGCCACGATTTCAGCTTCCACGGACTTCCATCTCCGCATGTGTTCTCGCGTTCGAAAGGAATCAATGGCATGCGTCTATTTTCGCCCCTCGCGTCAATTCCGGCCACTGCGCAATATCGGACCAACGCCGAACCACACCAGCAAGGCCGCGGGAATCAGTACAGCCAGAGTCTTCGTACCTCCATAGAATGCGGCAATGCCAAGCACAATTAAAAACACGGTTGAACCTAAGGACTTTTTGGAATTCGCGCTCATATCAAAACCAGTTTCATGTTTGATTGAAGTTTCAAGTTCCACAGTTTCACCTTTTGCGTTTTCAATAAGACTTGCGGAGCTTCGCACTCGCAGGCTGAATCGTCTGCTTCGTGCAGCGCGAAACCGCTATCCATACATCTTTTCCTGATCTCGCTGAAACCCAATGCGCGCCACTCCGAGGCAGATCATCGTGAACGCCAGCAACACCTCCCAATGTGTGCTGGCGGCCTCGTGACTCGCTGCACCTACAATCCCCAGCGCTAATGGCGAAAGGTGATACGGAGGCAGCACCAGCGCAATCTGCTTTACAACTTTGGGCAGGAACATAAATGGCACCCACAATCCGCTGCAGAACGACATCGGCAAGTAGATCAGGTTGATCGTTGCTGGCGCGGAGTTCGGTCCAGTGAAGTATCCCAGCGCCAGCCCCATCCCCGAGAATGGCAGAGAGCCCACCACCAGCGTGCCCAGTAGCCCGGCGAACCCGCTCAATGGCATTCGAACTCCCCCAGCGGCGAAACCCAGCAGAAAGAGAGCGAGCACGATGATGGTGCTGAAGATCATGCTGGTGATCACCTTGGCGGCGAAGTACGCAAAGGGCGGCATCGGGCTGGCGCGCTTCACCTGCAGCCATCCCAGCCCGCGATCCGAAGCTAGACCGGCCGCGGTTCCGAACAACGACGCCCCCATTACGCCAAAGGTTCCATATGTCGCGATCAGGTACGTGGGAACGCGCGTGCCCCCAATCGCCTCTTTCGCATTCAGCACCAGTCCGAACAACACGTAAAACATGATGGGAAAGCTGAGCACGGATGCGGTATACATGCGCAAACGAAGATTCTTGAGAAATTCGTACTTGGCTTCTTTGAGATAAATCTTTGCCGTCTCTTGCGGCGAACGCGCAATCGGAACATTCGTCAATGCCATGCTGGCGGTGCCCATTGCCTCTCCTTCGTTCAGTTGGATTCCTTTCCAGCGCGCGAACCATCTTGCGTCAGAGCGAGGAACGCTTCTTCCAGACCGGCGCTGCTGACTTCCAGTCCAGACAATTGGCCATCGCGCGACAACAATTCACGAACCGCCAGCTCAGCCTGTGCCGTGTGCAGCTCGACAGCTTCCCGGTCGTGCTTCACTTCCACAACACCTGGAATTCGACGTAGTACATCGAAGCTCAAACTGGTGATGCAGCGAATCTTCTTGCCCGCCGTTTGCGCTTTGATTTCGGCCGGCGTTCCCTCGATCACGATCTCTCCCTTATTGATGACAGCCACACGGTCGGCAAGCGCATCCGCTTCCTGCAGGTAATGGGTCGTCAGCAAAACGGTTTTGCCACGCTGCACCAGCTGCCGGATTTCATCCCACAACAGGCGACGCGCTTCCACATCCAGGCCGACCGTGGGTTCATCCAGAAAAAGGAGATCAGGATTGCCGCAGATCGCAAGCGCAAACAGCACGCGCTGCTTTTGCCCCCCCGACAATTCTCCGAACTTGCGGTCGCAGAGCTTTTCCACTCCAGCCACCGCCAGCACTGCCTCACGCCGCATCGGGTTGACGTAGTACGACGAGAACAGGTCAATGTGTTCTCGAACCCGAAGCGTTTCCGGCACACGTCCTACTTGCAACATCGCTCCGGTGCGCATCCGGTTTTCCGGATTCACAGGGTCGCCGCCGAAAACCCTGACTTTTCCACCGTTCGGCTGCAACAAGCCCAACAGGAGCTTCACCGCCGTGGTCTTCCCCGCCCCGTTGGGCCCGAGCAGGGCGACAACTTCTCCGGCGCGCACCTGGAAGTTGACTCCCCGCAATGCCTGGACCTCGCCATAACTCTTGTTCACTGCTGCGAGGCTGGCAACGGTTCCCTGGGATTGCTTGCGCTGCAATGCGGTGGAATGTTCCAGAGTTTGCGCCATTTGAATTGCTCCTGGCACGGCGAGCAGCTTCGCGCACTCACCATCGATACACGAATGATGCTGCACGGCCGCTACCCGCACCAGTGCCATCCATCACGCAACCAGCGTGACAAATGTCATCTCTCGTCGGATTGCTCGATTCCGTTTGGAATTCAATATTGCAGCGGATCCGCTGCAATGAAGGTCACAAGGGGAACTGTTGTGCGCTCCCGGGTCGTAATCTTGTTACGAAATCCGGACAAACAGAAGAAACCCACAGCGCGAGCGCCCCCTCGACGAATCACCCAGGCTGCCCCGACAACGGCCGTACGCTAGAAATAATCGGGGTGCGAACGTGTTCGGATTTCGTAACAAACGCCCGTCTTACAAAATTTTTGTTCCATGGCCCCCGCGAATCGGGTAGCGTTTGATATGATTCCGGAACTCGGTTCAGGGGGCTCGTGTGTTGCCAGCAGGCAAAAGTCTTCGCACTCTGCGTGAGAAGCTTGGGCTCACGATGCGTGATGTGGAGAACTCCAGCGCGCGCATTGCCGAACGCTACCGTAACGAAGAATTTTCCATTCCGCCCAGCCGCTTATCCGATATTGAGACCAAAGGAATCCTGCCTAGCGTTTATCGCTTGTACACACTCTCCGTAATTTACCGGCGCGACGTCCGCGAACTGATGGCGTGGTACGGAGTCGATCTCAATAACACGGCGGCCGATCTCGGATTGGTTTCTCCTCCCAAATCCCACGTCTCTGATGCTCTCACCGGCCTTTCGTCGGTGCAAGTGCCCGTGCGCATGGATCCTGGGTTTGATGAACGCCGCACCACCAACCTCGGCCGCATGGTCGAGCAGTGGGGACTCGTGCCCTTTGCCTATCTGGCGCAATTCGCCACCACCGATTTCACATACGGCTACGTAGGCACCCAGGATTTCACCATGTACCCCATTCTGCCGCCGGGCAGTTTTATTCAGGTCGACGAGTCCCGCAATCGTGTACTGGAAGGTTCCTGGCGCTCGGAATATGAACGCCCGATTTATTTTGTTGAGACTCGCGATGGACACACCTGCTGCTGGTGCAGCATGCGCCGGGAAGAGATTATTCTGCAGCCCCATCCCTTGTCCCCGGCCCCGGTTCGCATCCTGCGCCACCCCCAGGAAGCGGAAGTGCTCGGCCAGGTTGTGGGTGTGGCTATGAAGTTAACCGAGTGGCACGCTCTCGATTCTTTTCCAGGTGGGAAAGCGCCAGCAGCACTGAATTAAGGTGAGTTGCCGAAGCAGAATCTTGTTTCCCTTCCGGCAGCAAATCCTCGAAGCATAAGCGCATCCTCTCTACGTAAATTTCCGCTTCGATTCCATGATGTTCGGAAACCAGCCTGAGATCTTCCTGCAGCGTTGACAGCGGTGCTCGCAATACGCTCTTTAGAACCTCGGTGTGCGCGGTGCGCAACGCGCGCTCGGATGTTTCCGGTCCGTGGACACTCTCCATCCCCCAATGCGCATACCGCCCCTTCCGCCGCAGCGAGGCCAAATAAGCCAGCTTTCCCAGCAGTCCTGCGACCGCTGAAAGCGTGGTTTCCTTAACGTCTTGGAGAGCGGACTTCAGGGTCATCTTGTTACGAATTCCGAACAGACCTGCGCAGAAGTACCGTTGCGCGGAGGAAGTGTGCCCATGAAACTATCACCGTTCAACTCTAACTCACAAGGAGAAAACAACCGTGAAACGTATTCTAATCGTGCTTGGGGCAGCCGTATTATTCCTTAATACTCTTGTAATTCCAACCGCAGTACGGGCAGATGGGGGAGGAACTACCACTGGTTGCGGCGCCAAACTTTGCAAGCCTTAATCGGGCAGGCAATTTATTATGCACAAAGGATCGGTAGTTCTCATAAACAAGTAGCCGATCTTACGAAAACCGGACAAGGTAAGTGACACGTTGCTTCCTGCAACTGCGGGCATTATAGTGCTTCAGGATCGCCATGTTGCAGGCGCACTCATTTCTTTGGAACTATCTCTGGGTTGCGCCAAATCTATTTCTTTGGGCTCTCGCGTTGGTCCTGTGGAGACGCGGACTCGCGCGCCAGATCCCGGCTTTTTGTGCGTTCGCTATTTTGAGCGCCGGCAGTGGATTGGCGATCTTCGCCGCGGATGTCCTTCCTTCAGTATCACCGCTAAATTTCTGGCGGATCGACTGGATATGTCTTCTCATTGAAAGTTTCCTCAAATTCATCGTGATCGGGGAGGTCTTCTCCCGCATTTTTAACCCCTATCCGACCCTGAGCCGGATGGGGGCAGTCTTAGTTACCGTAGTTGGATCTGCTTTAGTACTCCTGTCCGGCGCTGTTGCAGGACTTGCCCATGGAGACAGCACGTTTCGCATCGTCGCCGGCGCCCACCTACTTGAACAAACTGTTTTCTTTGTTGAATCCGGGCTTATCGTTCTTATCTTCCTATTCACAGCACACTTCCGACTCTCTTGGGACCGCATATCGTTTGGCATTTTGCTGGGATTAGGCATTTCCGCATGCGCGCATCTCGCGACCTGGGCAGTGATAGCCAACGCCAGCCCCTCGGAGCGCATTCGCACTCTATTAGCGTTTGTAAACATGGCGACTTATCATTTTGCTGTCTTGATCTGGTTCTATTACCTGCTCAAGCCTGGCAAAGTGGCCGCTAAATCTGCAATTGCGCTGCCCGAAAACAACCTCGCCCTCTGGAACCGCGAACTGGAGCGCCTCTTACAATGACTCTGGCCCTTATTCTCGTCGTCGCTGCTGCGCTTGCCCTGATTTTCATTCTGAGCATCACGGTTTCCCGCAGCCTGCAGGTCTCGAATACGCGCCTGGCCGGACGCATCCAGCCTCTCGACCTCGAAGCGTTCCGCAACCTGACCGACGCCGCGGAAGACGAATACCTCCGCCGTCGCCTTCGACCTGCAGATTTTCGTGGCGTGCGTCGCGAGCGTCTTCGCGCCATGGCCGCCTACGTCCAGGTCGCCGGACGCAACGCCACTCTTCTGGTCCGCATCGGTCAAGGTGCTCTGACAGCAAACGATCCCCAGACCGCTGACGCGGCGCACCAACTCATCGACCAGGCGCTGCTGATGCGGCGCAACGCCACCTTCGCGCTGCTGAAAATCTATGTGGCGCTCGCCTGGCCAAATTCCGGCTTCGCGGCCAAGCCCATCGTGCTCGGCTACCAGCAGTTGAGCGGATCCGCCATGCTGCTGGGACGCCTGCAGAATCCCGCAGTCCCGGTGCGCATCTCCGCCGCTTCGTGACCCTGATCACACCGACGCCCTGAGTTAACTGCGAGACGACACACTCCATTCCCGACTTGTTTTCCAGCATGCTTCTGATGTAAAACCAGCGGGAACTGGGCGTTTCAACCATCGAGTGATTGCACCCGCAATTTGCCGTGGGCACGTGTCCCACCGTCCGCTCGCGTTCGCGAGTTCAAGGGAGATCTCTATGTTCCGCACCATCAAAGCTGTGACTGCGTTGGTTCTGCTTTCATCCGCAATCGCCTGGGCTCAAGGTGGAGCGGCGACCGGAGACCTGCACGTAACCGTGAAGGATCCACAAGGCCAGGCCCTTACTACGGCCCGAGTGGTTGTACACGATGTCGCCAAAGGTGTGGAGCGCGTTGCCACCAGCGACGGACAAGGCGGCTACAGCGCACAACTTCTTCCCCCGGGCACCTACTCGGTGAGAGTCTCCGCGGGAGGATTCGGGACAATTGAAAACACCGGAGTCGCAGTCACCGTCGGTGGACTTGTGGAACTCCCCGTCACCCTGCAAGTAAGCGGCAAGACCGAGATCGTCGACGTTTCCGCGCAAGGGGAACTGGTAGAAACCTCGCGCAGTTCCACCACGGACACGATCGGACAGCGCCGCATCGACAATCTCCCCATCAACGGGCGCAACTACATCAACTTCACCTTGACGGATTCGCAAGTCGTACACGATGCAGCCCCGAATCTGGGTGCCGCCCCCACCTCCGGCCTAAACATGAGTGGACAGCGTGCCCGCTCAAACTTGGTGAACGTCGATGGCACCGACGCCACGGATAACTCGGTCAACGGCGTGCGCTCCACCGTATCTCAGGAAGCCGTTCAGGAATTCCAGATCATCACCAACAACTACGCTGCGGAATATGGCCGCGCTTCCGGTGGCGTGGTCAACATCATCACGCGCTCAGGCTCGAACCAATTCCACGGAGACGTCTACGGATATCTCCGCAACCGTAATTTCCAGGCGGTAAATCCCTTCAGCACGGTGAAGGACCCCGCCTACACTCGGGTTCAGGCCGGAGTCGCATTCGGCGGCGCGTTGAAGAAGGATAAAACTTTCTATTACTTCTCCTACGAAATCACGCGACGCCACGAAACAGGATTCTCCAGCATCGGCCAGGACAACTTCGGTCTTGTTCCCTTCGACACCACCAAGGTAGGAATGCCTTTCGGCACATTGCAACTGACCCCCGATCAAGTTTCGTTCCTCACCAATCCTGGTGTCCTTGCTGCCGAAGCTAATCCTCTTTTCGCGATGGAAGTGGGAAAGTACGCGGCCTTGGCCGGCGCATCTTCCGGAATGGCCGTGAATGGCTATTGGCCCACAGGCATGACCGAAGGTTTCCCCGGCATCGCGGGCTTTCCCACCAGTTGCAGTGCACCTCCCTGTTTCGTCCCCGGCACTTTCCAGACCCTAAACTCGCAGAGAGGCAACTTTCCTGTGTTTGAAGGAACGAGTCTTTACTCGCTTCGCCTCGATCACAACATCACCACTTCCAACCGCCTCATGTTGCGGGCTAATGTCAGCCCGAGTACTGTGACCGGAATCGAAGTCAGCGGACAAGACCAGCCCTTCGGACAAAACGCCTACTCGCGTACTTCGCAACAAACTTATCGCGACGTCGCCGGCACCGCGCAGGACACGTGGAGCATCGGCAACAACAAAGTGAATGAGTTCCGTTTCCAGTACGCCCGCCGAGGCTTGTCCTACTTCTATAACACTCAGATTCCCGGCGGCTCAGATCCTGCGGTTAACATTCCGGGCTTCGCTTATTTCGGACGCGAGCCCTACTCCTATATCCAACGCACCGAGACTCGCTACCAGTTCACCGACAATTTCTCTTTGAGCCTAGGCCGCCACAACATGAAGTTCGGCGGAGATGTGAATTACCTTCCGCTGCAAGCGACCTTCACCGTGAACTACGGCGGCGTATACGATTTCGGCAGCTTCGGAGCCGGGAGCCTTGGCTTCGTGAATCCCGCTCCCAATAACCTTCCCAATTTTCCCGACCTCTCCCCCGTCCAGTCGTACGGCGCCGGACTCCCGGGTAGCTTCGTGCAGGGCCTGGGCAGTCCCAGCGACAACTTTAAAAATATTCCCATTGGAGTCTTCTGGCAGGATTCGTGGCGCATTAGCCCGAAGGTCACGCTGAATTACGGTGTGCGCTATGACGTGGAGATCCCGCCCAAATTCAAACAGCCGCAAGGTCTCGCCCTGCCTGCTTACAGGCTGTTGGGTTTACAGAAAGGCATTCAGACGGACGAGAACAACATTCAACCGCGCATCGGTATAGCCTTCGATCCGGCAGGCGACGGGAGAACCGTAATCCGCGCTTCTTACGGAATGTTCTATGACCACCCCCTGCTAGGCCTCTATTTTCTGGGTGATGCCTCCGACGGATCTTCCAGCGGACAGTTGGCCTTTGCCGGAACGGGTCTGTGCAGTTCCCCTGGCAGCCCAGGCAATCTGAACGGAATTACAATTTTCCAGGGTCTGCCCATCAATGTTCCAAGCGGCGCAAATCCTTGCGCGGCGACCTTGAACCCGGCTACGGCCACCGCCATGGGCTATCTCCCCAACCAGCAGCAGTTCCAGTCTCTCAACTTCCCGCAGTCCATCTTCCTGAACCAGAATTATCTCAACCCATCCACTTTCTTGCCTCTCGGCTTCCAACCCTTCGGCTATCCCCAATCGGCGAATTTCGTGTACGCCTACTCGCAGCAAGCGAATCTGAGCTTTGAACGCGATCTCGGCCACGGGTACGCCCTCAGCCTGGCCTACAATTTCAACGGCGGACGCCACCTGAACCGTCCCATCAACGCCAACACCATTCGCGGCGATCTGATGGTCAAGAACTTCAACGCGGCTCTGGTCGATGCCACTCTCTCAGGACAACCTCTGCCTTCCAGTCCGTTCACCGTGGGTGGCTGCAGCCTGGGCGGTGCGCCCACAAGTCCTCTTCCCTATATCGACGCCTCCCTGATGAATTTCTTCCGCCCCGGCGGATTGAATCCTTCCATCATTGGCGCGTATGCGTTTGCCGATCCTGCTTGTATAGGGCAGGCAGCGGCCACGGTCGCCTCAATTCCCGGCTTCAATGCCAATTGCGATCCGGCCACTTTCAGCGGCTGCGTCCCCTTCGGCGACATGGACGCCAACTACTCGAACGGTAGCTCGATCTATCACGGCTTCACCACCAACCTGCGCAAGCGCTTCAGCAATCACTACGAAATGCTGGCGTCTTACACCTGGTCGCATTCGATTGATGACTCGACTGACCTGCAGTCAACGCTCACTCCGCAAGATAGTTTCTTCCCCGGACTCGATCGCTCCTCATCCCTGTTCGACCAGCGCCATCGTTTCGTCTTCAGTGCCGTCTATCAAACCGGGCACCTGGGCGGCAGCTTCGGCAGAAAACTGATCAGCGACTGGACATTCGCCCCGATTGTGGAAGTGAATTCCGGTCGCCCCTTCAACATCATCACCGGCAACGGCGACAACCTGCAGCTGTCCTCCCTGACCGGCCGTCCCAATGTCACCGTCGATCCGGCCTGCGGAACGGTCTACACATCGAAATACTCCCCGACAGGACAGTTGCAGGAACCCTGCATCCTCGGCTTCCTGCCCAGCGCTACCAATCCCTTAGGCACGACTCCAACGCTCCTTCAACTCGACGGCAACCTGGGCCGCAATGCCGGAGTAACTCCCTGGACCGTATTCGACGATATGCGCGTCTCGAAGCGCATTAATTTCACAGAACGCTTCAGCATGGACTTGATCGCGGACATGTTCAACATCGTGAATAAAATGAATGTCGCCGCCGTCAGTCCTCTCTACAGCAACGCCGGCCAGCCCACCGCCGCCTACGACCCACGCCAGTTCCAGTTCGCCATGAAACTGAACTGGTAAATAATAAACGCCAGGGTGCCCCACCCTTGTCCCGCGATTTAAGCGGCACAGGGTGGGGATCTTGACTTCGTTCAAACCTCGACCAACCAGACCGGCAGGCGCTTAGTCCGTCCTTATTCCTTATCCAGGGACCTTGAACTTGGCAACCTGCGGACGAATGTCCTCGGCTGCGCCGAACGTTGTAAAATATGCAACCTCAACTTCGATCCGGGAGTCTGAATACCATGGATCGCCGAAATTTTCTCAAGACCGCCGCTGCTACCACCATCATGAGCTCTCTCAGCAAGAAACTCGCGCACGCAACCGATAGCGCCACCATCCCCACTCGAGTCCTGGGCCACACCGGCGAAAAGATTTCCATAGTTGGCCTTGGCGGCTACCACCTCGGCATGCAGTCCGACGAGCAGGAAAGTATCCGCATCATCCGCACCGGACTCGACAGCGGCATCACCTTCCTCGACAACTGCTGGGACTACAACAACGGCCAAAGTGAGATCCGCATGGGCAAAGCGCTGCGCGACGGTTATCGCCAAAAAGCTTTCCTGATGACAAAAATCGATGGCCGCACGAAACAAGCCGCCTCCCAGCAACTGGAAGAATCCTTGCGCCGCCTGCAGACCGATCACATCGATCTTCTGCAATTTCATGAAGTTATCCGCGACACCGATCCCGATCGCATCTTCGCCAAAGGCGGCGGCATGGAAGCAGTGCTCGAAGCCAAGAAGCAGGGCAAAGTCCGTTTCATCGGATTCACCGGCCACAAGAGTCCCGACATCCATCTGAAGATGCTCGAGACCGCCTTCGCTCACAAATTCACCTTCGACGCCGTGCAGATGCCGCTCAACGTTATGGACGCGCACTACAACAGCTTCGAAAAGAAGGTTCTGCCGGTCTTGGTGAAGCACAACATCGGAGTGCTGGGCATGAAGCCCATGGGCGACAAGATCATTCTGAATAGCAAGACAGCGACGCCAGTCGAATGCCTGCAGTACGCCATGAACCTGCCCACCAGCGTAGTGATCACGGGATGTGATTCGCTGGACATCCTCCATCAGGCCATTCAGGCCGCCCGTAGTTTTAAGCCGATGAGTTCCAGCGAAGTCTCAACGCTCCTGGCCAAGACCGCTCCCGCCGCCGCCAAGGGCGAATTCGAGCAATACAAAACCACGCAAAATTTTGACGGAACCTCTCACAACCCACAGTGGCTAGGATAACCGCCCAAGCACAAAGTAAAGAGGCGTGGTAGGGGTGCCCCACCCTTGTCCGCGGAACGCGGGACGGGGTGGGGTTTTGACTTCCCGTAGTCCACCGATCAAACCGCTCACCGTCTCGTTTCTCCGTCGAAAATCTGAAACTCGCGAATGTGCGCCTCCCCTGAAGACGAAAGAATATTCAGCCGAACGCGCGACGCAGTACTTCGCGGAACCACGTCAATCTTCTTATGTCCGATAGCCGACCCTCCACCTACGCGTACCCACTTCCCCTCCCGATAGATCTCGATCGCATATTTCTCGACGTGCTGCCCCGAGTTCAACCACTCCATGGTGAGCGCATGATCGAACGCAACCGGCTTACCGAAATTCACCTCCAGCACCGCATGATGCGATCCCTCCGGAGCTGACCAGAAGGTCTCCGGATCCCGATCCAGCGCGAGTTCTGTTTCTTTGTCGCTCGCCACGTGATTCGCAGTAAGGCTCTTGCCGTAACGTTCCTTGATTGCTTCCCCGAACTCTTCCAGTCGCTTCACGTCCGTCTCAGGCAGCAGCCCTCGACGATCCGGTGCAATCCCCAGCATCAATTGCCCGCCGCGTCCGACCGTCTTCTCATAGGTCGCCATGAGTTCCGGCACGCTTTTCAGGTTAGCCTCATCGTCCGGATGCCAGAACCAGTGCCGCTTGCGCAACGGCGTGTCCGCTTCCACCGGACGCCAGCGCAAATATCCATGACGATCGATGACGTTCCAATTCTCGTACGAGATGATCCCTTCTTCGTTGCCGACCCAGCGAATATCTCCATACTCGAACAGCGCCATGTCCGCGAACACCAGCGTATTCGGTTGTGACATCCGCAACTCCTCCACATAACGCGCAAAGTTGTGAACATGGCCAGCGCTGCCGGCCCCGTCAAGCCAGAATTCCTCCAGATCTCCGTAGTTCTGCGTCAATTCATCCAGTTCGGCCGTGTAGTAGCGGTCGTAATCTTCGGACTTCTTGTAGCGCGGTTCATGCCGGTCCCAGGGCGACAGGTAGACGCCAAATTTCAATCCGTATTTGCGCGCTGCCGCTTCCACCCGCCGCACCACATCGCCCTTTCCGCCCTCCCACGAGCTGCTTTTCACGCTGTAGTCTGTCTGCGAAGTCGGCCACAAACAAAATCCGTCATGATGCTTGGCGACAAAAACCACATACTTCACGCCCGCAGCCTGCAGCGCCCGCATCCACTGCTCAGGATCAAATTGCATAGGATTGAAAATTTTGGGATCCGCCGTCCCATCGCCCCACTCCTGATTCAGAAATGTGTTAGGACCGAAATGAATGATCGCCCCCATCTCCAGATCCTGCCACTCGACCTGTTGCGGCGATGGCTTGAAATCGACCGCATTTTGCGCATGAATCCGGACAAATGCGAGCAACAGCATCACCAGCAGCGACCGTAAATTCATGCCGAAGAGAATACAGGAGAAAGGTTCTGCGTAGGGGCGACGCCTCGTCCGTCCCGAGCAAAGCGGGCCGCGAGCTTGAAAGTGCCAATCCGAAACTCCAGCGCCCCGATGTTACACTTTCTTTTCACCCATCCTTGGCGCTTGCCGGAGTACTTCCCGCATGTCTGAAATGCCAACGCCCACGCCGCGCACCCGCGTCGTGCGCGAACCCGAGCGTGGAGTCTACGATCGCGAAACGGTCTATCGCATTCTCGATGAAGCCTTCCTGTGTCATGTCGGCTTCAGCGTTGACGGCCAGCCCTTTGTCATTCCGACGTCGTACGGACGCAAAGATGCCAGCCTCTACATTCACGGCTCCGCCGCCAGCCGCATGTTGCGTCAAATGAAAGAAGGCGTCTCCGTCTGCGTTACCGTCACGCTGTTAGATGGCCTGGTACTGGCCCGCTCGGTATTCAACCACTCGATGAATTACCGCTCAGTCGTGATTCTGGGAAAGGCCACTCTTGTAGAAGACCCCGAAGAGAAGCTGATGGCCTTACGCACGTTATCCGAGCACATTCTCCCCGGTCGCTGGGATGACGCCCGTCAACCAAACGATCGCGAACTGAAAGCGACCTCCGTGCTGCGCGTCCCCATCGAAGAGTTCTCGGCCAAAGTCCGCAACGGCCCGCCCATAGACGACGCGGAGGACTATTCGTTCCCCACGTGGGCCGGAGTACTCCCAGTGCAAACGGTCACGTCCGACCCTATCCAGGACCCCCAACAACACCCGACCCGCCCCATCCCCAACTATGTTCAAAATTATTCCCGCGCCCGCACCTGAAATCCAAGAAAGGGATGCCCCACCCTTCCCGCGCAGTTCGCGGGAGGGTGGGGGTTTTGACTTGCCTTCGCCCCTCGGTGCTCAGTGCCAGAAAGTTGGGGGATTTTTAACTTCCTTTCCGATTCAAGGAACCAGCAACAATTTCCCGGCAAACTTCCGCCCGTCCATGTCCCGATGAGCCTGAACTGCATCCGCGAGAGAATACTTCCTCGCAATCTGCAACTTGAGTTTCCCGTCTGCGATCATTCCAAACAACGAACTGGTGCGAGCCAGAAGCTCTTCCCGGGTTGCCGTAAAGTGGGCGAGCGTGGTGCGCGCCATATACAGTGATCCTTTTTCCGACAGCTTCCCTGGATCCACCGGAGGCACTACCCCGCTCGACATTCCGTAGATCACCAGCATGCCGCGTCGACGCATCACGTTCAGATTTTTCTCGAACGTAGCCTTCCCCACGCCGTCATAGACCACGTCCACACCCTTGCCGCCGGTCAATCGCGTCACTTCTGACTCGAAATCCGTCCTGGTAAAAACGATGACTTCGTTGGCGCCAGCCTCGCGCGCCAGCTGAGCTTTTTCATCGCTGGATGCCGTCCCGATCACCCGTGCTCCAACCGCTCGCGCCATCTGGACCAGCAGCAATCCAACTCCACCTCCTGCCGCGTGCACCAGCGCCGTCTCATCTCCCTTTAGCTTGTGCGCGTCGTTCACCAGGTAGTGGGCAGTCAGGCCGTGCACCATGGCTGCGACCGCCTGCTCGTCGCTGATGTCCGCGGGCACCGGAACGAGATGCTCTTCCGAAGCAGCGACATAATCCGCGTAAGATCCAAGCGTGCCGCTCCAGGCCACACGATCCCCGATGCTGACACCTTTCACCTGCGGCCCCACCGCCGTGACTACACCAGCACCTTCCTGTCCCGGAATAAAAGGAAGCGGACTGCGCAATCGTCCATCGCGGAACTGGCAATCAATGGAATTCACTCCCGCCACGCTGACCTTAACCAGCGCTTCTGCAGGCTTGGGTTGCGGAACGGGGAGTTCCACCAATTCCAGCACCTCAGGCCCGCCTATGTGGGAGACGCGAATGGCTTTCATGATTGTCCTGGTCAAATCAGCGCTAGGGCATCAGCAACAGCTTGCCCGTGGTCTTCCGGCCTTCCAGATCCCGGTGGGCTTGCTGCGCCTCGGCCAGGGGATACGTATGCTCAATCCGCAGTTTCAGTTTTCCTGACGTGATCATCCCGAACACGGCACTCGATCGCGCCATCAACTCCTCGCGAGTGGCGATATAGTGCCCCAGCGTAGGCCGCGTGACGTAGAGCGATCCTTTCTGCGACAGCGCAATCAGGTCAAAGGGCGGCACTGCCCCGCTCGATCCCCCAAACAAAACCATGAATCCCCGGGGACGCAAAACATTCAGCCCTTTTTCAAACGTGGTCTTTCCGACGGAGTCATACACCACGTGTACGCCCTGCCCATTGGTCAGGCGTTTGGTCTCAGCCTCGAAATCAGATTTTGTATAAAAAATGATTTCATCCGCGCCCGCTTCGCGCGCCAGCTTGGCTTTTTCTTCCGTCGAGACGGTTGCCAGCACGCGCGCGCCGATATCGTGTGCCATCTGCACCAACAGCAGCCCAACTCCGCCCGCAGCCGCATGCACCAGCGCCGTCTCACCGCGTTTCAGCGGATAAGTATCGTGACAAAGATAGTGCGCCGTCATCCCCTGCAGCATGGCCGCAGCCGCCTGCGAATCGGTAACCCCCGCTGGAATAGCCACCAGGCGGTCGGCTGGAACTGCAGCATACTCGGCGTATCCACCAAGCACTCCGGTCCACGCCACCCGATCGCCTTTCTTCACCGACTTCACATCAGTGCCGGCCGCAGTCACTACCCCCGCGCCTTCCTGTCCGAGAACAAACGGCAGCGCCACCTTGTATCGGCCCTCGCGCTGGTAGACATCGATGAAGTTCACACCCGAGGCGGCCAACTTCACCACCGCCTCACTCGCCTTCGGCTCAGGAACCGGCAACTCCACCAGTTCCAACGCCTCGGGCCCACCCGTCTGTGTCACTTGGATTGCTTTCATGGGAAATTTGGATTCGGCAACGCGCCAAACGATTCTGCTCTTCAACTTTAGCGCTTCATCGGTGGTTTGGGTTTGTGTGGCTCCAGTCCTGCAGCCGCCATCACGGCTCTGCCGACTTCTTCGGCGCTGAAAGAAGGCGGCGTGCCCACAGGTTCGATCTCTGCGACAAATCGGTATCCCCTTCCCACTACCGTCTGTAGATACTTGGGCTCCGCGGAATCGTCGCTCAGTGCCCTGCGCACCTTGCGGACTGCTGTGTTGATGCTGCTTGCACTATCTACAAACACTTCCTTACCCCAAAGCGCGTTGGTGATCTGCTCCCGCGTCACCAATTGGCAAGAGTGTTCCGCGAAAAAAATCAGCAATTGCAGAGGAATGCCTTCCAATCGCACCGGCTGCCCATTCCGGCATAGCTGATACCGCTCACAGTCCAATTCGAATTCGGCAAATCGCAATCGTAAGCCCGCCATACCAGTCCTTTGGCCTTGCAAGTTTTCGTACCGCGAGCGCGGCGAGCCTTCGCCTGCAACATCCAACATTCGCTGCAGCATTCTTGTATGCGCCAGCAGGGCTGTCAAGCGCGGTCCGCGCTTCAGATCAATTCACATCGTTTCACACTCTCTCCATGGACCTTTCTCCACTTTCGCAGCATGATGCACACGTTCCCCCAAGAAAAGGTGGAGGAGGATTATGAAACATGCAACGCTGCTCGCCCTCTTGGTCCTGACGCTGTCAATTGCAGGGACCGCGCAATTAGGAAGCACCGGTACCATTACAACCAACGTACCCTTTGACTTCGTCGCTTGGAACACAGTCGTTCCCGCCGGGGAGTGCACCGTACAACGAGTCACCATGGGTGGGCCGACCTTGGCCATTCAGAATTTTACTGCCAGGAAAGGCACCATGGCTCTTGCCATCCAGGACGGACCCAAGCCGGCGACGGGCGTTTATGCGCTCGTGTTCCACAAATATGGCGACCGTCATTTCCTGACCCAGATAAGGACCGGTGACGGAACCGTCTACAGAGTTCCCAAAGGCAAACTCGAACGGGAAATGGTAGCCCGCAACCAGCCACTCGTGGAAGAAATCCTGCTGGCCTCAGCAAAGTAAAAAGAGTAGGAAGATGTGCCCCCATCCTTGCCCCGCGAAGCGGGACAGGGTGGGGATCGCAGACTCTCGCTGAATATCAGGCGTGAAGCAGACCAGAAATCCTCAACGCAGACGCATTACCCCTCGCGCGAACCTCGCGGATCATTAGGATCCAACCCAGCAGCAGCCATCACCGCCCGCCCCAACTCCTCCGCCGAAAACATGATCTGCTCCCCGTCCTCAGGATCTGGTTCGGTCACGGTCTCGGCCACAAAGCAATATCCTCGTCCCACGATCGTACGCAGAAACCGCGGCCGCACGAAATCATCGTCGAGCGCGATGCGTATCTTGCGGATGGCGGTGTTGATGCCCTGCTCGATATCAACGAAGAAATCCTTCCCCCACAATGCAGCCGCAATCTGCTCACGCGTGACTACTGTGTGCTGGTTATCAATCAGCAGCATGAGCAACTGCATGGGAAGGCCTTCCAGCCGGATGGGAGTGCCGCCCCGGGAGAGCTGGAAACGCCCGAAATCCAATTCGAATTGGTCGAACCGGACTTTCTTCTGTGACATATGCCCACAACCCTTAGGGCAATTCTTCTCCCGCACAACCGGCCTGTCAAGATTCCCCTTAATTTCTTCAGATGAATTGATGCCGGTTGATGGCCCCTCCATGGACATGCCGACAGCGCCAACGCACAATCCGATGCAACCCTGCGATGTTCAGATCAATTTCGGAGGTGATATTTGAACTACACGAAACATTTGTTTGCTGCGGCCATGATGATGACCATGGCACCGCTGCTTGCCAGCGCGCAGCTCGGACACACAGTTTCGATTGCCACCCAAGTCCCGTTCCAGTTTGTAGTCGGGGACCGTGTCGTCCCTGCCGGTAAATGCGTTCTCCAAGCCGCAAATCTGGCCGACGACACAATCCTGATTCGTAACGACGACAAAATGGTCAGGTTGTTTTCTGCCACGTCGCTCGGAGAAGCCCATCAGACTGCAGCCAGCAACGAACTGGTCTTTCATAAGTACGGAGACCGCTTTTTTCTGGCCGCCGTCCGTCTGCAAGGAAGCCGTGTCGAGTATCAGCTTCCCCAGAGCAGAGAGGAGACTGGACTGCGTCAGCAGAACCAGCCTTCCGCCGAAGAAACAATCCACGCCTTCTGATTTGGGGGGCCGCCAGCCGAGGGTACGGTCCCGAGAACCCGTACCCTCGATGTTTTAATTAACCGCTACCCTCGAAACTCCGCTACACTTCCTTTTCCCAGAGTCAGTTCACTACCCTGCATCCTGATCCCTGATCCTTGGTCCCTGGCTTTTTTGCACACTGACTCGTGGCTCCACTCCACATTGCAACAGGAGACTTCATGCCTAATCAGCAGCCGCAGAATCTTGCCACTCATACCCGCTTCGATCCGCTGTTTCACTTCTTTTTGGCGCCGGTCTTCGCTCTCGGGCTAATCATCACTCTGATCCATTTTTTTGCCCATCTTCGCGAAGGAGAGTTCCGCGATCATCTCCACGCAGCGTTGCTGGTCCTGCTGGCTGTTGCTCTATTGACCTTTCTTTTCAAAACGCGCCTCTACTCCCTCAAGGTGCAGGATCGCATCATTCGGCTCGAAGAGCGTCTGCGGCTGATGCAGCTTCTCCCCGAGCCTCTGCGCGCCCGCATTTCTGAATTGACCGAGAGCCAGCTGATCGCATTGCGTTTCGCCTCCGACGCCGAGCTTCCTAAACTCGCCGAACGTGCTCTGAACGAGAAGCTCTCCCGTAAAGAGATCAAGAAAGCCGTCCAGAACTGGCGCCCTGACTACTGGCGAATCTGAGTGCGATCCCGATTGGTGGCCAGCGCGATCGGCTATTTCGTTGAATCTCTCTTCCTGATTCGAGCCTCTCTTAAGTTTTTCCCCGAAGCTGCCGATGAATGTCGCAGCCATGAACATCACCGGACAGGCTCCGGCCGAGAAGCCAACTCCATGTCTCGCGCGCCAGCCCATACTCACTAAAGATGAGAAAGTCCTGGGCTACGAATTGCTTTTTCGCGAAGCGCCCGACGAGCGTCATTTTCACTCCAACGTGGAAACCGCCACCACCAGCATCATCGATACTCTTGAGGTCGTGGGGTTCGACGCCATTTGTGACGGTCGCCTGGCCTTCATCAACTGCACCGAGCAGATGTTGCTGAAGGAATTCTTTCTGCTCTTACCTTCGAATCAGGTGGTCCTTGAGCTCCAGCAGACTGTGCCGGTCAAAAACGCTGTTGTCGAAGCTTGCATCCAGCTCAGGCGGAAAGGTTACCAGATCGCGCTCGACAACTTCGTTCTGGACGATCCCCGCGAACCTCTCGCCGTCCACTCCGATTTTCTCAAAGTCGACATTCGTAACCACTCGTCTGCGCAGAACGCCGCCTTGGCGGCAAAGTACGCGACCACGAATCGCCAGATGCTCGCCGAGAAAGTCGAAACCCGCGTGCAACTGCTGGAGGCCTCCACTACCGGGTACACGTTGTTTCAGGGATACTTCTTTCGCTATCCCGAACGCATGCGCGCCCGCCACATTCCAGCCAATCAAGCCACCCAGCTCCGGCTCCTGCAGGCAATCTCCGCTGCCGAATTGAACCTCGATGATGTCGAAGATCTCATCAAGCACGACGCCTCTCTCTGCTTCCGGCTTTTGCGCTATTTGAACTCTCCTCTGGTTGGCATGCCTTCACTGGTGCGTTCCGTTCGTCATGCCATGGCTCTGCTCGGAGAGCGCGAACTGGTTCGCTGGTTGCGCATGGCCACGGCCCTCGCCATGGGCCATGACAAATGTTCCGACCTGGTTCTTTCTTCCCTCGTTCGCGCACGCTTTTGCGAGCTCATTTCTCCCAAGCTCGACCAGGGCAAGTCTGACCTCTTCCTCATCGGCATGGTTTCTTTGATGGACGCCATCCTTGAAATTCCCATGGGCGTGGTCGTTGAGGGACTCGCTTTCGACGCCGCTACCAAAGACGCTCTGCTCGGCGCCAAAAAAGGCAGCGAGACCCCGCTCACTCCTCTTTACCGGCTTATGTTGGCCCGCGAAGAAGGCGACTGGGAAGAAGTCACGGCGCAGGCCCGCAAAGTTAATCTGTCCCTCCCCCAGGTGAACCGTGCCTACAATGAGGCCATGGCCTGGGCACGCAAGGTGACCTCCACCCCTCTCGCCAAGGACTAACTTTCATCCCTCTTCCTCGTCCCGGGCCGCAACGATATCCACAACTCAGGTTCGCTCCTCAGGTAGTTGCCTTATTCTCCCGTGCCCCGGAGGTCGTTATGGTGAGTGATCACTCGATTCCGGAGCAGCGATGAAAAATGTGAACCTGAACGAACTCGCTCGTACGAAACCGCAGGAACCCGTACTTGAACATGAAATCCAGATTCGCGCCTTTGAACTTTATGAGCAACGCGGAGGCGGCCAGGGTTATGCTTTGGAGGACTGGCTGAAAGCAGAGGCTGAAGTTATGGAGCGCTGTTATCCTCCTGCGCACTCCTGAGCGCGGATACCTTGCCGGCGGGTCATGGCAGGTCTGAAAGACTTTGCCTGAGAAGTCTCAATATCTCCTCGCGCTCTGATCTTGCCTCAGGTGAACCGCTGCCGCCTCTACCTGTGTTTTTCGTTGCCAGAAGCATTGGAGTAGAGCCACTCCTATTCTGTTTTGCAGGATCGGCGCCACGTTCCAGAAGGATACGCACCGCTCTAGCGCAACGCGTTCGCACAGCCCGATGCAAAGGCGCTACTCCAAACTTGTCGACTGCATTTGGATCTGCCCCCGCTTCAATGAGCGCCACAATGGTTGCCGCTTGTGCGGATGGATTCCAGGAACCAGAACCCAGTATGCCGACGACCGCGTCGTGGAGTGGTTGCTGACCGGTTTCGGCCGTGGACATTAGCGTTAAGCCTGATTAGATCGCGGACCAACTGCGTTTCGTAACAGGCCGCAGCGATATGCAATGCCGTGTCGCCCGCGTTGATGTATCTGCCAATGCGGTCGAGATAGTAAGCCTTTGCCGATGCGCGAGTCGCACCGGCGCGCGAAAACATGTTGTCGCCAAACTGGGCGACGCTGCGAGAAGCCGTGACATCGCTTCCGGGTCCCCCGACACAATAGCCGCAGTCAGTCGCCGAAGTTCCACATCTTGTTGCATGTTGCTCCCCGATCACTCCATTGTGCGCTGAAATCTCTCCTCTGATACGATTCAGCCGGGAGGGCAGCCCCTTGGCCAAACTCGTACGCATCAAAACTGCGCCGGAGGATACTTATATCAACCCCGACCACGTCGTCTGTATTGAAGCCGTCGGGACCGGCTCTCGCATTACCATGACAGACGGGAGAGACTTTACCACTCCCGAAGATAAGGACAGTGTCGCGGTACTCCTCTCGCAGTAGTGTTGGCTAACTCCCCCAGTGCGGCAAGGAATAAAACGTCTGTGCTCCAGTACGATTCGTCACCCTTCCGGCGCAATGCCGCGGGAGAGTGACAATCACGAACTCACTTAAGCCTCCTGACAGGCCTGCACCGGCAGTGCAGTAATGACTCAAGTTCTATAATCCATCGCGGTCATTTGCATGCGCAAAACTCTCCTAGCGCTGCTGCTGGTTCTCTCAGCAGTCCCCTCCGGCGTAACTCATCCCGCCGACTCGCCGCCCTACCAGTCCCCCGGAACCAGGAAAATGTCCGCCCTGCTCGTGAAGATCTACAACGATCAGGATTGGAAGACCGATCCCAGCAAAGACGCCAGGCGCGCCCAATATTTCCAGTCCATGCTCGACGCCAAGCCGCCGTTCGACAAAGAGCTTCTGATTCGCAAATCGATTGCCGACACGCTGCTGCGCGCCGGAGATAGCGCCAAAGCTGTCGAGCAGCTTGAGAACATTCGCAGCCTCAGCCGCGAAAAGAATTTCCCTCTTGCATCGAAGTTCGAAAAGGAAGTCCGCGATGCGTTGGTCATCTCGTACCTGCGTCTCGGCGAACAGGAAAACTGCCTCGCCATGCACGGACAGGAATCGTGCATCTTCCCTCTTCACGGTGCGGCTGTCCACAAAGCCACACGCGGCGCCGAAGGCGCCATCCGCGAGCTTTCCGCCGCGCTGGAACAGAATTCCAAAGATCTCAAATCCCGCTGGCTGCTCAACATCGCCTACATGGCGTTAGGACGTTATCCCCAGGACGTACCGCCGCGGTGGCTCATTCCCCCAAGCACGTTCGCCTCCGATGCCGACATCGGCTCTTTCAAGGATGTTGCCCCATCCGCCAGCATTCTCACCAACGGCCGTTCCGGCGGCGTGGTGATGGAGGACCTCGATAGCGATGGCCTGCTCGATCTCGTCGTCTCGTCCTCCGGCCCGCTTGACCAGATTCGCTACTTCCACAACGACGGCGACGGCTATTTCACCGAAAGAACCAAAGACTCGGGTCTCATGGGAGAACTCGGCGGGCTGAACATTGTCGGCACCGACTACAACAACGACGGTCATCCCGACCTGCTCATCCTGCGCGGCGGCTGGTTTGGCGAACATGGTTGCTACCCCATGTCCCTGATGCGCAACAATGGCAACGGCACATTCGACGATGTCACTGAGGAAGCTGGTTTGCTTTCTCTCCATCCTACCCAGACCGCCGCTTGGGCCGATTTTGACGGCGACGGATGGCTCGATCTCTTCGTCGCGCACGAAACCACAGCGCGCGAAAAGCACCCTTCGCAACTGTTTCATAACAATCACGATGGCACGTTCACTGAGGTTGGAGCAGCCAACAAGCTGTCCGACCTGGGTTTCGTCAAGGGGGTGGCGTGGGGAGACTTCAACAACGACGGCCGCCCCGACCTCTATATCTCCCGAAAAGGCGAGCCCAATCTTCTGTATCGCAACGACGGCCCTCGAGACAGGAAAAGTCCGGACGCCAGTCGCTGGCAGTTCACCGACGTGACGGAACAAGCTAATGTCGCTGAACCGCTGCACAGTTTCGCAACCTTCTTCTTCGATTACGACAACGATGGCTGGCCGGACTTATTCGTCGCAGGCTTTTGGATGGAAAACTTGAACGACGTTGGCGCCTTCGAGATGAAGAAGTTCTCTCGCGCCGAAACTCCTCGCCTTTACCACAACAACCGCAACGGCACGTTCACCGATGTCTCCCGCCAACTCCATCTGGATCGAGCCATCCTGGTGATGGGAGCAAATTTCGGCGACCTCGACAACGATGGCTGGCTCGACGTCTACCTGGGCACCGGTGATCCTGCCTACGAAGCCCTGCTTCCCAACCGCATGTTCCGCAACAATGAAGCCAAAAGTTTTCAGGACGTGACTACCTCGGGAGGTTTCGGACACCTGCAAAAGGGCCACGGTATCGCTTTCGGCGACCTCGACGACGACGGCGACGAAGACGTTTTCGAGGTCATGGGCGGCGCCTTGCCGGGCGACACTTACCCCAGCGCGCTCTTCGAGAATCCGGGGCATCCCGGAAACCATTGGATCACCCTCGAACTCGAAGGAGTCCAGACCAACCGGGCCGCGGTCGGCGCACGCATTGTCGTGCTCGTCAACAATGGCAGGACCGAGCGCCGCATCTACCGCACTGTAGGTTATGGTTCCAGCTTTGGAGGCAATCCCCTTCGTCAGCACATCGGGATCGGCCCCTCCACGGAAATCGACCGCATCGAGATCACCTGGCCGGTCTCGAAATCGACGCAGCGCTTCGTCCACGTCGCGGCCGATCAGGTCCTTCATATCGTCGAAGGAACCGAAGCAACCGTTCCTGTGCATCGCAAGACGTTCACCTTGGCCCCGGCCTCACCCGCGCACATGCACACTATGGCGAGCCCGCAGTAGATTCACGATGACACATCTCGCAGGGGCGACTTCCCTCTTCTTCGCGGAATCACCAAGGCCTAGAACTAACTATTCGCATGCGTAAGGCCGCATCGCGTTCAGATGTACTACTGTGTTTGCGTTTTCATAACACATGTACGACATTGGATCAGCCTTACTTCGTTTTCCTGGAAATTAGAAACAAGAACCTCTAGATTCGCCTGCGCGCCCGTCCGGGCGGCAGCTTTCCGTAAGGAGTCGTCGTGCATTTCTCTGCTACCCACCTATTTCCCGTATTCCGTCCTCTCATTGTCCCGTTGCTTGCCCTCATCGTCTGCACCGGATGCGGTTCATCCAACTGGTCTGCATCCCAACCTGCGCCATCAGTGACAGATGTAGAAGCCAGGAATAATGCGCTAACATCCACTCCTCGGGTGCTTCTGTTTGTCGGGACCGGAACCTCCTCCGGCGATGTCGCTGCTGTCAAGACCATGCTTGGGACTCTAAAACTTACTTACGCGACTGCTACGTCCAGTCAACTCAATGGCATGAGCGTGAGCGCACTCACGAAATACAAACTGCTGCTCGTACCCGGTGGCAATGCAGTCACCATCAGCAAATATCTCTCCAGCACGGCCAAAACGAATGTGCGCACTGCGATCGTCAACAACGGATTGCACTACCTGGGTATTTGCGCGGGTGCTTTCTTTGCCGGTCACTCCGGCGTCTACCACTATCTGAATCTCACGCCTACAGGTGTCTGGTTCAACTACTACGCCGATAAATTCAAGGGCATCTCCAAGGAATCGGTCTTGATCAGAGGCGCCAACGGCAAACAACTCGATCAGTATTGGGAGAATGGTCCACAGCTGACCGGGTTCGGCAAGATTGTCGGCAAGTATCCGGACGGGACCCCGGCGATTAGCGAAGGTTATGTCGGAAAGGGATGGGTCATCCTGTGCGCTGTCCATCCAGAGGCGCCGCTGAGCTGGAGAACTGGCCTATCGTTCTCTACCTCGGTCGCCGCCGACAACGCGTATGCTCAAACGCTCGTTACATACGACATGAACGGCTACTCGTTACCTCACTTCTGAGTAGCCGTACCACAAAACTGAAATCAAGGCCGGCATGCGTCGGCCTTGACTAATTTGGTGCTTTTTACTTACCCGCCAGCTCTTTTACGCTTTTCAACAACACGTCTGAGGGAGCGATGCGACGCAGTTTCGCAATTTCGCCCAGAGCTTTGTCAATTCCCGCATAGCCGCAACGATGCAGCCATGCCGCGATCAGGATGGGCGACCGGCTCATGCCGGCGAAGCAATGCACCAGAAGGTTCCCTCGCCGGACTCCAACCGCCATCGCGAACATGATGTCTTCGAACTTTTGTGCAGACATCGGCCGCAAGTCAGAGATCGGAATATGGATGTAGGTAATCTTCGCTGCTTTGATCGCAGCCTGTTCCCGGCAGAGCGTAATGACGGTATTGATGCGCTGCGGATTGGAGCGCGCCAGTCGCTGCGCATCCTGCAACTCGCCCAGATATAACCGTTCCCAAATCCTCGTCACTGGTTCCCTAGTCCATCATTCCCCGAGCCCAAAACTTCTCACGCGCTCTCCACCGGGTCGTTCAGCATCCCTCAGCGACTCAAGCTATTCCGCATTCGAACCCGCTGAACACAGCGACAACAAGTCGCGCGTCCATCGCACTCCCAGAACTGAGAATCCTAAAGCCGCCCGAACGTTCTGGCAACGAAGCAGGGTCGTAGACCCCGCGCCTACCCGCCGGCGTGCATTATTAGACTTGTTATCCTGAGGCACGAGCTTTTTGCGTGCCGAAGGACCTCAGAACCTTTGCCCCGCTAACGCCGCCAAATTCGCCGAATCCGTGCCCGCCCAATGACCGATCAGCAAGCGATCAACAAACATCTGGATACATTCCTGCATCTCTGAAGTGTGCCGGCCCCCAAGGCAATTGTTCCGTTCGCGATCGTTCTGCTGCTCGCGTGCTGTTCTCACCAGCAGCGATTGTCGAGCGACGATCTTCATTCGCAGCTGACCTCCGCCGCATCCCTCGCCTCCGAGGCCGAACTCTTCATTGAATACATTCAGCAAAATCGCTCCACTCGAGCATACGCCCAGGGACACACCGACGATCTCACCGCCGAAGTAAAGCGCTCAGCCGAAGAACTTCGCGACGCTTCCGTCTCTCCAGAACTCGAGCCCAGCCTTGAACTGTGCCGAACCCAACTCGAACTGCTGGCCAACGCACTCTCCGACCTCCGTTCCGGATTCGCTAACCCCGACGCGCTGTCCGCGAGTAAAGAAAAAGTTCGCAAAATAAAAGATGCACTCCACAACGCGGGCTCCTCTCGATGAAAAAACTCCTGGGCATCACCCTCGGGATCGTGACTGCACTGGGAGGCTTCGTTGATTTAGGGCAGATCGTGTTCACCACGCAAGCAGGCGCGCTATTCGGATACCAGCTCATGTGGGCGATCCTGCTGGGCACCGCCGCCATCATCGTCTACATGGAAATGTGCGGCAGGATCGCCGTAGTTGCGAAAGAACCGGTGTTCTCAGTGGTGCGCACTCGCCTGGGCTTCCCCCTCGGACTCGTCACCCTGATCGCATCGAACCTGCTGAACCTGATTACGTGCGCGGCAGAACTCGGCGGAGTCGCCATCGTGCTCCGTCTTCTGACCGGATGGCCGGAAAAACTACTCCTCATCGGAGTTACCCTGGCGTTTGGCGCCATGGTTCTTCTCTTCCGCTTTCAATGGATCGAGAGAACCCTGGGCCTCTCTGGACTCATGATGATCGTCTTCGCAGTTTCAGCAGTCGTCCTGCACCCGGACTGGAATCAGATGCTGCGAGGATTGCGACCCACGTTCTCTCAACCGGATGCCAGGCACGGTCTTCTCTATGCCTATTTCGCGGTAAGCATCTTCAGCGCAATGTTGATGGAGTACGAAGTCCATTTCTACTCTTCCGGCGCAATTGAAGAAGACTGGACGCCCCGCGACCTAGGCGAAAATTTCATGGTTGCCTCGCTCGGCTCTGTACTGGGATCGCTGCTCACGGTCGCACTGCTGGCTTTGGGGGCGCGCGTCTTCTTACCACACGCGATTTTCCCTGAGCTCCTGAGCTCCACCACGCTCACGGCCGCCGTTCCCTTTGCGCAAAAAGCCCTGGTGCTCGCGCTGCTGGGCACGCTGGCATGTATTTCGGGCGCCGCCGTCGAAACTGCGCTCTCCGGCGCCTATAATGTGTGCCAATTTTTCAATTTCGATTGGGGAAAGAATCAGCCTGCCCGCTCCGTGCCGGTCTACACGGTTACCTGGATCGCGATGTTCCTGCTCGCGCTGATTATTGGCCTGACCGGCCTGCGGCCGCTACAACTGATCAACATCTCCATCATCTTCGGCATGGTGATTATGCCCTTTACCTATTATCCGATTCTGCGCGTCGCGGCGGATAAAAAGATGATGGGCAAGCATGTCAACAGCAAGTTTGACACCGCCGTCGGCATCGCGTTTCTAGTCCTCATCACCGCTGCCGCGATCACCGCCATCCCGCTAATGATCGTGACCCACTCCGGAAAGCCCTAGCAGTTGGCTAACAAACGAATTCTTGACGCGCCAATCCCTGCAATTGCGCAATCTTCTTTGCGATATGAACGCTGTTCCGGCACGTGAGCGTGCATGACTCGCAGCCATTGCACGCCTCAAGTCCTCGTCCCGCCGCGATCCCTGCAATCGTCTCCTGCGCCAGCCTCCCGTTGCGGTACTGTACCGCATACATGTGCGACCTCATCAACGATGGAACGTCCACGTGTCTCGGACAACCTTCCGTACATTTTCCGCACTGCTGGCAGAATTCCGCCTGCGCGAAGAAGTTCTTATCCTCCAGGAAAGCCCTCTCGTCATCCGTGTAGGCCAGATTTCTCGCCACGGAGAAGTCCTGTTCCAGATGTTGATAGGTGCTGAAGCCCGGTATGGCCGTGGTGACAAACTCGTGATTCAGAGCCCATTTCAGCAGCGCCGTCTGGCTGATGGGCGGCAGTTGTTTCCGGTCTTTGGCATCTGGCTTCGTCGTGCCGCCTGCCTGCGTCTTCATGGCCACGATCCCGATACCCTGTTTCGCAGCCCGCTCGATAGTCTTCAGCATCTCCGTATCGTGTGCCATGGAGTAATTCCACGTCACCAGAAACACGTCGAACACCTTCAGCCGCGTGGCTTCATCGATCACGGGCCGCGTCCTGTGCGTCGATAGACCGATAAAGCGGGTCTTTCCATCCTTCTTCAAAGCTTGCAACGCTTGCAGCGGCCCCTCGGCACGCGCATCCTCCACCGAGTCCACGGCGTGGTAGTAAAGGAGGTCGACATGATCCATCTGCAGGCGCCGCAAGCTCGCCTCCACCCCCTCCATGAACCGCCGCTTCGAGTCGCTCACCGTGGGATTCCGCATCACCTGCTTGGTCGCGATGATCACCTTCTCGCGCACGCCCAGTTCCTTGATCACCGACCCCACCATCTCCTCGTTGCGTCCGCCCTGATACACGGCCGCAGTATCAAAGTGCCGGATGCCAAGCTCGTACGACCGGCGCACTAATCCGGGGATGTCCGCATTCATCACGCCCATGCTGACCACCGGCATGGTCAACCCCGTCTTGCCCAGCGTTCGCTGGATGAGCGGGCCGGAGTCGGCCGCAAGTTTAGTCAGCAAGTCAGTCTTCCCCAGTACACTCGCCGTTCCCGCCAACATGATCGGCTTTACGATGAACTCTCTCCGGTTCCATTCCATGGCTGAACTCCTACACTTTGAAAGGACATGACGTCAGTCGTCCCCGATCTGTCCCGTTTTGAAAGGGCGCGACTTTAGTCGTGCCGCCCGAAGCCACACCAACTTGTGCTTTAGCCCTCAGCGGTCCGCCAACTTCTAAATTCACCGTAATCCCAACGCAGTTCTCCTCAAAATTTCTGCCCCGTCTTCCGGCGGATTCATCAGTGCAATCACGTACCGTCCCTGGGTGCGGGCGATGACGCGTCCTTCAAAACTGTTCTTCCCCCGTATCCCGTTTTCTCCCAGCTCGCCCGCCGCCACACACTCGCCGCTCTGCTTGAAATGCGTCGCGAATTGATCCAACCGCGACTTTGCTCCCGCCGCATCGTTCGCCACAGAGAGCACCAGCTTGCTTTCCCGCTGCGCCGGCCACGTATATCCCACGATGTAGGCGGGAGCCAGAAATGCATGTCCCAGCGGATCTTTCCTCACATACTGCTCCGAGTGCGCCACCCGATGTTCCTGCGGAAATTTCGCCAGCAACGCCGGAGCCCGCGCCGTTCCCCCAATTCGTCTCGATAACATGCGCCCCAAGGGATCGACCGCCGCAGTCGCCTTCGCCCCCGACGCCGACAGCTTCACGTAATACCGGTCCTGCACAAAATTCAGCGTCCCTTCGCTCCGGTATCCCTCCACCCCCATGTTCACAAACTTGTACCCCGGCGACCGCTCCGACGAATACATGCCAAACGCGTTCTCCGCTTTTCCCATGTCGTAAATATCAACCGTCAGTTCGCCGTCGGCGACTTTGAAGTTCTGATGCAGCAGCCGCTGGAAATCGTAGAGCAGATAGACGTCAGCCCCGCCATCGATGTACTCGTAAAGCGTGCCCGGTTGGTAGAAAGACGCTGCCTCGCCGCGATTCACGCCTGCCGGAAGCGGGCTGTTCACCAGCGACACCAATGTATTTTCAACGCTATCGGACCCCGATGCTCTTCCGCTGAACGCAGAATTCGGAACCGCAATCAAGTCCAACAAGGTGATCCACCCCAGCAGATTTCTTGCGCAGAACCAATGCCTCATCTCGACACCACGATCCTGACCCGGCCAGCCGGTCAAAGAGAGATTCTTCTGCGAATGCTAGAAACCCGGGCCGGACCCTGCCATGATCAGAATCACGCAAACTTGTGATCCTGCAAGCCGCACTCAACAGCCCTGATCTCGCATCTGTGATCCGCAGCACAGCGCCCCCGCCCAATTCACCAGCACCATGGAGAGTGGTATCGCGAAAAACAAAGGACTCCTATGGAACCGTTTCATCATCATGTTTTCGTCTGCACGCAACCAAAACCGGAAGGCGTTCCCTCTTGTCCGAGCAGCAACTCATTGCATGTTCTAGAAGCCCTCGAACGCGAAGTCCTGGCGCAAGGGCTCGATGATGATGTTCAGATCACAACCTGCGGCTGCCTGGGATTGTGCGACGACCGCCCCGTCATAATCGTGTATCCGGAAGGAACCTGGTATCACAAGATCCAGGAGAAAGATGTACCAGAACTAGTCGCGTCGCACTTACGCGCAGGCAAGATCGTGAGCCGCCTCGCATGGAACGATCTCCCCGCCATGAAATCGCAAGCCATGGATCACCGCAACAAATACCGAGAAACGCTGAAAGCCCGGAAATAATAAGAAGAGAACAAAAACAAAAAGGGGTGCCGCAGCCTTCCCGCGCAGTTTGCGGGAGGGGAATTTTGAAGTCCTTTCGGAAGTCCCCCCATGACCGCGTTTTTACGGGTGATTTATTAGCTTGATCTCGAATAGTTTGGGCCAGAGTTTACCCGTTACGAACAGGCGATCTCCATTTGCGTCATAGGCTATGCCGTTCAGGACTGCGCCTTCGCCGTGCAGTTCGCGCTTGTCGATGATTCCGGTTAGATCGATTCGCCCCAGAACTTTCCCGGTGCGCGGCGAGATGCGGATAATCTCATTTCTCTGCCAGACATTGGCGTAGATTTCTCCGCGGACGTATTCCAGTTCGTTCAGGTTTTCGATAGCGTGCCCCGATTGATCCGTGACTCGCAGGCGGCGAGTGACTCGCAACGACTTGGGATCGAGAAAGCGCAGCCTCGGAGTGCCGTCGCTGAGGATCAGTTGTCTTTCGTCGTGCGTCAAGCCCCAGCCCTCGCCTTCAAAAGACATCGTCCTTTGCAACGAGAAGCTGAAGCGGTCGTAGACGAAAGCTTTGTGCGAGGTCCAGGTCAGCTGGATCAGCGTGCTGCCCCAGTCCGTCAGGCCTTCGCCGAAGAATTCGTGGGCGAGATCGTGCTTCTGCAGGACGTTGCCGGTGGCCAGATCGAGAAGGCGGAGAGAAGACCTGCCGGTCAGGCCGGTGCTTTCGTAAAGATGGCCGTCGACGTAGATGAGTCCCTGGGTGAAGGCATTGGGATCGTGGGGATAGGTGTGCACAACTTGATATTTGTCGGCAGGAGCGGAAATTTGGGCGGCTGCAAGTTGCAGTTGTATCATTGCGATCAACAGGAAGACGAGAACACATTGCAGCATGGAACCGACATCTTACGGCAATGCCGGGATTTGGGGTGATCGGGAATATGTTGGCCTCTCGATGGCCCATATTTCAGCTAAGGTCTAACCCTATCCAACATTCCTGAAGAATCTCGGCATCTGATTTACGGCCCCAAAGGCGTTTTCGACAGGAGGCTCGGTAACCGTGCCGAAAGTAATGCCTTATATCTCTTTCTACGATTGACCATTGGGACTTCGGCGGGTACGATTTTTGGTAGAATTCAGCCGGACGAAACACCCGCGAGAGGCCCCGCATCTTATTGAGGAATATGCGATTCGTACACCTCCAGGTCCGGACCGCACTGCTCTCTCTGAGTCTGCTGGCAGTGTGTGCCTGCCACTCCGCCCAGAAGCCCATCGCGGCAAAGCCTCCAGCGAATCCGCCAGCTCTCGAGGCTCCCGGAAAGACGCCGACAGCCCAGAAACCCGGAGAGCAGTCAACGGATCAGAAGCAATCGTCCGCGCAGCAGCAAGAACCCGCCCCAGCCGAGAAGTCCGCGGCTCCGGAGCCAGCCGCTTCAATTGCCTCCATTCCGGATCCCGTATCCCTGCTCGTCGACAATGCGGAAACGAAATTCCAAGCTGGTCTGGCCAACTATCACGAGGGCAAGGCCGACGACGCCAAGAAGAATTTCGACGAAGCGCTCAACAGCCTTCTATCCAGCAATCTGGATGTCCGCTCCGACCCGCGTCTGGAAAAGGAGTTCGACCGGATCGTCCAGGGTGTGAACGATCTCTATCCCGGAGGCACTAACAACGAGCAAGCCGAAGCTCAGGAGCCGCAGCAGAAATCCGAGCCCGCTCCCATCGACCAGACCAACGAACTCACCCCTTCGGCCGATGCCAGCACCAAAGCCAAAGCCGAGGCGGATGTCCGGCATACCCGCTCCGACCTTCCCCTGATGATGACCGACCAGGTCGCGGGTTTCATCTCATACTTCTCCAATCGCGGACGCGGCATCCTCGAACGCGCCCTTGCCCGCTCCGGCCGTTATCGGGAGATGATGCTGCCCATCCTGAAGCAGGAGGGCGTTCCGCAGGATCTCATCTACCTGGCGCAAGCTGAATCGGGATTCCATCCCCTCGCCGTCTCGCGCGTAGGCGCCCGCGGCATCTGGCAGTTCATGGGCAGCCGCGCTCGAGGATACGGCCTCAGCCACAACATCTATGTGGATGATCGTCAGGATCCTGAAAAATCCACCCGCGCCGCAGCGCGACACCTGAAGGATCTCTATAACCAGTTTGGCGACTGGTATCTCGCCATGGCAGCCTACAACTCCGGTCCCGGCACTGTTCAGGCCGCAGTCAAACGCACCGGGTACGCCGATTTCTGGGAACTCTACAACCGCAACGTCCTGCCCCGCGAAACCAAGAATTACGTCCCCATCATCCTGGCCGTGACCATCATGGCCAAGAATCCCAAGCAGTATGGGTTAGAGGATGTGCCGATGGAGCGGCCGGCGGACTACGACACGGTCACCATCGATTATCCTGTGGACCTGCGCCTGGTCGCCGAATGCATAGGCTCCACGCCCAGCGAGTTGCAGGATCTGAATCCCAGCCTCCTGCGCATGACCACCCCGCGCACGGGAAAGTTTGAGCTGCATCTGCCTGCCGGAACCCACGAAGATTACGAAACCGCAATCGCCTCTATTCCGCCGGATATGCGCCTCTGGTGGCGCTATCACGTGGTGAAGCCCGGCGACACCTTGGCCTCGCTGGCGCGCACCTACCGCACAACTATTAAGCGGATTTCAGAGGTCAACCACCTGGAAGACCGGCAACTCGATCCCCAGGCCAAACTGGTCATCCCGGTCACTCCCGGCAAGCATCCCGCCAGCGACACTGCTACTTACGCGCGCCGCATCACGCGCTACAAGGTTCGCAAGGGAGACACAGTCCAGAGCGTCGCCGACAATTTCGGCGTCTCGGCGCAACAGCTTCGCCGTTGGAACGGCATTCGCAGCACCACCAACAGCCTTGCCGGACGCAGAGTCCTCGCCCTGCACCTGCCAATTTCGCCCGGCGCACATGATGCCGAATTGGCCACATCTCGCAGCAAGTCTAAGCGCTCCAAGACAGAGGCGGCTAGCGCCAAGCCTCCGACCACGAAGTCCTCTGAAATCGAACGTCTGGAACCGGAGAAAGAAGTCGCGGTAGTCCACCACCGCGTGCGCTCCGGCGAAACGCTGTATTCCATCGCCAATGCCTACCGCACCAGCGTAGCGGCCCTGAAACGCGACAACCGTAACGTGAGAGTGATCCGTCCCGGCATGATCCTGAACATCCCGATCGTGCGCTAATCACAGAAAAGTAAATGAAGGGGTGCCCCACCCTTCCCGCGGGAGGGTGGGGATTTTTGAACTCCCTTCGTTCTACATCAACTCTTTTCGTTCTCCACCAACTCTAGCCCGCAAAGCCGCTCCCACAGCTGTGCGTGAAATCACATTCCCTTCCATCTCGGGGAGTTAGAATTTTCTGTTATTTAGCTCCATGCTCTAATAACTCATTTACCGTCAAGGAGAACCATCATGAGGATCACGAAATTCATTGTCCTGCTGGTCGTCATTTCACTGTCGCTGTCAATTGCTCTGCCGGCATTCGCTGCCGATGGCGCAGCCACCTACAAGACCAAGTGCGCGGCCTGCCACGGCCCCGAGGGCCAAGGCAAGGTTGGTCCCGCCGTGAAAGGCACGACCCTGAGCGCCGATCAAATTACTGATCTGCTCACCAAAGGCGCCGAGGCGAAGAAGGCCCCGCACAAGAAATCCATCTCCGGACTCTCGGCTGATGATGCCAAGGCTGTCGCGGAGTATGTAAAGACGCTGAAGTAGATCGATCCCGCGCGTAATTTCAATGTCGGGGCAACTTCAGTGTCGGGCGCCCCACCCTTCCCGCGTTCTCTGCGGAAGGGCGGGGTTTTGAATTTCGGGACAGAAAGTCAAAGTCCCGAGCCTGTCGCATAAACCGCGATAAGGGTGGGGCACCCTCGTGATGCACCAGCTTGATGGGGTTAGTTCACACTCGGCGTGTCGTCGGAGCCTTGGAACCCATTGGGAATCCAGTTTTTCGGAACGTCTCTCCGCACGCGCCGTTCCCGGAGGATTTGAGGCTTTCCCGCCACGATGGCCGCCGCCGTGCGATTCGCGACCTTGAGGGTATGCTCCCGGATGGCTCGACGTAATTCCGCCAAAGTTCGGGGCCATTCCCGCTCAGCTGCCTGCTGGCACAGCTCCTCAATTCGGTCTTCCAGGCGTCGGCGTCGCACCACAATCCTCACAACTAGCCTGCATAGGATGCCAACACACCTCCACAGTGTTGGATAGCCTACGCTGCTTTAGACGCCCGCATGGCATGCCACAGGACAGCGAGTCCATAGTTGGCTTCGTCGAAGTAGAGATCTAAGATTTCCTACCCTGAATGCTGTATACACGGCTACTAAAACGTTGTAGTAATCTCGCGCGCATGTCTTTGCTGCAGCTAAATAACCGCATCCGTGATCTGTGCGCCAGGGCTGTTGAGGCCGAGCAGCACGAACTCGAGCCCCTTCTTGAAGAACTCAAGGCCGCTCTTCGCGAACATACAAGCCATTTGAGAGAACTTGCCGCCGCGAGGCTGGCGCGCAAACCAGCCTAATTATTCAACCCGAACTGTGTCCTGAGTCCTTGCAGACCTCACCGAATCTCATGCTATAATCCGGCGCCGTTCCAGCAGAGGTTTTCCGGTGGTCTTTTAATCTTTCTTGTCCCGCAGCCGGGGGGACGTATCGCTTCCGGCCGCCAATGAAATCAGGAGGAGCAATGACGTTCTACGACCCCACGCTCTACGGACGTGACGAAGAAGAAGAGTTCGGCGACAGCGGCGCCTATAGCGAGTCGCTCGAAGAAGATTTTGAAGAGGAAGAAGAAGAGGAAGAAGAACCGGGCATGACCGGTTCAGAGGAAGACTCCGAGCCGGAACCAGCACCCGCGCCTCCGGCCCCCAAGCCCGCTCCCAGCGGCGGCGGTGGAGGATCCAGAAAAGCTCCTGCGAAAAAGAAAGCCGCGAAGAAGAAACCCGCTGCGAAAAAGAAAGCAGCTAAGAAGAAATCGGCCAAAAAGCCAGCCAGGAAAACTGCCAGGACAAAAGCTAAGAAGGCCGCCAGAAAACCCGCGAAGAAAAAAGGCGGCAGACGCCGTTAGGAATTCTGTATGCGCTAGCACCTCCCCCAATGCAGAACTTAGGCCGCGTCCCATGGACGCGGTTTTTTTTACACCGTAAAAAAAAAATCGTTCTCCCCTGGCGATTTTTTTATGTGGTGCGACGTTGGCGTATTTTGGCGCATGCTTGGAGCTGCCAGCTTTGCTAAACTTCCGGTGTTTGGGGCCTCCCGGTGTTTTGGGGCCTCCCGGTGTTTTGGGGCCTCCCGGTGTTTGGGGCCTCCCGGTGTTTGGGGAGTTAAAATGCGCGAAGAACGATCCCTAACCAGGAAGCCTGTAATGTCTCCCTCGGCAGTCTCACCCGACGAACTCATGCGCTACACAGAGGAGCATCTGGCTCTCGCCAGGGAACTTGTGCAACTGGCACGTCACCTTTGCATGACGGCTTCGGAGCTGCGCGAGCTGGCACAGATGCAGTATGAGTGCCCGCCAACTCGCCAGTGAAGACTCGGCATCGAAGCTCTAGCGGTGACTATGGCTGACCAATGCCAGGAGTACGCGAACCTGCAACAAGAGCTGCAGCTAGTGCTTCAAACGCTCTCCGACCTGACCAAAGCCATGCTCGATGCCTTCCGCGCCAACGACCGAGGCGCCTTTGCCCGTCTCGACAAAGATCTGGAGACCTCCGTGGGCCGCAAGGAACGCGTCGTCGGCGCCCTGCGCCAGCACATAAAAGATCACAAGTGCGCCGGCATCGAAGCCGACTAACCGCATACGCGAGTCAAATGGGTGCCCACTCTTCCCGCGTTTTTAGCGGGAGAGTGGGAAGTTGATCATCCTTGGATCTGAAGACAATTCAACAAAGTCAACTTCACTACCCTGTCTCGCAAAAAGCGCGAGACAAGGGTGGGCACCGATTCCAATACACGCGTAATGTTGAGAAAAACGTTTGGAATGCGCGAATCCGTGCAGCGACATTAACGGAACGCTACTGATTCCTGGAATTCCTACTTTTTGCCGCTCACCGCGCCGAGACACCTGCCATACAATTCCAGCAGACGCTCGGCGTAATCTTCCGGCTTGGCTGCTGATCCGGTGCCTTGAAATCCCACACCGCCGGACATTGTGCGCCCATAGCCCGTAGTCATGGCAACAAATTTCATCAGATCCAAAGCAATATCTTCGTTACGCCGCGCGTGGCCCGAACCGGTAGCTGGAACTTCATCCATAAAGGCTTCTCCTTTACCAGAGATGACGGGAATATCGTCGTCGTCTTCGTCTTGCATTCCGGGAATGATGGCGATCCTCATGACGACTTTGAATGACTCTGATGGTGATGATAGCAGAGGAGCAGATTCCGACTTCGGACGTCACAACCGATTGCTCGGTCGAATTGCGCGGCTCGCGCGTAGTTGCGTGATAAGCCACACGGAACCGATCAGCAGAAAGGGCGACGAATAAAATCCTGGCGCAGGACGCACCACTGGCACTGTTGCGACTGTATGTCCCAGGATCGTTACCAGCGTGTGTCCCACGCCATTGAAGAACATGATCAACGCGTAGAACCACGCCAACGGGCGCAGCCACGCCACATTGCGGGCTGCCAGTGGGGTTAACGCGAAGCAGATCGCCACCGCGATGATCAACCCCACCAACCACTCGCGAAACTGGAACGTCGGCATGGGAAACCATCCCCAGCGTGAGCGCAACGCCGTGACGGTGGGATTGTAGATGCTCAGAAATCCAGTGGAGGCTTCGTCGATGACGTGCAACGCGAAGGCAAGCGTGAGCGCAAACCATGCGCGCCCGAAGCCCGATACCCGGGAGAGTTCCTGTTGCATGGTGCCGGCAATTATTACGCAGCGTGCAGATCGATTCTGTGATTTCAGGCGCAGGTATTCAGAAATCTTTCTGCGCGCTGCGAACACGTCGGGAGTGGACCCCTCGCTTCCCGCAACTCGAAGCGAGCACCTCCGGAACGAAGTGCGGCGCACGGGAGCAGTCTCCCCGGACGAGCCTCCGGGTCTATAGGTGCCCGTTATTTTTTTACTTCGCTCATTAGGCCTAGCAGGTTGCCTTCAGAGTCGCGGAAGAATGTCATCCACAAATCATGGTCCGGCATTCTGGCGATCAGGTGCGGCTCGTCTTCGAACTTCACGCCCTTCTCTTTCATAGCGGCGTAGGCTGCCTGGATATCCGGGACGGCAAAATAGAGAATCGAGCTGGGATGATCGAACTCCGGCTTCTCCGGACGATCCAGCATCAGCCGGACTCCGCCGCAATCGAAGAATGCGAGTCCGGGAGGCGCCTTGAACAGCAATTTCAGTCCCAGCACCTGCTCGTAGAAATTGGCCGCGCGCTCTACGTCGTGCGTCGGAATTTGAATCTGCCCCAGCCGGGTGATTCCGATGGTCTTTTCTGTGGCGGTCGTCATAAGCTTGACCTCGCTTCTTAAATTAGTTAGCATAGCTAACTATATTCCCTGCGAAAAGTCAACAACAAATGCCACGCCGTGCCCCAAAGGCCGAGTCGAGATCCCGAGCCGCTGCCGCGCAGTCCCTTCCCGCGCGCGAAGCTCTCGAGGTAGCCGACCGGCTGCACTTCACGGCGATCCACCTGCTGCGCCGGGTTCGCAAGCAGGATGTGGCCAGCGGAGAAGGCCCGGCGCGACTCTCCGCGTTGTCGGTGCTGGTCTTTGGCGGCCCAAAGACACTGGGAGAACTGGCTGCCGCAGAGCAGGTGAAGCCTCCGACCATGAGCCGCATAGTGGCGGGCCTGGCGCGCAGCCGGTTGGTGAAGATCACCGCCGATCCGCAGGATGCGCGCCGCATGCGCATCCGCCCTACGGCAAAAGGGGTGAAACTTCTCCAGGCAGGCCGGGAACGGCGAATCGCTTACTTGGCCTCGCATCTGGCCGGCCTGAGCGAGCAGGAACTCGCGCAGATTGGTGAATCCACACACATTCTGTCCCGCTTGCTGCAGGCATGGACGTGACCTGCAGGCTCCTCAAATGGTTACTTTCGGCACATGAATCCTCAGGTACGAATGAAAGATACTAGGAATTGTGAGTGCCGGATGGACGTGTACCTTGGGGTGTAAAAACGCTGTAAAGACAAATCCGGCCTGGGTGAAAAGCTCCTCCCGTGACGCCCATCAGTAAAATTGTTGCTCTTGAATGAAAGGATCGCATTGTCGCGAAGCCGAGTCATTATGGCGGTTGCCGGCCTGATCTGGCTGGCGCACGTCGCTGTGGTCGCGGTGCTCAGAGGAGCAGCACCGGGGCCTGTGCTGTCTGATGTTATTCAGCTCACGCTCGGCGTGATGCTGATTTATTCCATGGTGCAGGCCAGCAAGCGATCCGAGGGGATGGCGATCTCGTTCTGGAACCTGGGCGCGGCCGCCTACCTGTTGCTAGCCGTAGCGCAGACGCTCAGCGTATACAACGACCTGTCCCACACCCCAATGGTCAGCTGGGTCAACAACATGCTGTTCTCGTTCTGGTTCGTGCCGCTGGCCATGGCAATTTTTCTCGATCCGGAGCATGAGGCGGGCAAGATCGACACGGTCATCACGCTCGATTTCATCCAGGGCGTACTGGTTTGCATTGCGGCCTATCTGTATTTTTTCTATATTCCAAAATCTGACGTGGCGGGAGAGATGTCGCACGAGGTATGGGCTCCTTACTTCGTGGGATATTCGTTTGTCGCCGGCGCATTTATCCTGCGCGCGCTGATCACCCGCTCGCACGACTCCAAAATTTTGTTCGGACGAATGGGAGCCTTCCTGTCGCTTTCCGGAGGCGTCGATGCCCTCTATTATTACGGGCCGGGACAAGGACTGAAGACCGGGGCGTGGTTTGACCTGTTTTGGAGCGGGCTGCTGGTGGTGCCGCTGGTCATCGCGAACGCCTGGAAGCAGACCGAGGCGCCGGAACTCACGCTGGAAGCTCCGCAGCGCGAGAAGCGCATTTACCGGGAAATTGTTTTTCTGATTTATCCGCTGCTGGTGCTGTTCATGTCGCTGCGTATTGCGCGCGAGCGGCTGGGATTGGCGGCGCTGGTGGTGTTCTCGTCTTTTGTGTGTTCGAGCGCGCGGCTGCTGGTGACGCAGCATCGCCTGATCGAGGCGAAAGATGCTTTGCGCCGCGAAGCTTCGCGCGACGGTCTGACCAGCCTCTGGAACCGCAAGGCGATTCTAAGCATCCTGGAGCGCGAGTTGCTGCGCAGCCAGCGGGATCGCCAGGCCGTGGGCCTAATCATGATCGACGTCGATCATTTCAAAAAAATAAATGACGACCGCGGCCACGCTGCCGGCGACGCCGTTCTGCGCATCATTGCCAGTGGCATCGCGGCCATGGTTCGCCCCTACGACTCGGTGGGCCGCATCGGCGGCGAAGAGTTTCTGATCGTGGCGCCCAACTGCGACCTGGGACAAACCTGGGAACTCGCAGAACGTGTGCGCTTGTACGTGGCCAACTGCAACATCATCGCAGCCGGCTCGACCGTGAAGGTAAGTTTGAGCCTTGGCGTGGCCACCGGAAGCGCGGCGGCTGATGTGGAAAAGTTGCTGTACGCGGCCGACAGCGCGATGTACCAGGCAAAGAATGCGGGACGCAATCGAGTCGAACCCAGCCTGGGACGCGCAGCTAGCGTTGGCCAGGGCAGTTCTCCGGCTCCCAATCGAGACTTCTGGATCTGACGCGCAGGGTAGGGCGAACGCCTCGTCCGCCCCGCTTCCAAAGCGAGCGTGGCAGCAAAAACTTAGCACGACGCCAGCCGATCCTGCTAAGAATTCCTGCCGATTGAACTCACAGACGCGGCTGCCCCTTCCGCGTACAATGACAGCCGCCATAATCGAGGAGGCTGCCAATGGTACGTCGCGCTTTCACCCCAGTCGTACTTTTTGCTTGCTGTGTGGTTGCCGCGCTGGCGCAAGATCTCCCGAAGGTGAGCCGTCCCGAGGAGGCTGGATTCTCTTCTGAACGCCTCAATCGCATCACGCAATTTTTCCAGTCGGAAGTCGATAAAGGCACTATCCCGGGAGCGGTGGTGGTGGTCGGGCGCAACGGAAAGATGGTTTACCGGCAAGCAGTCGGGTACCAGGATCGCGAGAAGAAGACTCCGATGAAAGTGGACAGCGTCTTCCGCATCTTTTCCATGACCAAGCCGGTGACAACCGTTGCCGTAATGATGCTGGCGGAAGAGGGCAAGATCGATGTCATGGCGACGGCGGCCCATTATCTGCCGGAGTTCAAGGATGTAAAGGTCGGGGTGGAAAGCATGGATCCTGCAGGTGGCAAGCCGATGCTGAAGTTGGAGGCGCCGGCGCGTCCCATGACGGTGCAGGATCTGCTGCGCCACACCTCGGGATTGGTTTACGGCCCGTTTGGAAACACGCTGGTGCATCAGGAATACAACAAGGCCAACCTGTTTGATCCCGGACAGACGCTGGCGGAGTTTGTAAGCAAGATTTCAAAGCTCCCGCTCGCGCATCAGCCGGGCACGGTATGGGAGTACGGCATGTCTACCGATGTGCTCGCGCGCATCGTGGAAGTTGTCTCGGACATGCCTTTCGACCGCTTCGTCGAAGAGCGCATTACCAAACCGCTTACAATGCCGGACACTGCGTTCTACATGGAACCAGCGAAGTTGCAGAGAGTAGCGCAGTTGCAGATCGATCCCAAGACGGGAAAGCGGCCTGAGTTCGGCAACCCGGACGACCTCACGAAAGAGAAAGTGAAGTGGTTTTCGGGCGGAGGTGGACTGCTCTCCACGGCATCGGATTATTCTCGCTTCTGCCAGATGCTGGCGAATGGCGGCGAACTCGATGGCGTGCGCTTGCTCTCGCCGAAGACTCTGGCGGTGATGACCTCCGATCAAGTGCCTGCTCAGGCACGACGCGTAGGAGAACTGCAGGTGACCCAGGATTTGAATCCGTTTCCTGAAATTGGACAGAGCTTCGGACTTGGTTTTGCAGTCCGCACCGATCAGGGACACTCCCCGGTTTCAGGTTCCGTCGGCGATTATTTCTGGGCGGGAGCGGCGGGAACGTATTTCTGGATCGATCCGCAGGAGAAGATGTACGCGGTCTTGATGCTGCAAATGCCGTTCGTCGAAGCAGGACCGGACCGTCGCGCGCTGCGCGAGATAGTGTACGGCGCTTTACTGCATTAAGAATTCAAGAGCGTGAATTCCGAGGGGTGCCCCATCCTTCCCGCGTTAGCGGGAAATGGGAAACTTGACTCTCCCGTCCAGTCTGAAATAGAGCACGAGAAAGTCAAAAAACCCACCCTGCCCCACAAAAAACGCGGGACAAGGATGGGGCACTCTCTTGGTTTAGGTACGGTGATTTTCAGGATCTGATCGGCGGCGGACCGTTTGTTCGGTTTTTGTAACAATATTCGGATTGTCTTTCGGCGCAGGTCGCGCCGGCCTAAGATTCAGTTGCAGGTCTTCCCCTTCCTGTTTTTCTCACGAACAACGCGCCGGGCTCAGCGAAGAGGGCCGGCGTGCGTTCGGGTGTCTCTTTTTTTGGGCATGGTGTCTGACGAAAGGAGACACCTTCCCCACCCTGTCCGCATAAAACCGGAACAAGGATGGGGCACGCCCCTGTGTTGCTGTTCTTCTGGTTTCTTCTGCTTATCCCTCTGTCCACCTCTTTAGCTCCTCTTTTACCTTGCTACCCGCTCGCGGCTTGTCTGCTTTGCATACATGGAATCCTGTAGTGCTGGTTCGCTCAACTCGCCGATAGACTTTGATAGCGGGGCTGATCTCGTGCCTTTGCTGCGCCAACAGCTTATTCAATGCGTAAAACTGAGCCGAAGACCGGGGCATTGGTCAAGAACAACGAAGAACGGCTGTCGTTCGTGATCAACTCGGCAGGAGTTGGTACCTGGGATTGGTACATCGACACAGGCAAACTGCTGTGGTCGGACCTGAGCCTGGAGATGTTCGGGCTTGCTCCGGGTACGACGATGAGCTATGAGGGATTTTTGAACGCGCTGCATCCGGAGGATCGGGAGAGGATCTCGACGGCGATTCGGAACACGCTGGAGCGCGGCGACCTCTACGACGTCGAGATGCGAACGATCTGGCCGGATGGAAGCGTTCACTGGGCAGCATCGCGGGGGCGGGCATATTTTGACGAATCGGGGCGGGCAGTGCGCATGAGCGGCGCCGCCATTGACATCACCAAAATCAAGCAAGCAGAAGAAGAACTGCAGAGCGCGCGCGCGGAAGCGAAGGACCAGGCCGCCAACTTCGCTGCGCTGGTTGATGCCGTCCCAGCATTGGCATTTTTCTCGCAGGATCCCAAATGTGAATACATGACGGCGAGCCATTACGCGCACCAGGTGTTCGGGCTGCCGTATGGGATAAATGTGTCGATGTCAGCGCCGCCAGGAGAACGGCCGAATGTCGTGTATTACGACAAAGGGCGTCCGCTAACGGCGGAAGAGTTGCCGATGCAGCGAGCGGCCGCGACCGGGCACGAGTTTCGCGATCAGCAGCTGGAGATCCGCTATCCGGACGGGCGCTCAATCCACATCCTGGGAAATGCGGTTCCGCTTTTTGACGATGCGGGAAAGCCGCGAGGCGCCGTGGGCGCTTTTCTGGATGTGACCGAGCGCAAGCGGATCGAGGAAGAACTGAGCCTGGCGAACGAGCGCTTCAGCATCAGCCTGCGCAATTCGCCAATCACGGTTTTCCATCAAGGACTGGATCTGCGCTACAAGTGGATCTACAACCCGTTGGGCGGACACAGTGTGAATCAGATCCTGGGAAGGACTGATGCGGAGATTCTGGAACGTCCGGAAGATGTTGCAATGGTCGAGCAGGTCAAGAAAGAGGTGCTGTCGACCGGAATGAGCTACGAGGGCGAGATGACGGTGTCCATCCTGGGCGCGATGCATTCGTATCACGTGAACATCGATCCGCAGCGAGACGCGCAGGGGAAGATTTGCGGATTAACTTGTGCCTCATTTGAACTCACTGAGCGCAAGGTCGTGGAGGAAGCGTTGCGACAGCAGCGGGAGCGTGCGGAATTTGTGGCAGAGGGATCCGACGTCGGATTCTGGTTCTGCGATCTTCCGTTTGACAAAGTCATTTGGGACAAGCGGGTCAAGCAACATTTCTGGCTCCCCCCGGACGACTCCCCGGTGACTATGGAGATTTTTTACTCTCTGCTGCATCCCGAAGATCGCGAGCGGACTCGGCAAGCGGTGGAGAACTCCATCAAGAACAACCAGCAGTATGACGTCGAGTACCGC
Source organism: Acidobacteriota bacterium (assembly GCA_046723715.1). Classification (GTDB taxonomy): domain Bacteria; phylum Acidobacteriota; class Terriglobia; order Terriglobales; family Acidobacteriaceae; genus Sulfotelmatobacter. The sequence continues at coordinate 58,557 of JBKOUZ010000084.1, read as the reverse complement.
ACCCTGGCGCCGGACGGGCGGCACAAATGGATTCGAGCCATTGGCCGCACTTTTTACGATGAAACCGGGCAGCCGAAACGATTCGACGGCATCACCATGGATGTGACCGCACGCAAGCGGGCAGAGGATGCGTTGCGCGCGAGCGAGAGCCGATTCCGGGACCTGGCGCAAAATCTGGATCGCGAAGTGCAGGCGCAAACCGCGGAACTGCGGTCGAGAAACCAGCAAATGCTGCATGCGGCGGAGGGTCTGAAAGAGTTGTCGGGACGTTTGCTGCAGATCCAGGATGAAGAGCGGCGGCGGGTGGCGCGCGATCTACACGACAGCGCAGGGCAGATGGTAACTGCCCTGGACCTTGAATTGGGAAGCCTCAGCGAAGAAATTCGCCGGGACGCTCCGCATCTGGGCAAGAAGCTGGAGAGCTTTCAAAACCTGGTGCAGCAGTTGCATCGCGAGATCCGGACCACGTCGTACTTGTTGCATCCGCCATTGCTGGACGAAGCCGGATTGAATTCGGCGCTGAGCTGGTATGTGCAGGGCGTATCGCAACGGAGCGGCATTGAAATCCAGCTCGATGTGGCGGAGGGATTTGGACGGTTGCCGCGGGATCTGGAGCTCGCCATCTTCCGGTTGGTCCAGGAGTCGTTGACGAACATCCACAGGCATTCGGAGAGTAAGACGGCTGCGATTCGACTTGAACACAGGGATGAAACGGTGTCTGTGGAGATTCAGGATGAAGGCAAAGGAATTGCTGCGGAGCGGTTGGAGAAAATTCTCGAGGGCGGGTCAGGAGTGGGGATTTCCGGAATGCGAGAACGGCTGCGGCAGTTTGGGGGGGAACTACAGATTGAATCTGGGGCGAGCGGGACGCGGGTGTCGGTGAGTATCCCGGTTGCGAACACGCCTACAGAGAGCGGGGTGGAGACGGTTCGGACGCTGGGGTAGATTTTGGTTGTTGGTGGGGGGAGGAGCGTCAGGCTTTATCGGATGACTACAATCAAAAGATCTAAACAACTGAAAGACAGTCAAAGACCCACCCGTGCGGAATGAGCGAGGAACAGCTCTTGCGTTTCCATCCTCTTGTTTGTCAGATTTCCAGGCCTACTTGGCAGACGCGCCCTACTAGATAGTCTGCGGGGGATCTTCCTTCTTCAACCGGGAGTGTTTCCAGGGGGAAGCTTTGATTGTGAGGGCGAAGCACTAACTGATTTCCTGCGACTGCGACGTAACGGACCGCGCAAGTATCGTTTTTCAGAACAGCGTACATATTGAATTCACCTTTGCGATATGGCCTAAGTGAGTTGTAATGGCGGTCGATCAACAGGGTGGCCCCTGGCAAGAGGCGGGGAGACATGGCGGGGATATCGCGCTCCTCAGGCCTGATCAGCACGAAACGATGCCAGGAGGAGCGGTCGCTTTCGGGTTCAGGCTTGAGGCCTCGCAAGAAAGCTTTCTTGAACTTGAGCATGGCGAGGACCTGGTCGGCCGTGATCAGAGGGCGAGTGGCAGCAGCGGCGGGCGACGTGAGCAGCACGTTTTCGAACTCGTCGCCGCTGGGAGGCAGGATGGAGGCGCGTTTGTTGACTTCGGCTGGATCGAGCAGGTCGAGGACGGAGAGGTGCTGGACGGTGAGGACCTTGTCCATGCCCTCGAGGCTCAGGCCGCGCTTGCGATTGAGGAAGTTGGAAATGTGGGCCTGTTTAAATCCAGTCTGCTGGGCCAGATGGAGTCCGGTGAGTTCGCCGCTTTCGATTCGCTGCAGCAGGATTCTGCGGAGGTTATCTTGCAAAACTTTGAACTTCATTGGGGCGAGTATAGCATCGGCGATTGGGCAATTTGTCTTGGGCTTGTAGGTGTTCGGGATTCAGGAAACATTTATTTTTCGGCGGACGAACGCGTTCGCTGCTACGTGAGTCGGGGCGTGGAAAGGCTTTAGACGCGAACGAAGTTTTCCACAGGCGAGGGATGTTCAAACAACCATGACCGAAAATTTTCACAAGGATAGGATCGCGACAACTTAGGAGCAAAAAAGCTCCAAGGACGAATCAATGACAGGACCACTGGATGACTTCGGCGAAGAAAAGAGCTTCGGTGAATTTCGACGGAAGGTGAAGTCGGCGGAGGTACTGTCGGCGTCCATGGAGCGGTTATTGTTGTCGCTTCGCTTCACAGGGAAGGTGAGCGTTGTGATGCAAAACGGGCGCGTACTGAAATCGGGCTACGAGGAAGGATATTTCCGGCAAAGGGCCGGTGCGGGCGTAGACGACGAGGTGGCGTGACACTGATGAAGCGAAGGAGGAAAGTTTAGAGATCAGTTCGCATTGGGCGGAAATGCCCAGATGAGCATCGATTTGGATTCATAACAAGTAAATAGCTCAGGCAGGTCATCGTACGAGAAACGAGCCCTGCGTTGGTTCCCGCTAGTGGTTGCGGAAATCGACGCAGGGCCTTTTTGTTTTGGAGTCAGGGGCAGCGGAAAGGAAGTCAACATCCCCACCCTCCCGCAAACTGCGCGGGAAGGGTGGGCACCCTTCCACGTATGGGTGGGTACCGCTTTCCATTCCGATTTTTTGAATTTTACGGAGGAATTTATGAAACGGAATCATAGTGGCAAGAAAAGTTCTGATGTACGCATGGAGTTGAAGTATTGCGAGCACTGCGGGGGGTTGTGGGTACGGGAAGGCGGGGGCGGAGTTTACTGCGACAAGTGCCAGGGGAAGGTCTCGGAGTTGCCGATCCCGAAGAAGAAGCCGGGGAAGGTCATGCTGCCTGCGGCGAGGCGCACGGTTATTGACGGGTACGATCCGGAACTGGAGCCGGAAGGCGGCGAAAGGGAGTTCGAGGCGGCCGGAGGTGTGGCATGAGCTACATCGAATGGATTGCGGCGGCGGCGGATGATGCACATGCATCGCAGGGGAACATCGAGCAGGGTGAACCTGAGACTTCGGATGCCGGAGGTCAGGCGTACCTGGAGCTGATGGAGCACTCGCGACAGGAGGAGTCGTGGGAGATGGAGCGGGTGCGGAAGATCTATCGAAAACGGACGGTTGCGATGTTGCGGCGGTACATGAGGTACTCGATCGAGACAGGGAGACTGCCGTCGCTTCTGGGACGGGAATTCTTCCGGGCGAAGGTGACTGCATACACAGTTGTGACTTTTGAGGATCGAGTGATCTTTGTGCATGACATGGAGAGGTGCCTGGAGAAGCTGGATGAGTTTTCGCGACAGTTGATCGCCCGGCATATCTTGCAGGAACACAATCGATGGGCGACGGCTCGTCTGCTGAACTGCAATGAGAAGACGGTGCGGCGTTTGACTCCACTGGCGGTGGATACGCTGACTGAGATTCTGCTCGACGTGGGGCTGCTGGAACGCCTCGACAGAATTCCGGAAAATTCTTGTCAAGGGGTGAAGAGAGAGGAAATCACGTAAGTAGTTGTGAAGATGGCGAAAATAAATTTTGAAAAATGTCCACTTTGCCTACGTCAATTTGCTATTCTGGATATAGAGAGTGAGAAAAAGTATAGAGCTCCCGCAAAAGGCGCGCGCAAAGCGCGCCTTTTGACTTTTCGGGAGAATTCACGAATTCATATCCGAGTGTTGGGGCAATGAACAGGAAAAAGGCGAAGGGCAAGAGCACAAAAGACAAGAAATCAGAAAAAACAGCAAAGAAACGGGGTACGGCGAAGCGCAAGGTTACAAAAAAGGAGCGAGACTCGACTGATGTGAGGAAGGAATGCTCGAAGCTGGTGAAAGCGGAGGCGACAGAGATCACGGCGGCTGTGATTGGCGAGGGGAAAAAAGGCCAGCTTGGGCCGATGAAGTATTTATTTGAGATGGCGAATATTTTTCCCAGGGCCGACGATGGGAGCCAAACGTCGGCCCGAGAGGATTCCCTGGCGGAGACGCTCCTCAACCGACTTGGAATACCAACTTCTCCGGTGGTGGCTGATGAGTATGAGAAGGAATCCAATGAGGTGATCCCGGTTAGGCTGGCCGAGAGGGATGAGCAGGAGGACGATGGAGCGCCTGGCAAGGTGCAGGAGGAAGAGTCAAAGATCACGGCTGTTCCGGATGCGTGGTGGCGTGCGAGTGATGCCGTGATCAGCCTTCTGTAGAATTAGCTGGACTCTTTGCGTTTTGTGATTGGGGAACTGACGTCAAGTTCGGAAAGGACGTCAACTTCGGAAGGGACTTCAACTTCCGAAAGGATTTCAACTTTCCCACGCTGTCCCGCCAAAAGCGCGGGACAAGGTGGGGCAACCATCGTAGGAATGGAATGGATATTACCTGGCTGACAGAACGAATTGCCGTGGGAGGTGGAATCTGGTCGACGTCGAACATGGAGGTCTTGGCGCGGGCGGGGATCACGCACATCATCGACATGCAGATTGAGTTCGATGACACGCCGCTCGCGGTGGACTATGACATTGAGGTGCTGTGGAATCCTACGGATGACGATTTTACGTTCAAGCCGGCGGCGCTGTTTCGGCGCGGAGTGGAGTTTGCGGAAGCAGCGCTGCAGAAGGATGGAACGAAATTGTTTATCCATTGCGCAGCCGGAGTGCATCGAGCTCCGATGATGACGCTGGCGGTGCTGTGTTCGATGGGATGGAGTCTGAATGACGCCATGGAATTGATTGAGGGGCGGCGTCCGGTGGCAGATTTTGCGGATGTGTATGTGGAGAGTGTGGAAAAGTTTCTTGAGGAGGAGATGGATCCTCGGGGACGGTAACGCATCGGGTTTCTGGTTTCAATTTTTTTTGGGTTGAAAGGGAGTCAAAATCCCCACCCTGTCCGGCTGAAATCGCGGGACAAGGGTGGGGCACCCCTTTGTCCGGGATAGGTTCAGATTTGCTTTAGGTAATGGAGGAGACGATGTTTGACGCTGGCCGCCGCCCATTGGTGCGGCTTTTTTATTTGGGACTGACTGTGATCAGTACGTTGAATATGGGGCAGCGCTGCGGGGGAGTTGCGCCTGGCAGTGCAACCACGACCGTGTCGGACACCGTGTACCTGGCGGATGGGAGTACGGCGCGCGGGAGCTTGATCATCACGTGGCCGGGGTTTGTGACGGCTTCGGGGACAGCGGTGGCGGGGGGAACTACTACTGTCGCACTCGGAAGCAACGGGGCTCTGAATGTTGCACTTATGCCGAATGCGGGGGCGACGCCTGCGGGGGTGTATTACACGGTGGTGTACCAGCTTGGCCCAGGGCAGGTGAAGACTGAGTTCTGGATGGTGCCGACGGCGTCTCCAGCGACACTGGCGACGGTGCGAACTACGCCGGGATCGGGATTAGCGGGGCAACCGGTGTCGATGCAATACGTGAATTCGGCGCTGGCAACGAAGGCGAACGATGATGCCGTCGTACATGTGAGTGGGACGGAGACGATTGCCGGGACGAAGACCTTCAGCAGCTCACCGAATGTGCCAGCACCGAGCAGTGCCGCGGATATTGCGACCAAAGGGTATGTGGACGAGGCGGTGACGACCGTGGGCGCGGGAAACTTTGTGCCGACGGCGGGCGGAACGATGACGGGGCCGCTCAGCCTGGCCGCGAATCCAATTTCTGCTTTGCATGCGGCGCCTAAACAATATGTGGATTCCGGCTTGAGCACGAAAGCGGATCTGATTTCCGGGCGGGGGCCGGCGGGCGAGTTAGGAACGGGAACGGCGAGTTCCTCTACTTGTTTGTTAGGAAATGGGACTTGGGGGTCATGCGCGCGCGGCGGCGGCTCCGGGAATGTGAATTCGTCGGGTACACCCGCGGGCAGTCAAGTGGCGGTGTGGACGGATGCGAGCCACATTCAAGGGCAGGCCAAGGCGGCGCTCGACGTTCGCGACTACGGAGTGGACTGCAGCGGGGCCACGGATTCAAGCGCGGCTCTGAATGCGTTATTTAGCGGGATCAGCAACCGGGTTGTCGATTTTCCGCAGACATGCCAGATCAGGGCTGATCACCAGGTCGTCATTTTTGGTCAATACGGATTTGTGCTGCGCGGGATGGGGGACCGGCCGGGGGTTGGCGGATTCAATGGGCCAGCGATATTTGGATGCAACGGGTCGGCGGGGGCTGTGCTTTACGTAAATCGATCAGGATATGGACGGATTGAAGGGCTGGGAATCTATCCAAAAGGACCGAGTGGCGTGTGCTCGAGTTCGAACTTCACCGGGTCTATTCAGATTGATAACTCGGGGACAGGCGGCGTGACGGGACACCAGATCATTCTGGACCATATGGCACTGACGACAAGTCCGCTGGGAGGCGCGCTTTCCGGCTACACAGGACTGTCGATCACTTCGGGTGGGCTGTCGAACAATAACGAGCAAATCGTGCTGAAGAACAGCTGGGTGCATTGCCAAAATTCTCCAAACAGTTACGGGATCGACCTGGAGGCGGGGGCCTCAGACAACGACAAAGCGGAGAACAATGATTTTTCCAGCTGTTATCAAGGGATTCGTCACGGCTACGGGAACATGCGGATTATGGGGAACATGTTTACGGCGAACGGGAATTACTCTGTGTTTGGAGCGAATGGGGCTGCGATTTTTCTGGGGCAGTGCGCGTCGGGGCCGGTCAGCATTCTCTACAACGAAGAAACGGATGGGGGACAGTTCATCAACTCGGCGAATGACGCGGGTGGCGGACTGGGGTGCACCGGCGGGGTGAACGTGATTGGGAACGATATCGGGATTAGCGATTACGACGTGGCGAATACGTATCCCGTGAACCTGGGTACGACGGCGGCGGCGTACCTGGTGGAGGGGAACCAGATCCATCTGAACCAGGTTCCGACGACGCACGTGATCGGATCGAAGAGCCAGGGGACTTATGGCCCACTGGGCACGATGTACGAGTGGGGGAATACGCTGCAGAACACGAACGGGACGGCGTTGGGAATCTGCTGTCAGACGCCGGGGTTTCAGGCGGGCGAGGTGCACATGGGCACGTCGCAATATGCGCATGCAAATTCTCCGCTGCGGACCAGTTCGATGGACGATCTGAGCTTTTCGGGATTGTTCAAGAATGGATTTGCGTCGCCGCTGAAGATTTTCCGGTCGAATGGCGGACAAGGTGGAACGGGCAATGATGATTGGACGATACAGAATGTGGCGAGCAGGCCGAGCCAGACAAGTTCGCTGATCGTGAAGCACACGCAAGGAGCGACGGGAAATCTGTTTGTGGGAATCGACGGATCATTCTCAGGGTTATCGGTGGCGCAAGTTGCGGCCCCGGACGCACCGATTGTCGGGCCGATCGGAGGGTCGGGTTCCACCAGCTACACGTATGCGATTGTGGCTTACACAGCGGGGGGAGGAACCGCGGCGGGACCGACTGCTTCGATGGCGACAGGGGTTTCCAGCTTGAGCGCGTCGCAGTACAACCAGATTCTATTTTCGGGGACTGCGGGGGCGCTGCAGTATTGCATCTGGCGAACGGCTGGAGGAGGCTCGACGGGAAGCATCGGATGTATCCCCGCGATCGCGTTCAGCAACACGGCATCGGGATACAACGTGAACACGGTCAATGGCGGCGGGCTGCAATACCTGTGGAAGGACACCGGACAGGCGGGCGACGGAGTTGCACTGCCTACGCTGAACACCACCGGGCAACTGGTGGTGAAGGGGGGACCGGTGACGCTTCCGATCACGGGAACGGGGTCGCAGTGTTTGCACGTGAACTCGACGGGTGTGTTATCGGGAACAGGTTCGGATTGTGGAAGCGGCGGCGGGAGCGGGTCGGGAACGGTGAATAACGGGACGGCGTCTCACGTCGCCATCTATGCGGCGAACGGGACAGCCGTGAGTGGCGACAGCGCGTTGACCGATGACGGGGCAATCTTAAGCTACGTGGGAACGGGAGGAATCTCGGCGGCAACGGCATCCTTCAGCGGGAACGTGACGGTGAATGGAGAGCTGCAGGTGGCGGGCCCGTGGCTGGTGAGCAGCGTGCCCCCGAGTTCAGGAATGGGAGCGGCGGCAAGCGGGGATTCGGCGATCGGGATATCGAATGATGGGAACTTTTATATTTCGGCGAATGGAGGAGCACCGAGCCAGATTGTTACGGCGACAGCACCGACACTTTCGTCAGCTACGCTTACGGGAACAACCACGGTCAGCGGTCCGCTCAGCGGGAGCAGCGCGAACTTCAGCGGGAATGTGACGGTGGGCGGGCAGATTATCGGGACCGGTCCATGGTCGGTGAGTGGTCCGGTGCCGGGAGTGGGGATCACTCCGATGGCGGGAACTTCGCAGGCCGCATTCGATACCAACGGGCTGTTCACAGTGTCGGAGAATGGCGGGGCTGGCGTGCAAGTGGCGAAAGTGAATTCGAATATTACTGGGACTGCGGCGAATCTGTCGGGGACGCCGGCTTTGCCGAACGGGACTACGGCGACGACACAAACGGCGCACGACAATTCGACAAAACTGGCCACGACATCGTATGTGGACGCTGCGATTTCGGGATTGTCGACAAGCTGGATGATGCCGATTTCGGCGAGTAACAGCGGGGCATTTCCCTCGTCATCGGCGAACCGATGTTTGTTGTGGGGATTTACTCTGCCCGTGGCGGTGCAGACTTCGCAGGTCAGTTATTTCGTGGGAGCAAACGCAGATAATTCCGGCACGTACAACTATGACCTGGGCATCTTTAATAGCTCGGGAACGTTGGTGCTGAACTTGAGTGGAGGATCGCTGCACGGGAGTTCATTCGCGGCGGCGACGGGAGCCACGACATTGTCATGGACTCAGGGATCGACGCTGCTGCTGCCGGGGGCTTACTACCTCGCGTACTACAGCAGCAATACCACGACAACTCCTCCGACACTGTATGGTTCTGCAGGGAATGCGCCGGTGTTTTACAAGGCAGAAAGTGGGAGTTCGGGGGCGCAGGGGAGTAATGGATTTTCTATCACGCCTCGATCGGGAGGGATTCTGCCGGCCAGTGTAAGTCCCCCTGCGCCGAATGGTCCGCAGGCTTCTTATATGCCGATGTTCTGGTTGCATTGAGTTCGTTATCGGTGGATCAAAATCCTGAGACGGGAGTGGTGGATTTGACGGGAAGTCTACTTCCCCACCCTCCTGCTAAAGCGGGAAGGTTGGGGCACCCCTTTACTTTCTTTTTTCATACCAATCAGACAGCTGCAATTAGCTTAGGAGGAGTTTATGGCGCGGTGGATTGCCGTGGCGTTGCTGGGGGTGTGTCTTCGTGCCGAGGCTACTTCCTATTACTTGTCGAATTCTGGATCGGATTTGAGTAATGGGACTTCGCCGGGGACTCCGTGGCAGACGCTGGCGAAGGTAAATGCGCAGAGCTTCAATCCTGGGGACGCGATTTATTTGCAGCGGGGAGGAGTTTGGCGAGAGCAGTTAGTTCCTCCTTCGCCAGGTACCAGTGGGAATCCGATCCGGTTTGATGCGTATGGAACGGGGGCGGCGCCGGTGATTACGGCGGCGACGCCGATTGCCTTTGTCAGTGGATCGTGGACTTATGTGGCGGGCAGCACATGGAAAGCCACAGTACCGTCCGGTTTCCAGACTGCCACGGTGAGCATGGTGCAATTTGGAAGTGTGTATGGGCGCAGGCAACCGTATGGTACGGGTTGCACAAACGCGATCGTGAGCAAGTATGACTGGTGCGTTTCGTGGCCATCGTTGTATGTCTACTCCCCGAGCGGGACATCCCCGACTGTCACGTACGCCAGTGACGGTTCGATCGTGCCGATTGTTGGATTTGCGACTGGGCTGCAGATGATAAGTGTCAACAGCAAGAGTTGGTTGACGTTTCAGCACATCAAGGTGCAGGCGTTTGATTATGTGGGAGTGGGAGTGGCGGGGATTTCGGATCACCTGGTGTTCGCAAATATGCAGGCAGAGGGAATGGTACCTTACGGGACGACTCCGCTGGGCTTCTATGTGAATGCGAGTCCGGCGCCCGGCGACATTCAGTTCCTGAATGATGAAGTTAGATTGCATGATTATGGCTGGGGCCCAGCGAACGATCGAAATCTGCTGGGAAGATTTGGCGGGCGCACGTTCAGCCTTCCCCGTTTTGCGCGCACCCAGAATTATTTTCTACGGTTGTACGACAGCTCTTCGCAGCCCCGGTATTCGCGCTATGCGGCCGCTTTGCACGTGGATCATCCGTATGCATGAAGACAGTGTTCTGAATCGAGTGAAGACCCGATGCGTGGACCGGACGATCGCAGGAACACAGTACACGGCGAGAGAGTTCCAGTTAGAGGTGCTGGAGCGACTGGCGGAGATGCAGGAGTTCGCGACGTCGCTGGAAGAATCATGGGAGAAGAAGCTTGAGGTCGTGAAGGAGCAGCGGCTGCTGAAGTTTGACAGCCGCGCTCTGATCGCAATGGGAGCGCTGGCACTATCCATTGGCGCGTACGTCGTGCAAGGCGCTCGCAATTCTGCCAGACAAGACAGCGAGATTGCGGCGATGCAGGCGCGAGTTCAACGTCTGGAGCAGATCGCCGCTACAACGACCGAAGCGCGCATTCGGACCGAGGTGCAGCTTGGCGAACTGCGCGATGGGCAGAACGATATCAAAGCCATGCTTCAGACGCTTGATACTGACGGCCGCAAGGGGTCCGCGAGCAAGTAGCAGTGCGACCACGACGAAAGGCAGGGATCAGGGAACAGGGTCCAGGGATCAGTTTGTTGGTTGAATAGTCAACCATGGAGGAATCATGAATTTTTTAAATGTATTACTACGTGCGGTCGGGTTCGTTCCAGCGCTGGTGGCAGGAATCGAGGGCATGTGCAAAAACAAGTCGGGATCAGAGAAGAAGGATGCAGCAATGATGTTTTTGGAGAATGCGCTTAGCACGATTGATGCGGTCGCTCAGCGGGACATTGTGGATGCGGAGAAGTTCCGCGAGGGGATATCGCTAGTGATTGATGGGACGGTGCAATGTTTGAATGCATCGACTTGGGCGAAGCAGGAGGCTTCGGCTGCGGCCCGGTAGCATCTACCGACGTCAAAATTCCCACCCTGTCCCACACAAGGCGCGGGACGAGGTCGGGGCACCCTCAATCGAACTCCCGCGCTACCTAGCCGATTTCTTCGGTCCATTGCTCCAAATTCTTTTTCACCTGCGCCATGAATTGGTCGGCGACTGCACCGTCGATCAGGCGGTGATCGTAGCCTAACGTGAGGTGAACTACGGAGCGGATGGCGATGGAATCATTGCCATCTTTATCGGTCACGACCATGGGTTGCTTGGTGATTCCGCCGACGCCCATGATTGCCGAGTTTGGCTGATTGATGATGGGCAGGCCAAAGACAGCGCCGAACTGGCCGGGATTGGTTATGGTGAAGGTGGAGCCTTCGACGTCTTCGGGCTTGAGCTTCTTGGTGCGGGCGCGTTCGCCTAAATCTGTGATGCCGCGCTGCAGGCCGAGGAAATTCAAGTCGCCGGCGTTCTTGAGGACAGGAACGATGAGTCCCCAATCGAGGGCGACGGCGATGCCCATGTTGATCTGGCGATGGTAGCGAATGTTATCGCCTTCAATATTGGCGTTGATGATGGGCCACTGCTGCAGGGCGATCACGGCGGCGCGGACGAAAAATGGCATGAAGGTCAGGCGGGCACCGTGACGCTGCTCGAATCCCGATTTCAGCTTGCTGCGCAAATTCACGATGCGAGTGAAATCCACTTCGTACATGCAGTGCACGTGCGCGCTGGTGCGGCGGGATTCGATCATGTGCTTGGCAATCAGCTTGCGCATGTTCGTCATGGGGACGAGATCGCCGGGATAGGGCGCGGGAGCGGCGGGGCGCGATGCGGGTGCGGGGGTCGGGGGCGCGTCGCTTCGCTCGGCGAGACCCCTCGACTCCGCTCGGGGCAGGCTTGCGGATGCGTCCGTCCCTGCATGAGATCCCTGGTTATCGATGAACTGCATGATGTCTTGCTTGGTGATTCGGCCGCCGAGTCCGGTGCCAGTGATCTGCGAGAGGCTGATGCCGTGTTCTCGGGCGATCTTGCGAACCAGCGGGGAGGAGCGGGCTTCTTCGTCGTCTTCGTGAGCGGGCGGAGTGGGCTTTTGCTGAGTTGGCTGGGGGGGTGCGACAGGCTCGGTGCGCGGGCGGGACGGCTCCTCGACAACCTGCCGGGCGCTACTCTCCGGGGATGCAGTTTTTGCGGCGGCCGGCTTGGCGGCGGACTCGCCATCGACCGCGATTGTGCCAACGACTGTGTTCACACCTACTGTCGTGCCTTCCGTCACTTTGATTTCCTGCAGAACTCCGGATGCAGGGGCGGGGATTTCTGCGTCGACTTTGTCCGTGGAAATTTCGAATAGAGGTTCGTCGCGCTGGACCTTGTCGCCGGGCTTTTTCAGCCACTTGGTGATGGTGCCTTCGACAATGGATTCGCCCATCTGGGGCATGATGATGTCAGTTGGCATGATTCTTTCCTTGAGGCCCACGGATTCAAATGCGGGGCGGGCGCAAACGAATATTATAACGGGTACCGACAGCCGGCTTTTTCCGCTCTTCGTTCTTCGGCCCTCTTTCTACTGAGCTGCGACCGTACTCTCTCTCGTGTCTTGGAGTTCGGAACGGGAGTCAAAGTCCCCACCCTCCCGCGGAAGAACGCGGCAAGGGTGGGGCAACCTTTTGAACGGGTGATCAGTGGTGAGCTTTTTTGTCGTGGGGCTGATCGTGGCTTAAATCTTTCATGCCTTCTTTGCTTTCGGGCTCGGGGCCCGTGCCGAAACTTGCTTTCCAAGCCTGTTGAACGGCGGGCGGAAGTTTGTCCATATGCGAGAGGAACATGGTGATCTTCCAAATGTCCTGCTCGGAGAGCGTTTTGTCCCATGCAGGCATTCCGGTGTAACGCACTCCGGTGCGAATAGTGTAGAAGATGTGCCACTCGGGATCGTCAGGAGGATCGGCGACCAGGTTCGGCGGCGGCGGGTAGAAAGAGGTGCTGAGGGTGGAAGGCTTATGGTCCAGCGTTCCGTGGCAGAGAGCGCAATTCATAGTGTACAGCTTCATGCCGTCAATCAGGTTCTGGTCATTGGGCATGAGAGGGTTGCTCACGCGAGGAGCGTGGCGATCCATGGAAGCATCCACCGCGCCCATGGCGAAGTGAGTCTCAAGGTGGGAAGGCTCAACGTTGGCCGGGGTGGGAAATAGACCCAAGGTAGCGACGCCGAGCGCGATCAAGATCAAAGCAACCAGAGTCGCGATTACGCCTATAAGGAATTTGGCCATGAGACCTCCGGGGATATTCTGGCAGAGCGGAGCCATCGATGCCAGTCAGGGAATTGATACACCACTCGTGTGAGAGAGTCGCGGCAGGTAGGGAGGTTACAGGGTTGCTCAATGACCCTGTTTAACCCATGCTAGAGCTAAAGCCAGAAGGCCGGTTCCTACAATGGTTATTGTGAGCGACGCAGCTACGCGCAAGGTGGTTCTCAAAAGGCTTGAGAAAGTCACTTTACGCAAGCGGATGGCGGTGTAGACGAGTATGAGGCTGGCCAGTTCCAGGATGATTACGCTCCAGCCATTGAGCGAGGCATTCACGCCTGCCGCCCTCCATTGCTCGTGAAACTTTGGTAGGCCGGACCAGGCGCTATAGCACGCTGCCCACCAGAGGTATTTCAGAAAGCAGTTCGCGGCGATTGCCATCAGAGCCAAGGCAAAGACAGCACGAAGGAGGCGCGAAGTGGTACCCATGGCATGCGGGTGGACGCCAGAGGCTTCCGTTAACGTACGCCGACTGTCCTCAGCGGCTAAAGCCATCTGTTCTCCTTGAGTTTATCGGCACAAGTAAAGTCGTGTCCTTCCCTGTTCGCTACGGTCGAGCTTCGCTCGAAGGGCGGACGATGGCGTCCGCGGCTACACGTTCTAGTACGCTTTCAGGCGGCGGGATTCGCGGACCACGTCTTCTACCTTGGGCAGATAGTGATGCTCTTGCGGCGGGGAAAACGGGATCGCGGAATCCAAGCCGGCGATGCGAACTATGGGACCGTCGAGGTCGTCGAATGCTTCTTCGTTGATGATGGCGGAAAGTTCTCCGGCGAGGCCGCCGGTGCGGGAGTGTTCGTGCAGGATTATGACCTTGTTTGTCTTCTTGACGGTCTGAGCAATGGCTTCGCGATCGATAGGGACCAGGGAGCGCAGGTCGAGGATCTCGAGATCGATCCCTTCGTTTTTCAGAATGTCTGCGGCTTCCAACGCTGTGTGGACCATAGCGGCATAGGTGATGATGCTAAGGTCCCTGCCTTCCCTTGCGACCCGCGCCTTTCCGATGGGGACTACATAATCGTCCTGCGGCACTTCTTCTTTTATGCGACGGTAGAGATATTTGTGTTCGAAGAAGATGCAGGGATTATTGTCGCGAATGGCAGCTTTGATCAGGCCTTTTGCGTCATAGGGCGTAGCGGGACAGATGACCTTCAGGCCGGGATTGTGGACGAACCACATCTCAGGATTTTGAGAGTGGAAGGGGCCGCCGTGGACGTAGCCGCCGCTGGGACCGCGCAAAACAAGCGGGGCGGGCGCACCCCAAAGATAGTGAGTCTTGGCGACCATGTTGCTGATCTGGTTGAAGGCGCAGCCGATGAAATCCATGAATTGAAATTCGGCGACTGGACGCATGCCGGTGAGAGAGGCTCCGAAAGCGGCGCCTACGATGGCGGACTCGGCGATGGGAGTGTCGATGACGCGCTCGGGGCCGAAGGCGTCAATGAAACCGTCGGTGACTTTGAAGGCGCCGCCATAGATGCCGATATCTTCGCCCAGGCAGAAGACCGACGGGTCCTGTGCCATTTCTTCCCAGATTCCCTGGCGGATGGCTTCTAGATAGGTTAGCTGCATAAGAGTGCGAAATTATTGGCCACGAATCTATAGGATGCTTTACTTCAAGTGCACTGCGGCTTCGGTTTCTTTATAGGCCGCACTTCCCTTTTTCACTTTCGGCACGCCATATTTCGGTTTGATTTCGTGGCAGCCTTCTTCACAGAAGACTCCGCCTTCGGCTGATTCGGGCGTCGGCATCGGGGAGTTTACGGCGATCTCGCGTTCTGCTTCGATGATTTCTTCTACTTCCGCGATCATGCCATCATTTTCTTTCTGAGTTAGCCACTTTTTTTCTTTGACCAGATAGTTTTCGAACCTTGCCAACGGATCGCGTTTTCTCCAGAAATCGAACATGCTCTTGGGTACATAACTCGCTGCGTCGTGGATGGCGTGGCCTTTCATGCGCATCATTTTCGCTTCGATCAGAGTGGGGCCTTGGCCTCGGTGGGCGCGTTCTACTGCTTCATGTGCAGCATCGTAGACCTGGCAAGCGTCGGTGCCATCCACGATCACGCCGGGGATGCCGTATCCGATGGCGCGCTCGGCTAGATCTTTGCAGCGGTATTGCATGTTGGAGGGGGTCGAGTAGGCCCAGAGATTGCTTTCGACGATGAGGACGAGGCCAAGGTTTTGCACGGCAGCGAAGTTGATGCCTTCGTAGGTGACGCCGGTGGATTGGCCTCCATCGCCGATGTAGGTCATGACCGCGATATTGCGCCCTTGCAGGCGCGCGCCAAGCGCAACGCCGGACATAACCGGGATCAGGTCGCCCAGCATCGAGATGGGCGAGACCATGTTGCGCTTTTCGATGTCGCCGAAGTGGCTGGTGCCGTCACGGCCCTTGGTGGGCGAATCGGCTTTGGCCATGTACTGCATCATGGTGTCGGCCGCGCGGAAGCCGCGGACCAGCAGCGAGCCCTGGTTGCGGATCATGGGGGCGAACCAGTCGTCCTTATCGAGGGCGTAGGCGGAGGCGCAGGAGCAGGCTTCCTGGCCGAGGCCGAAGTAGACACCGCCGACTACCTTGCCTTGCTTGTAGAGATTTTCTAAGGCGATCTCCATTTTGCGGTTGAGCAGCATGTAGCGATAGATCTGGATGGCTTGCTGCTTGTCGAGATACTTGGAGTCGCGGATGGGCGGGACTGGGGCGTCGAGGTCTCCGGTGACTTCGTAGCGAACGTGCTCCTGGCCTTGGCGATCCTTTTCGACCCGCTGGAGGATTTGGAATTCCGGGTGTTCGAGGCGGTAGTCGGGGATCTCGTATGTGCGGAGATTCCTTTTCGCCGATCGACCGTTATTCATCGAGCTTCGCTCGAGCGCGGACGAGGCGTCCGCCCTTACCCGAGCACGGGAACCGTTGCGCGAGTTGGGAGCGTTGGAGGCTTTGGATTTCGGTTTTATGTTCCCCATTGGAGCGGCGCGGTGGGCGCGATTCATTGATGGTACCGCGAGAGTGGGTGGGAGAGCTAGAGCGGGGACTCGTGGGCCGCTCGCTTCGCTTCGGCGGAGCCCAAGGGGCTGTCGCCACGTCGGCTTGTCACGCCCAGGTTGTTTCGTCTTCTTCGTGCAGTTGGCGGAGTTCGGCGGGGGGCTTCATGGGGACTCCCACACTTCGGCCTAACAAAGCATCGACTGTGTCAACCCACAAGATCTGGGTTTGAAAGACTATACCGAGGTTGCGGCCGATGGATTCGGCTACCTGGTTCAGGTCTAGTTTGCGGCCTAGCTCTTTTTGCATGGAGGTTACCGGCTTACTGGCGATGCCGCAGGGGATGATCAGGTTGAAGTAGTTCAGATCAGTGTTTACGTTTAGCGCGAAACCATGAGAGGTCACGTAGCGGGAGATGTGGATGCCAATGGCGGCTAGTTTGGCTTCGGCCCCAGCGGGTAAAGCCGCATCTTTCTCAGAGCCGGTCTTGGCATGACCGAAATCGCGCCCTTCCCGGGCTTGGTCGTTCCGAAACCGCGTTGTGACTTCGGGTGCGACTGTCGAGCTTCGCTCGACCGGACAGCTGAGGGCGGCTGTCCCTACACGTTGTGTATGCGAATGGGGATCCGTCCAGACTCCGGTTAGGCCTGCGACCCGCTTGGTCGGAATGCCGAAATCGGCGGCGGTGCGCATCAGGACATCTTCCAGCTTTCGCACGAATTCTACGACGCCCATGGTTTTGCGGGGGGATACAGGGGGAGTCTTCGACTCGCCGGGGCGGACCGTTTGACTTCGCTCAGGACCAACTTCGGAGTCCGCCCCTACACGAGATCGAAGATCAAAGATTGGATAGCCTACTATCTGGCCTGGCCCATGGAAGGTCACATCCCCGCCGCGGTCGCATTCAAACAGTTCAACGCCGCGCTGGTTCAGGAGTTCGGGCGAGGCTAATACATTCGCGGCATTGCCATTTCGGCCCAGGGTAATTACTGGCTTGTGTTCGAGGAGGAGGAGGACGTCGCTTATCTTTTCTTCTTTACGGAGCGCGATCAGTTGCTGCTGCAGGCGCAGGGCTGTGGCGTAGTCGAGGGTGCCGAGTTGGATTATGGAGATCAAGTTATTGGCCACGGATTAATCGGATTCATCGCGGATAAACCGAAAATCCTCAGTCGATAGCAGTCACGCGATTGCACGGTTCCTTTGCTCGCTCAGGATGACAGAGCACGGTGAGTGATCCTTTTCATTCCTGTTTTACGGCTCTCCTGCTCATTCGTGTTGGTGCCTGGTGATGGCATTCATGCGTTTATGGCTATTCCATAGACGCTGTTGGATGCATCCAGCATGGCTTCGGCTAAGGTTGGATGGGCGTGGATCGTCCACATTAGATCTTCGACGGTGGCTTCCATTTCCATTGCGGCTACGGCTTCCGCGATCAACTCTGTGGCTTGTGGGCCGATGATGTGCACGCCCAGAATTTCACCGTAGTCTGAATCGGAGACAATTTTTATGAAGCCTTCATGCTGGCCTACGATGCTGGCCCGGGAGTTGGCGGTGAAGGGGAACTTGCCTACCTTCACGTTGTAACCGGCTTGGCGGGCTTGCGTTTCGGTCAGGCCTACGCTGCCGATTTCGGGATGGCAGTAGGTTGCTCCGGGGATGCGTTCGCGGTTTATGGGTTTGGCTGTCTTGCCGGCGATCTTCGCTACCGCAACCAAGGCTTCCATCGCTCCTACGTGCGCAAGTTGCGGCGTGCCTAGAACAATGTCTCCTACGGCATAGACGCCGGGTTCAGAGGTGTGCATCCAGGAATCGGTTTTGATGAATTCGCGCTCGGGTTTGATCTTCGTGCGCTCCAGGCCGATGTTCTGGGTACGCGGCTTGCGACCGATCGCGATCAAGATTTTTTCTGCTTCGATTTTGTGCTGCTTGCCATCGACCATGATGGTGACGCCCACTCCAGTTTTCGTTTTCTCGACTTTCTCCACTTTCGCGCCGGTATGAAAGTTGATGCCTCGTTTGCGGTATACGCGCGCTAGTTCCTTTGAAACCTCTTCATCTTCCACGGGAACGAGGCGAGGGAGCATCTCGACGATAGTCACTTCGCAATCGAAGGAGCGGTAAATCGAGGCAAACTCGACGCCCACTGCGCCGGCGCCTACAATGACCAGCGATTTGGGAATTTCTTTGAGGCTAAGAATCTCAATATTGGTCAAAATGCGGTCGCTCACTTCGAGGCCAGGAATCAACCGGGCTTCTGATCCGGTGGCGAGGATTACATTTCTCGCTTTCAGTTGAGATGCCTTGCCACCGTTGGTGATTTCGACGGTGTGAATGCCATTCTGCGCGGGGCCGGTCAGTTTGCCGTAACCTTTGATGGTATCGACTTTGTTCTTCTTCATCAGGAACTCGAGGCCTTTGGCGTGCTTAGCTACGATCTTGGCTTTGCGTTCCTGGATAGCGGCCCAGTTCAGCTTGCGTGCGTCCACGCCTTCGATGCCGAATTCTTTGGCGTCTTTCAGGTGATCCCAGAGCTCGGCGTTGAATAGCAGAGCCTTGGTAGGGATGCAGCCTACGTGCAGGCAGGTACCACCTAAGAATCTGTCTTTTTCGATGAGCGCATTCTTGAGGCCGTATTGGCCGGCGCGAATAGCACCTGTATATCCGGCAGGGCCGCTGCCGATGATGGCAATGTCGTAAATGGTTTCGGGCAAGGTCTTCCTCTATCGTTCAGATGAGTTGGGGCAAACTTAGGATTCTAGAACAGCGGTCGTGGGTGGGCCAAACTGGCGGTGGCTGAAGCGCTGAGTTCGCAGAGGATGGCGACGAAGCGCAGTGCTGCGGACTAGCTGAATGCTCTGTGGTGCAGGGGCGAAAGGCTAGATCCTTCGACCACGAAACAGCCTCGCTGGTCGCGAGGCTGTTTCTTTGCTCAGGACGACATGGCTTTGGTGCTCGCTCAGCCTGACAATGGTGCTGCGCTCGCTTTAGTCAAAGGGGCTGCGCAGCTAGTTGCCTTCGTTGCTGGCGCGTTTCCAGGAGATTAGCTCGCCAATCGTCGAACTCGTGCTTGAGACCGGCTGCTTGTAGGCTTCGACTTCCGAGCGCGAGGCTTCTTCGCCTACGGCGCGGATGCTGAGGCCGACCTTCTTCTCTTCCGGATTCATCTTGATGATTTTAAAATCGTGCTCCAAACCGGGCTCGAGGTGCAGCGGGCTGCCGGTTTCGTCCGTAGCCTCGGATTTATGGCACAGACCTTCTACGCCCTCGGCTATCTCCACGAACGCACCGAATGCAGCCACCCGCAGGACTTTCCCGTGGACAACGTCGCCAATGTGATGGCTTTCGAAGAAGGACTCCCAGACGTCGGGTTGAAGCTGCTTCACGCCGAGAGAGAGACGGCGTTTGTCGGGCTCAATCGCGAGCACGATCGCCTTCACGCGATCGCCCTTCTTCAACACTTCGGAAGGATGCTTGACCCGCTTGGTCCAACTCAGGTTGCTGACGTGAACCAGGCCGTCAATGCCTTCTTCGATTTCGATGAAGGCGCCGAAGTCGGTGAGATTGCGGACGCGTCCCTCGACCGTCATTCCGACGGGGAATTTCTCATGCAATGAATCCCAGGGATTTGCAGCCAGCTGCCGCATGCCCAGCGAGATTCGGCGTTCGGTCGGATTCACGTTGAGCACTACGCACTCCACATGGTCGCCGACATTCACCAGCTTGGACGGATGCTTCATGCGCTTCGACCAGGTCATCTCACTGACGTGAACCAATCCTTCAATTCCCTGCTCGAGCTCGACGAAGGCACCGTAGTCGGTCACGCTGATAACGCGCCCGCCGACGTGAGCGCCGACCGGATAACGATGCTCGGCATCGAGCCAGGGATCAGGCGTGAGCTGTTTGAATCCCAACGACACGCGCTGCTTGTCCTTGTCGTACTTGAGAACTTTCACCTGGATCTGGTCGCCGACATTCACGAGGTCTTTGGGATGCGTGAGGCGTCCCCAGGACATGTCGGTGATGTGCAGCAGACCGTCGAGGCCTCCGAGATCGACAAAAGCGCCATACTCGGTGAGATTCTTGACCACCCCAGTGAGCACCGAACCTTCTTCCAGGTGCTCAAGGGTCTTGGATCGCTTCTCGTTTTGCTCGCCTTCCAGAAGTTCCTTGCGGGAAACCACGATGTTGCCGCGCTTCTTGTTCAGCTTGATAACGGCGACTTCGATGGTTTGGCCCTTCATTCCCTCGAGATTGCGGACAGGGCGCAGATCCACTTGCGATCCAGGAAGAAACGCATGCGCGCCGTGAATGTCTACCGTAAGACCGCCCTTGATGCGGTCGATCACGACAGCCTTGATTGGCTTCTTCTCGTTATACGACTTCTCAATTTCTTCCCAGGCGTGAATGCGCTGAGCCTTCTGGTGCGAAAGGTTAATGTAGCCCTCTTCCGCCTCGCCCTTGCTGCGCATTACATCGATCTCGTCACCGGGTTGGAACTTGGGCTTGCCCTCGTGATCGAGCACTTCCGACAGCGGCAACATGCCTTCCGATTTCGCGCCAATATCCACGACTACATGGGTCGGCGTCAGCTTGAGAACGGTGCCCTTAATGACCCGATCTTCACTGACGGCCTCTTCGGCCTCGGTAGTGAAGGTCTCAAGCGCTGAGGCGAAGTCCTCGGTAGCGGCGGCTTTGTCTTCCGCAACGTGTGTGTGAGCCTGGGGTTGTTCGCCGGCCGACTGTTCCGGTTGCTGCTGCTCGGCAGTGATGGGTTCGGCCTCGGTCACAACGGTGGAGTTGTTATCTGAATGGTGGGCGGTAGTATCGTCGAACAAGGTTTATGCCTCTCTGGTGATCGGATGCGGGGTCTGCTCTCGGGACTGCTGGAGGAGTCGTTAGGTTGTGGTGGGCTCACCCTGGCGAGTGAGCTTGGACAATCCCAGCTGTCGGACGTTTTACAAAGAACCCGCGTCCAATGGGAACTCTTCGACTATAACAATCGTCAGAGAACAGTGTCAAACGCAAATCTGGCGCAGGTTACGGGAATGTTTCAAATGGAAAATTGCGCTTCGCGCAACCGCGTACGAGGTGTCCGGGGCTACACAGGCTTTGCCGCTCCCGTGCCTTCTGCTACCCTGCCCTGCTATGGATTATCTGTGGACACCGTGGCGGTACGCTTACGTCTCGGGCAGCGAAAAAACGGTGGGATGCGTTTTCTGCGAGGCTCCGAAAGAGAAGGATGACAGGAAAACGCATATCGTTTATCGCGGGCAGCAGTGCTTCGTGATCTTGAATACTTATCCGTACACGCCGGGGCACGTGATGATCGTGCCTTACACGCATTTGGATGAATTGCAGAAGCTGCCGCGGGAGGCCGCTGATGAAATGATGGCCCTCGCACAGAGAATGGAGTCGGTGCTGCGGGAACTGTACAGTCCTGATGGGATCAATTTGGGGATGAATATCGGAAAAGCCGCGGGAGCGGGGATTGCGGGGCACATTCACATGCACGTGCTGCCGCGATGGGTGGCCGACGCGAATTTTGTTTCGGTGGTAGGGGAGACGCGGGTATTGCCGGAGACGCTGGAAGTAACCTGGGGAAAAATCCGGCGAGTTCTGCAGGGAGAGTCAGCGCAATCGAGCCGGTCTGGGCCGACGGTTGGTTCCTGAAAATCTTGCCTCGGCTGGACAGCGCAAAGGGCTGTCCTTACGTGAGACGATTAGCTTGCCAGCTTTTCCATTTCTTTCTCATCGATCACGGGGACTCCCAGTTCTTTTGCTTTGTCTAGCTTCGAGCCGGCATCGCTGCCCGCGACTACATAATCTGTTTTCTTGCTGACTGAGCCGGTCACTTTTCCGCCGGCATCTTCGATTATTTTCCTGGCTTCATCTCGCGTGTACTTCGCCAAGGTGCCGGTCAGGACGAAGGTTTTCCCTGCCAGCTTGGTGCCGCGCTCCTTCTTCTCGCCTTTCAATGCCAGTCCAGCTGCGCGCAGGCGATGGATCAGCTTGCGGTTGGCAGGAATGCTGAAGAACTCAGCGATGCTTTCGGCGATCCTGGGTCCTACCTCGTTGACGTTCTGCAATTCTTCCACGCTTGCGCTGGCGAGTGATTCCATGGACCCGAAGTGCTCAGCCAGAAATTGCGCCGTCCGCTCTCCTACGAAGCGGATTCCCAGGCCGTAGATCACGCGTTCAAGAGGAAGCTGTTTTGAGCTTTCGATTTCGTTCAGGATATTTTGAGCGGACTTGTCCGCGAATCGCTCCAGGCTGAGCAGGTCTTTTTTGGTGAGGTCGTAGATGTCGGCGACGTTCTTGACCAGACCGCGATCGATCAACTGTGTTACGAGCGCCTCGCCCATACCGTCGATGTTCATCACACCCCGGGAAGCGAAATGCAGAATTGTTCCGAGCAGCTTGGCAGGACAGTTGGCATTCACACAGCGGTAATCGACCTCGCCTTCGGTCTTGGCGACCTTCGTGCCGCAAATGGGAC
This sequence comes from Acidobacteriota bacterium, assembly GCA_046723715.1. GTDB lineage: Bacteria > Acidobacteriota > Terriglobia > Terriglobales > Acidobacteriaceae > Sulfotelmatobacter. The sequence goes on along the minus strand of JBKOUZ010000084.1, from coordinate 35,804 downwards.
AGTTTCCCGGCATGTGAAACGCCTTTGTGCCGCGCGGATGATCTTTGTCGTCGATCACCTTGGCGACTTTCGGGATTACATCCCCGCCGCGTTCGACCTGCACCCAATCGCCGATCTTCACGCCGAGGCGTCCAATCTCGTCCATGTTGTGCAGAGTGGCATTGCGGACGGTTGTACCGCCAATGGGTACGGGCGCCAGCATGGCGACTGGCGTCAGCTTTCCGGTTCGCCCAACCTGAACGCGGATATCTTCCAGTTTGGTTATCCCGGCGCGGGCAGCGTACTTGTAGGCAATGGCCCAGCGCGGAGCTTTACCAGTGAATCCGAGCTCGTTCTGCAAGGCTACGCGGTCGACTTTGACGACGATTCCATCGATCTCGTAGGGCAGAGTCTCGCGCTTCCCTTCCCAAGTCTCGATGAAGTCCCAGACCTCTTTCATGGAGTGCACAAGCTTGCGGCTCTGGTTCACTTTAAAACCGGCGGCATCGAGGACATCGAGGGTCTTCGAGTGGCGGTCGAAATAAGTGCGGCCGTCGACCAGGAGCATGTAGGAGAAGTAATCGAGCCGGCGCTCGGCAGTGATTCGGGATTCCAGCTGCCGCACCGTCCCCGCGGTCGCATTGCGCGGGTTAGCAAATTGCGAGAGCCCCTTGGCCTCGCGCTCTTCATTCATCTTCTTAAAGGAGGCGATCGGCATGAGAAGCTCGCCTCGAACTTCGAAATTTTCCGGGATACCCGCTTTCTTCAATTTCTCTTTGGCGATTGACAATGGGACCGAGCGTACCGTGCGGACGTTGAGCGTGACGTCTTCCCCAGTGGTGCCGTCGCCCCGGGTGACGCCTCGCGCGAGTTGCCCGCCCTCATAGGTGAGAGCCAGCGACATGCCATCGAGCTTGAGCTCGCAGACGTAATCGACGTCGCTGCGTCCAGTCAGTTCATGCACCCGGCGCTCCCAGGCACGGAGTTCGTCTTCGCTGTAGGTGTTGTCGAGAGACAGCATGGGCGAGGAATGACGCACTTTGACAAATCCCTCGCGCGGCTTGCCGCCCACACGCTGGGTCGGCGAATCGGGAGTGATCAGTGAAGGATTCCCGGCTTCGAGATCCTTCAGTTGCTGCATCAGGTTGTCGAATTCAAGGTCGCTGATTTCGGGCTGATCCAGGACGTAGTAGAGATATTCGTGGTGGCGGATTTTGTCGCGCAGGGCTTCGATTTTGAGAGAAGCATCTTTAACGACAAGCATCGCTGAAGATTATAAATTGCACGCTCGCTGCGCTCGCAGGACGGACGAGGGCGTCCGTCCCCACACAAGCGCATTGCTAGACCAGGTCTTCTAACTTCAGGGTATTGGCTCCCCCTTTCCAGGAACTCTCGAATTGCTTTTGGACGAAGCCAGCGTCGTACTCGCGCTTTTGCTGGACTAGCGATTGGTGCAAGCCCCAGAGGGAGCGCGGATTGCGAGGGTTTCGATCCAGGTCTTCGCGGAATACTTTTTCCGCGCCGGAGGCGTCGCCGCTCATCAGCAGGGCGCCTCCCAGATTTTCGCGAACCGGGTAGAACCAGTCGGGAGGCTCTCCGTAGTTCAGCTTATCCTGAATGGCCACGGCTTCGCGGAGCATACTGATTGCATTAGAGGTGTCTTTCTTCTCGATTGCGATCTTCGCGCCCAGTACATTTTCTGCGATTTTCAGGATGTCTTTGGACTTATTGTTGATCGGCATTTGGAAGATCACGTCGGGTGGGGTGGCGGCCTCGGCATCAGCGACGATTTTGTATTCGGCTTCCGCTTCGCCCAGTTTGCCAGTGCCGGCCAGGGCCAATCCGCGTCCAAAATGCCAGAAGACGGACGCAGTCTTCATCGCGGGATCCGGCGCAGGCATTTTCAGCAGTTCGTTCCAGTGGTGAAATCGAATTTCCACAGCGACGGGTATCGTCATGAAGCCTTCGAGGGGCGGCATGTCCTTGACGTGCGGGCCCACGTTCGCGGCCAGGAGATCGGCATTCTTGCGCGCATCGGGATAGCGGCCATTCATCGCACCGCACATGGCCACGAAGTGGAGGTTGTGGCTGTAATACATCATGGGATAGATGCCCTGCGCGCCCGACTGCTTGATGTAGGCGCGGTCCACCTCGGCCGCCTTCTGGTTGGTTTGCACCGCGGCCTCGTAGTCTCCGGTACGGATGTAGATGTGCGCGGGCATGTGGACGATGTGACCGGCCCCGGGAGCGAGGGCAGCGAGTCTATCGGCAGCGGATAGAGCGCGGTCTGGATTATTCGAAGCTTCGACTGAGTGAATGTAGTAGTGAATGGCGCCGAGGTGATTGGGATCCCGTTTAATCACCCCCTCGAGGGTGCTTACGATTTCTTCGGTGCCTGCGATAGGCGTTCCGTCCTGGTTCCACAATCCCCAGGGGTGGAGGTTCATTCCGGACTCGGCAAAAAGGGTGGCGGCGTCGAGATCGTCCGGGAATTGGCGTGACAGTTGCCGCATGGCATCGTGATAATCTTCAGCGGCTTTTTTCAAATCAGAGTTCGGATCGGCGGGAAAACGCTTCGCCATGGCCTGGATGTATGCCTGCTCGCTGGGCGGAGCATCGGTAGAGAGTTCGACGGCCTTCTGTATGGCGTCATGCGCGCGTTTGTAACGGTCGGGGTCAGCCGGGTCGTTATAGTTCGGACCTACAGCTTCGGCGACTCCCCAAAAGGCCATGGCCAGCTTAGGATCGAGTTCGGCGGCATGCTGGAATGAGCGAGCGGCTTCGTCATGATTGAAGGCATAAATGAAGCGCAACCCCTGATCAAAGAACTTCTGCGCCTCCGCATTGTGGGTGGAAACGGGATGATGAAGGTCGCTTAGACCGCCTACCAGCGTTACGGCGTGTGACTGCATGTGGGCGGAATGATTTTGCCCGGCCGCGCCGAGTCCAAGCAGAAATCCGCACAGAACCGAAGCCAGAAATCTCATCTGGTCCATCTCCTTAAATTTAGATCGAACTGAGGTCCGAATGTGGAACGGGAAAACCACACCCCAATGGCGGACAGCTTATGCCAGATCCCTGCGGGTTGCCAAGTTGAATTGTGACGGCAGGGTCTGGGCTGCACTGGGCGCTTGCTTGGATAGCCCAAGGGGTGTCTCTACGTGCGTCGCTTACGACGTAGAGCGACGCCGAGCGCGTCAGGCACTGGGCATCGTTTACAATCCAGCGCGGGAATGCGCAAAGCAGCGTTGCTCTACAATCCGGACTCTGGCGGCAGCAAGCGACGGCAGCAGGAACTGCAATCTGCTGTGGAAATCCTGCGATCTGGCGGCTTGGAGGCCGACCTTCTTCCCACGGATTCGAAGGAACACGCTGCCCAGGAAGCGCGCCGAGTGATCCAGGCCGGGTGCGATGCCATCTTTGCCTGCGGAGGCGATGGCACGGTTCACAACATGGTCCAAGTGCTGGCGAACACGCCGGTGGCTCTCGGCGTTTTCCCTATTGGGACCGCCAATGCGCTGGCTCACGATCTTGGTTGGCCGTTTCGCATTCCCGCAGCGGCGAAAGCGGCCCTGAATGCAAAACCTCGGCGGATTGCGCTTGGCCGCGTTACATGCCAGGGCCTTCAAGGAGCCCCCACTACTTGTCATTTCGTTGTTGCGGCTGGGATTGGTGTGGACGCTCACCTGTTTTACAAGTTACAGAGCGGCGTCAAACAGCGGCTTGGGATGGCTGCCTACTACACCAAGGCGTGGCATCTGTGGTTTTCATACGCGATGACGCGCTTCCGCGTAGAGTACATGCAAACCAGCACGAGCACTCCCAAAGTTGTGAATGTCACCGAACTTCTGGCCGTTCGCATCCGCAATTTCGGAGGCGTCCTGCGGGAATTGGCTCCAGGGGCATCTCTCGACCGTGATGATGTGCGACTGGTGTTTTGTCACACGGCGAGCCGTCTGGCTTATCTGTCGTATGTCACCGCAGGCTTATTCCGGCTTGCCTGGCCGATTCCGGGAATTGAGCTCTCGTTCGCCGTGAAGGCATCCTGCGATTACGGTGCTGGTGCGACAGACGGGAAGGTTTATGTCGAAGCGGATGGGGAACTGATTGGGAGCCTGCCAGCTGAGATCACCGTTGTGCCTGACGCGCTGACTTTGCTTTCGCCCGGGCGGTGACGGTGGAAATGTTTAGTGAGGCCTTCACGGCACTTGCGCTTGTTCGAACACCGCCTCGAACTCGCTCGGCTTCGCCTTCGCTGGACAGCCCAAGGGGCTATCCCTACGTGAGCAGCGCTTCCATGTAAGATAGAAGCTTTCGATTGGAACCAATCACTCACTTCTTGACCGGCGCGTGCATGGGGCGCGCAGGACTCAATCGCAAGACGGCGCTTGCTACACTCACGCTTACGCTTGCCGCCGAGGCTCCCGATCTGGATGTTCTGGCTCGGGTCAAGGGTCCCGCGTTTAGCTTTGCTCATCATCGGGGGTTCACGCACTCTTTCCTGGGGGTACCGTTGGTCGCCATAGTGGTTGTGGCATTCGTGTATCTCGTCTGGCGATTGCGGAAACGGAAACCCAACGATCCGAATCATCCGCCGCGTTGGGGCTTGCTGTTTCTTTATGCATGCCTATCGGGATTCAGCCATATCCTGCTCGACTTCACAAACAATTACGGTGTTCGTCCGTGGTGGCCGTTTTCGCAGAAGTGGTACTCGTGGGATATCGTTTTTATCGTAGAGCCGATCATGTTGGGATTCTTGTTCCTGGGGCTGGTAGTTCCCGCTTTGTTTTCCCTGGTGGATGGAGAAATCGGCGCGCGATCGCGGGGTCTGCGAGGGCGCCTTGCGGCTTCCCTGGCTCTCATTGGAATTGTGCTGATGTGGGGTATTCGCGATTATGAGCATCGACGCGCGGTGAATGCCCTGAATGCCCGCACCTATAATGGCGCGGATCCGTTGAGGGTTTCGGCTTATCCGCACTGGATTACGCCTTTCACGTGGGATGGAGTAGTGGAAACACCGGCAGTCTTTGCATTAGCCCCGGTCAATTCTCTTGCGCCGGAGGTCGATCCTGCGGGCGAACTCGAAATTCGCCACAAGCCGGAAGAAACGCCGATTACCTTGGCCGCGAAGAAATCTTATCTGGGTCGCGTGTATCTGGATTGGGCGCAGTACCCGATTACCGAAACACAGGCTTTGTCGGATGGAGGATACATCGTCCATTTTCAGGATTTGCGCTACGTGCGGCTGGCAAGCGCTCTCGGCCGAGGCCGCAGGCGCAGGCCACTTTCGGCTGGAGTCAAGCTTGACGGCAATCTACGTGTAGTTGGAGATGTGTACGAAACCGACGAAGGGCAGATTATCGTGCCGGAGCCGCGGCAGAGATAGGAAGTCAAGGGGTCTTGCCTACGAGCATCATGTGATGTGATTTGCATTTGACCTTCTGCTCGCTTGACGGAGGAGTTCTCCAGCGCCCAGAATAGGATTCGACTCTCGAGGTGATTATGCTGGCATACATTTTTATTCTGATCGCTGTGGCTGTTCGGTTCATGCCTCATCCGCTGGCGTTCACGCCTGTGGGAGCTGCGTTGCTGTACTTCGGAGCACGCGCTTCGCGCCGACGGATGTGGATTCCCGTCGCTCTGCTCGCTGCCTCGGACGTTGCGCTGACGACTCTGTTTTATCGATATCCATTCAGTTGGGATCACTTCGTGACGTGGGCGTGGTACGCAGGAATGCTGTGGCTCGGCTCAACGATCAAGCGGGACTCCGGACCCGTGCGGATTTTGGCGACTGCGCTGGCTGGGTCCGTGTCGTTCTTTGTCATCAGTAATTTCGCGGTCTGGGCCGCATGGAACATGTATCCGCGGACCTTCGCGGGATTAATCACGTGCTACGAGGTGGGATTGCCCTTCTTCCGGCGCGGAGTAACGGGGGACCTCCTCTTTACGACAGTAATGTTCGGTGCACCGGTAATATTCCAGGCTCTGGCGGGAAAACTGCACCGAGCCGGTGATCACAGTGCAGCCGTGTAAGGCTTACGCCGTTTTCCGCTTCAGCCGCGACCGATCGTCGCGGCTTTTATTTTGACTACGCCTTTTGTGTGTTACCGGATCTGGTGCGGCGCCGCAACAGTATCCAGACGCACAGAGCGGCTGCGGCGAGGCTCACAACCCAAATCCAATGACGCTTGAACAGTACAGCAAACAGGCTCACGATTTGCGGGCCGAAGTAAAGCACCAGCAGGGACAAGACCAGGAACCGCACAAATCTTCCAGCGAAAATCGCACCCAGAAAATGCCAAAAGTTCATCTCGAACACGGCGGCCCCGAGCACAAATATTTTGAACGGCATGGGCGGGGGGAGCATGCCAGGAAACATGAGCGCCCAGAACTCGTGCTGTTCGAACGAGGCATGAATCTTGAGGAAGCGCTCTTCGGAGATGCGCTTGCGCAAGACTTTCTCTCCGCCCATGTAGCCGATGATGTACAGCGGAATGCTGCCCAGCGCCGAACCCAGTGAGGCCATGGCTACGTACAACAGCATGCGTTTGCGATCCTGATGAACGTAAGTCGCGACGACAAAGTCGACGGGCATGCCCAAGAGTGCGCTGTCGGCAAACGTAATGACAAATACGCCCCAAATCCCGAGGACTTTCATCAGGCCGAGCACCCAGGCTGTGTAGCGGGCCAGGATGTGTCCTAGTTTCTTCAAGGGAATTTAGTTTACGTGATCAGAGCGATGGGGCGACAAAGGCCGAGTCGCGGCTGGACGGCCCCAGGGCCTGCCCGTATGTGAGCATTGTCCCGGCGTGAGCTTCGGGCTGTTATGATGCGTGGCTTTGGAGCGTGCATGCGAAAACTCTTGATCTGCTTCTGCCTACTTTTATGCGCGTCGGTTGTGTTGGCGCAGCAATATGACACCGTGATCGAAGGTGGGCGGGTTATCGATCCGGAAACTAAGCTCGATGCGGTTCGCAATGTTGCCATCCAAAATGGCCGGATTGTCCACATTTCGGATACGCCACTCCAAGGGCCGCGTGTCATTCATGCGACCGGACTTGTAGTTGCGCCCGGATTCATCGATTTGCACCAGCACGGGCAGGATCTGGCCAGCCAGCGTGTGAAAGCTTTTGATGGCGTGACTACGGCTTTGGAAATGGAGATCGGCGCGCCGGATGTCTCGGAGTTTCTGAAATCCAAGGAGGGGCACTCGCTGATTCATTATGGAACGACGGCAAGCCATCTGGCTGCACGCGCACTGGTCTTTGGCACTCCGTTGCCGGATGGAACAATTCTTCCCAAGAGCGGACCCGCCACCGAGGAACACGCGATTCCCGAACAGATTCAAGAGATCAAGCAGCGCTTGCGCGAGCAACTCGACGCTGGAGCACTCGGAATCGGCATGGGTATTGAATATGCTCCGGGCGCGACGCGGCTGGAGGTCATCGATATGTTCCGCCTCGCCGCGGAGCGCAAGCTGCCGGTGTACACGCATATGCGTAGCGCGGGACGCGTGGAGCCGGGCTCTGCCATTCAATCAGTCGAGGAAGTGATTGGCGCATCCGCCATTTCGGGCGCTCCGGTGCACATCGTTCACATCAACAGCACTTGCTTGAAGGACTCGCTCGAATGCCTGTCTTTGGTTGAAGGAGCACGGGCGCATGGAATTGATGTCACAACCGAGGCTTATCCGTACATTGCGGGAATGACGGCCATCAACTCGGCTATCTTCAATCCCGGCTGGCGGGAAAAACTCGGTATTGATTACAACAATCTGGTTCTGCCCGGCACTGGAGAGCACCTCACGAAAGAGCGTTTCGACGAACTGCATAATTCCAACGCCAAGCAGTGGATCCTCATTTTTGCCAATACGCAGCAGATCGTGGATGAGCTCATCCCCAATCCTCTGATCATGATTGCGAGTGATGGAGCCGAAGGGCATCCGCGCAATGCGGGCACTTACTCGCGGGTGCTGGCGCAATACGTTCGCGAGCAGAGGTCTTTGAGCTGGATGGAAGCTCTGCGCAAGATGACGCTGATGCCGGCGCAGATGCTGGAACGGTCCACTCCTGACGCGAAGAGAAAGGGGCGGATTCAGGAGGGTGCAGATGCGGACATTGTTGTGTTCGATCCGAACACGATTTCTGATCGATCTACATTTCAAAAGCCCATGGAGCCTAGCGTAGGGGTGCATTATCTGCTGGTTGGGGGCAGGGTGCTGATTGATGATGGGAAGATGGCTTCTGGTGTGTTTCCGGGCAAAGCGGTCCTGGGGCCGGGGAAAACAGCACGGACTGGGCGCTGAGGGCTTTAGGGTGGCTCGGTTGTTAGTGCTCCGTTTTTCCGCTTAGCAGATCGATTGCGTGGGGAAGTAGCTCTGCTACGGCTTCCAGTGACTCTGCTGCACCTTTGGGACTTCCCGGGAGATTCAGGATCAGGGCCTTGCCTCTTACTCCGCAGACGGCGCGGCTTAGAGCGGCAAAGGGCGTCTTCTTTGTACCCTCACTGCGCATCCGCTCGGAGATGCCGGGAAGCAGACGGTCGCAGACGGCACTGGTTGCTTCCGGCGTGAAATCGCGAGCGGCAATACCCGTACCGCCCGTGGTTACGATCAGTGACACTTCGCGGCAAAGGCGGATTAGAAGATTTTGAATTTTGATGGAGTCGTCGGGCACTACCTCGCGTGCGGCGACCAGGAATTTCATGTTTTCGAGACATTGAGCGACCGCGGGTCCCGACTGATCCTGGCGCTCGCCGCGAGAACAAGAATCGCTCACGGTTACCACCGCAGCCGTGAGGTTCGAGCTAGCCATCGAGCAGAACGTCTTCCTCTTCTTCGCGACGCGCAGGACGGCTGCCGGGAGCAGCCTGCACCGGGGCGACCGCAGCGTCGGGTTCGCCGGCGCTATCCCGAGACGATTCATCGAGGAGCCGCAGCCCCTCCATCAAGAGCCCCTGCGTATTAAGTTGGGTGGTTTCCTTGTCAGTCTTGCCTTCAAAATCGAGTTGGAAGTTTCCGCCGGTCCAGCGCAGGACTTTGAAGACTGCCGCGTCGCCGACCAGAGATCCGTAGGTGGCGTGCTTCACCTGACCTTCGACAAAAAAGACTTCGCACTTCTCACCGTCATTACTCAACGAGAGCTGGCAGCTCTTTCGGCCCATCTCGAGGGACTGCATCAGGTCGATTACGTTCATCTGCGACAGATTGCCGCGAACGACGCCGTCAGAAGGCGCGGTCTTGGCCATCTTCTCCAGCGAAATGCGGTCGATCAGGCGCTTCACGCGGCGGATGGCATCTTTCAGGAAGAAGGGCTTCTCCAGATAGTCATCGGCGGCATCCTGGACTGAGAGGCGCTCGGCGATATCGGACTTGCTGGCCATCAGTACGGAGGAGAAATTAGCAGTTGCGGGACGGCTCTTCAGCTTCTCGATGAGCTGCCGGCCATCCATGCCGGGCATACGGAAATCGCACACCAGCAGATCCGGAGTATCGTCCACAGCCTTGAGCAGCGCGTCGGCGGAGTCGGTCGCGGTGGTGACGGTTGCGAGCGAGGACAACGCCTGCTGCAGCATGCCCAGAACCATCGGATTGTCGTCGACCAGAAGCAGCTTGACGTTGTCAGCCATGAACTCGTCTATCTTGCGCGCCGGTAGTCGCCACTTTTGCCCCCGCTTTTGCGCTCCAGCGCGATGTTCTGAATCTCGATGCTCTTATCGGCACCCTTCAGCATGTCATAGAGCGTCAAGGCACAAACACTGACTGCCACCAGAGCTTCCATCTCAACCCCGGTTTCGGCGGTAGTTGCGGCTTTGGAGGTGATCGCGAGGCCATTCTCGCATACGCGCACCTCGACATCAACGAGCGACAACGGCAGCGAGTGACACATTGGGATGAGCTCGGATGTTCGCTTGGCGGCCATGATGCCCGCGATGCGCGAGATTTCGAGCGGATCGCCCTTGGGGTTCTTTGGGAGTGCCGCCAGCACTTGAGGGCTCACGGCGACGAATCCGCTGGCTTCGGCCACGCGCCTGGTTGCGGATTTTCCCGAGACGTCCACCATGCGGGCGCGGCCAGCGGAGTCGTAGTGGGAGAGCTTCTTCGGCATTTGCGTGATGCAGTTATCTTACATGCGGGCGCGGGGGACAGCCGCTTGAGATCTCCCTACGTCGGTCGCAGTAGGATCGGAACGAACTCTCCTTCCGATATGCGGTCGCGATCCGGGGCGATCACGATGTAACAGTTCGCTCTGGCGGTCGCGGCTACATCGCCCGATCCCTGCCAGCGGACCAGTTCTACTTGGGACTGCTCGAACTCACCCAAGAGCATTGCGGGGAGAAAGCGGGTCAGGCCAGGTTTCACGCGGATCTCCGATTTCAGTTTGGCATGAACAAACATCAGCTTGCGCGGAGGCATACCTGCCAGAGCCTCCAGCATCGGGCGTGCGAAGAGTTCGAAGGTGACCAGGGTGGACACCGGATTCCCCGGCAGTCCGAAAAAACAGATGGCTTGCCGGCCGCCGGAGGCGGCTGCACCCGGCGCACACTTCCCGAAAACTACGGGACGTCCGGGCTGGATTTTTGCGCCCGTGAAGAAGAATTCGGCTTTCATTTCCGAAAACACTTGTTCTACCAGGTCGTAGCGGCCCATGGAGACTCCGCCCGTGAGCAGAAGCAAGTCTGATTGCAGGCCCCGTTCGATGAGACGGCCCAAGGCTTGAGGTTCGTCGGGCGCGATGGGCAGCAGAAGCGGATCGCCGCCTCCCTGCGCAATCTGCACCGCCAGCGAATAGCTGTTGGAGTTTCGAATCTGTGTCGGGCCGGGCTGCGCGTCGATGTCCACAATTTCGTCGCCGGTAGTAAGCACGCCAATACGCGGACGCTTGTAAACCTGCAGGCTTGACTTACCCACCGACGCGGCGAGCGCAATGGCTGCGTCACTCAGGCGCGTGCCGGGAGGAATCAGCACGCCGCCTGCCTTGGCCTCGGCTCCCGCGAGTACGACATTCTCGCCCGGCAAGACCGCTCGCGTGATCTCAACGCGCCCCTCTCGCTGCGAGGTGTACTCCACCATGACAACGGCATCGGCGCCCGCCGGCACAGGGGCCCCGGTCATAATGGCCGCGGTTTGTCCGCTGGAAATAAGTGACGGGATTCTGTCGAGTTTCTCGCCCGCCTTAATCTCTGCAATCACGTCGAGAGTAGCGGGCACTTGGGACAGGTCGGCGGAGCGTACAGCGTAGCCGTCACGCGTGGAGCGAGGAAATGGCGGGAGGTCCCGATCAGCAACGATCTGCTCAGCCAGCACGCGTCCAGACGCGGCCAGCAACTCCACCGCCTCGCTCTTGGTGAGTCTTACATTGGAAGCGTGCTGCTCGACGACCCGACGTGCGTCTTCAAAGCTCAATACGGCCTGAGCGGTCGCAGTATCTGCCATGAAGAGATAATAGTGGAACTGAAGAATCAAAGCGTGCGGCTAGCGTGCCAACTCCTGCCCGAGCACCGCGGGGTTTGTGGCAAAGGATAGCCCTGTTTCGAAATCTACGATTTGTTCTTTGACCAGGCGGGCGATTTCCCCGTCGAAATGCTGCATGCCTTCCAAGGCACCCGCTTTGATGGTTTCAAGCAGGCTCTTGTTCTCGCGCTCGCCCTTTTCAATGCACTCGCGAGTGCGCGCATTCGCCTTGAGAATCTCGAAAGCGGCAATTCGTCCGCTGCGATCTGTTTTCGGCATCAGCCGCTGACAGATGATGTAGCGAAACGACTTGGCAAATCTCTCGCGCACGGATGGCTGCTCGGCCGGAGAGAATGAGCCTACAATGCGTTCAATCGTCTTGGATGCATCCATGGTGTTCAGGCTGGACAGAACCAGGTGTCCGGTTTCTGCGGCTTCGAGAACAATTTCAATAGTTTCGCGATCCCGCATCTCGCCCACCAGAATTACTTTTGGCGCCTGTCGCATGGCCGAACGCAATGCGTGGGCAAAGCTCGGAGTATCGCTGTGCAGTTCGCGTTGGTGAATGGTGGAGCACTTGTGGTTGTGCAAGAACTCGATGGGGTCTTCGATGGTAATGATGTGGTAGTACTTTTCCCGGTTGATGCTGTCCAGCAGCACCGCGAGCGTAGAGGACTTACCTGAGCCTGCCGGGCCAGTTACGAGCACGATGCCATCTCTTAACTTGGCGATCTCTGACAATGATTGCGGCAGACGCAGAGAAGCGAAATCCGGGATGTTCGTAGGGATCACGCGCATCACCACCGCGCAACTTCCCCGCTGGATGAAGATGTTCACGCGAAAACGCGCCAGCCCCGGCAATCCAAAAGAAATGTCGCAGGCTCCATGCTCGCGAAGCGTGGTGATCGCCTGCTTGTTATCCCCGATGAGATCGGCCGCGATATGGCGAGTATCGTCGGCATTCAGCACGGCAAGTCCAGGAAGCTGCACGGGAATCATTTGTCCGTACACCTGAACCTGCGGCGGACGTCCGGGAGAAAAGATCAGGTCGCTGATTTTTTCCTCAGCCCGAAGCATAGCGCCCAACAGCGCCGGCGTGGCAATCCGTTCGCTGCCCGAAAAGCCTTCGAGTACGACAGAAATTGGAGCAATGGTTGGTGCTGCCATTCATCCTCGCTTGCAGAATCGCACGCACCACAGACTTGGAAGTGAAACTCTGTCCTCAATGTACCCGGTTCCGGAGGGCGAGAGAAGGAACAGTAAGTGCATACACATTGGTAACCTTACAAACAGTGAGGGGCGGCTCTTGCGAGCCGCCCCGTTCACCACAACTTACTGTTTTAAAAGGAACTACTTTTTGGAAGCTTTCTTCTTTGAGCCGAAACTGGTCTGTACCGAAGCGCCTATGCTCGTGAGCATCTGCTTGGCGGCGTCCGCATAAGTTCCTGTTGGTTGGAGCTCCAAGTATTTCTGGAAGGCTTCGGCAGTGCCGGGAGGTGCGACCATTTTATCTCCCTGCAGAGTCGCCTTGCCAATCATGTTCACGCCCTTCCAATAGTAGGCATCGGCACGGTTAGGATCAGTGGCAATAACCTTATCGAACGCTGCCAAGGCCGGATCGACCTTACCCGAATTTGTCAGCACCGCGCCCTCGTTGAAGTAGTAACCGGCCGCGTGGGGGGGATCAGCCTGTGCCGCCATTTCATAAGTTTTGATGGCGTCGTCCGTCTTGCCGGATTTGGCGTAGGCCTCGGCCATATTGTTGTAGTAGGCGGCGAGATTGGCGGGCGCATTCGGATCTTTATCGTTAGTGGCGCCCTTCTTCAGGTCAATGGCTTTCTGATAAGCCGCAACGGAGGAATCGAATCTCTTCTGCTTCTCTGCCGTATCGGTCTGCTTCGCAGCAGAGAGGCGGTAGTAATCACCAAGCTTGAACCAGACGAGATCGCGAGAAGGGTCAACCTGATTGGCCTCATTCAGGGAGGCGATGGCCGTGTCGAAATCGCCGCTATCGGCAGCAGTTTTGGCGGCGTTCAGCTTCTCGTTCAGGGCCTTAACTGTGTTGGTTTCCTTCTGCTGCTTGGCCTGCTGCTCTTGCATCTGCTTCAACTGCTCGGGGGTAAGACCCTGCCCCTTGGCCGCGTTTTGCTGCTCTTTTTGCAAATCAAAATCGAGATTGTTCTCGCCGAGCTGGACTTGAAAGCCATTGACATGGAATGTCTCCTTGGCGGCTTTCTGATCGTCAGGCGTCTTGTAAAGCGTGACCTTGTACTTGCCGGGCGAGAGCCCAAGAGAAAAGTATTCGCCTTTCCCGTTGGTCTTCAGATTGTATTTTTGGCCATTGTCCAAATTATCGAACTCGACAACGCCGCTTGCGATTGGCTTTCCTTCTGGATCCTTGCAAATACCTTTGACCGATCCAGACGCCTGGGCGAAGACCGGCGGGACACACAGTGCGAGCGCTAGAACAGCGAACAGAATGAATCCCAATTGCTTTTTCATCTTGCCTCCCGGCAAAAAACAGTTATCCAGCAGGTTGCTGGATGGCATTTCACCCGCGAATGTTGCCAGCAATCGAACTATCTCGCCGCATACGGAATGGGATCACTGACTCCAGCCTCCTCAAAGGCGCGGCAACGAAGCACACAGCTATCACACACTCCGCAAGCCTGATCCTCGCGGCTGTAGCATGACCAAGTTAAATCGAAGGGCGCACCCAATTCAAGGCCGAGGCGCACAATGTCAGCTTTGCGCATAGCGATCAGCGGCGTGGCGATCTCAATGCGGCCATCCCTGGTTCCTGCTTTTACGACTTCATTGAACGCCTTGTAATATGCGGGCCGACAATCGGGGTAGCCGGAACTGTCGGGCTCAACCGCGCCAATGTACACCCTTTCCGCTTCGAGCACCTCGGCCCAGGTCACTGCCACGGCGAGAAAATGGGCGTTGCGAAAGGGGACATAGGTGACCGGGATGCCGCGCCCAATCTCCTCGGCCTCGGGCACCGCGATCGACTCATCGGTCAGGGCCGATCCGCCAATGGCACGAAAGGCTTCGTTGCGAACCATGAGCCGATCATGAATGTTCAGCCGCTGGCAAATAGCAAGAAACGACTGTCGCTCCCGCTCTTCGGTGCGCTGGCCGTAGCTCACATGGACGGCCGCGGCTTCATAGTCGCGCGCGGCCAGCGTGGCGCATACGGCCGAGTCCATGCCTCCGCTTAGAAGAACAACCGCTCTCGATTGACTCAGGCTCGCCATTCCCAATTGATTCCTAAATACTAAAACCCCGGCCAGCGCTAATTGTTTTGGCGCTGCCCTATACGCTTTTGAGCGCGGGATCCCAAATGAATTTATGGAGTTGCAACCCGAGCCGGGCGGGGACAGCGTCCGCAATCATCCATTCGGCCAGTTCCCGGGGATCGAGCAAGCAGTGGGATGTGTCGCGCGTCCCGGTAGCATCCTTGCGGAAGGCGGGAGAAAAAAGGATTGCGTTTACCCGGTCGGCCAGATTGTGGCTGCGAACGAAATCGCATGCAAACTCGTAATCTTTTCGGCTGCTCAGAACAAACTTCAGTTCATCGTTGGCAGTGAGCGCTTCCAGATTGTCGAGCCGAAAAGTTTCGCCCTCGCCCGAGTCCGGACACTTGACATCCACAATTTTTACGACCTCAGTCGGGACTACATCCAGAGGACGCTCTCCGCTGGTTTCCAGCAACACTTTGTATTGCCGTTCGAGGAGGGAATGCATTAAGGGAACAACTTCGCGTTGTTGCAACATGGGCTCGCCGCCGGTGATTTCCACCAGACCACCGTCCGGGCTCAGGCGGCGGACCTCGCTTAGCACCTGGTCGACGGTCAATGTCACCCCGCCCTGAAATGTGTACTCACTGTCGCACCAAGTGCAGCGGAGATTGCATCCCGTCAGGCGCACGAATATGCAGGGGAGTCCGGCGTAGGTGGATTCTCCCTGCAACGATTTGTAGATTTCCGTGATCTGCATAAACACAGGTTCCGCAAGCCACTTCCGCAGTTCTTTGACACAGCAGAAAAGATCGACCTGGCTCGACAGAACGGCCCAAAGGCCTGTTCCTACGTGCTTTATTCGCTGTATTTGGCTGTAGTGGTGTCCGTCTCGAAGACGGTTACATCCTTCACTCGTACCCGGCCCTTGGTCACGGTCTGCAAACGCGTGTTCGATTCGTCGTAAAAGTACTTGGCGAGATTCTCCGCTGAGGGATTGATCTCGGTAAACGGCTCAATGTCGTTAATCATCTGATGATCAAGCCGCTCGATGACGTGCTTCATCACTTCGCGGAGATCCTTGAAGTCCAGAAGCAGACCGGCTTTGTCGAGTTCAACTCCGGCAAGGGTCACCCGGATCTTGTAATTGTGCCCGTGTGGATTCTCGCACTTTCCCTTGTAGTTGCGCAGGTAGTGCCCCGCGGCAAATGTGTCTTCAACCGTGACTTCGAACATGATCTCCCAGCGTTGATCCTGAACCTGTATTGTACCGCTTGGACGAGAGATAAAGAGCCGGTTGTCGAGCAATCGGAGATTGTGTGGGCAGTCACAGCGCTGGTTTCCCGGCAGCAACGGGGATCTGACCGATCGCCTGATGGAGCGCTCCGGCAAGCTCCAGTGTGCGAACATACGCAGAGTTGCGATAAGACCATGCCAGGGCGCGGGGATGCGACTGCATGAAATAGGCCGTCTTGCTTTTCTTTCGATTGTTGGTTTTCCCGAGTTACAATATGCGCACTGTTTGACGAAGGTCTACGCGGTCCCCTGCCACGAAGTAGACGAGAGGCGAACTCCGTGAAAGTTCTGTTGCTCTCCATGCCGGATTCGTTCGAGCATATGCCCTCGCTGGCGATCCGGATGCCCAATGGCGGCTTAACCTCAATTGCCGGCAATCTAGACGCGCACCACCAGGCGGCTGTTGCCGACTTGATTCTGGTGCAAGGCGAGGTGCGCGAAACCGTCACACGCCTGATGCGCGAATTGAATCCGCAACTTGTCGGATTATCCGTCATGACATTCCAGCGCCGGACAGCTGGGCGCATCATTGAACTCCTGCGCGCACTGAAGCCGGACGTAAGAATTGCAGTGGGCGGCTACGATCCGAGTCTCGCTCCAGAGGCTTATGAGGAAATGAATGTTGATTACCTGGTACGCGGCGAAGGCGAAGTCACCTTTCGCGAGTTATTGCGCGCCATTGAGCGCGGCAGTGGTTTCGAAAAGATCTGCGGCCTGACGTACCGCGAAGGAAACAATTGGAAACATAATCCTGCTCGTGCTCCGCACCGACTGGAGAGCGACGAAATCCGCCTTCCGAACCGCGATGCGCGCGTGCTAAGCGGTTACACGCTGCTCGGGCGACAAGTGGACGTGATCGAGACTTCGCGTGGCTGCACCTATGATTGCAGTTTCTGTTCCATCATCGAAATGCGTGGCCGGAATTTCTTCAGCTACTCGTTTGACCGCGTTCTGGCCGACATTCGTGATGCACGCGACCACGGCGCCCGCACGCTCTTCCTGGTCGATGACAACATTATGCTGAACGTGAAGCGTTTTGAGGCTTTGTGTGAAGCCATCATTGCCGCGGGGCTGAACGGGCTCGACTATTTTGTGCAAGCCATGACGTCGTCGATCGCCAACCATGGCGAGACCCTGGCGCCGCTTATGAAGCGCGCTGGATTTCGTTATGTCTTTCTCGGGATCGAAAACATTCTGGAAGGCGATCTCGATTTTTTGCGGGCCTCGGCCAAGAACTCGGCTCGTGAAAATGGGCGCAACGCAGGCAACGCGACCTTAAAGGCAATCGAGCATTTGCATCGCCACGGTATGCTGGTGGTCGGAGGGTTGATTGTCGGCAACCCGGAGGACACCCGCGAATCCATTGAGGCCAACCTCGAATTTGCCCGCCGCTACGTTGACTGGCCCTACATCCAGCATCCCACGCCTTATCCGCGCACGCCGATGACAAAGGATTTCCGCGATCAGGGACTGATCGAGAACGAACGCTTCGAAGAATACGACGGCACTACTGCGGTGGTCCGCACTCAGCATCTTTCCGCTGATGAAGTCGAATTCCTGCGGTGGAAGGCTGAGCGCTGGATGAAGGCCCGCCACATACCGGCAGTGCTTCGCCATGACCCGTGGTTCGTCCTGAAAAATGGGCGCAAGATGCTGGCGCATACGTTTCGCGGAAGCTCTATCCGTTCTACGTTGAAGCTGGAAGATGAGCGAAAGGTCTTCGACCGGTACAAGTCAATTCGCAGGGCAGAGCGCGAATACTTGTGAGCGTCTCGGGCCTGGTCTACGAGTTCACTCCGAAGAAGCTTTCCACGACCCGCATGTCGGTCGTTCTTTTGTAATTCGGAAGGCTTTCCACGAAGATGCGGCCGTATTGCTTTTTTAGAATGCGGTTGTCGAGGAGCACCAGCAGGCCGCGATCATGCAGGGATCGGATCAGGCGTCCGAAGCCCTGTTTCAGGGTAATCACGGCTGCCGGAACTTGGTATTGAAAAAAAGCGTTTCCGCCTTCCGCGTCAATGGACTTTACTCTGGCCGCGACAACCGGATCGCTCGGGACCGCGAAGGGTAGGCGGTCGATAATCACGCAGCTCAACTGGTCTCCCTGGACGTCGACACCTTGCCAGAAGGAGGAAGTCGCGAAGAGTACGGCATTGGGAGTGAGGCGGAACTCCTCCAGCAATGCAGTCTTGGGGGCGTCACCCTGCCGGAGCATGGGGAACTCCAATTCCCCCAGCAGGCGCTGGTAGACATCGTTCATTTGGGCATAGCTGGTGAAGAGAACGAAGGCGCGGCCTCGCGTGATCTCCAGCAGCTTGCGAATGCGCCCGGCAGCTTGGGCGGTGAACTGCGGCGTTCGCGGATCGGGGAGGTCTGGGGGAACGTAAAGCACGGCCTGGCTTGGATAGTCAAAATGCGAGGGCAACACGGCTTCGCGCGCGTGCTCCATCCCAAGGCGTTTGCGGATGTACTCGAAACCTCCCCCGACCGCAAGGGTGGCCGAGGTCAGCACGGCGCAGTCCAGTTTCGACCAAAGGCATTCGCGCAGGATGGGGCCGACGTCGATCGGCGTGGCCTGGAGAAATACGTTTTGGCGTCCCTGAAATGCAGGTGTTTCCTTTTCGGAGTTCCGGTGTTTAGGCGAAAACGGTCTGCCCCGTCGCTCGATCCAGAAGACGGTGTTGCGATCCTCAGACTCCATCGCATAACTGAGTTGCATCTGAATCTCTTGCGCGCGACGAACAAAGTTGAAGACTTCTTCCGGCTTTTGCGGCAAGGTTTCGAGTTCTCCCGTGAGCCGGGTGAGGGCCTGGTTAAGCCCGATGAATTCGTCGCCATTTTCTTCCATGAATTCGCGGCGGGTTTCGAAGGCGAAGCGCCCGTCTCCGGCAGGCAGCAGCGAGAAAAACAGCTGCGAACGGTCGCGCAGGCTTGCCAGTGCTCCCGTCAGAGAACCGGAAAGCAGCTTGTTGTGTTCCATTGCGCGTTCAATATCGCGAGAAAGTTCCTCAACCCGTAGATTACTTACTGAAATGCCGAAATAATTCCCCGCAACATCTTCCAGTTCGTGGGCCTCGTCAAAGATCACCGCGCCGGCATCCGGCAGGATTCCGGCATCGGGCGCACCATCGGCCTGTAGCTTGATGGCGAGATCGGCAAAGAAGAGATGGTGATTGACGATGATGATGTCGCTCTCCACCGCGCGGCGCCGCATTTCGGTGATAAAGCAGCGCTCAAACTCGCTGCACTTCTGTCCGATACAGGTATCAGCGCGCGCGTCCAGCTTGTGCCAGAGCAGGCTAGCTTCGGGGAGTTCGGCCAGTTCTGCGCGATCGCCTGTGGCGGTGTTCTTTTCCCATGCGGAGATGGCTCGGTATTGCTCGATCTCCTCCAGGCCGCTTAGGACTGGTTGATCGGTGAGATCGTAGAGCTTTTTGCGGCAGAGATAATTGTTGCGGCCCTTCATGTAGCAGACCGAGAGTTTCACGGGCTGGATAGCCCCGGGTGTAGCCCCGACGGAGGCTGCCCCCATCTGTGCGTCCGGCATGGAGAAAGCTTGCTCCAGGAATGGGACGTCTTTGTAAAAGAGCTGCTCCTGGAGATTTTTTGTTCCTGTCGAGATGATTACGCGCTTGCCGGACCGGATGACTGGGAGCAGATAGGCCAGGGTTTTGCCGGTGCCGGTTCCGGCTTCCACGATCAGGTGCCGCTTTTCCTCGAGAGCCTGCTCCACAGCCTGCGCCATTTGCAGTTGACCGCGACGGAATTCGTAGGCCGGGTGCGTGCGCGAGAGAATGCCTCCTGGCGCAAAGAACTGGTAGAGGGAAGCGTCCTTTGCGCTGTTCGCTGGACGAGTCGAGTTGCCGGCCGAAACGGGCTGAGAACTGAGAACCACAGAGTCTCTATAATAGCGAGTCCGGGGTATTCGCATCGTGCAAGAGTCGGGTCCCTAACCTGACGGACAGCCGAGGGCGGTTGTCCCCCATGAGCATCGCGAATCTTGGCCCAGCCAACCTATAACTCGAGCAGCGCTCTCGCCCCCGCCATGGCGACGATCGCCATCGTTGGTCGCCCCAATGTAGGCAAGTCCACGCTATTCAATCGGATCGTGGGATCGCGGCGCGCTATCGTAGGCGATGAACCCGGAATTACCCGCGACCGTCTCTATGGAGACGCGGAGTGGAACGGGCGCCCGCTTCGCATTGTCGATACAGGAGGCATTCTCCCGGAGGAGAAAGATTTCATCCCGGCGGAAATTTTTCGCCAGGCCCGGGTGGCGCTCGATGAGGCCTCGGCCATCGTCATGGTTGTGGATGGACGGAGCGAGCTGGCCGGTCCGGATTTGGAACTTGTTCGTCTGCTTCGTAGGGTGAATCGACCGCTGTTCGTGGCGGTTAACAAAATCGATTCCGAGAAGCAATCCGCTCTGATGTCTGACTTTCACCGGCTCGGCGTCGAACGGATGTTTCCGATTTCTGCGGAGCATGCTCGGGGCATCGACGATCTGCTGGATGCTGTCGTGGCGGAGATTCCAGAACCTTTCACCAGACAGGTCAGAGAGGAAAGAGAAGAAAAAGCTGAGCCAACGACCGACGATCACCAATTATCAATCGAAGTTAAAGTTGCCATTATTGGACATCCGAATGTGGGGAAATCCAGTCTGCTGAACCGGCTGACTTCTTCTGATCGCGCTATTGTTTCGCCGATCCCCGGAACGACGCGCGATGCGGTGGACGAACTCGTGGAGCGCGACGGACGGCGGTTTCGATTCATCGATACGGCCGGCATCCGTCGTAAAGGCAAGACTCATCTGATGGCGGAAAAGCTTTCCGTGGTGATGGCGCGCAAGCATCTGGAAGCTGCTGATATTGCCTTGCTGGTGATCGATGCCACCGAGGGCGTCAGCCAGCTCGATGCGTCGATTGCGGGATACGCGCACGAAAGCGGGCGGTCCACAATTGTCGTGGTCAACAAGTGGGACCTGATGATCAGCGGCCACAAAAAATCAGGACGTCCTACGAAAGCCGAGCGCATGCGCGAGAGCAAACGTCCAGGCGATCGCGCGGCATACGAGGAACGTCTCCGCTATGAACTGAAATTCCTGAATTATGCTCCGGTGGTTTTTGTGTCGGCTCAGTCGGGCGCGGGAACCGAGAGAATCTTTCCGCTCCTGGAGAAGGTGGCCAGCGAACGTCGCAAGCGCGTTGGCACATCCGAGATGAATCGCTTTCTCGAACATGTTGATTTCGAGCGCGCGTCCGTGCCCGTGCGCCAGCGGGTCAAGATCTATTACATGACCCAGGCATCAGTCGCGCCCCCAACGTTCGTACTCTTCACCAATCGCGGCGTGAACCTGCACTTCTCGTACCAGCGCTTTCTGGAAAACCGGATTCGCGATGCCTTCGGATTTGTAGGCACGCCGATCTGGATCAAGAACCGCGCGAGAGAATAACCCGACCGAAGCTCCCGCAAGGCCTGTTTGCTACTTGACCTTGTCGTATTCCTGTCTAGCAGTTTTGAGCAGGGGGATATCGGGATCCGCGTCCTTCCACGCAGCGAAGAAATCCTGGTACGCAGTTCTGGCTTTGGCGTTCTCACCCTGTAATGCGAACGCGCGGCCCAGATTCAAACGGGCCAACGGGTGCGCCAGATCCCAAGCGGCTACTCCCTGATGATCCAGAATACGTTGGAACTCTGCCGCCGCTTTCACTCCGTCGCGCAGCTTGAGGTACGCGGTGCCCCGCAAGTGATTCGGCATGAACCCGCCTGAACGCGGCCCAACGCCCAACTCATACGGCCTTGTTGGCTCCAGGGCTGCAATGGCCTTGTCGGGCTGATTCTTTTGCAGATACTCTTCCGCCCGCACCATGGGAGCTAAGACCTGACGTAAAAACTGGTAATCGGGAAAGTCGCGGGTTGCATCGGCAAGAAGGGATGCGGATTTTCCTGTATCTCCGGTAAACGCGAATACTTCCGCGCTAAAGCCCCGAACGTCGCGATCGCGTGAGAGTTCAAGTGCTCGCGAAGCCTTTTGCCGCGCATCGGCGGAGTACCCCAGTTGAGCGTCGTTCAGCGCCTCCAGCGTCAAGAGTGCGCCGGCAAAATCTTTGAGCCCGGCGTTCGTTAGTGCAGATTGTGTCTGCTGCCATGCCTGACGGGATGCGTTCAGCCTGCCCTTCGCGGCGAGGCCGGCGGCTTTCCAGAACAGCATGAATGGCTCGTCCTGAGTGCCGCGGGCCGACTCAATCTGGCGGTTATAAGCGTTCCAGTCGCCGCGAATGTAGGCGACGTCGGCCAGCGTAGTGTGCACTCCGCTGCCATCCAGCTTTTGCGCGACGGCCTGTTCAGCAATGCTTTTGGCCTCGTCGAAGCGGTTCAACGCCATGTATGCGGAAGCAAGATTCTGATAGGCAAACGCATCCCTGGCATCCAAGCGCATGGCCTGGCTGGCGAACTCGACCGCTCTTTCATGTTGTCCCAGTATGGAGTACGTCAGCGCAGCATTGTCGTACGGAAGCGTGTCCCGGGGATATGTTTGCCTCCAGTCCGCATATACGGACAGAGTTTTTTCCATATCCCAACTGACTTCGTCGTAGTAGTGGGCCTGAATGTAGAGTTTCTCCCGCTCGCTGGCCCGGTCGCGCAACTCGTAGGCCTTCTTGAGAGCTCCAGCACCCTCCGTAAGTCGGGTTGTGTTGATGCACACCACTCCCAGGGTGGCATACGCCATGGCGAAATTGGGATCCAGCTCTACCGCCCGCTTCAGGTGCGGGATGGCGGCCTCGTCCTTTGTCTTCAGGTGTTCGGCCTGGCCCAGACTGAAGGCCTGCAGGGCCTCCAGGGACGAAGTCGTAGCCTGTTCGAGCGGCTTGGCGAATTGCTGCACTGAGGCCAGTGACTCGCCCATTTTCTGCCGAATGCTAGACGCGGCTTTGTCAAGAGACTTGAGCACCTGCTCTTTATTGTCGACTTCGACCTGCTCCCGCGCGAGTGCATCACCGGTTGACCCATTCAGCGCCGTCAGGGTCACGACATAGTGATTGCCAAGACTTGCAATGCTGCCCGTCATCATGGCTTTTATGCTCTGACGCTGGCAAATTTCGCGTGCGACATCGTTCGTCAGTCGCTCGTCGGGGGATCGCCCCATAAATCCCAAGGCTTCGCGGATCTTTGATTCGGGGACGATGTTCAAATAAGGCGACTGCTCCAGTTGGACGGCCAGCGCCTGTTTTAGCGTGCCATCAAAAACGGCATCGCCGGTGGTATTGACGAAATCGGCGAGCAGCACGCTGTCTTTTTCCGTTAGCGTGGCGGATTGCCGGGAGTGCAGGAACCATCCGCCGGCAATGAGCAGGATGAGCAAAAACGCAGCGATCCCAATGAGCTTCCGAGATTTCTTTGACCCTTCGCCCACGGTCGTTGCAGCGGCGGATGTGGCTGCCATCGCCGAAGGAGCCGAAGCGTGCGCAGGCGTGATAGTGGCCGCAGACGGCGGCTTTGTGGGCTGCGGGGATGGATCGGAGACCGCCGTGTGCGGACCAGAGCTATAGGCGACCGCGCGGCCACTCTCCGTATCGCGCTTTAGCCGTTGCAAGTCGGCGCGCATATCGGCTGCGCTCTGGTAACGCAGGTTGCGATCCTTTTCCAGGGCTTTGTTGACGATGTCCTCCAGCTTGGCCGGAAGGTCTGGATTCAGCCGGATCGGAGACACCGGCGCGCGATTGAGGATCGATTCAAAGATGAGCGCCGAAGTCTCACCTCGGAACGGGAGAACGCCCGTCACCATCTCGTACAGCACTACACCGAAGGAAAACAGGTCCGTGCGTGCGTCGAGTTCTTTTCCCTTCGCCTGTTCAGGCGACATATAGGCGACCGTGCCTAAGGTCGAACCGGGGCTGGTAAGGTGTTCTTCAAGGGCAACCGCAGTGGGCGCGGTTACGTCGGGAATTGCATATGCCGACCGCGGGTCGGACTTCACTTTCGCGAGCCCAAAATCGAGGATTTTCGCATGCTCGCGTTTTGTGACGAAGATGTTGGCAGGCTTGATGTCGCGGTGAACGATGCCACCGGCGTGGGCAGCGTCCAGCGCGTCCGCGATTTCGATCCCGAGAGACAGTGTTGTTTCGAGTTCGAGCGGTCGTCCCGTGATCATGTGCTTTAGGGTCACGCCATCCAGGAACTCCATAACGAGGAAGGTGCGGCCGTGGTCCTCGCCGATATCATGGATCGTGCAAATATTCGGATGGTTGAGAGCAGAGGCGGCCTTGGCCTCGCGGCGGAAGCGCTCGAGTGCCTGATGATCTTTAGCCAAGTCATCGGGGAGGAACTTCAGAGCGACAAAGCGACCGAGACGGGTGTCTTCGGCTTTGTAGACGACTCCCATTCCGCCGCCGCCGAGCTTCTCCACGATTCGATAATGAGAGATTGTTTGGTCGAGCAAAAGAGGCGTCCCCAACTGACGGTGAGCAATGCTAAGGCGGGAGGGGTGGGAAGTCAAAAGATCCGTAGGGGTTGGTAGGCTACAGAGAAACTGCCGCGCTTTGCTCGACCGTACAAGCCGATGGCGCTGTCCCTACATTGGTGATACCACCCCACATTCTTGATTACTAAAGGGGGTTACGCCCCGGCACAGGTCCGGCTATAATCAAGCAGTAATGTTGCGTGTTCGCGATGCTGCAGAAGAATCCCAATTCGCATTTGCCCGAGTGCTGGCTACACTGCCTGGTATGTCCGCGGCGCTATCGGGCCAATCTGCCTTCGCGGCTTCGTCCCAGCCTCTTCGGTAGCGACTAATTCCTCCATTCGCCTGATTTGCCTCGGCATTTTTTCCTTCAACCACAGCTGTAACCGAGGTCCGATTGAATCCTTATCGGCCGCGAACCAGTGGCCCTCGCTATGGAGGAACTCCAATGATTGCAAAGACTATGACCGCAACTGCCGGTCCCAAGATCAAGACTGCCTTGCCCGGCCCGAACGCTCAACGCGTGCTTGAGGGCGATCAGAAATTTATTTCGCCTTCCTATACGCGTTCTTACCCCATGGTGGCCAAGAGCGGACGTGGAATCGTCGTCACCGATGTGGACGGCAATGAATTCTTCGACTTTTCCGCCGGGATTGCGGTGACTTCGACCGGCCACTGTCATCCCCATGTTGTTGCCGCCATCCAAAAGCAGGCGGGCGAATTGATTCACATGTCAGGCACCGACTTCTATTACGAGAGCATGGTGCAACTGGCAGAGCGACTCTCGAACATCGCTCCGATGAACGGGCCACACCGGGTGTACTACGGCAACTCGGGCGCGGAAGCGGTCGAGTGCGCGTTGAAACTGGCGCGCTACCACACGAAACGGCAGAACGTGATTGCATTCTTTGGCGCCTTCCATGGACGCACCATGGGAGCGCTTTCGCTGACCGCGTCGAAACCGCAGCAGCGCCGGCGGTTTTCCCCTTTACTCCCTGGGGTAACGCATGTGCGCTATCCCGACACGTACCGAGGGCCGGCTATCGGAGCGGATGCCGACAGCTTTGCCCTAGGCTGCGCGCGTTTTATCGAGGAGAAGTTGTTCAAGACGACGCTCGCACCAGAAGAGGTCGCGGCTATCTTCGTAGAACCTGTGCAGGGTGAGGGCGGCTATGTCGTTGCCCCGACCATCTTCATGCAGGAACTGCGCAGGATTTGCGATCGGCACGGGATCATGCTCGTGGTCGATGAAGTGCAGAGCGGCATCGGGCGCACCGGAAAGTGGTTCGCCGTGGAGCACACGGGGGTCGAGCCCGACATGGTTTGCATAGCGAAAGGAGTCGCATCCGGAATGCCCCTGGGCATCACCATGACCAAGGCCGACGTGATGGACTGGGTTCCGGGATCACATGCTTCCACTTTTGGTGGAAACCCCGTCGCGATTGCGGCAGCGCTGGCTACCCTCGATGTTATCGAGAACGAGCACTTGCTGGAGAACTCAGCTAAAGTCGGATCTCACATGCTGAAGCGCATGGCGGACTGGCCTTCGAAGCTGAAACTGGTCGGCGATGTGCGTGGGCGTGGATTGATGATTGGTATCGACATCGTGAAAGACAAGGCCAGCAAGGAATACGGCGCTGCTGAGCGCGACCGCATCGTCGAGATGGCTTTTGAGCGCGGGATTTTGTTCCTGGGCTGCGGGCCCAGCACGGTACGGATTTGCCCGCCCCTGGTAGTCACCAAGGACGAAGCCGACGTAGCCCTGGATGTGCTCGAGGAATGCATCGAGCGAGTCGGGGGAGAGAGTTGACGCGAAGGGTGTCCCACCCTTGACCTCGGCGGTTTTTTGCGGGGACAGGGTGGGAATTTGACTTCCTTTCCAAGAAGTACGAGGAAGAACGGGAATTCAAAGACCCCACCCTCCCGCGGAAGAAGGTGGGAAGGGTGGGGCACCCGGGTTATCAATCAGGCTCAGTCCTGTTTTGGGAAACCCGTCGTTACGATTGGATTCCTTTGTGCGTCGACTCACATCGCGTGGACCATGCCGCGAGTACTTTGACAACGGTAGTTATGCTTCCCGCGCGGCTCATGCGAGTCTGTATCGGAGGACTGGACCGGCTAGGACAGATCATTCTTCCCCCGGATGAAAGGCCTTTGCGCCAGCGCCGGGGGCAATGGGGCGAAGAAGAGGCATACTTTTACCTGAAGGAACTGGGGTACGTGATTGTGGCGCGAAACTTTCGATCTCCGCGCTGCCGTGGCGAGATTGATCTAATCGGATGGGAGCAGGACATACTTTGTTTCGTGGAAGTTAAGACGCGGAGCTCCCGAGATGTTAAGACCGCGGAAGCGGCAGTCGATCGGCACATGCGGCGCGAGGTCGCCATGGTGATACGAGAGTACTTGAGAAGACTGCCTCCCTCGTGCTAATGGAGGTTTGACGTGGTCAGCGTATACTGTGACACGCACAACTCCCCGACGCAGTTCGAACTGTTTCGGAATGCCTCGCTGGCGGCGTAAAATCGAGGGTTTCCGCGCCTCTTTGGAAAGGACCCATCGCAGTGCCTGAGCTTAGGAAAGATCCTATCGTTGGTCGTTGGGTGATCATCTCGACAGACCGCGCGAAGCGCCCAACTGATTTTGTTCGCGAGAACATGAAGATTAAGGGGGGATTCTGTCCGTTTTGCTACGGGAATGAGACCAAGACTCCGCCCGAGATCCAGGCTTATCGTCCCAATCCAAATGGCGGCTCTCCGCCGCAACGGGATACACCCGGCTGGACCGTGCGAGTGGTGCCTAACAAGTTTCCAGCTCTAGGCATCGAAGGCACTTTGAACCGGCAAGCGGAAGGCATGTTTGACCGGATGAATGGTATCGGGGCGCATGAGGTCATTATTGAGACGCCCGATCACAACGCGAATCTTGCGAGCTTGCCCCCGAAAAGGATCGAAGATGTTTTGTGGACTTTTCGCGACCGCATTCTAGACCTGAAGAAGGACCGGCGCTTCAAGTACATCCTGATTTTCAAGAATCACGGCGAGGCGGCGGGAGCATCCCTGGAGCACTCCCATTCTCAGTTGATTGCGCTACCCATCCTCCCCATCAACGTCGTGCAGGAACTTGAAGGGGCCAAGCAGTATTTCTTGTACAAAGAGCGATGCGTGTTTTGCGACATCATCCGTCAGGAGATGGACAGCGGGATCCGCGTGGTCGCCGAGAATGAAAATTTCATGACCTTGGCTCCGTATGCACCTCGCTTTCCGTTTGAGACCTGGATCATGCCCAAGACACATGAGTCGGCGTTCGAAAATTCGTCCTCGCACATGTTCGAAAATCTGGCTCGCGCGCTCAAGGATCTACTCGGCAGGGCTGACCGTGTGCTCGACAATCCTCCCTATAATCTGGTGATTCATACCTCCCCGGTGCAGGATCCCACCAACGACCACTACCATTGGCACATTGAATTCATGCCGAAACTGACCAAAACAGCCGGTTTCGAGTGGGGGACGGGTTTCTACATCAATCCGACACCACCGGAAGAAGCAGCGAAGTTCCTGCGGGAAGCCATTGTGGACGAACCCACCCCTGCTTCGATGCGCGAAGGGCAAGCGGCTTTACAACGCTAGTGGCCCGGGCACATGAATCAGTGCACTTCAGACTAACGGCCCTTTGGCGCCTTGATCGACGACTCTCGCCACCCTTGATTCAACACGGGTTAGCGGCTGTAACCTAGGTAACTTTAGAGCTGTAATGCGCCGTGCTAGCCTCGGTATGTAGGTTTGGAATCAGCAACTTCCGACCAGAACTCTGGCGCGCATGCCGAAAATTCCCATCTTTCGCCTAGGCGGGCGACCCGACAAGCCAGCGCTTCCGAATCTTGACTCCTCCACGCCGGTGATCCTGCTCGAGGGTATACCCGTCGGCGTCGATAATCTGCGGCATGACGTAGTGCTCAGCCCTAAATTTGCGGAACTGGCGCGCGCCCACATTGCGCGCTCGCTCACACGACACGGCGATCTGGATGCCCTAAGGTCCGAGGCGCAGGCAAATCAGGGTCCGTCGTGGATGCGCAGCCAGGCGCAGGGGACGCGACCAAAGCACGATGCCGGGGAGTGGAAGGCAGCGCTCACCGAGTTGTTAGTAGCGTCGCTAAACCGCGCGAAGAAGGAATCCCGGTTGTCTGTCGATTTGCTGGCGCGGCTTGCCGTAACCAAGTTTCTGCGTTCCGAGATGAATGCGCAGTTTGCGCAGGTGCTGGAACGCTGCCGCGTACAGGCAAAGAATTATGACAATGCACGGCAGCAGAGCGGGCTTCAATATCGCGAGCGTATTGCCGGGTTCCAGGTGCGCAAGAAAATCATCCTGCGGAAAACTGGACAGGAGCTCTTCGAAACTGTACGCGAAGTGGAAAAGAGTACGCTGGGGCGCACTCGGCGGTCGTTGTTTGGCGCGGAAACCAGCACCGGCACATGGTTCAGTTACCCGCTGTTCATGAACCGCCTTCTGTTCTCCGAGGACGGACGGGACGATTATCTATGCGCTGAACACTACGTCATGCTGGGAAATTGGGATCGCGATCCGGATCGCTATGGTCGCATGCGGGAAGTTGCGTCCGGATTTCTCCGTTCAATTTACGGAAAAGACGTCAGTGCGGAAGCGATTGATTCCTGGATGAATGTTCCCGACAACGCGCGGGAGTTGGTGGGAACGGGAACGCCGGAAGATTCTACGGAAGGTGTGGCACAGCAAGACAGGCTTGCGGCCTGGGTACGGCTGTTGGAGGACGAGCGTGTCATGGAAAATGTGATCGCTTCCTACTATGTCGTGCCATTGCTCAGCGAGTATGCTCCGTTGATTAATCCGCAACAATTAAAGAATGCGCTGGTCGACCGGGCTGAATGTGATCGCGTGGAAAGAGTGATCCAGGAGCACGGGAAGATGTCGCCGAATAGCTTGTATGCGGCCGTTGCCAAAGTGGCCGCGTGCCGAGGTGCGGAACGGGCGAAGCTGGCGGCGCGCTTTCTGGGGGATTTCTTTCAGTATCACCGCGATCTGCGGCGGCTCGAGGTTCTTAACGCCGCCTTGGATTCGGTGAACCTGGTGGGCAACGAACGCTTGAGGGAACTCTCGCGCGTGAACGGCACACTCTATGAATTTCTGCTGGCCGAGGAGAGAGGACAGGCGGATTCCGAGCGGGTAGTGCGCCATGTTGTGCTGAAGGCAGACGTGCGAGATTCGACGCGGTTGACCCGGACCATGATGGAGAAAGGGCTAAATCCAGCGTCTTATTTCAGCTTGAATTTTTACGATCCAGTGAACAAATTGCTGCAGAAGTATGGCGCCCACAAAGTTTTTCTTGAAGGGGATGCGATCATCCTGGCCATACTGGAGCGGGAAGGCGAGCCCAGCCTGGCTGTGAGCCGTATGGCCGTTCTGGCCCGCGAGATAATCGAGATTGTGCGCGGGTATAACGAACTGGTGCAGCGTTCCAGCATGCCGCAACTGGAACTTGGTATTGGCATTACTCTGCAGGACTCAGCCCCACTTTACTTGATGGATGGCGAGCATCAGATCATGATTTCTGAGGCGCTGAACGAGAGCGATCGTCTGTCCAGTTGCAACAAACGTGCACGCAAAGTCATGGAACCGCAGGCCGGACCTTTTCACGTGTACGCGTTTCAGGCAGCGGATCTGGATGAGGATGGAAATCCGGAGGATGTGACCCTCAGCTTCAATCTCAGCGGCATCCGCATGAACGAGGCTGCATTCCGGAAACTGCGGCAGGAAATCAGCCTGGAGCCTTTGAAAGTGAAGCTTCCCGCTTCGTCTGCTTCGTCTGATAAGGGCGAGTACCGGCTGTACAGTGGGACTGTCCCTGTGGATCGCGATATCTTCCGGAAGATTGTTGTGCGGGAAAGCCGGATCCCACGTATTGAGTCTGCAGACTTTCGCGTGAAGGGATGGACAGAACGCTTGTATTACGAAATCTGTACCGATCCTGCGATTTATGCGGCGCTCGAAAAGAAGAAGGGCGCGAGTGGCTAGGCAGCCATTCGTAGCCTGTAATTCTCCCTTCTGCTAAAAATTTGTGCCTACCTGGGTAGGATGGAAGGGGATTTGGAAAGTGGCCTCGACGGCGACGGGAGAGCCGCGCTTGGTTGCAGGCTGAAACTTCCATTGTGCCAAGGCCTCGGCGGCATAGCGGTCCAGGCGCTCATCCACCCCACGGAGAACTCGCACGTCACCGACTCTGCCATCTGAATGAATTACTGCATACAGGATGACTGTGCCTTTGACGTTCTCTCGCATGAGTTGTATCGGGTATGCGGGGTCGACTTTCTTTGTGGCCATAGGCTGCGAGATCTCTTGCGCCGGTGCCGCTTCGGCAGAGTGATCTGACTCGCGCTTCAGCTCCGCGAAGCGGATGATCCAACTGCCAGCGGCGGAATTCAGGTTCGGCATGTTCAGAGTGAGCGAGTAGAACTTGCGTCCGGCGAAAACGGCTTGTTCGGCTTCAGACAGCTTGGCCGCGCTTTCTGCATCGCGAGGCGAGTTGGTTGTCCAGGCGGGACGAGCATTCGCCACCAGATTAGGATTCACAGAAGCTGCAAGTTGGCCGCTTGCAGCATCACCTGTAACTGATGACGGAGAGCCCGCGCTCTTTCCTACGTAAAGGCCGGATGGGAGGTCATTCTTTTTGCTGCTTGTAGCGCCTTTGCCAGTTCCATGTCCAGCCGCGGTGGAACCCGGAACACCCGAGGCTCCTGCATGGCCTTCAGGAGAGGCAGCGAAAGTTCCCCGGCGGTTGCCGGCCGGATCTGCGGGAGGAGCGCCCACAGCCGGACGCAGGTTCAAGGCAATGACCCGCCCTCGCGATCCAGCGAATGAAGCCGAGCCTATTGAGCTAGAGACGGATGGAGGCGGAGGCACGACCGAGGCGCCGGCGGCACCGAGTCTTGCGCCCGGAGCGGCGCGTTGCGCAGCGACGGGCAACCGCGGGGCCGGAGCGATCACTGCGCTTGGGGCGATTTCCATTTCACCTATGGTGCGAACCGATGACTGCACATTGGGTGGAGGAGCAATCAGAGCAGGCTGCAGTCCCTGAAAAGCGAGGGATGAATTGGAACCTTGCAATTCTGGCGGAGGCGCCACGACCGTATTCTGCAGGGCGGGTCCATAGCGACTTTGATTTACGCGCGCCGCATCCGGCGGCGGACGTACCACCGAGTTCTCCATCCGCGGCATGCGTCGGATCTCGCCGGCAGGCGTCAGCGGTGCATCTGGAACTGCCAGCCTTGGCTGCATCTCGTCCGCCCACGCGACCATGTTGGGCAGAACGATGTCACGTTTCAGCTTGATACCCGGTGGAGTCACGATGGTTTGAACCCGATTATCAGCTTCGCGAGGAACCGAAATGATGGGCTGCCGGGAGAATTCCGGATCGGCCTTCTGCGCCTGCTCGGATGGGGCATCACGCGTATCGAGCGGTGGCAGTAAATCAGACGCGCTGTAGTAGACCAACTGGCTATGTTCGAAGATTGGCACGGCGACCACTCGCTGGGGAACTGCAAACAGCCGCGTGAAAGCAACCAACAGGACAGCCGCGGCAACGTGGAGCACGGCCGATTCTAGAAACCGGCCCCACGGAAGACTACGCATGACGAACACATCCGGCCAGAACTCGCCCGGCGGGCAGTCGAGTTGGAGCAACGAAAATTGCGCACGCGAGACAAGCGCATGGACATTACTGAAGAACAGGCGAGGGCGTGACGGCAGTTCCACCAGAAGCCGCGGAACAGCGTGCGGAAGACTCGTCTCAAGCCTGGGTTGAACTGCCGCCATTGTGCTTATAGTAGATGCTCAAAGGCCCACTGAGATACCCAGAAGGACGACGAAGGCGAGGGCCTTGACGCTCGCTTCCCTCGTGACGAGGGCGGCTACGGGTGCGCTGCGTGAAAGCATTTATAATCCTTGGTTCAACCACAAGCCGTCATTCTCACTGTAAGGACACATTTTGCTCGATTTCTTAGGAGATTTACGCCGCACCGACATGTGCGGAACGCTGCGGCCGTCGGACGCTGGGAAAAAAGCTGTTCTCATGGGATGGGTGAACCGCCGGCGCGACCTCGGGAATATTATTTTCATCGATTTGCGCGACCGCACCGGGGCAACACAGGTCGTCTTCAATCGTGAAGTCAATGCCGCCGCGCACGACAGGGCTGAGGAACTGCGCAATGAGTACGTTATTGCGGCGATTGGCACTGTGAAGCTGCGTGATGCCGATACCATTAACAAGAACATTCCGACCGGTGAAGTCGAACTGGTGGTCCAGGAAATTCGCATTCTGAACGAGTCGAAACTGCCGCCATTCTTGCCTTCCGACACGGCGCTGACCAATGAAGAGACGCGGCTGAAATACCGATACATCGATCTGCGTCGAGAGGTAATGCAGTTCAACATCGAGACGCGGCATAAAGTTGCCAAGGCGATCCGCGACTATTTGTCCGGGCAGGGATTCTTCGAAATCGAAACGCCTTTTATGACGCGATCGACCCCGGAAGGCGCGCGCGACTATCTGGTGCCCAGCCGGGTGCAGCCGGGCACGTTCTATGCCTTGCCTCAATCGCCGCAGTTATTCAAGCAAATCCTGATGATTTCGGGATTTGATAAGTATTTCCAGATTGTGCGCTGCTTCCGCGACGAAGATCTGCGTGCCGACCGGCAGCCGGAGTTCACGCAGATCGATTTGGAAATGTCGTATCCACAGGCGGAGCGCGTGTGGGAAGTCGTTGAAGGGTTTCTGATGGCGGCCTTCGCGGCGACGGGGGAAAAGATTGCGACTCCTTTCCCGCGGATGGATTATGACGAGGCAATTCGATTGTATGGAATCGATAAACCCGATTTGCGCCTGCCTGCCTTCACAGACGTTCGCGATTGCTTCACTGCGGAAAATCTTCAGGAACTGGCAATTAATGCAAATCTGCCGTTGATTGCGATCCGTACTCCCAGAGTCGGCGAGCTTTCGCGCAAAGAGCGCGATGATATTAAGCCCATGTTCCACTCGAAGGGCGGCGCGCGCGTGTATGAAGATTTCAAGCGCATCAGCAACAAGTATCCCGATGCGGCAGCCGCCATTGGCAGGAAGATCGACATGGGCGACGACGACCTGATTGTGTTGGTCGCAGGATCGGCGCAGGCTGGACCGCAAACGGCAATGCCAGCGCATCGCAAAGTAACTCCGGCAGAGTTGGCAATCTACGCGTCAGCAGGTTTGTTGCGGTTAGCCTTGGCCCAGAAATATGCCGACCGGCATGGAATCTTCAAGAAGACGGGTGATCCGTCGAAGGATTACCGCTTCCTGTGGGTCACGAATTTTCCCATGTTCGAATGGGACGAGGGTGAGAAGCAGTGGGTGGCCGCCCATCATCCGTTTACCTCTCCGCATGACGAAGATATGAAGCTGCTCGAGCAGGGAGTAGATTCGGTCAACGATCCGCAATCGACTTTGAGTGCCGTTCGCGCGCTGGCCTATGACGTGGTGCTAAATGGGACCGAGTTGGGATCGGGATCGATTCGTATTCACCGGCAGGATATTCAGCGCAAAATCTTCCGCGCACTGGGTATGACCGAGGAAGAAGCGAAGTCACGCTTCGGGTTTTTCCTGGAGGCGCTGGAGTACGGCACGCCTCCGCACGGAGGAATTGCGCTGGGGCTGGATCGCATCGTCATGATCCTCGCTGGAGCGGAGAGTCTGCGAGAGGTGATTCCGTTCCCAAAGACTGCAAGGGCTGTCGATCTGATGTGCGATGCGCCCACGCCAGTGAGCGAGAGGCAGTTGCGGGAACTGGGGATTGCGCTAAAAAAGTGAGGCAGCTTGCCCCGACCTCTCGGGAGCTGGACTTCGGGGTGGGATAAACCAACGCTAAAGGCTGAGATTTGGCTGCTACCGCTCGACGCTGAATTGCCCCCGGAAAAGGTGGCTGCGAGTTCCGCGTATTACCTTTTTCTGGGACAGGTCTCACCAGATAGTCGCTGGATCACGTTTGAAGCCGTACGCGATGTTGCCAGCGGGCGCGAATCTACAATCTACGCGGTGCCGGCGCGGGGAGGCCCATGGACTCGAGTAACCAACTCTCAGCAATGGGATGACAAACCGCGATGGTCCCCAGATGGAAAGACGATCTATTTCGTCTCGGGGCCGAGAGGCTTCTATAAGGTGTGGGGCGCACGTTTTGATGCAGCTCGTGGAAGAGTACTGGGTTCCCCATTTTGCCTGAAGGGTTTTGACGATCCATCTGTCATGGTCCCCACGCGCCTTTCTGATGTGGGGCTATCGGTGGCACGAGGGCGGATCGCCGTTGCAGCCTCGCAATCTACCGGCGCCATCTGGGCACTGGACAACGTAGACGAATAAGGCTTGGAAAGCTCCAGTGTCCAAGAGCACCCGACTACGCATCGTCTATTGCCGAACTACGAGCAACCCGGTGCAGACATTCATTGGCCTAAGCCGGGAAATCCAAGTAGCGATGCGTGCCCGATTCCTTGAACTTTCACATTCTGCCAGCGATTTGCTTGATGACTTCCTCGCAGGCGGAGCTTGAGATAGTTATCGGTAAGGCATTCGGTGTACGCACCTTCAGAGTCGTTTCCGATTGCGTTCAGCGTAATCGCCTCAAGACTTTTGCTTATAAAAAGACGCATGAACGCCAACTTCTTTTTCGATGCTAGTTCTCGAAGCATTCGATTTCGTTCGCGCGCAATGTGAACTGGCACGTGCTTCGGCATCTCGGCGGCGGGCGTTCCCGGACGCGCCGAATACGTGAAAACGTGCAGGTAAGTGAACGGCAACTCTTCGACCATCTTCCGCGTGGAATCGAATTCCGCGTCGTCCTCGCCCGGAAATCCGACCATCACATCGGCGCCGATCGCCGCTGTGGGCATTGCAGCGCGGATTTTTTTTATCTTGTCACGGTAATGCCACGGGCGATACTTGCGATGCATGCGCCGCAACACCGCGTCGCTGCCGGACTGCATGGGGACATGCGCGTGCTTGGCAATACGCGGCGATGAGGCCATCACTGAAATCAGGTCGTCGGTCCAGTCCATCGGTTCGACCGAGGAGATGCGAAGTTTCTCGAGGGGAGTCTCCGCGAGGATTGAGTGAATGAGGTCGACAAAGGATACAGGCGAGTTTCGCTCTCCCGGACGGCCGAGGGCGGCCCTGCCTACATGAGCCTGGCCGGCCGTTCCCACGCGAGTTGGAAGATCTCGCCCCCAGCGTCCCAGATTAATTCCGCTGAGCACTACTTCCCGATATCCGGCTCGGACCAGCGCTTTTATTTCATTGATGATTCGCTCGGGACCGAGCGAACGG